>NZ_VFUA01000129.1 GCF_006440735.1 Mesorhizobium sp. B2-7-1 | reverse complement strand
GCCGGGGCCCGTGGCACACCAAACCCACTCCAAAACGGTCGTCTCAGCAGCGATCGGCAGCACTTCAGTCACGAGTTTATGGGGAGCAGGGGACTCGACCGGCCGTTCAGGGAAATCCTGGACGGCCTTCTTTTTGATTCGTTCCTGCTCTGATTCGTCCCGTTTCCATGCGGGCGCTGTGGCGATTAGCCATTTGTGATTCGAAATGGCGTGATCTACATGCTCGCCGAAACCCAAAGTCCGAGACCCGCAAAGAGCGCATGAGCGAGCCTGTAAGCCCGACTGAAAACGAACCGCTGCCGGATGAGGCTCCAGAGCCGCGGCGCCGCGAACCCGTGTTCAACTTGCCGCCTGTGGTGCTCGCCGTGATCGGCATATGCGCGGCCGTCTATCTGCTGCAGCAATACGGTCTGAACGAAACGCAGCAAATGACGCTGCTCTACGACGGTGCCTTCATTCCGGTGCTGTACACCGGCCAATACGGCTTCGACTGGTTCCTTTTCACACGGCCGTTCACCTATGCGTTCATGCATGGGGGCGTTGCCCATATTGCCATCAACATGATCTGGCTCGCAGCCTTCGGCTCCCCGCTCGCCAATCGTCTTGGCACGCTGCGTTTCGCTGTATTCTACGCCGTGACCGGGCTGGCCTCGGTTGTCCTGTTCTGGGCGCTGCATCCCTATGGCGAGGCGCCGCTCGTCGGTGCATCGGGTGCGATTTCCGGCATGATGGGCGCCGCGGCGCGCTATGGGTTCAGTATCGACCGCTCGTCGGGCAAGGCGGCTTTCGCCGGCGAGCCCTTGCCGATCGGCATCGTCCTGCGCTCGCGCGGAGTCATGACTTTTCTCGGTGTCTGGATGGTCATCAATCTGGCCACCGGCCTGCTTGGCTTCGCGCCGGGGATCGACGGCCAGATCGCCTGGGAAGCCCATATCGGTGGCTTCATCGCCGGCTTTTTCGGACTGCGTTTCTTCGACCGCCCGACGGCTGCCGCCTAAAGCAATCCCAGGAAAAGTGTGAGCAGTTTTCCGTCCGGAATTGCGTAGAAACAAAGAGATAGTGCGGTTCGCCGTTTCCGTGAAACGGTGAAACGCACTAGGACTTAGGCGCACTTGAAATGCAACCAATCACGGCGCACCATGTTGGGGCTGAAAGCCGGTCGGGGCGGGGGCCGGTGTCAACGGCAGTGGAGGATGCCATGACGGTTAAGGCAATTCTTGAAAGCAAGGGCCATGACGTGTTCACGCTCGGGCCCAATGAGAAACTCAGCGAGGCCATTCGCATGCTGGCCGAGCACAGGATCGGCGCGCTCGTCATCACCAATGGCGATCGCAAGATCGTCGGCATTCTCTCGGAACGCGATATCGTCAGGGTGGTGGCCAAGGAGGGCGCCGCCGCTCTCGACGTCGCCGTGCGCTCGGCAATGACCCCGAAGGTCAAGATCTGCAACGAAAACCACACGGTCAACGAGGTCATGGAGATCATGACGCGTGGCCGCTTCCGCCATCTGCCGGTGGAAAAGGCCGGCCTGCTCGACGGCATCGTCTCGATCGGCGACGTGGTCAAGCGCCGCATCGAGGATGTCGAGCGCGAAGCCGAAGAGATGAAGGCCTACATCGCCACAGCCTGAGCAGGCAGGGCGAGGAAACCGCCGGCTGTTTCCAGCCGGCGGCGTGTGGCGCGTTCTATCGGTTGTCGAGCTCGGCGCGGACGAGTTGGAGCCCGCGCCGGGTGATGCGGTAAGGCCCGCCATCGATCGATGAGACCGCCTTCTTCCGCCTCAGTTTTCGAAAGAGCTCCAGGTCGAAGCCTGGATAGCGCCAGCCGTCGCGGGTCAGGCACCGGACCGCGGCGATCTTCCTGCTCTCGTTCTTTTCGATTTCGATACGCCCGCCCTGCGCGAGCAGATGCAGGATGCGCTGTTCGTTGCGCGATATGTCCATTGGAGAATTTCCCGGGAAAAACAACAAAAGCCGCCGCCGCGAGACATCGCGGCACGGGGTTTTCAGGTTTTTCTGCCCTGCCTCGGCTAGGAGGTCAGGGCTTCACCGGGACTGAGCGTAAGTGGACATCCACTCTCCATTGGGATGGGCGTCCTGTAGGCGAAAGCGGCGAAGAAGGCCAGTGCGCGGCTTTGCGCTTGTCTCGCAAGGCGGTTTGGACTAGCGAAGCGGTACGATTTATACCCTTTCGAGGCGCGGATATTCTGCGCACTCATTCTGGAACTTACGGCAGATCATGAGCATCATCGACACCCGCACCCCCGACGCGAAACGTCTGATCCCCGGCGCCACCGGCGACTGGGAGATCATCATCGGGCTCGAAGTGCATGCCCAAGTGATCTCGGAAGCCAAGCTCTTCTCCGGCGCCTCGACCTCGTTCGGCGCCGCGCCCAACGCCAATGTCAGCCTGGTCGACGCGGCGATGCCCGGCATGCTGCCGGTCATCAACGAGGAATGCGTCAAGCAGGCGATCCGCACCGGGCTGGGCCTCAAGGCCGCGATCAACCACAAGTCGGTCTTCGACCGGAAGAATTATTTCTATCCGGACCTGCCGCAGGGCTATCAGATATCGCAGTTCAAGCAGCCGATCGTCGGCGAGGGCAAGGTGATCGTCTCCGTCGGTCCCGACCGCCAGGGCGAGTTCGAGGATATCGAGGTCGGCATCGAGCGCCTGCATCTGGAACAGGATGCCGGCAAGTCGATGCACGACCAGCACCCGACCATGTCCTATGTCGATCTCAACCGGTCCGGCGTGGCGTTGATGGAGATCGTCTCCAAGCCCGACATCCGCTCGGCCGACGAGGCCAAGGCGTATGTGACGAAGCTGCGGTCGATCATGCGCTATCTCGGCACCTGCGACGGCAACATGGACGAAGGCTCGCTGCGCGCCGACGTCAACGTCTCGGTACGCCGTCCGGGCGGCGAGTTCGGCACGCGCTGCGAGATCAAGAACATGAACTCGATCCGCTTCATCGGCCAGGCCATCGAATACGAGGCGCGCCGGCAGATCGCCATCCTGGAAGACGGCGGCAAGATCGATCAGGAGACGCGCCTGTTCGACGCCGTCAAAGGTGAGACGCGCTCGATGCGCTCCAAGGAAGAAGCGCATGACTATCGCTACTTCCCGGATCCCGACCTTTTGCCGCTGGAGTTCGACCAGGCCTATGTCGATGCGCTCGCCAAGGACCTGCCGGAACTGCCCGACGACAAGAAGGCGCGGCTGGTCGATGTGCTCGGCCTGTCGGCCTATGACGCCTCGGTGCTGGTTTCGGAAAAGCCGATCGCTGATTATTTCGAGAAGGTGGCGGCAGGGCGCGACGGCAAGCTCGCCGCCAACTGGGTCATCAACGATCTGCTGGGCCAATTGAACAAAGCCGGCAAGGATATTGAAAATGCTCCGGTTTCGCCCGAACAGATCGGCGCTGTTCTCGACCTTATCAAGGAAGGCACCATTTCCGGCAAGATCGCCAAGGACCTGTTCGAGATCGTCTGGAACGAGGGCGGCGATCCGCGCCAGCTCGTCGAGAGCCGCGGCATGAAGCAGGTCACCGACACAGGCGCCATCGAGAAGGCCGTCGACGAGGTGATCGCCGCCAACCCGGACAAGGCCGAGCAGGCGCGCGCCAAGCCGACCATGGCCGGCTGGTTCGTCGGGCAGGTGATGAAGGCGACCGGCGGCAAGGCCAACCCGCAGGCAGTCAACGATCTCGTCAAGGCCAAGCTCGGCATCGAATAACGGTGTTTGTCCGCACCGCGAGCGACCGTGATATTGCCGCTATCCGGGCGCTGCTGGCCGAGACCTGGCATGCGACCTACGACGCCATCTATGGCGCCGAGCGGATCGATCGAACCATCGCGCTTTGGTGTTCGCCGGAAAAGCTGAAAGCGCGCATCGAGCGCCCGGACGCAGAGTTCCTCGTCGCCGACGATGGCAACCGCATCGGCGGCGTCGCCTATGCCGAAAGCGCAGACCAGGGCGCCGTGGTCGATCTGGAGCAGCTTCATGTCGCGCCGGACCTGCAGGGTCGGGGGATCGGCGGCATGTTGCTTGACGAAGTGATGGAGAGCTTTCCCGAAGCCCGCGCCGTGCGCGTCGAGGTGGCGGAAGCAAACAGTCGCGCCGTCGCCTTCTACACGGCGAACGGTTTCGTCCAGGTCGGCCGCGCCGACAATGACGGGCCTGCGCAGTCAGGCATCGCGTCGCTGCTGCTCGAGCGGCCGCTGATCGCCTGATCGCTCGACGCCGCCGCAAGCGCTTCACGTTGTTGCGAGCGGTGCGCCCCACGCCACCCTTTCATTTGACGGCCTGAAGCCCGGCGGCAATGCTGCGACAGCCGACGCGCCTGCGACAAGCCCGGTCGACCGGCGGCACGGTGATGAGGGGGATTGCCATGCCGAGCCTGCCGGAATTGATGCCGACCGAAGTGTCGGATGAGACGTTTGGCGGCGTGACCTATCACGTTGCCGGCGAACTGGTGCCCGTGCTGTCGGTCGATGTGACCAACATGCCGGTCTATTTCGAGCACCACATCCTGCTCTGGAAGAACACCACCATCGCCATCGGCCTGAAGTCGCTGAAGGGCGCGCTGAAGCGCATGATCGCCGGCATGCAGATATTCGTCACCGAGGCGTCCGGGCCGGGCGTCATCGCGTTCAGCCGCGACGGACCGGGCCATATCGTGCCGATCCATCTCCGGCGCGGCGAGGAGATTCAGGTGCGCGAGCACCAGTTCCTCGCCGCGACCGCCAGTGTCGACTACACCTTCGAGCGGGTGCGCGGGCTGGGAACGATGCTGTTCGGCCAGAGCGGCTTCTTCATCGACCGTTTCCGTGGCGAGACGGGCGACGGGATCGTCTGGCTGCACGGCTACGGCAATGTCTTCGAGAAGGTGCTGGCGCCAGGCGAAACCATCGATGTCGAGCCGGGCGGCTGGCTGTTCAAGGACGCTTCGGTGAAGATGGATACAAGGATAGACCGGCTTTCCAGCGGCTTCTTCGGCGCCGCCATGAATTTCGTCGTCAATCGCTTCACCGGGCCGGGCCGCGTCGGCATCCAGTCGATGTATCTGCATATGCCGTCGGAAGAGTAGCCGCCACGCGATCAGGTGGAGCGCAGCGGCGGCGACAGCTCGCGGATCAAAAGCTGGAGTTCGCGCTGGTCGCCAGCGCCCGTCTTATCGAAGATGGTGGCCAGTTGCGACTTGACCGTCCCATCCGAGACGCCGCCGGCCGCGGCGATCTCGCGGCGCGTCAGGCCGGCCGCGACATGACCGGCAACGCGCTTTTCCGCGGCGGTCAATCCAAACAGCGCTGCGATCGCCTCGATCGCCGGCATCGGCGATGCGCCCGCCGGCGCGATGAAGATCGCGGCGGCGGCGCGCTGCGAGATACGGGCCGAGATTTCCCGTCGTGCCAGCGGCATGACATGAGCGACCGCTGGGGCAACTGAGGGCACGGCGGCCTGGACAAGGGGGATGTTGATGCCTGCCGGGCCAAGCGCGAATTCGTCGCGCGTACCCAGCTGCACGGCGCAGCCGATCGCGGCATTGGCCGCCGCATAGGCGAAAGAGAGCTGACCGCGCACACACGAAACGGAGCCGCTGTCGGCGAGCAGCGCCTCGGCGGCGGGATTGGCAAAGATGATCTGCATGTCGTCGGCGACGATCAGCACCGGATGGTCGAGGCTTTCGAGGATCGACCGGAAGATTTCCGCCTTGCGTCGTTCCGCCTCGAAAAGGTCGCCGATGGTGACCGCGCGGCGCACATGCGGCGCGAGCTGGGACATCAGCTCCAGATCCTCGCCGGTGATCTGGCGCCGGTCCTGGTCCGTCACCACCATCAGGGTTCCGATGCGGCTTGGCTGCTTCATCAGGGCGACCCAGAAGAAATCGTCCAGCCGGTTCGGCTCGACCCATTCGCGCACGATGCGGCTTTCGATCCAGTTCTGCCGGGCATCGGGACCTTGCAGCCCGTAGAAGCTGTCGACCGTGAATGGCTGGTCGATCTCCATTCTGGGCACGGCGGTGAAGAACGGCACGTCCGCGCCGTAGTCGCGCTGCAATGGCTCGAGCAGGGCAGGGTCGCCGCAGGAGATCGAAAAACGCGCGGCATTCGCGGCCGTGTCGACCACCGCCAGCATCGCCAATTGACCTATGGCCACGCGGCATATGGCTTCAAGCGTCGGCCGCCAGCGATCGAGATCGGCGATCGAATCGTAGATTGCCTCGACGATCTGCGGCAGTGCGCGATTGATCGTAAGCGCTGACATGGGCCTTCTCGTGCCGCCATTGAGCTGACGCAGTGTCAGGTTCCACGATACCTTTGCGTAAGGTCGCACACAACCGTCAGGCATGCTTTGCGTCTGTGAATTGTATCACGCGGTCTTTGGCTGTGGCGCGGCTGCACCGGTGCTCCCACCGATCGGCAGGGATAGCTCAGGTGCAGGGAACTTCCACATTGTCGATCAGTCGCGTCGCGCCGAGCCAGGCTGCCGCGAGCAGACGGCCGTCGTGGTCTCGCTGCCAGGGGCCGAGCGTGACGCTCGCGCGGGCGGCGACATAGTCGACCTTCCGGAAGCCTGCTGAGACAAGCGCCTTTGCGGCATCTTCGGTGGCGCTGGCCTCATCAGCGCCGGCGGAAAGTGCTGCCGCCGTGCGGCGCAGGATCAAATTGAGCTTGCGCGCGATGTCGAGCTCGGCCTCGCCCAGATAGGCGTTGCGCGACGACATGGCGAGGCCATCGGCCTCGCGCACAGTCGGTGCGCCGACGATCTCGACGGGCAGGTCAAGATCGCGGCAGAGCTGTCGGACGACGCAAAGCTGCTGGTAGTCCTTCTCGCCGAACACGGCGCAATCGGGCGCCGCCTGCAGGAAGAGCTTGGCCACCACGGTCGCGACGCCGTCGAAGAAGCTCGGCCTGAAGTCGGTTTCCAGGCCGCGGGAGGGGCCGCCGACCGAGATTTTCGTGGCGAAGCCAGAGGGGTACATTTCGCTCACGCCTGGCGTGAAAGCGAGATGCGCGCCGGCATCCCGCAGCCGGTCGAGATCGCGCGCCAGCTGGCGCGGATATTTGTCGAGGTCTTCCGTCGGCGCGAACTGCGTCGGATTGACGAAGATCGACACGACGCAACGCTCGGCCCGTTCAAGCGCGACCCTGACCAGAGAGATATGGCCGTCATGCAGCGCGCCCATCGTCGGCACCATGGCGACCTTGAGGCCGGCCTGCCGCCAGTCCCGGACCTGCGCGCGAAGGGCGGCGACGCTGTCGACGACGATTGGAGCGTTCATGTCTCGTCCTTGCCGGGTGCGGTCGTGAAGACGTGGTCGGGGCCGGGGAAGACGCGGCTGCGCACCTCGGCGGCGTAGCGCGCCGCCGCATCGCCTATCACGCCGCGCAAGTCTGCATATTCCTTGACGAATTTCGGCACGCGGTCGACGGTCATGCCGACCATGTCGTCGATCACCAGGATCTGGCCGTCGCAGTCGGCGCTGGCGCCGATGCCGATGGTCGGTATGGAAATATGACGGGTGAGCTTCGCGGCCACGGCCTCCATCGTGCCCTCGATGACGACCGAGAAGGCGCCGGCTTCTTCCACCGCTTCGGCATCGCGGAACAGCGCAGCGATGTTGTCCTGCGTTCGCCCCTTGATCTTGTAGCCGCCGTCCTTCTCGACCGATTGCGGCTGCAGGCCGATATGGCCCATGACCGGTATTCCTTCGGTGACGATCGCCGCGATCCGCGAAGCCATGTCGACACCGCCTTCGAGCTTCACGGCCTGGCAGCCCGCTTCCTCGACGATGCGCTTCGCCGAGGCCACGGCCTGCGCCGGGGAGGCCTCATAGCTGCCGGCCGGCATGTCGACCACGACGCAGGCCTTGGCCGAGCCGCGCATCACGGCCTGGCCGTGCGCGATCATCATCTCCATCGAGGCGCCGAGCGTGGTGGCGTGGCCGTGCAGGACCATGGCGACGCTGTCGCCGACCAGCAGCAGGTCGACATGCGCGTCGAGCAGGCGGGCGACAGGGTAGGTGTAGGCGGTAAGGCAGACGATCGGCACGCCGCCCTTGCGGCGGCGGATGTCTTCGGCGTTGATCCGGGTGGCGGCGGACGGATCACGGGTCAATCGTCACCTCCCTCAAGGCGCGTCTGAAGTGAGCGGGCCGAGCTTTAGAAAGACAAGGGGCGGTTGGCAAGCGGCGCTGTCGCAGGCGTTGGCGGTGCATCGATTTAGCGCACGAAGCATTTACGTCCAGTGCATGGCAAAACCCTTGCCTTCGCTGTGGCGTGACGCCATAAGCAGGGGAAAGGCAGGAGCCGCTGCCGCCGCGAGGATTTGGATGAAAACTTTCCTGCTGCAGTTTTTCACCTGGTGGAACAGCCAGACGCTCGGCACCCGCTTCCACACCTGGCGCTTCGGCAAGCGGGTCGGCCAGGACGAAGCCGGCAACGTCTATTATGAAGGCGGCATCGATTCGGAAGGCCGCACGCGCCGCTGGGTCATCTATCGCGATTATTCGGAAGCTTCGAAGATCCCGCCTGGCTGGCATGGCTGGATCCACCACCGCGTCGACACCGCTCCCTCGAGCGAAGGCTACAAGCCGCGCGAATGGCAAAAGCCGCATCAGGCGAATTCGACCGGAACGCCGTCGGCCTATCGGCCGAAGGGCTCGATCCTGACCAACCAGCACCGTCCGCAGGTGACCGGCGATTACGACGCCTGGACGCCCGGATCGTAGTACCCGGATCGTAATCTTAGGCGCTGCTTCGGTCCTTTATCGCCACAATTGGCATTTAGCTGCTTGCTGACTGCGCAGCCATGACTAGCCTTGGGCGTTGAGAGAATCACCCGGGCGCAACCACCGGTATTTTGCATGAGCTCTTTCGGCCATACTTCAAGGGCGCTGATCGCGGCGACGTCGATTCTGGCCGCCTCGACGGCAGCCTTCGCCGCCGCGCAGGCCCCGGCTCCGGCCCCGGTGCCTGCTGCCTCCGACCGCATCACCAATCCGGTGGCCGAGTTCGCCGGCATCGACAAGATCACCGGCCGCATCATCACCTTCGACGTCTATGTCGACGAGACCGTGCAGTTCGGCGCTTTGCAGGTGACGCCTCGCGTCTGCTATTCGCGGCCGGATACGGAGCAGCCGAAGACCGATTCCTTCGTCGAAGTGGACGAGATCACGCTCGACCGCAAGATTCGCCGCATCTTCACCGGCTGGATGTTTGCCGAAAGCCCCGGCCTCAATGCCGTCGAGCACGCCGTCTATGACGTCTGGCTGAAAGGCTGCAAGCAGAAGTCCGACGTGCCGCCGCCGACCGCGGCCAAGGCCGACACCGCCAAGCCGAAGACCCAGGCCGCCAAGCCCAAGGCTCCGGCGCAACCTGCCGACGCCGCGTCCGAACCGGCTGACGACGAGCCCTCCAACACCAACTGATCTCGGAACCTGCCCGCCCTTTGGCCGTTCAAATTCGGCAGGGCGAGGAGGATTCCGCGATGACTGTCACGAAAACGATCACCGCCAACAAGCAGGAGCTTCTCGACATCGAGAAGGGCTTTTGGTCAGGCGATTCCGCTTACTATGAAGCCAATGTAGACGTGGAGTGCCTAGTGGCGTTCCCCCAGATGGCGCAGGCGATGACCAATGCCGCTCTCGCCAAGACCGCCTCCACGCCTAACAAGTGGCGCGACCTCGACATCAAGCTGAAGGGCATGGTCGAGCCGGGCAGCGATATCGTCATGCTTACTTACGAAGCGCGGGCCACGCGGGAAAATGGCGAGCCCTACGCGGCGCTGGTCAGCACCGGTTATGTGCATCGCGCCGACGGCTGGAAGATGATGTTCCATTCGCAAACGCCGATCGAGGCAGCATCGCAAGCTCAAGGATAGAAGGCAGCCTCGCCCTTCAGCGCCTCGGCGAGCAGCTTCTCATACTGGCCGCGCGGCACGTCGACGGCGCCGAAGCGCTTCAAATGCTCGGTGGTGAACTGCGTGTCGAGCAGCGCGAAACCGCGCGCCTTCAGTCGTTCGACGAGGTGGTAAAGGCAGGTTTTCGACGCGTCGGTCTCCCTTGCGAACATGCTTTCGCCGAAGAACACGCGCCCGAGCGAGACACCGTAGAGGCCACCGACCAGCCGGTCCTCGCGCCACGCCTCCACCGAATGGCAATGGCCCAGGCGATAGAGCTCGACATAGGCTTCGCGGATCGGTGCGTTGATCCAGGTCGAGCGGCGCTCCTCGCGCTTTTCGGCGCAGCCGTCGATGGTCGCCTCGAAATCGAAGTCGTAGCGGATCTCGAACGGATGCCTGCGGATCGTCTTCTTGAGGCTGCGCGGCGTGTGGAACCCGTCCAGCGGAATGATGCCGCGCGTCTCCGGCCGCACCCAGAACACCTCCGGGTCGTTGGCGCTCTCGGCCATCGGGAAGACGCCCGAGGCGTAGGCCCGGAGCAGCAGGTCGGTCGGGATGCGATAGCCGGGCGCGTAGGGGCGGGTCATCGCATCCCCGTGCTATTCACCCTTGGCCAGGTATTTTTCCAGCCAGTGGATGTCGTAGTCGCCATTGGCGATGTCGGGATTGCCGACAAGATCACGGAACAGCGGCAGTGTCGTCTTGATGCCGTCGACGACGAATTCGTCGAGTGCGCGGCGCAGCCGCATCATGCATTCGACGCGGTTGCGGCCATGCACGATCAACTTGCCGATCAGGCTGTCGTAATAGGGCGGGATCTTGTAGCCGGAATAGACGCCGGAATCGACGCGGATGCCGAGACCGCCGGGCGTGTGGAAATGCGTGATCGTGCCGGGCGAGGGCACGAAGGTGCGGGGATCCTCGGCGTTGATCCGGCACTCGATGGCATGGCCGTTGAACTTGATGTCTTCCTGCCTGACCGACAGTCCGCCGCCCGAGGCGACACGGATCTGCTCATGCACGAGGTCGATGCCGGTGATCGCTTCGGTCACCGGATGCTCGACCTGAAGACGCGTGTTCATCTCGATGAAATAGAACTCGCCATTCTCATAGAGGAATTCGATCGTGCCGGCGCCCGAATAGCCGAGATCGGCGATCGCGTTGGCGCAGATGTCACCGATGCGCGAACGTTCCTCGGCATTGAGCGCCGGCGAATTGGCTTCCTCCCAAACCTTCTGGTGGCGCCGTTGCAGCGAGCAGTCGCGTTCGCCAAAATGCACGCCGCGGCCGGCGCCGTCGCCGAACACCTGCACCTCGATATGGCGCGGCTTCTCCAGATATTTCTCGATATAGACAGCGTCGTCGCCGAAGGCCGCGCCCGCTTCCGACTTGGCGGTCTGCAGCGCGACCTCGAGATCCGCTTCGGTATGCGCCACCTTCATGCCGCGGCCGCCGCCGCCGGCCGAGGCCTTGATGATCACCGGATAGCCGATCTCGGCGGCGACGCGCTTGGCTTCCTTTTCATCGTTGATCGCGCCGTCGGATCCGGGCACGACCGGAATGCCGAGACGCTTTGCCGTGCGCTTGGCCTCGATCTTGTCGCCCATGATGCGGATATGGTCGCCCGACGGGCCGATGAAGGTGATGTTGTGGGCGGCGAGGATGTCGGCAAACTTGGCATTCTCCGACAGGAAGCCGTAGCCCGGATGCACTGCATCGGCGCCCGTGATCTCGCAGGCGGCGACGATTTGGTGGATGTTGAGGTAGCTCTCGCGCGACGGCGGCGGGCCGATGCAGACGCTCTCGTCGGCAAGCCGCACATGCATGGCGTCGGAATCCGCGGTCGAGTGGACCACCACGGTCTGGATGCCGAGCTCCTTGCAGGCGCGCAGCACCCTCAGAGCGATTTCGCCGCGATTGGCGATGAGGATTTTCTGGAACATCTCTTGGCTGTCCCGGCTCTACTCGAGGACCACCAGCGGCATGCCGTATTCGACCGGCTGGGCGTCCTCGATGAGGATCGCCGTCACAGTGCCGGCGCGCGGCGAGGGGATCTGGTTCATCGTCTTCATTGCTTCGATGATGAGCAGCGTCTGGCCTTCCTTCACCTTCTGACCGACTTCGATGAACGCCTTGGCATCGGGCGAGGGCGCCAGATAAGCGGTGCCGACCATCGGCGAGGGCACGGCATTCTTGGACAGGTCGGCGGCCGCTGCCGCAGGCGCCACGGCCTGAGACGCAGTGGCCGCTACCGGGGCCGCAACCGCAAGCGGTGCGGCCACTGCATGCACAGCCTGTGCCTGGCGCGACACGCGCACCTTGAGGTCGCCGAGCTCTACCTCGATCTCGGTCAGATTGGTGTCGTTCAGGATGCCCGCCAGGTCGCGGATCAGCTGCTGGTCAACACCGGTCTTTTTTATCGACATTTTCGAGCCTTCTGTTTGGGGGCCGGTCACAGGCGTGCCGCCAGTGCCTGCAGCGCGAGCGTGTAGCCGAGCGGCCCGAACCCGCAGATCATGCCGACAGCGACCGGCGCGACCATGGAGACGTGGCGGAAGGGCTCCCGCGCGTGGATGTTGGAAAGATGGACTTCCGCGACGGGCAGCGGCGCAATTGAGCGGATGGCGTCGTGGATGGCGATCGAGGTGTGGCTGTAGGCGCCCGGGTTGATGACGATGCCCGCCGCCTTCTCACCGGCTTCCTGGATCCAGTCGACCAGATCGCCCTCGTGGTTGGACTGGCGAAAGTCGATCTCGAGTCCGAGCGCGGCGCCGGCCGCCTTGCAGTCCTCGGCGATGGCGGCAAGTGTCTTGCCGCCATAAATCCCCGGCTCGCGCTTGCCGAGCGCATTGAGATTGGGACCGTTGAGGACGAAAATCGTTTTCAATATGCCGACCTTGTTCTACGCCGACCCCAAGCCGGCGCACTGGGCCTCTATAATGGGCATAGCCGCCCGCGAAAAGAGCGCAAGTGCGTTCTTGCGATGTCCACAGCGGTCGGCTTTTGCATCCGCAAGCGCTTACAGCGCGCTCTTGGCCTCTTCGATCTTTTCCGCCAGAACCTGCTGGCCGAGCGCTCCGAAGATCACCTCGTTGCCGACCACATAGGACGGCGTGCCGGTGATCGACAGTTTCGTTGCAAGGTCATAGGTGCGCGAAAGCGTTTCGGCGATGCGAGGGTCCTTCATCTTCTCGCGCAGCGCCGCCTCGTCGGCGCCGAGCGAAAGCGCCACCTTGATGGCGGTCGCTTCGGTGGCGCGGCCCTGGCCGCCAAGCAGCGCGGTGTGGAATTCGCCGTATTTCTCCGGATGCATCAGGTGGAACGCCATGGAGACGACGCTGGCCTTCTGCGAATCCGGGCTGAGGATCGGGAATTCCTTGAGCACGAAGCGCAGGTCCGAGTCGGACTTGGTCAGCGCCTGCATGTCCTCGATGGCGCGTTTGCAGAAACCGCAATTGTAATCGTAGAACTCGACGATCGTGATCTTGCCCTTCGGGTTGCCGACGACGCCGTCGAAGGTAGAGTTGAAGATCTCATCCTTGGAGTCCTTGATCACGCCGAGCGCCGCGAGCCGCTGCTCTTCCTTCTGCTTGGCCTCGAGCGCATCCTGCACCTCGAGCAGAACCTCAGGGTTCTTCAGGAGATAGTCGCGGATGATGCCCTCGACCTCCTTGCGGTCGATCTTGGTGTCGGCAGGCGCCTTGGTCTCGGTGGAGGACGTCACCTGCGCTACTTGCACGGTATCGGCCTTCGCGGCCTGGGGGTTCCCGGCCACGAAACCGAAGGCCAGCATGCCGAGCGCCACCGCCAGACCGCCAGCACTGCCAAGCAGGATTGCCTTGTTCATGATTATCGATCCTTTTGCCTGTCCCGGTGAGCCTTGGTTGCGGCCAACGCCCGGGAGGTTCATTTGAGTTTGTTCGATGGCGTGTAGTTTATAATATCCTGAGCGCGGACCCAGCGGGGTTCGCCGCGCTTCAATTTCTGTTGAGCGCGCATGGCGAAAATCTTCGCGTTCTTGTAGTCGCCCGAATAGTAATGGCCTTCGGCGGTGGCGAGATCTGCGGCCGGAACATCGCCGAGTTCGCCATAGACCTGCGCCAGAAAGCGATAAGCATCGGAATTCTCTTTGTCCCGCCCGACGCCATTATTGAGCTGGGTGACCGCCTTCTTGAGCGAATCGGGCGTGCCCACAGCCATCAGCGCCTGGCCGAGGGAGACCAACAGCAGGCCGGAGCGTGCCGGATCGAGGCTGACCGCCTTGGCATAGGCGTCCGCCGCATCCTTCGGCTTGTTGATCTTCATCAGGATATCGCCGCGCAATTCCTGGAAATACGGGTTCTTCGGCTGTTCCTTGATCAGCGCCGCCGTCTTGGTCAGCGCCGCGCCCGGATTGCCATAGAGATAGGTCTGCTGCGCATCGCCGTAGCGCGAGGCGAGGCTGGTCGGGTTCTTGCGCATCAGTCGCGCGACGGCCGCCTGTCCCTGCATATAGGCGGCGATCTTGATGCGCATCATGTCGTGCCGCTGCTGCAGCGCCGCCGGGTCGATGGTGTTGACGAACGGGCTTTGCTTGACGAGCGCTTCAAGGTTGGCGATGCGCTCCTGCGGCATCGGGTGGCTGATCCGGTAGGGGTCGACCTGGGTGCCGGCGAGCGACAGCGCGCTCTGGAAGCGGCCGAAGGTTTTCAGCATGCCCGTGCCGGACTGGCCGGTGGCGTTGAGGTAGGTGATCGCCGAACGGTCGGCGGTGATCTCTTCGGTGCGCTGGTAGGCAAGGATCGAGCGCTGCGCCATCTCCCCGCCGCCGGCGGCGACGCCCATGCCGGCGCCGGCAAGGCCGCGGCTGTTGGTGGTGGCGCCGGCAACCATGGCGCCGGCGCCGAGCAGTGTGGCGATGATGGCCATGGTCTTGGCGCGGTCGAGCTGGTCGCGCAATTTCTGCTGGTGGCCGCCGGCGATATGGCCGGCCTCGTGCGCGATGACGCCGATGATCTCGTTCGGCGTTTCGGCCGTCACCAGCGCGCCGGTGTTGATGAACAGGCGCCGTCCAGTGACGAAGGCGTTGAAGCTCTGGTCGTTGACTAGGACGATGTCGATGCCGTCATTGGCAAGTCCCGCCGCCTTGAAGATCGGCCGGGCATAATCGCGCACCAGCGCCTCGATCTCGGCATCGCGCACCACCGGCACGCCTTGCGCGAAGACGCTGACCGAGCTCGAAGCGGCAACGGCGGCGGCAAGCATAAGCGTCGCGAAACCGCGCGCGGTTCGGCCGAGGGAAATGGATTTGCCAATCGATGGTCGGGGTCGGCTCAACATAGGTCCACTGGTAGACGAGCGGGCGAAAGATGAAAAGTCGGCGCCGGTAACTTCCTGCGCGCTTGTGATCCCCATATCAATCGGGCATTTGTGCGGCGCTGTCCTTTAACTAGGGTAGTCAAAGGCAAGTCTGCGCTGGCTTGCGTCCGGAATTTCACCGAACAAGGGCAGTTGGAAGAGGTCAAATGGTCGTTTCGCTTTCGCGCCGGGGGGAAGTCGAGCCGTTCCACGCCATGGACATTCTGGCCGAGGCCAACCGGTTGAAGGCAACCGGCGTGCCGGTGGTGTCGATGGCAGTCGGACAGCCGTCTGATCCCGCGCCGGTCGGCGTCCGCGAGGCGGCGGGCGCGGCTCTGCGGCATGGCCGCATCGGTTACACCGACACTTTGGGCCTTGCCGATCTGCGCAAGGCGATCGCGGCGCATTATGGCGAGCATTACGGGATCGACGTCGCGCCGGCGCGCGTTGCCGTCACCACCGGTTCGTCAGCCGCCTTCAACCTCGCCTTCCTGGCCATGTTCGATCCGGGCGACCGCGTCGCCATCGCCGCGCCCGGCTATCCGGCCTACCGCAACATCATGGCCGCGCTCGGCATCGAGATCGTCGAGATCGAGCTCGGCGCGGATGCCTATCTGCATGCCGAGCATCTGAAGACCGCGCATCGCGAGAAGCCGCTGAAGGGCGTTCTGTTCGCCAGCCCCGCCAATCCGACCGGCGCGGTCATTCCGGCGGACGAGCTCGCTGCGCTGGTCAAGACGGCCGAAGAGCTCGGCATCGCCGTGATCTCGGACGAGATCTATCACCGGCTGGCCTATGCGGCGCCCGATGTCACTGCGCTGGCGCATGGCGCCAGCGTGACCGTGATCAACTCCTTCTCGAAATATTATTGCATGACCGGCTGGCGCATCGGCTGGATGGTGTTGCCGGAAGAACTGGTGCGGCCGGTCGAGCGTGTCGCTCAAAGCCTCTATATCTCGCCGCCGGAACTGTCGCAGGTCGCCGCGATCGAGGCCTTCAAGGCGACGGAGGAGTTGGAAAAGGTGAAGGCGCGCTATGCCTGGAACCGCGACCTCCTGATGAAGCGTCTGCCGGAACTCGGCTTTGCGCTCGCAGCCCCGATGGACGGCGCCTTCTATGCTTTCTGCGATGTCACCCGCCACACCAATGACAGCATGGCCTTTGCCCGCAAGATGCTGGCCCAGGCGCATGTCGCGGCCACGCCTGGTCGCGATTTCGACCCGCTGCAGGGCCACCGCACCATGCGCTTTTCCTACGCCGGCAGCCATGACGACATGGTCGAGGCGCTGGCGCGCATCGAACGCTGGCTGAAATAGAAGCCATGCCGGAGCTCGAGCAAGCACTGGCGGAAGTGGCCGCCGAAATGGCGGAACGCGCCGATCGCGGCGACGTGGCGACCTACATCCCGCAGCTCGGCAAGGTCGATCCGAAGAAATTCGGCATCGCCGCCGTGACCAATGATGGCCGCGTCATCCTTGCCGGCGACGCCGACCAGCCCTTTTCGATCCAGAGCGTCTCGAAAGTCTTCACGCTCACGCTGGCGCTGGGCAAGGTTGGCGATGCGCTCTGGCAACGCGTCGGCCGCGAGCCCTCCGGCAATCCGTTCAACTCGATCGTCCAGCTCGAGCATGAGAACGGCATTCCCCGCAATCCGTTCATCAATGCCGGCGCCATCGTCGTCTCCGACGTCCTGCTCGCCGGCCATCAGCCGCGCGAGGCGATCGGCGAAATCCTGCGCTTCATCCAATTCCTCGCCGACGATGAGACGATCATCATCGACCGCGACGTGGCGGCATCCGAGCGGGCCACCGGGTATCGCAATTTCGCCCTGGCCAACTACATGAAATCCTTCGGCAATCTCCATCATGCGCCGGAACTGGCGCTGGGTGTCTACTTCCACCACTGCGCAATCGCCATGAGCTGCCGCCAGTTGGCCATGGCTGGCCGGTTCCTGGCCAATGGCGGCAGGAACCCGGCGACCGGGCATTCGGTCGTGTCGGCCGAGCGGGCGCGCCGCATCGGCGCGCTGATGCTGACCTGCGGCCACTATGACGGCTCCGGCGATTTCGCCTTCCGCGTCGGCATCCCCGGCAAAAGCGGTGTCGGCGGCGGCATTTTAGGCATCGTGCTCGGAGTGGCGT
>NZ_VFUA01000128.1 GCF_006440735.1 Mesorhizobium sp. B2-7-1 | reverse complement strand
CAGCATCTCCACCCCGGCCTCGGTCAGCACCGTGCGTCGGTTGATCCGGTGGAACAATTGCCGTCCCATCTGCTCCTCGACGGTGCGGATAAGCTGGCTGACGGCCGCGGCCGAAATCGACAGTTCCTCCGCCGCGGCCGTAAAGCTGCCTGTCCGCGCCGCCGCTTCGAAGGCCTGAAGTCCGCGCAAGGAGGGAAGGGCGACCATGGCAATCCGAAAGATAAAGTAATCTTATCTATTTCGCAGAAATCCTCATTTTTCGAAAGGTTTCTTTCTGGGTATCGTGGCCCCATGAACGCAATCGACCACGACGCAGTCATCGACCATCGCTCCGTGATAGCCTCGCTGACAAATGAGGAGCGCAGCCGGCTGACCGGCAAATCGGATGGGCCGGGCCTTGTCCAGTTCACGCTCCATCTCGGCGCGATCGTCGTCCTTGGCGTGCTGATCGCGATCAAGGTGCCGTTCTGGCCGGTGCTGATGCTGCCGCAGGGTATTCTGATCGTCTTCCTGTTCACGCTGCTGCATGAAACGGTGCACAGGACGGCGTTCGAAACGCAGTGGCTGAACGATATGGTCGCGCGCTTCTGCAGCCTGGCGATCGCACTGCCCGCCGACTGGTTCCGCTACTTCCATTTCGCCCATCACCGCTTCACCCAGGATCCAGAAAACGATCCAGAGCTCGCCTTCCCAAAGCCCGAGACACTGCGGCAATACATCGTCCACGTCTCCGGACTGCCGGTGTGGTGGGGCCATTTCAAGACGCTCTACACCAATGCGACCGGCGGCTGCCGCGACAGCTACGTGCCGCCAAAGGGCTTGCCGAAAGTGAAGGCCGAGGCGCGAGCGATGATCGCCTTCTATGTCGTCCTGCTCGCGCTAGCCGTCTGGTTCAAGGCATCGGTCTTGCTCTATGTCTGGATCGTGCCGGCGCTGCTTGGCCAGCCGTTCCTCAGGCTTTACCTGCTGGCCGAGCACGGCCGCTGTCCCTTCGTCGCCAACATGCTGGAGAACACCCGCACGACGCTGACCAACTGGTTCGTGCGCAAGCTCGCCTGGAACATGCCTTACCATGCCGAGCACCATGCCTATCCCGGCGTGCCGTTCCACCAACTGCCGCAATTCCACCAACTGATCGAACGGCATCTCAAGGTGGTCGAGCCCGGCTATGTCAGCTTCCACGAGAAATATATCGAGACGCTGCGCTAGCGCGTGACGATACTCAGGTGATGCCGGCCTGACCTGAATCTCAACACGCGCTCGGGAAATCAGCCCGATTGGCGCAGCAGCGCCTGCGAGCGTAGCAGCCGGTTCACCTCGGCGGCCTTGGCCGGCACGCCGATCAGATAGCCTTGCGCCTCGCCGCAGCCGGCTTTGCGAAGCATGTCGAGCTGCGCTTCGGTCTCGACACCTTCGGCAGTAACGGTGATGCCGAGCTCGGCTCCGAGCCCGATTACCGTGCGCACGATCGCCGCCGTGTCGCGCTTGTCGAGATCGCTGGTGAAGGAGCGGTCGATCTTGATCTTGTCGACGGGGAAGCGTCGGAGATAGCCGAGCGAGGAATAGCCGGTGCCGAAATCGTCGAGCGCGATGCGCACGCCGAGACCGCGCAATTGGCTCAGCGTCTTCAGCACCGCGTCGCTCTCGTCCATCATCACCGTTTCGGTGATTTCGAGCTCCAGCCGGTTGGCCGGCAGGCCGGAAAAGGCAAGCGCCGAGATCACGCTGCGGGTGAAACCGCCGCTCTTGATCTGCGCGGCCGAGACATTGACGGCCATGCGCATGTCCGGCGGCCAGTTGGCCGCCACATTGCAGGCTTTGCGCAGCGCCCAGTCGCCCAACTGCACGATCAATCCGGTCTCCTCGGCGACGGCGATGAAGTTCTCCGGCGACACCAGGCCGCGCGACGGCGAGCGCCAGCGCATCAGGGCCTCCGCGCCGACGATCTTGCCGGAACCGATGTTGAGGATCGGCTGGAAATCGAGTTCGAATTCACGCTTGGAGAGCGCTGCCTCGAGATCGACCTCGAGCGCTTGCCGCTCCCGCATCAGGGCATCCATGCCGGGCTGGAAGAAGCGATAGACATTGCGCCCTTCGCTCTTGCCGCGGTAGAGCGCCATGTCGGCGTTGGTGAGCAGCGTGTCGGCATCGTGTCCGTCGCCGGGATAGAGCGCGATGCCAAGGCTTACGCCCACATGCATTTCGCGCCCCTTGTCGCGATAGGGCTTGCCGACGATCTCGACGATGCGCTTGGCGAGCTTTTCGGCGTCGGCGACGCTCTTGATGCCCGACTGGATGATGGCGAATTCGTCGCCGCCGAAGCGCGCCACCACGTCCTTGCTGCTGCGCACGGCGTGCTGCAGCCGCTTGGCGACGCATTGCAGCAGCCAGTCTCCGGCGGGGTGGCCGAATGTGTCGTTGACGGCCTTGAAGCGGTCGAGGTCGAGCGAGAGGATCGCCAGCGGCCTGGCCATGGCCTCGCCAAGTGCCTGATCGAGCTTTTCGCGAAACATCGAGCGGTTGGGCAGATTGGTGAGAGTGTCGTGATGCGCAAGATGCGTCATGCGCTCTTCGACACGGCGTCGTTCGGTCACGTCCTCGAAGGTGGCCACCCAGCCGCCGCCGGCGAGCGGCCGGCGAGAGACAAACAGCGTGCGGCCGTCGACGAGTTCGCGATAGCTGGAGCGCGACTGGCCCGCTTCCAGAGCCGCCTTCGTCTTTCCCACCTCGATGTCGACTTCAACGGGCACGAAGATGCCGAGACCAACGACCTTCTCCAGCATCTGGCTGTGCGTCATGCCAAGCGCGAAATCCTCAGCCTTCGCGTTGCACAGATCCAGGAAACGCTGGTTGCGGATGATCAGGCGACCCTCGGCGCTGTACATCAGCAAGCCTTGCGACATGTTGGCCAACGCGGCGTCGAAGCGGCGGTGCTGCTCCTTCAACTCCGCTTCGGCGCGTCGCTGCTCCGTCACATCCTCGTAGATCGAGACCCAGCCGCCAACGGCGATCGGCCGGTGCGAAATGACGATGATGCGTCGGTCCGACAGAATTTCCTCATAGGTCGAAGGCCTTGCGCCGTCGATGTAAGGCTTGCGGATGGCGTAAAGCTCGTTCGCGCTCTGCGAGGCGATGCCGATGTCGACGCTGTGCTGCAGGATATCGAAGAAACGAATGCCGGGCGTCACCACTTTGGCGTCCAAGCTGAAGATGTTGAGGTAGTTGCGGTTGCAGATGATCATCCGCTCATCGGCGTCGAACATGCACAGACCATGCGACATGTTCTCGACAGCCGCCGCGAAACGCTCGTTCTGAGCCCGCAATTCTTCCGCGATCCGCCGTGCCGGACCAATGCCGGGCGTTCTTCGCTTGCCGGCGGTGGAAGCAGTCTTGACATGTGCGCCGGGCATGAGCACGCCTTCGGACCGTGACCGAACGCAATACTGTCCCGGTAGCCGGTTAATTTAGCGTTCTTCTACGTGGTTGAATTCATGGCAAGCGAAGACTGGCGCTTGGCTTCCAGCATCTTGAAACGCTTGAGAAATGCCGTTTGCGCCCAGGTCACGGATTTTGGCGTGAAGTCGAAGCGGTCGGCGGAGAAGCCGCGCGGTCGGCCGAAATACTCGGTCGCCTCCGCGGTCGAGAAGCCGGCCAGCTGCGTCGCCTCGTAATAGGCGGCGATCTGATCGGCGCGCTTGATGTCCTTGCGCAAGGAGGCGGCGAGTTCCGCCGGCAGCGAGAAACGCAGATGAATGGCGCGCTGCAGGCGCAGCTCGCAATCCTTGTAGGAACCGCCCATCACCGATTTGAACGGCGAGATCATGTCGCCGATGACATATTCGGGCGCATCGTGCAGCAGCGCCGCAAGCCGCGCCTCGGCCGGAGCGGCGGGCTCCAGTTCGCCATAGAGGGCTTCGACCAGCAGCGAGTGCTGCGCGACGGAGAAAGCATGGTCGCCGCTGGTCTGGCCGTTCCAGCGCGCGACGCGGGCAAGGCCATGCGCGATGTCGGCGATCTCGATGTCGAGCGGCGAGGGGTCGAGCAGGTCGAGTCGCCGGCCAGAAAGCATGCGTTGCCAGGCGCGCGGCGGCGCCCCGGCCCGGTCGGCCGCCATCAGGCCTCCTCCGCGCTGGCCGCGTCCTGCGGGAAGGAGAACTTCGCCCAGGCGGGAATCGCGAGCGTTACCGGAACCTCGCCAGCCATGATTGCCTCGCCGGTATCGACCGCCGCCTTGACGCGGTCGATGCGGGCGACGGCAAGACCGGTCCGGCCGCCGACAGACCCGAGCGCGCCGACCGGACGCCCGGCGACGGTGAGCTCGGTCCCGGCGGCGGGCAGGGGGCTATCGGCCGACGCGATCAGCACACGACGACGCGCGGTGCCGCGATGCTGCATGCGCGAGACCACTTCCTGGCCGATATAGCAGCCTTTCTTGAAGCCGACGCCACCTGTCTCGTCGAGCAGCACGTCATGCGGGAAGGCATCGCCGAGCTGGTAGTCGGAACCGCTCTCCGCCATGCCGTTGCCGATGCGCAGCGCCAGCCAGGCATTCGGATTGCCGCCGTCCTTTGCCTCGCCTCCGTAGCTGCGCCTCACCGCAACATCGCGGAAGCGCGTGTCGGCAAGCGCCTTTGCGTCAACCGCGATTGAATCGAAATCTGAGGCGGTTGAATCATCGCCCCATGCGACCGTGACAAGCACATGATCCTGTTTGGCAATCTCGGCTTTCGCCCTTAGCCGGTAAAGCATCAGCCGGCGCACGAAATCGTCGGCGATGTCGGCCCGGCATTCCAGCTGGAAGCCGTTGTCGCCCGCGCGCGAGACCAGGAAATCGAACAGGATCTTGCCCTGCGGCGAAAGCAGCGCGCCGGGCTTCGCCTGGCCCGGCCCGAGCGTGTCGAGATCGGTGGTGAGGATGTTCTGCAGGAAATGCTCGGCATCGGGGCCTGACACGGAAATGAGCGCGCGATCTTTGAGTTGGGCAAAGGGCATGAGGGTAAAATCGGCCTGATCTTGCAAAACGTTCGGTCATTACGTAAGCCGGCCACACTCCCCCCGCAAGAGATTGGACCTGCCCATGGCAACCACCTTCGACCTCATCCTGACAGGCGGCACGGTGGTCAACCACGACGGCGAGGGTTTTCGCGACGTTGGCGTCAAGGAGGGCCGCATCGCGGCCCTCGGCGATCTTAGCCAGGCCTCGGCCGGCGAAACTATCGATTGCAAGGGCCTGCACATCCTGCCGGGCGTTGTCGACAGCCAGGTGCATTTCCGCGAGCCGGGGCTGGAGCACAAGGAAGATTTGGAGACCGGCTCCCGCGCCGCGGTGCTCGGCGGCGTCACCGCCGTCTTCGAGATGCCCAACACCAATCCGCTGACCACCAGCGAGGCAGCACTTGCCGACAAGGTGCGCCGGGCCACCGGACGCATGCATTGCGACTTCGCCTTCTGGGTCGGCGGCACGCGCGACAATGCCGGCGATGTCGGCGAACTGGAACGGCTGCCGGGCGCGGCCGGCATAAAAGTGTTCATGGGCTCGTCCACCGGCGACCTTCTGGTCGAGGACGACGAAGGCGTCGCTTCGATCCTGCGCAACACCCGCCGCCGTTCCGCCTTCCACTCGGAGGACGAGTTTCGTCTGCGCGAACGGCTTGGCGACCGGGTCGAGGGCGATCCCTCGTCCCATCCGGTCTGGCGCGACGAGGTCGCGGCGCTGCGCTGCACGGAGCGCCTGGTGCGCATTGCCAGGCAGACGCGCGCGCGCATCCATGTGCTGCACATCTCGACGGCCGAGGAGATCGTCTTCCTCGAACGGCACAAGGATGTCGCGACCTGCGAGGCGACGCCGCATCACCTGACGCTGAGCGCTGACGACTATGCCAGGCTTGGCACGCTGATCCAGATGAACCCGCCGGTGCGCGCCGCCCGCCACCGCGATGGCGTCTGGCACGGCATTTCCCAAGGCATCGTCGATGTTCTTGGCTCCGACCACGCGCCGCACACGCTGGCCGAGAAGGCGAAGACCTATCCGGCCTCGCCGTCCGGCATGACCGGCGTGCAGACGCTGGTGCCGATCATGCTCGACCACGTCAATGCCGGCCGGCTCACCTTGCAGCGCTTCGTCGATCTCTCCAGCCATGGCCCGCAGCGCATCTTCGGCATGGCCAGGAAAGGCCGCATCGCCGCTGGCTACGACGCCGATTTCACGATCGTCGACCTGAAGCGGCGCGAGACCATCACCAACGCGCAGGCCGGCTCCAAGGCCGGCTGGACGCCCTATGACGGCAAGCAAGTGACAGGTTGGCCGGTCGGCACCATCGTGCGCGGCACGCGCGTCATGTGGGAAGGCGAGATCGTGACGCCCGGCCAGGGCAGGGCAGTGGAGTTTTCCGAGGCGCTGCCGGCTTAATCCCCGGCGACATTGGATTTGTTAAGCGCTCTGCACTATCTTGAGCATGCTATGACCGCGAATATTGCGACGATCATTCCTGCAGACTTTCCCGAGCTCCAGGCCCTCGCCTGGAACCGCGATGCCGCGCGCCCGATCCCCGCGAAAGAGGCCTTTGCCCTTTACGAGCGCAACTGGCGCTTTGTCGATCAAAAGCGCCTTACGGCACGTGAGAAGCTGCTTATCATGAAGTTGGCTGACAAATTTGGCCACGGTATCCTTCTGACCACGTCGTGATAATCCATCTTTCTGTCCTCAATGCGCGCAGCAGTTGCGCTCGACGGGAATATCGCGGGTAAAGATCATGAAGGCGTTCGGAAAACCGGAACACAGAGTAATTGCCGAAGCCCTCGGGCTGATGGACCGTGACTTTCTGGCGGCAACCCAATGCTGGTTTGGCGGCGGCACAGCCATTGTCATGAAGCTCAGCGAGTATCGTCGGTCACTGGATCTGGATTTCCTTTGCGCCGACGCCACCGGCTACCGCGAACTGCGCACGCGAGCCTCGGAACTCGGCGTTCGAGCTTTTTTCCCCGAACCCGTCGATGCCATCAGGGATTTCCAGATCGACCAGTATGGCCTGCGAACCGTGGTGCGTCTCAAAGGACAGCCGATCCGCTTTGAAGTCGTCCGGGAAGGCCGCATCGATTTGCGCGGTCATTTCGACGAGGATTTGGGGATACCGGCGCTCGTTCCTGCAGACATGTTTGCCGAGAAGCTGCTGGCGAATGCTGATCGATGCCAGGATCGTGCTGTCGCGTATCGAGATGCCTTCGATCTCGGGATGCTGGTCAAGGCGTATGGGCGGATCCCGACTGAGGCCCTCGACAAGGCGCAAAGCGCCTATGGCCCCGACATCGAACGGAAAATCGCCTGGGTGGTGGGCAAACTCCGGGATAAAGGCGAATTGCGCGACGCAGCCGAAGCCTTGCACATGGATCCTGTCATTGGAACCGACGCCATCTCGGCCCTTCGAAACGAAGCGGCTCGGATATGGCCGCAGGCCGACAACCGATAGGTTTCCGGCTTAATCCCCGGCGACGAAGAACAGCCACTGGCCCGTCGGCGTGATGCCGACGCGGTAGAAGATGTAGGCGCCGAACTGCTTCATGTCGTCATAGTCGCTTGCGGTGACCAGCTTGAACAATTCGACGCGCTGCCTGGAATCGAGCTTGTCGAGCGGCAGCGCGAAGAAATACGGCCAGACATAGAGTTCCTGCGGCGTGCCGGTGTCGACATGGACGTAGCCCGCCGAAAGCACCTCTTCCAGGATGGCTAGGATTTCCTGGCCGTCGCCGTCGCCCGAGAGGCTCTTCAGGAAGGTGATCGGGTCGCCGTCGATGTCGCCCAGCGACAACTGCGTCATGGAATCGCCCTTGCCGATCAGCGATCTCAGCTTCTCGATGTCGCCGCTTTTGCAGGCCTCGATGATCAGCCCATGCATGCGCTTGACTGGTTCGGGAAGCGTGTTGAGGTCGTAGACGACCGCCGGCGGCGGTTGATCGGGATCGGCGCGCGGGCTGGTGATGCCGCCATTGGCGGGCGGCGTCTCCGGCTTGTCCGTGTCGTCGGCAGGCTGGTCCGAAGGCTTGGAGCCGGGCGCCTCCGGCATCGGCACCGTGGCGCCGGGCGCGGCGTTGTCGCCATTGGCGGGCGGGGTCACCGGGGAAGGCAGGTCCTCGCGCTGGATTTCGCTCAGCGCGTAGGAAGGCGTGCTGGCGAAACACAGGGGCAGCGCCAGGCAGGAAGCGGCGATCAGGATGCTGAGGGCCAGCCCGCGCGGCCGGCCTGACATCGAAAATCTCACCGCTTGCCTCTCCATGGTTCCCGGGTTCGGCCCCCGGCCGGCGCTCTGAGAATCCAGGCGCACAGGCATGATGGCCAAATGGCGTGTCGCCGTCAAAAACTCGTGATCAAAAAGTCGCTGTCAAAACAGGTGGCTAGTGCTTCAGCCGTTCCGGCTCGAAAGCGCCGGCAATCACCTTTTCCCGCATGCGGTCGAGCAGCGCGAGCGCGGAGGTCTCGCCATTGGCGCGCAACATCTCGCCGAAAGCCGTCTCTAGTGCTGCCTCGGCGATGATTTCCGGTTCGATGCCGGCCGACAGGCCTTCGGCCCAGGCTTCGCTGTGGCTCTCCACGGCGGTCAGCCGCTTTTCTTCCCTGACCAAAGCGTCGATGTCGCTGACACCATGTTCCATTGCGATGTCCACCTTCTGCAAGCGTCGATCCGGCGAGGGATCCGGCTTGGTCTGTCAGTTCGTCCGCAGCCTCATTTAAGTCTTTGTAAATACGACATTTTTACGGTCTAAATCTACATTTCGGACAAGGCTGTACTCAATCGATTTCAAGCTTAGCCGATTAGACCGGCTTGGGGCACCAAAACCTTCAGTTTGAGTTAATTCCACAATCGCACGCTAACGTTTCATTAACGCTGTTGCGCAAGTGCAACACATGATTGCATCAGAGTGGGACAGGAGACAATAAGGCACATCACATTGGCGCCGATTGTCGCAAAAAATCTGCGCAAAACGCGCGGCGGCCGGTGATCCGGCCTCAATTCCCGTAGCGGGAAGCGATATCGCGCGACAAGGTCTCGCCTTCCTTCATATAGCGGGCGATGGCCTCGGTCGCCGAGGGCGTGCATTGCGTGTAGGTGCCGCTGAAAGAGCGGTAGCCGCGGTTGAAGGAGGCGATGAAACGGGCGCGCCGGTCGGGATCGGGGTTTTCCGATTCGAGCAGCTTTTCCATCTCGGCCCGCCAGTGGTCGCCCTTCTCGCCGCACAGGTTGCGCAGGAAATGCAGCGATCCCAGCACTTCCGCCAGCCGCATCAGCCCGGGCTCGAACGGCGCCTCGGCTGCGGGCGCCGGGGATGCCGCGACGGCGAGACCGACAGCGAGGCACGCAGCGAGAAGAGGGGAGGCGCGGGTCATCAAAACCTTGCGATGAAAGGGCAGGGCTTTGTGGCGAAACATTTTGTCGCCTGCAAGGCCATTGTGGATGCTCACCGCGTGGCGCCTTGCGTGGGGCCGAGCAACTCCTCGGCGACCGAGAACACGTCGCCGGCTAGCGGCATCTCGGCCATTTCCGCCAGCGTGTAGAACGCCGCGGTCTCGGCGTCATCGCTGGCCACGGGTTCACCGCCTGCATAGGCGGCGCCAAACACCGTCAGCAGGTAGTCGACCGCGTGGTTTTCGGCACTGCCGTCGATATGGATGTCGCGCAGCGGCCGATAGCCTGTCGCGTCGAGTCCGGTTTCTTCAAGCAATTCGCGCGCCGCGGCTTGCGCCAGCGTTTCGCCCGGCTCGACCTTGCCGCCGGGATAGGCGTAGAGCCCTTGCGACGGCGCCCGCGCACGCTTGACCAGAAGCACCGTCTCGCCACGAACGACGGCGACGGAAACGGCTGGTATGATCTTGCGCTGATCCATGCGTGCCGATCTTTCTGCAGCCTTTTGTGGACCGATTAGGCGAATCCAGCTTTAGCCGTTGCGGCGTGGCGGTTCCATCGCCACTTTCATTGCATATCAATCGAAGAGCCAGATCCATGTGCGGACGCTTTGCCCTGACCGCCACGCCGGACCAGACCGCCGCTTTCCTCGGCCTTGCCGAGCTGGAGGAGTTTCCGGCGCGCTACAACATCGCGCCGACGCAGCCAGTGCTGATGGCGCTTGCCGGGCCGCAGCGGGAGCCCGGTTCCAATCTGCCGGACCGCCAGGCGATGCTGGTGCGCTGGGGCCTGATTCCGGCCTGGGTCGAGGACACCAAGGCGTTTCCGCTGCTCATCAACGCGCGCTCCGAAGGCGTGCTGCAAAAGGCTTCGTTCAAGACCGCGATGCGCCACCGCCGGGCTTTGGTGCCGGCGTCGGGCTTTTACGAATGGCAGCAGTCGGGCAGCGGCAAGGGGCAACCTTACTGGATCCGCCCGCGACGCGGCGGCGTGGTCGCCTTCGCCGGCCTGATCGAGACTTTTTCCGAACCGGGCGGCTCGGAGATGGACACCGGCGCGATCCTCACTATTGAGGCCAACGCCGGCATCGCCCATATCCACGACCGCATGCCGGTCGTGATCGAGGAACGCGACTTCAGCCGCTGGCTCGATTGCCGCACGCAGGAGCCGCGTGATGTGCTCGATCTGCTGAAGCCCGCCGAGCCTGATTTCTTCGAGGCTGTCCCGGTTGCGGACCTGGTCAACAAGGTCGCCAACACCGGACCGGAGATTCAGGAACGCGGCATCGTTTCGCCGCAGGCCGAAAAGCCCAGGCGCCAGAAGCCTGGCGCGGACGAAAACCAGATGAGCTTGTTTTAAAGCAATTCCAGGAAAAGTGTGGAGCGGTTTTCCGTCCGGAATTGCGCTAGCCATTTAAGAAGGCTGCCTGCCTCGAGGGCTGCTTTGGGGCCTTCATCTCCAGGGCACCGTTCGGTGCCCTTATCGCCGGGTCCCCATCGTCGGGGACCGTGCCGGTCGTGCCGTTTCAGGCAGCGCGTGGCGAGACGATCTTCTGCGCCGGCTTCTTCTTCTTCGCGGTGTGAAGGAGAGCCGCGACGATCGCCGCCGGGCCGATCGCACGGTAGTGGCTGGCCAGTGCGGGCTGCGTTTGTCGGTTCTGTTCCTGCTTGTTGCGAGCCATGGTTCTCTCCCCTGGTAACGGTTTCGTGTCCAGCGTTTGGCGGCTGATTCCGACCAAATCGTGACATCTGGCGGTCTAGCCGGCGAATGTTTCATCACTGTGCCGACATGTTTAATAAAATGTTTCGCCCTGTCTTTACCTGTGATCCGGCGATATCTTTCCTAAGTAGAGCGACTTGACGGCAACACCTGCCGGCGCGATAAAGCCGCCCATGAAAACGTCTTTCGCCATTTGTGGCATTTGCATTATTGGCTAGCCTCGCGCTGGTCCGGACGTTTTCGCCTCATCTTTCCCTAGAGTGGACAAACGCCCCGGCCAGCAGGCTGGAGCCCGATTTGTGCCTGCGGCGCAGACAAGGCTCCGACCAGAGCATGATCCCGAAACCACCGGTTTTCGGACCAGATCATGCTCAACTGAAGTAACGGATCGGAAGGGCACGCATGTCTGACGCATCGAAGGGCCTCAGCCTCTACAACACGCTGACGCGGACGAAGGAGCATTTCGTTCCGATCGATCCGTTGAATGTGCGCATGTATGTCTGCGGCCCGACCGTCTACGACTTTGCCCATATCGGCAATGCGCGTCCGGCGATCGTCTTCGACGTGCTTTTCCGTCTGTTGCGCCAAGTCTACGGCGAGAGCCACGTCACGTATGTGCGCAACATCACGGATGTCGACGACAAGATTAATGCCAGGGCGCTTCGCGATTTCGGCGAGGCGATCGCTGACGGCAAACTCTCGCTCAACGACGCCATCCGCAAGGTCACGGAAAAGACCGCCGACCAGTACCACAAGGATGTCGCGGCCCTCGGCTGCCTGCAGCCGACCTTTGAGCCGCGTGCGACGGAGTTCGTCGCGCCCCGCGCCGACGGCAAGGCCGACATGCTGACGCTGATCCGGCAACTGATCGAGCGCGGCCACGCCTATGTCGCCGGTGGCGAGGTGCTGTTCGACACCGCCTCGATGCCGGACTATGGCGAATTGTCGAAGCGCAATCTCGACGAGCAGCAGGCGGGCGCGCGCATCGCCGTCGACGCGCACAAGAAGAATCCCGGCGATTTCGTGCTGTGGAAATTGTCGAGCCCGGAAGAGCCGGGCTGGGAAAGCCCATGGGGCAGGGGCCGGCCCGGCTGGCACATCGAATGCTCGGCCATGTCGGCCGCCTATCTCGGCGAGGTCTTCGACATCCATGGCGGTGGGCTGGACCTGATCTTCCCGCACCACGAGAACGAGATCGCCCAGTCGCGCTGCGCCCACGGCACCAAGGTCATGGCCAATGTGTGGATGCACAACGGCTTCCTGCAGGTCGAAGGCCAGAAGATGTCGAAGAGCCTCGGCAACTTCTTCTCCATCCATGAGCTGCTGGAGACCAGCACTTTCGGCGGCCGCACCTGGCCGGGCGAGGTGCTCAGGCTGGCGATGCTGATGACGCACTATCGCGAGCCGATCGACTTCTCCGTGCGCAAGCTGGAGGAGGCGGAAAACACGCTGCGCAAATGGAAGCGCGCCGCCGACCTTGCGCCCGCGGCCGCGAAGGACGTGCCGGAAGAGGTGGTGGAAGCGCTGTCGGACGACCTCGCCACCTACACCGCCTTCCAGCGGCTGACGCAGCTCGCCGGCGAGGCGGGTGATGCCGGCGGCGAGAAAGCCGCCGCTTCGCTGAAGGCCGCACTTGCCTTCCTCGGCTTCGACGTCGGCGCGGCCAAGGTGGACGAGGCGGCGGTCGCCAAGGCGATCGCCAAGCGCCTGGAACTGATCGCTGCCAAGAATTGGGCCGAGGCCGACCGTATCCGCGACGAGCTTCTGGCTCAGGGCGTGCAGTTGAAGGACGGCAAGGATGCAGCCACCGGCGAGCGCGTGACGACCTGGGAGATCAAGCGGTGAGGGAGGGCGCTCTCATGGCGGAGAGGGGGGCCTCGCGATGACCCATCATCGGGTATCTCCCGCCAATCGCGGCAATGCGCGCAAGGCGATGACCGATGCCGAGTTGAAGCTTTGGAATGAGGTGCGTGCTGATAGGCTGATGGGAATGGCGTTCAGGCGCCAGATGCCGATAGCTGACTACATCGTTGATTTTGCCTGCCCCAGCAAGAAGCTGATCGTTGAGCTGGATGGCTCTCAGCATTCGTCGCCTGACGTCTCAGCTTCCGACGCCGCGCGAACCACGAAGCTCGAGGCACTAGGCTGGACCATCCTGCGCTTCTGGAACGACGACGTGATCCGCGATATCGACAATGTCTGCCGGCACATCGTCATCGTGGCCGGCCTGGCCGCCGCGCCCGCGCCACCAATGGAGGAGCTCGTCCCGTGATCGATCATCTCGGCATCAATGTATCCGACTTCGAGAAGTCCAAAACCTTCTACGACAAGGCGATGGCGCCGCTCGGCGCTTCGCTGCTTTACATGGTGCCGCAGGAATATACCGACGGCGCCAAGGTCGGGGGCTATGGCCGCGACCGGCCGGTGTTCTGGCTGAGCGACAGCACCGACAAGCCGAGATCCACCCAGCATGTCGCCTTCACCGCGCGCAGCCGCGCCGAGGTCGACGCCTTCCATGTGGCGGCACTTGCCGCCGGCGGCAAGGACAATGGCGGGCCGGGCCTGCGGCCGCACTACCACCCCAATTATTACGGCGCCTTCGTCTTCGATCCCGACGGCAACAATGTCGAAGCGGTCTGCCATGATCCGGAGTGAGCCCCAAAAGCAGCCCATGATCGGGAGCGTGCCATGAGCCTCGACAACCGGCCGGTCTACACCGGCGGCTGCCAGTGCGGCGCCGTGCGCTTCCGCGTCGAGGGCGCGCTTGGCGACGCATCCGTCTGCCATTGCCGCATGTGCCAGAAGGCGAGCGGCAATTTCTACCTGCCGCTGGTCTCTGTGCGTGGCGCCACGCTCGACTGGACGCGCGGTGAGCCGAAACGCTTCCGCTCGTCCAATGCCGCTTGGCGCGGCTTCTGCGCCGAATGCGGCACGCCGCTGACCTTCGAGGCGCCCGACGGTGTGGCACTGGCGATCGCCACTTTCGATGATCCGACCGGCATCGCACCGACCATCCAGTGGGGCGTCGAGGCAAAGCTTTCCTATGTCGACGGCATCGCAAAACTGCCGTCAGAGGAGACGATGGGCGACGTCTCGTCGGCGCCTTACCTCGCCGAGCTCGTCTCCTACCAGCATCCCGATCATGACACCGACCAATGGCCGCCGGAGGAAAGACCATGACCGATCAAGTTCGAACCGGCGGCTGCCAGTGCGGCGCCGTGCGCTTTCGTATCAAGGGCAAGCTCGGACGCCCGTCCATCTGCCATTGCCGCATGTGCCAGAAACAGTTCGGCAATTTCTTCGGCGCGCTGGTGACGGTGCCGAAGGACGGCGTCGAGTGGACCCATGAGGAGCCGAGCTATTTCCAGTCCTCGGTCAACATCGACCGCGGCTTCTGCGCCCGCTGCGGCACGCCGCTGACCTATCGCCAGCCGGGCGCGCTGGAGATCGCCATCGGCGCCTTCGACGACCGCTCGGATCTGGCGCCGCAAATCCAGGTCAACTACGCGGTTCGGCTGCCCTGGGTGGAGAAGATCTTCGAGGCGCCGACCCTCGACGATCCCGATTTCTATCGACGGCAGGAGCAGATCATCTCCTTCCAGCATCCCGACCACGAGACGGCCAACTGGCCGCAGCGGGGTTTGAAACTATGACAATCCACAACAGTTCCTTGCGTTCGCTCTATCCCGAGATCGAACCGTTCGATGCCGGCATGCTCGATGTCGGCGACGGCCACACCATCTATTGGGAGCGCTGCGGCACCAGGGGCGCCAAGCCCGCCGTGTTCCTGCATGGCGGCCCGGGCGGCACCATCTCGCCGAAGCATCGGCGCCTGTTCGACCCGAAACTCTACGACGTCATCCTGTTCGACCAGCGCGGCTGCGGCAAGTCGACGCCCAACGCCTCGCTCGAGGCCAACACCACCTGGCATCTCGTCGCCGACATCGAGCGCCTGCGCGAGATGGCGGGCTTCGACAAATGGCTTGTCTTCGGCGGCTCCTGGGGCTCGACGCTGGCGCTCGCCTATGCCGAGACGCATCCTGACCGCGTCAGCGAGTTGGTCGTGCGCGGCATCTACACGCTGACCCGCGCCGAGCTCGAGTGGTACTATCAGTTCGGCGTCTCCGAGATGTTCCCGGACAAGTGGGAACGCTTCCTGGCGCCGATCCCCGAGGCCGAGCGCGGCGACATGATGGCCGCCTACCGCAAGCGGCTTGTCGGCTCCGACCGCAAGGCCCAGGTTCAGGCAGCCCTTGCCTGGAGCCTGTGGGAAGGCGAGACGATCACGCTGCTGCCCGAGCCCGAGACCAGCGGCAAGTTCGGCGAGGACGACTATGCTGTCGCCTTCGCCCGCATTGAGAACCACTATTTCGTGCATGCCGGTTGGCTGGAGGAGGGACAGCTGCTGCGCGACGCTTGGAAGCTGAAGGACATCCCCGGCACCATCGTCCACGGCCGCTACGACATGCCGTGCCCGGCAAAATATGCCTGGGCGTTGCATAAGGCCTGGCCGAAGGCGGATTTCCGCCTCGTCGAGGGCGCGGGCCATGCCTATTCCGAGCCTGGGATTTTGGATCGGCTGATCCGGGCGACGGATAAGTTCGCGGGGAAATAGTGATGCACGTCCGCGCTCCACGGTGATCGCGGCCTTTCGAGCTACAGCCATGACAAAGCAACGCCTCTATCTCTTCGACACGACGCTGCGCGATGGCCAGCAGACGCCGGGCATCGACTTTTCCGTCGAGGACAAGATTGCCATCGCCAAGCTGCTCGACGCGTTCGGCATCGACTATGTCGAGGGCGGCTATCCGGGCGCCAATCCGACCGACACCGCCTTCTTCCAGAAGAAGCGGACGCAAAGCGCGAAGTTCGTCGCCTTCGGCATGACCAAGCGGGCGGGGGTCTCGGCTTCCAACGATCCGGGGCTGGCGGCGCTCGTGCAGTCGAAGTCCGACGCCATTTGCTTCGTCGCCAAGAGCTGGGACTATCATGTGCGCGTCGCGCTCGGCTGCACCAACGAGGAGAATCTGGAATCGATCAAGACCTCGGTCGAGACGGCGGTCGCTTCGGCCAAGGAAGCGATGGTCGACTGTGAGCATTTCTTCGACGGCTTCAAGGCCAATCCGGACTATGCGCTGGCTTGCGCGAAAGCCGCCTATGAAGCCGGCGCGCGCTGGGTGGTGCTGTGCGACACCAATGGCGGCACGCAGCCTTCGGAAGTGCGCGAAATCGTCGGCAAGGTCATTGCCGGCGGCATTCCCGGCGATCATCTGGGCATCCATGCCCATGACGACACCGGGCAGGCGGTGGCGAATTCTCTTGCCGCGGTCGAGGCCGGCGTGCGCCAGATCCAGGGCACGCTGAACGGCATCGGCGAGCGCTGCGGCAACGCCAATCTCATCTCCATCATCCCGACGCTTTCGCTGAAGCCTGCCTTCGCCGATCGCTTCGAAATCGGCATTTCGGCCGAGGCGCTGACCGGAATATCCAGGCTCTCCCGCGCCTTCGACGAATTGCTCAACCGCGCGCCCGAGGCGCAGGCGCCCTATGTCGGCTCCTCCGCCTTCGCCACCAAGGCTGGCATCCATGCCTCCGCCTTGGCCAAGGAGCCGGCGACCTATGAGCATGTTCCGCCGGAAGCGGTGGGCAACCGCCGTCGCGTCATGGTCTCCGACCAGGGCGGCAAGGCCAATTTCCTCGCTGAGCTGAAACGGCGCGGCATCGACGTGCCGAAGGACGATCACCGGCTCGACGCGCTGATCGCGGTGGTCAAGGAACGCGAGGCCGAAGGCTATGCCTATGAAGGGGCCGACGCTTCCTTCGAGCTGCTCGCGCGAAAAATGCTGCACGGCCTGCCGGAGTTCTTCAACGTCACCTCCTTCCGCTGCATGGTCGAGCGTCGCTTCGATGCCAACGGGCAATTGAAGACGGTCTCGGAAGCGATCGTGAAAGTGCTGGTCGACGGCGAGGAGAAGATGTCGGTGGCCGAGGGCCACGGCCCGGTCAACGCGCTCGACATCGCGCTGCGCAAGGACCTCGGCAAATACCAGGGTGAGATCGTCGACCTCGAGCTCGCCGACTTCAAGGTGCGTATCCTCAACGGCGGCACCGAGGCCATCACCCGCGTCCTGGTCGAATCGCATGATTCCACCGGCGCCCGCTGGTGGACGGTCGGCGTGTCGGAAAACATCATCGACGCCTCCTTCCAGGCGCTGATGGATTCGATCGTCTACAAGCTGATGAAGAACCGCGAGATGGCGGGATTGGTGGCGGCGGAGTGAGCTAAGGCGCCTTTCCTCGCCCCCGCAAAGCGGGGGAGAGGTGGCTCGTGTCCGAACCGGATAGATAGGTAACAGAATAGACCGATTAGATGGGTGA
>NZ_VFUA01000127.1 GCF_006440735.1 Mesorhizobium sp. B2-7-1 | reverse complement strand
TCGCTGGCCGTCTGGTCGCCCGGCCTCAACGAAAACGGCAACTCCAAGCTCGGCTCCATCGCGCTGGAGAAGCTCGCCCGGATGATGAACTGGTCGATCTTCGCGCCTTGAAGCAAGGCGTCCTGCGCGAAAACGAAAATCCCGCGCCGAACGCGGCGCGGGATTTCTCAGGAGATCAATCTAACGATCTGAAAGGTTTAGAAAAAACCCTTGCGCTGCCACCAGCCGGCGCGCTTCGGCTTTTCCTCGGTCTTGGCCTCGTCGGACACTTTCGAGGATACGACGGGAACAACCGGCGCGTCGACCGACTGCGGCTTGCGCCGCGTCGGATGCGCGCTGGCGGCAGGCTCCGCCTCGGCCGCAGCGGCGGCCTCCGGCTCGGGCTCGACTGCCACGCGCGCGACCTGGGCTTCCGCCACGGGTTCGGACACCGTCTCGGCCACCGCTTCCTCGGCCACCTTTTTTGCTCTGGAGCGGCGGGGCTTCTTCGGCTTCTCGACCGCCTCGGCATCGTCATTGGCCGCCGCGGGAGCGGCAGGCTGCTCGGGCTCGGCTGCTACCACGGGCTCGCCAGCGGCGTCTTCACCTTCAGCGGCATCTTCCCCGACGCCGCCGGCAACTGCCTCTGAAGCCTCGTCGTCATGGCGATTGCGCTTGCCGCCGCGCTTGCCGCGCCGCCGCTTCTTGGCTGAACTGTCCTCGGCAGCCACCACAGCTTCGCTGTCGGTGGTCACTTCCTGAGCGGCTTCTTCCGTTGCATCTGTTGCATCGGCGTCGGTTTCGCCAGCCTCGGTCGGTGCTGCCGCGGCATCGTCACTGTGCTCGCGGTCGCGATCCCTGCCGCCGCGCCGCCGCCGGCGCTTGCGACGCTTGCGATCACGGCCTTCGCCGTCCTCGGGCCGCTGCTGGTGCTGACCCTGCTGCTGCGGGTGGCGCGGCTGCTCGGCCCGCGTCGAAACCTCATCTTCCTCTTCCTCGACGACGATCTCGTCCTCGGGCTCCTCCGGCTCGACATAGGCCGGCAGGCTGCGCACCTCGACAAAGCCTTCCGGCTTTTCGGCAACGGCGCCACGGAAGATCGCATAGTGCTGGGTGCCGAGCGTCTCGTCGGCCTCGATCGTGATGGTCAGGCCGAATCGGGCTTCGAGTTCCACCAGGTTGGCGCGCTTGTGGTTGAGCACGTAGAGCGCGGTCACGGCCGGCGTGCGCACGATGATGTGGCTGCGCGAATCCTTGAGCAGGAATTCCTCGATCGCCCGCACCACCATCAGCGCCACGGAGGAATCGGAGCGCACATGGCCGGTGCCGCCGCAATGCGGGCAGGGCTTCATGGTCGATTCCAGCACGCTGGCGCGGATGCGCTGGCGCGACATTTCCATCAGGCCGAAATGCGAGATGCGGCCAACCTGGATACGCGCGCGGTCGTTCTTGAGGTGATCCTTCAGCCGCTTCTCGACGGAGCGGTTGTTGCGGTTCTCCTCCATATCGATGAAGTCGATGACGATGAGGCCGGCAAGGTCGCGCAGCCTCAACTGGCGCGCGACTTCCTCGGCCGCTTCCAGATTGGTGTGGAGCGCCGTTTCCTCGATCGAATGCTCCTTGGTGGAGCGGCCGGAGTTGACGTCGATCGAAACCAGCGCCTCGGTCTGGTTGATGATGATGTAGCCGCCGCTCTTCAGCGTCACCTGCGGCTGCAGCATGCGGTCGAGCTGCGCCTCGATGCCGTTGCGCACGAAGATCGGCGTGGTATCGCGGAACGGCTGAACCACCTTGGCGTGGCTCGGCATCAGCATGCGCATGAAGTCCTTGGCCTCGCGGTAGCCGTCCTCGCCGGAGACCAGGATTTCGTCGATATCCTTGTTGTAGAGGTCGCGCACCGAACGCTTGATAAGGCTGCCTTCCTCATAGACCAGGGCAGGGGCCGACGATTGCAGCGTCAGGTTGCGGACGTTTTCCCAAAGCCGCATCAGATATTCGTAGTCGCGCTTGATCTCGGCCTTGGTGCGGCTTTCGCCGGCGGTGCGCAGGATGACGCCCATGCCTTGCGGCACTTCGAGGTCGGCCACGACCTCCTTCAGGCGCTTGCGGTCCTGCGCGTTGGTGATCTTGCGCGAGATGCCGCCGCCGCGCGCCGTGTTCGGCATCAGCACCGAATAGCGGCCGGCAAGCGAGAGGTACGTGGTGAGCGCAGCGCCCTTGTTGCCGCGCTCTTCCTTGACCACCTGCACCAGGAGGATCTGGCGACGCTTGATGACTTCCTGGATTTTGTACTGGCGGCGCACCGGCTTGCGGCGGCTGCGGATCTCCTCGAGCGCATCTTCGGCGCCGACCGATTCGACCTCGTGCTCGTCCGAATGCGAGGACGAGACATCCTCCAGCATGCCGCGATCGTTGTCGCTGGCGGTGGCTTCGCCAACCTGCTCGGGGCCAGTCTGTTCGGGCTGATCCGTTTGCGGAACCGCCTCGGAAATCACGTCGGCTTCGACGCTTGCGGCGATCGAGGTGGGCCCGCCTTCGGACAGCTTGCCATCCTCGTCGTCGGCAGTTGCGGCGTCGCCGCCAGTCTCTTCAGACGTTTCCGACGCGACCTCGACGGCCTCGGAGATCGTTTCGGCATTTTCCGCTTGGGCATCGGCGGGCTCGCCGGCGGTATCCTCGCCCTCCGCTGCCTCGGCAGCGGTTTCGTTGGTCGCTATGGCCTCAGCCAGGCTTTCCCCGCTTTCCGGGGAAGCAGCGTCGTGCTTGTGCTCGCCGCGGTCGCGGCTCTTGCCGCCACGACGCCGGTTGCGTCGGCCGCCGCGATCGCGCGCCTGCTGCTCTTCGCCGTTCTCGGCCTCCTCGTCGTCTTCGTCCTCGGCCTCCTGCGCCTCGGCGCGCAGCAGGGCCTGACGGTCGGCGACCGGGATCTGGTAATAATCGGGATGAATTTCGCTGAAGGCGAGAAAACCGTGACGGTTGCCGCCATACTCGACAAAGGCTGCCTGGAGGGAAGGTTCGACGCGAGTTACGCGGGCGAGATAGATGTTTCCTTTGAGCTGCTTCTTGTCCTGGGATTCAAAGTCGAATTCTTCGATGCGGTTACCGCGAACGACGACAACGCGTGTTTCCTCCGGGTGGGAGGCGTCTATTAGCATTTTGTTGGGCATTATTTTGTTTCCTGCCGGCAGCCGACGGCCGCAGTTGGCGTGGCAGTGCCCGCCGCTGTGCGCCTGTATCTGTGTGCATGCCGGATAATTGAATGTCCGCCGGCCGCCGCTTGAGCGCAATGGCGGTGCCGCCCGCAGCCAATATGGCGCGGTTTGATGCGGACCTTTCCATGATTGCGCTTGAAGCCATCGGCACCCAGCAGAACCTTTTGAACCAAAGCCCGGCTGAGCCGGACCAGCTTGTTTGCTCACGAAGAGCCGGCGCGGGGCAAACCCGGCCGTTTTCCTCACGCAAGCGATTCCCCCGCCACGGGAGCACGCCTGCGAAAATCGTCGCGACCACCTGAGCCCGGAAGGATAACGGAGCCGCCTTTGCATCCGACCTTTGGCAGGAAACTGCTGAGGCGAGCGGTTCCAGGATTGCAGTGATCCAACGTCGCTTTTATGATTTGGCGGGATGGAAGGCAACCCCGATTTCGGATGCCGGCAAAAAGCGCTTCCGCAGGGGAAGGTGCCTTTCGTCGCGCCCATGAAAGGCTTGGTTAACCTTCTCTGAATACCAATCGTTAATCGAGTTGGTGGCCTGACAGGCATTCGGCGAGCAGGCCGGGCGCAAATGCGTCAAACCGGGAGCGGCAAGTAAGAGATGGGACCGGCGGGCGCCGCAGACAAGAGGAGTGGGGCCGCTGTGCTTTTCCTGCGCCTGGCCTGCGCCGCCTTGCTGCTGACCGTCCTGTTGTCCTGCTTTGCCGCCGCGCACGCCGACACCCTGCTTGGCGCGACCGGCTACAAGATGGCTGGCGACGCCACCAAGATGCGCATCGTCGTGAACTTCGACCGCGAGCCGGACGTCAAATGGTTCCTGCTGCGCGGCCCCGATCGCCTGGTCGTCGATCTGCCGCGCACGCGATTCGCTCTCGGCGCCAAGGATGTGAAGCCGCGCGGTCTGGTCCGGGCCGTTCGCTACGGCGATCAGGGACATGGTTCGCGCCTGATCCTCACCGGCAAGGGGCCTTTCGCCGTCGACAAGCTCGACGTGCTCAAGAACGACGATGGCAGCGGCTACCGCATCGCCATCGATATGTCGGCCGCTTCCGAGCGGGAGTTCGACGAAGCCCTCGCCAACCAGTCGCTGACGACCGGTTCGACGGTTTCCACCGAAAAGGGCGAGCGGGTCGGCACCGGACCGATCTCGGCGCCCGGCCATCGCTTCACGGTGGTTATCGACCCGGGTCATGGCGGCGTCGATGGCGGCGCCGAAAGCTCCGCCGGCACGGTCGAGAAGGACGTCACGCTCGCCTTTGCCAAGGAACTGCGCGACAAGCTGGCCGCTGTCGGCAAATACGAGGTCTACATGACCCGCGACAACGACGTGTACCTGGCGCTGGACGAACGCGTGCGCATCGCGCGCCAGCACGAGGCCGATCTCTTGATCTCCATTCATGCGGATACGATCGCCGTCAAAGGTCTTCGCGGCGCCACGGTGTACACGCTCTCGGACAAGGCCTCCGATCCCGAAGCCCAGGCGCTTGCCGATCGCGAGAACCTCTCCGACCAGTTCGCCGGAATGAAGATCGAGGACGACAACAAGGAAGTCACCGACATCCTGATCGACCTTATCCGCCGCGAAACCCATGGTTTCTCGATGAGCTTCGCCCATACGCTGGTCGGCCAGTTGTCGACCAGCGTCGGCTTGATCAACAATCCGCAGCGCTCGGCCGGCTTCAGGGTGCTCAAGGCCCCCGACGTGCCGTCCGTTCTGGTGGAGCTCGGTTATCTTTCCAACATCAAGGACGAGGCGCAGCTGCTCAATGCCGATTGGCGCGGCAAGGCTGCGCAAAGCATAACCAACGCGATTGCCCTGTTTGCCGCCGCCAAGGCCGGAACCGCGACGGGCGGCTGACCCGCCGCACCCGACCACAACCGCCGGACGTCTACAACCACAAGCAGCGTTGCATGACGACAACACCCGGCGTTATTATCCGGCAACCGAGTCCTCAAATTTCGCGCTGCCGTATTTTGTCCACATGGTCGCGACATGGGTTTTTTGATTGCGGATTGGGACCGCCTCGGGAAGCTTGCGCGACTGTCGGCTTCGTTTAGGAAATTCCCGAACCTCGGACTGGAGCGGGCATGATTCGTCTCATCGGCTATTTCTTTGGCATCGGCACGACGCTGGCGCTGCTGGTGGCGGCCGGCCTTGCCATCTATATCAGCCATCTGACGAAGGACCTGCCCGACTACGAGGTGCTGGCCAAGTACGAGCCGCCGGTGACGACGCGCATTCACGCCTCGGACGGCGCTCTGATGGCCGAATATGCGCGCGAGCGGCGCCTCTATCTGCCGATTCAGGCGATCCCGGACCGCGTCAAGGCCGCTTTCCTCTCGGCCGAGGACAAGAATTTCTACAGCCACCCCGGCATCGACATCACCGGTCTCGGCCGCGCCGTCATCGTCAACTTGCAGAATTTCGGTTCCGGCCGGCGGCAGGTCGGCGCCTCGACGATCACGCAGCAGGTGGCGAAGAACTTCCTGCTCACCTCGGATCAGACCTATGAGCGCAAGATCAAGGAGATGATCCTGGCCTTCCGCATCGAGCAGGCCTATTCGAAGGACCGCATCCTCGAGCTCTATCTCAACGAGATATTCCTCGGCTTCGGTGCCTACGGCGTCGCGGGCGCGGCGCTCACCTATTTCGACAAGTCGGTGAACGAACTCACCGTCGCGGAAGCCGCCTATCTCGCCTCGTTGCCGAAAGGCCCTAACAACTATCATCCCTTCAAGCATGCCGACCGTGCGCTGGAGCGCCGCAACTGGGTCATCGATCAGATGGTCGAGAACGGCTACGTCACGCGCGAGGAAGGCGACAAGGCCAAGGCCGAGCCGCTCGGCGTGACGCCGCGCCGTAACGGCTCCTACCTGTTCGCCGGCGAGTACTTCACCGAGGAGGTCCGCCGCCAGATCATCTCGCGCTATGGCGAGAATGCCCTCTACGAGGGCGGCCTGTCGGTGCGCACCACGCTCGATCCGAAGATCCAGCTTATCGCGCGCAAGGCGATGCAGAACGGCCTGCTCAAATACGACATGCTGCGCGGCTATCGCGGTCCGGTCACCCATATCGACGTCTCTGGCGACTGGGGCGTGCCGCTCGGCAATGTGAAGGGCCTTGAAGACGTGCCGGAATGGACGCTGGCCGTCGTGCTGGACAGCTCTGCCTCCGGCCTGACCGTCGGTATCCAGCCAACGCGGCAGATCTCCGGCGATCTCGTCAAGGAACGCGTCGAGGGCACCGTCAGCAAGGACGACATGGGCTTCGCCATGCGCCACTTCGTCAACGGCAAGTCGGTGAGAGCGAAGTCTCCGGCTGAAGTGCTGGAGCCGGGCGACGTCGTCTTCGTGCAGAAGAACGACGGCTCCGACAACACCTACATGCTGCGCCAGGTGCCTGAGGTGGAGGGCGGCCTCGTCGCCATGGATCCGCACACCGGCCGCGTGCTCGCCATGGTCGGCGGCTTCTCCTACGCGCAGTCGGAGTTCAACCGCGCCACGCAGGCGATGCGTCAGCCCGGCTCCTCGTTCAAGCCGATCGTCTATTCGGCGGCGCTCGATAACGGCTACACGCCGGCGTCGGTGATCATGGACGGCCCGATCACCATCCAGAGCGGCAACACGACCTGGACACCGAAGAACTATGACGGCACGGTCGCCGGCCCGGCCACGCTGCGGTCCGGCATCGAGAAGTCGCGCAACCTGATGACTGTGCGGCTCGCCAACGACATGGGCATGAAGCTCGTCGTCGAATATGCCGAACGCTTCGGCGTCTACGATCACCTGGCGCCCTATCTGCCGATGGCGCTGGGCTCGGGCGAAACCACGGTCATGCGCATGGTCTCGGCCTATTCGATCATGGCCAATGGCGGCAAATCGATCAAACCTTCGCTGATCGACCGGATCCAGGACCGCTACGGCAAGACGGTGTTCAAGCAGGACGAGCGCGGCTGCGAAGGCTGCAACGCCACCGAATGGAAGAACCAGTCCGAGCCGGAACTGGTCGACAATTCCGAGCAGGTGCTCGACCCTATGACCGCCTACCAGATCACCTCGATGATGGAAGGCGTCGTGCAGCGCGGCACCGGCGCCACCATCGGCGAGCTCGGCCGCCACATTGCCGGCAAGACCGGCACGACCAATGACGAGAAGGACGCCTGGTTCATCGGCTTCACCCCGAACCTCGTCGTCGGCCTCTATATGGGCTACGACACGCCGCGCGGCCTTGGCCATGGCGCCACCGGCGGCGGCCTGGCGGCCCCGATCTTCAAGGATTTCATGCGTGTGGCGCTCGACGGCAAGCCGAACACCGACTTCCAGGTTCCGGAGGGGATGAAGCTGATCGCCATCAACCGCAAGACCGGCATGCGCGCCGCCGAAGGCGATCCGAACACCATCATCGAGGCGTTCAAGCCAGGGACCGGACCGGCCGACAGCTACTGGGTGATCGGCATGGGCGCGGATGGCTCGAACGGTTCCGGCGGAGCGCTGTCGCCGCAGGCCAACCAGGCCATCCAGGACGGCGGCGGCGGCCTCTATTGATCTCCTGAATTCTCGAAATCGGCCGGCGACTTGTTCCTGGACCGTGACCTTTTCCGAAAACAGGTTTCCACTTTTCGGGGGCACGGTTGAGCCGGCCCATTTCGCTTTACAGTCGGCGATGCCGTGCCTATGTATCGCGCCTATTCCGAAAAGACCGAAAAGAACAGGACCGAACGAAGAGCCATGCGCGCGGAAACGCTCAACATTGTCGACGAGATCAGGCAGGCGATAACCCTGCTGAGGAGGCATCTTTGACTGGGATCAGGCTGTAAAGCGGCTTGAGTACCTGAATTCGCGCGCCGAGGATTCCAGCCTCTGGAACGATCCGACCGAAGCGCAGAAGCTGATGCGGGAGCGCCAGGAGCTCGAGGACGGCATCGCCGCGGTCAAGGGAATGACCCAGGCGCTGGAAGACAATATCGGCCTGATCGAGCTCGGCGAGGAAGAGGGCGACGACGGCATCATCGCCGAGGCTGAGGCAGCGCTGCGCTCGATGCAGGGCGAAGCCAAAGCCCGCCAGGTCGAAACGCTGCTCTCGGGCGAAGCCGACGCCAACGACACCTACCTCGAAGTCCACGCCGGCGCCGGCGGCACCGAGAGCCAGGACTGGGCCTCGATGCTGTTGCGCATGTATACGCGCTGGGCCGAGCGCCGCCGCTTCAAGGTCGAGGTGCTGGAAGTCCATGACGGTGAAGAGGCCGGTATCAAGTCAGCTACCGTGCTGATCAAGGGCCACAACGCCTATGGCTGGCTGAAGACGGAATCGGGGGTCCACCGCCTGGTGCGTATTTCGCCCTATGACAGCAATGCGCGCCGCCACACGTCGTTCTCCAGTATCTGGGTCTATCCTGTCGTCGACGACAAGATTGAGATCGACGTTTCGGAATCCGATGTCCGCATCGACACCTATCGCTCCTCGGGTTCGGGCGGTCAGCACGTCAACACCACCGACTCCGCCGTGCGCATCACCCATCTCGCGACCGGCATCGCGGTCGCCTGCCAGGCCGAACGCTCGCAGCACAAGAATCGCGCCAAGGCTTGGGAAATGCTGCGCTCGCGGCTTTACGAGGAAGAGCTGAAGAAGCGTGAGGCGGTCGCCAACGCCACCGAGGCATCGAAGAGCGACATTGGCTGGGGCCACCAGATCCGCTCTTATGTGCTGCAGCCCTATCAGCTGGTGAAGGATCTGCGCACCGGCGTTGAGAGCACCTCGCCGTCGAGCGTGCTTGACGGGGATCTCGACGAGTTCATGGAAGCTTCGCTGTCGCATCGCATCGAAGGCGGCGCCGGCGAAGCGGTGGCGGACCTCGACTAGGATTTCCGGCGCTGTAGGGGAGGAAGAACCGGTGACGCGCAAACTTACCGGAAAATGCTTCTGCGGCTCCGCCCGCTACGAGGTGGCGGACGAGTTCTCTTACGCGGCGAACTGCCATTGCTCGAACTGCCGGCGCACGACGGGTGCACCGTTCAAGCCCTTCGCCGGCATCGAGCGCGACAAGTTCCATCTCACCGCGGGCGAGGGCGAACTGCTGATCTTCGGCGACGAGAACGGCCACGACGCGCATTGCGGGCGATGCGGCTCGCTGCTCTATTCGTTGGTCCGCGACGGCGCCTATGTGCATGTCGCCATGGGCACGCTGGTCGACGATCCGACCATACGGCCGACCGCGCACATCTTTGTCGGATCGAAGGCGAAGTGGTTCACGATCACCGACGACCTGCCACAGTATGATGGGCATGTTCCCGGCTGAACGTCTGGAACCAGCTTGAGCCCAATCCCGTTGTCGGGCACCGGCACCGTGCGGCTAACCGGTCATTAACCAAGCCGGCGCACGATTCTGGATGGCAGAGGCTGGCGTCAATCGCTGCATCGCCGTTGCAAGCGGTTGCTTGCGCCAGTCGAGGAATCAGCCCAGCTTTCGAGTTGGGGTTAAAAGCATTTATGGCCGGATGCGGCATATCTGCGACCGACGATCCGGCCACTGGGAAGACACGTTCCGGGAACGGGCAAGCGAAAACGCTTGATGCTCGAAAGGAACGTTTCGATGTCTGCTGCCATATCAAGATCGGCCCAAGCCGTTCGACCGGCTGGCCGACTTTTGTTCTCTCTCTTCGCAATTGGAGCCATCTCGGTGCTGGCGCCGCCGGCCGTCGCGCACGACGCCCAACCCACGGCGGCTATGCCGCAGGGCTGGAAATACCCCTTTGCCTGCTGTGCCAACTTCGATTGCAAGGAGGTGCCGCAGTCGTCGATCAGCGAGCGGCCCGAAGGCTATGTCATAAAGGGCACGGGCGAGGTGGTGGCCTATAGCGACAAGCGGATCAAGAATTCGCCCGACGGCGAATACCACTGGTGCGCGCATCAGGCCGGGCTCGATGCCGGCAAGACCATCTGCCTGTTCGTGCCGCCACCCTCTTACTAGACCTGGCGAGCCAAACGTGAGGCGCGGGAGGGCTTCGAGCGCGCCAGCATATCTCGACGCTGCTGACAGGCAGTTGTCAGGATCGCTTCTTTATGTTGCCCTGCCGCCAGGGGAATCCCGTGGCGGCAGGCAATGCGAGAGGTGAGTTCATGACCATCAAGGGAAGCTGCCACTGCAAGGCGACAACCTTCGAGGTTGCCGAGGCGCCGCAGACGGTGACGCAATGCACATGCTCGTTTTGCTCGAAGCGCGGGTCGCTATGGGCCTACTATGTGCCGTCGCAATTCAAGCTCACAAGCCCGCCGGAGAACGTCTCCTTCTATCGCTGGGGCTCGAAGACCGTGAAGCACGGTTTCTGCGCCACGTGCGGCTGCGGCACCTTCACGGAAACACCCGATTGGTCGACTGGAAAGCCGGACTTCGACAACCCGAAGATCAGCGTCAATTCGCGCCTGTTGGACGATTTCGACTTGGACAAGGTCGAGGTGGTGGTCATCGACGGCAAGAATTTGTGGTAGACGCGAAGCGGGAACGGCCGCCGAGCTTTGCCGGCCGCATTCCCGTTCCGTTTTTCGCCGCATTTCATGCTACAAGGCTGCGGAAGGGCTGATTTGGCGCGGCCGCAAAGGCCGCGAGTTGGAGAGGGACCAATCTCATGAAGAAGACCGTGCTCGTCGCCGTGGCGACGGCTGTACTGGTGAGCGCCTGCACCACCACCGATCCGTATACCGGCGACCAGAAGATCTCCAATACGGCGGCCGGTGCCGGGCTTGGCGCGCTGGCAGGCGCGAGCCTCGGCCTGCTCGCCGGCGGCAACGACCGCCGCAACGCGTTGATCGGCGCCGGTATCGGCGCGCTCGCCGGCGGCGCGATCGGCGCGACGATGGATCAGAACGAGGCCGAGCTGCGCCGCCAGTTGCAGGGCACTGGCGTCAGCGTCACGCGCAGCGGCGACCAGATCATCCTCAACATGCCATCCGACATCACCTTCAACGTCGACCAGGACGCGGTGAAGCCGGGCTTCTATCCGGTGCTGAATTCGGTAGCGCTGGTGCTGAAGAAGTTCCGCCAGACCACGGTGGACGTGTTCGGTCACACCGATTCGACCGGCGGCGACCAGCACAATTTCGACCTGTCGCAGCGCCGCGCGCTCGCCGTGGCCAACTACCTGTCCGGCCAGGGCGTCGATCAGCGCCGCTTCGCCGTCACTGGCTTCGGCAAGACGCGCCCGATCGCATCCAATGCGACGGCCCAGGGCCGCGAGCAGAACCGGCGCGTCGAAATCCAGTTGTCGCCGCTCACCTGAGAGAAAGCCGCCCGAAGGGGCGCATTTCCCGCGACGCAAAACGGCCCTGTACAGGGCCGTTTTTTGTTTTGGCGCTGCCCAAAGATGGGTCGAAAGTCTTAGGCCATTAGCTTCTTCTAATTGATACTTTTCCAGAGCCGGGGAAAGGACTACCATCCTGCTGTTCCAGAGGGGATGGGGCGGTCAACCGGCCGCGCAATCAGCTTCTACCGCCCCGGTCTTGCACGGCCAGATCAAGGAAATCTGGGAGGAATGCATGACAAGAACAGCTCGTCTCGGGCGCTGCGGCGTCCTCGCTTTGGCAGGTCTCATCGGCACATGGCTCGGTTCCGCCGCGGCCCAGGCCGAGGATGCCAGCAAGGCCGACATCGAAGCCTTGAAGAAGTCTCTCGCCAAATATGAAGACTACACGGCCGCCGTGCGCGACCTCTATTTGTCGACCGTCGGCTGCGTCCATTACGCCGGCGAGAAGATAGCCGGCGCGATGTATTATCCGAAAGGCGCAATGGGCATCCATTTCGTCAACGTCCCGAGCATCGGCAAGCCGCTCGACCCGATGAAGCCCAATGTCCTGATCTACGAGCCGACCAGGAAAGGCCTGAAGCTGGTCGGCGTGGAATGGCTGGTGCCGCTGACGCCGGACGTGAAGGAAGCTCCGACGCTGTTCGGCCAGAAATTCATGGGGCCGATGGAAGGACACTACCCGCTCATCCCGAGGGAGTTCGTCCACTACGACCTGCATGCCTGGCTGTTCAGGGACAATCCGAACGGCATGTTCACCCCGACCAACCCGAAGGTGACATGCAGCAAGGCCGATTTCCCGATGCTGGAGAAGCCGACCAAGATGATGCCTGGGCCGATGTAGGGCAGGGCGCTACGAAAGGAAACGGCCCCGTTCGGGGCCGTTTTCATTCTGTCGGTACGAGCGGCTTCAGACCTTCGCGACGATCCGCATGAAGGCCGGCACGTCATCGCCGAAGCCGACGGTCGCATCGTCTTCTTCCTGACGGTGGCGGCCGGGGCGGTCGCGCTGCGGACGGGCGTCGCCGCGCTGCTCGTGACGGTTGCCCGGGCCCTTGCGCTCGTTCTCGGAACGAATCGCGTCCTTGCGGGCGCGGCGTTCGGCGATGTCGGCCACTTCGGCGACAGGCTGCTCGTCGCTCGCGGCATCGGGCGTCTCGTCGCGCTTGGCGTGACGGTCCTTCTTGCGCTCGCCACGTTCTTTGCGCTCGTCCTTGCGGTCCTCGTCCTTGCGGCCGGCGCGACGCGGCGCGCCACGGCCACGGCGCGGCTGCTCCTCGCCTTCGCTTTCGGTCACGGTCGACAGGTCGCCGTCATGCCATTCGATCTTGGTGCCGATCAGCCTCTCGATGGCGTCGACATATTTGGTGTCGGAGCGCGTCGCGATGGTGAACGACTTGCCGGCGCGTCCGGCCCGGCCGGTGCGGCCGATGCGGTGGACATAGTCCTCGGCATGGATCGGCACGTCGTAGTTGAAGACGTGGCTGACATCGGGAATGTCGAGACCGCGCGCGGCGACGTCCGAGGCAACGAGGTAGCGCAGCTTGCCGTCACGGAAATTGGCGAGCATCTGCATGCGGGCTCGCTGGTCCATGTCGCCATGCAGGGCACCCGCGTCGAAATCATGCTTCAACAGCGAGCGGAACAGCTCCGACACTTCGACCTTTCGGTTGCAGAAGATGATGGCGTTCTTCAGCTCGGCGTCTTCGGCCTTGATCAGATTGCGCAGCGTCTCGCGCTTGTCCCAGGGCTTGTTGCCGGACTTCACCAGGCGCTGCGTGATGCTGGTCGCGGTGGAGGCGGCCTTGGAGACCTCGACGCGCACCGGCGCATGCAGGAATTTCTCGGTGAGCTTGGTGATCTCCGGCGGCATCGTTGCCGAGAAGAACAGCGTCTGGCGTGTGAACGGGATCATCTCGCAGATGCGCTCGATATCGGGGATGAAGCCCATGTCGAGCATGCGGTCGGCCTCGTCGATGACGAGGATCTCGACACCGTTGAGCAGCAGCTTGCCGCGCTCGCGGTGGTCGAGCAGGCGGCCGGGCGTCGCGATCAGCACATCGGCGCCGCGCTCGAGCTTCTTGTCCTGCTCGTCGAAGGAGACGCCGCCGATCAAGAGCGCGATGTTGAGCTTGTGGTTCTTGCCGTATTTGACGAAGTTTTCCTCGACCTGCGCGGCAAGCTCGCGAGTCGGTTCGAGGATCAGCGTGCGCGGCATGCGGGCTCGCGCCCGGCCTTTTTCAAGGCGCGTCAGCATCGGCAGCACGAAGGAAGCGGTCTTGCCGGTGCCGGTCTGGGCGATGCCCAGCACGTCCTTGCCGAGCAGCGCATGCGGGATGGCGCCGGCCTGGATCGGCGTCGGCTTGGTGTAGCCGGCATCGGTGACTGCGGAGAGCACCTTCGGCGACAGGCCGAGGTCTGAGAATGTCAACGCTTCTTGAGCGATCGTGGTGTCTGAGGACAAGTGTTTGTTGTCTTTGGTTGGTTGGGAAAAGCGCGGCACAGCAGCCGCGGCAGGCGCCGCGCGCCTGCAAGATCGGTGTTGCAGTTAGGCGCAAGCCCTCGATTTGTCCACAGAAACGGACCGAAATACAGAGATTGTGAAGACGTAACCTTAATCGCGATGCTTAAAGCGCGTCGCGTCGAAACGGAATCAGGCTACGCGCTTTAAATCTTTGCTTGATGCATGTCGTGTTCCAAAACCGCTGCGCGCTTTTGGGCCACATGCATTGATCGAAACAGTATCGTTGCGCCGGCTCAGTAGCGGAACTGCTCGGCAAGGATACGTTCGTTCCATGAATGGTTCGGATCGAACAGCAAGGTTGCCGTTGCCGTCGGCGATTCCCGCACGGTGACGGAGGCTACGGCCTTGACCTCGGTATGATCGGCCGCGGCATTCACCGGACGCTTTTCGGCTTCCAGGATGTCGAAGCGTATGGTCGCCTTGTTGGACAGCAACGCGCCGCGCCAGCGGCGCGGGCGGAACGGACTGACCGGCGTCAGCGCCAAAAGCGGCGCATCGAGCGGCAGGATCGGCCCATGCGCGGACAGATTGTAGGCGGTGGAGCCGGCGGGCGTCGCGATCATCACGCCGTCGCAATTCAGCTCCTCCAGCCGTACCTGGCCGTCGACGGTGATGCGGATCTTCGCCGTCTGGTAGGACTGGCGCCACAGCGCCACCTCGTTGATGGCCGGCGCCGAAATGGTTTCGCCGTCATGCGTCACGGCGACCATTTCCAGTGGGCGGATCGTCTCGGCGACCGCGGCCGCGATGCGTTCCTCGAGCCCGCCGGCGCGATACTCGTTCATCAGGAAGCCGATGGTGCCACGGTTCATGCCGTAGACCTTCTTGCCCGTGCTCATCGTCTCGCGCAGCGTCTGCAGAAGAAAGCCGTCGCCGCCCAGCGCAATGATGATCTCGGCGTCCGCGACAGGCACCTGCCCGTAGCGCGCGGACAGGCTTTCCAGCGCGGCGCGGGCGTCGTCGGTATCGGAAGAGACGAAGGCGAAACGGCTGGCGGCTTTGCTCATGGCTCCCGGAGGGCGACCGTCTGCGGGGGCCGCGCCGGCGACGGCGTAGCATGCGCCGGCCATATCTGTGAAGGGCGCTGCGCTGGCCGGCGGGTCACACCCGGCAATCGCGCTTCGTGACAGCCGCGACACGAATGTGATGGCTGCTATGGTTAAGGCGAAGCTTAAACACTCGTAAAGCCGGATCGATCATGTTAGCCGACAGGAGATGGGTTGGCGGGGGCTAGCCAGTCGAGAGACCTGTCTATTGCCGGTAACGCGTCTGATCATAGTCTTCCTGATGATGGGAAGTTTCGCGCTCATGTTCGCTGAACTGGTGCGTCATTCGGAAGAGATGAGCCAGCGGCCGCAGCCGACGGCTTCCCGCTGCGGTGACGCCACGGGAACTCCTTGCCCGCAAAGGGCGCTTTAGCAATTCCAGGAAAAGTGTGAGCGGTTTTCCGTCCGGAATTGCGTAAAAACAAGGCCAGGCTTCGCTTCCCTGTTCGCTCAGCCGCCCTGCAAGTGGCAGCCGGCCTTGCGTTTGCCCGTGACATACTCGTCGATGAGCTGCCGGTAGCGCACCTTGCCGAAGCTCGGAAAATGGCCGCCATGCACGACCGACACGTCGAGCCCGCGCATGGCAAGCAGTGTTGCGACATAGTCCTCGATATCGGAGTGATAGACGTCGTCGATCAGCGGCCCGTCATAGACGATGTCGCCGGACAGCAGGATGCCGGTCTTCTTTTCGTAAAGCGCGATGCCGCCTGGCGAATGTCCAGGCGTGTGGATGACCTCGAAGGCGCGGTCGCCGAGATCGACGACGTCGCCGTGCTCGAGCAGCCGACCGGCCGGCGCGGGCAGGATCCGGTAGCGCGCCGTGTCCCAGCCTTCGGGCGCGCCGTCGAACATCTCCTCATTGGCGTAACGGTCGGCGACCGTCCATTCGTTGCGCGGATCGGCCAGGATTGCCGCCTCGGCGCTGTGCACGCAGCGGTCCGGGAACTCGTGATGGCAGCCGATATGGTCGAAATGCGTGTGGCTGGCGACGCAGGTAAGCGTGCGCTCGCTCACCAGCGGCACATGACGTTTCAGGCTGAAATGGCCGAGGCCGGTGTCGAACAAAAGATCGCGGTCGCGGCCGCGCACATGCCACATGTTGCAGCGGAAGAACGGTTTTATCCATGGCTCGTGGATGAGCGTGACGTCGTCGCTCAGGCGGATGGTCTCGTACCAGTCCGGAGCCTCGATGACCGGAAGCATGCTCATGGCTCAGTCCGCCAGCAGGATGATGTCTTGAGCCTGGCATGAAACCGCTGTCATGTCGCCTGCCTGGACAGCGGCGGAAGCGGGGGCCTTGGCGATGAATTGCAGTGCCGGGTCCAGCAACGAGGCGGCCAGCACGCGTTTGAAGCTGCCCTGGAAGACGACATCGCCGATCTTGGCCGTACCCAGCGCGACATCGCCCTTCGCTTCGCCGAGGGCAAGGTGCTCGGGTCGGATCGCGAGCGCAACCGTCGCGCCGGCAGGCGGTGCGCCGGGCAGTGATATCGAGCCTACCGCCGTCGAGGCCGTGACGATCCCGTTCCTCGCTTCGGTCACGGTGCCGGCAAGGATGGTGCTCTCGCCCATGAAGGTCGCGGAAAAACGCGTCGCCGGCCGCGCATAGACCCGCTCGGGCGGGCCTTCGTCCTCGATGCGGCCGTCGTTCATCACCACGCAATGGTCGGCCAGCGCCATCGCTTCTTCCTGATCGTGGGTGACATGGATGAAGGCGGTGCCGACGCGCTTCTGGATCGCCTTCAGTTCGTCCTGCATCTGCCGGCGCAGCTTGAGATCCAGCGCGCCGAGCGGTTCGTCGAGCAGAAGCACCGCCGGCTCGATGACCAGCGCGCGGGCGAGCGCGACTCGCTGCCGCTGGCCGCCGGAAAGCTGATGCGGCTTCTTGTCGAAGGCGGCCGCCAGCCCGACGAGGGCCAGCGCATCGCGCGCCTTCGCCGCCCGGGTCGCGCCATCGACGCCCTGCATGCGCAGCCCGAAGCCGACATTGCCGCCGACGCTCATATGCGGAAACAGCGCATAATCCTGGAACACGGTGGTCGTCGGTCGTTTGGCCGGCGGCACGGCGGTGCAGTCCGCGCCACGGATGAACACCTTGCCCTCGCTGGGCGCGACGAAGCCGCCGAGGATCGAAAGCAGCGTCGTCTTGCCGGAGCCCGACGGTCCGAGCAGGATCGTGTAGCTGCCGGGCTCGATCGCGAGCGAGACGTTCTTCAGCACCGCAAGCTGGCCGAAGCGGTGCGAGACGTTGCGGATATCGACCAGGGGCGCGCTCATGCCGGCTTTCTCCGCAACAGCGTCAGTTCGAAAAACACCACCAGGACGATGGAGACGGCAAAGACCAGCGAGCCGACGGCATTTGTCTTGGGATTGAGGCCGGAGCGTAAAAGGTTCCAGATCTCCACCGGCAGCGTCGTTTCGAAGCGGGTAAGCAGGAAGGAGATGACGAATTCGTCCCAGGAGAAGGTCATCGACAGGAAGAAGCCCGCGAAGATCGCCGGCGCCATGACCGGCACGGTGATCATGAGC
>NZ_VFUA01000126.1 GCF_006440735.1 Mesorhizobium sp. B2-7-1 | reverse complement strand
CTCCCCCGTCGATCGGAGGAGAGGTGGCCCGCAGGGCCGGAGTGGGGGTCGACAGCGCCCAACCTAAGCCAACGCCGCCGCCATCGTCGCGTAATAGAACGCGTCGAAGTTGCGCAGCACCGGCTCATTCGGTAGATCCGGCAGCACGCGGTTGACGATGAAGGGCACCTCCTGCTCGGTCAGCCCGCCATGCGAGCGCAGCGGCTCGTCGAGCGCCGCCAGATTGTGCCGGTGCTCGGACGTGCCGATCGTCTTGTTCTCGCCGGAGATCAGGATGATATCGCCCATGCGGTCCTCGGGCAGTTCGAAGCGGGTGCAGCCTTCCTCGCGGCCGAGCACGAGGATGATGTCCTCGACCTTGCGGAGCTTCGCCATGATCGCCTCGCGGTCCGCGCCCTTGGGAAGGTAGGCGGTGGCGAAGGAGCCGAGCGCGCCGTGATGCACGACATAAGGGTCGGTGATCGGCAGGATGACACGAGCGGCGTCCTTGCCCAGCCATTCGTCGAGAAGGTCCTGCACATAGACCACGTTGGGCGAGCCGTCGGCGTGGTGCTTCGGCTTCATGCCGTGGTCGGCGGTGACGACGATCGCCGCGCCGAGTGCATCGAGTTCGGCGAGATACTTGTCGAACATCTCGTAGAAGGCGTTGGCCTGGGGCACGCCCGGCGCGTATTTGTGCTGAACATAGTCGGTCGTGGTGAGATACATCACGTCCGGCCGGAACTCCTTCAGCAGTTGCACCCCGGCGGCGAAGACGAATTCCGAAAGTTCCGCGGAATAGACCTCGGGGACGGGCAGGCCGAAATGCTTCGAGGCATTGTCGATGCCGTGCTCGGCCTTAGTCGTGGTGTCGGACCTCTCAGCCGAGAAGCACATCGCCCTGCCATCGTCGAACTTCAGCCCCTTGCCGAGCAGCGCGCGCAGCTTGTCCTTGGCCGTCACCACCGCCACCTTGGCGCCCGCGTCGTAGAAGGCTTGGAACACCGTCGGCGCACGCAGGAACTTCGGGTCGTTCATCATCACCTCCTCGCCCGTCTCCGGGTTGTAGAGGTAGTTGCCGCAGATGCCGTGCACCGCCGGCGGCCGGCCGGTGGCGATGGACAGATTGTTGGGGTTGGTGAAGCTCGGGATCACCGAATGGGCGAAGCGCACCGTGCCCTTGTTCTTGATCCTTTCCAGCGCCGGCATCAGCCCGGCATGAATAGCCTCGTCGAGATAGGCCGGCTCGCAGCCGTCGAGGCAGATGGCGATCGCCGGGACGCGCGGCCAGGCATAGGAGCGGCCGTTGGCCGTGACGTTGACGGGAGACATCTGGTTCATTTCAAGGACCTTTCAGGCGGCGAGCTTGGCGCGCTCGGCGATAGCGGCGGGGGACGGGGCGGCGGTGTCGACGCCCATTTCGTTCAGCGACTGGGAGGCTGCTTCGACGACGCGGCGCATAACATGCTCGTCCATCTGGCCGATGCAGCCGATGCGGAAGGAGTCCACGACCGTGAGCTTGCCCGGATAGATGATGAAGCCCTTGTCCTTCATCAGCTCGTAGAACCTGTCGAAGGCGAAGTTCTCATGCGCCGGGTTGAAGAATGTGACGATGATCGGCGACAGCCAGCGATCCTTCAGCAGCGTCTCGAAACCCAGCGCGCGCATACCGCCCACCATGACGTCGCGGTTTCGCGTATAGCGCGCGCCGCGGCCGGCGACGCCGCCCTCGGCCTCGTGCAGGCGAAGCGCTTCGAGGAAGGCGGCGACCACATGCGTCGGCGGCGTATAGCGCCACTGTCCGGTCTTGTTCATGCTCGCCCATTGCGCATGGACGTCGAGCGACAGCGAATGACTGCGTCCCTTGGCGGCCTCCAGCTCGCTCTTGCGGGCGATGACGAAGCCGAAGCCCGGCACACCCTCGATGCATTTGTTGGCCGACGAAACCATCGCCTCGTAGCGGATCTCGTTTACGTCGAGCGGGATGGCGCCGAAAGCGCTCATGGAATCGACCAGCAGCTTGCGGCCGTTGGCATAGACGGCTTCCGATATCTCGGCGACCGGGTTGAGGATGCCGGAGCTGGTCTCGCAATGGATGGCAATCACATGCGTGATCGCGGGGTCGGCCTTCAGCGCCGCCGCGACCTCGTCGCCACGCGGCGGCAGGTAGTCGCCCTTGTCGATCAGCGTGTGGGCGCGGCCGATATACTGCATGGTCTGCGCCGCGCGCAGGCCATAGGCGCCGTTGGCCAGCACCAGCACCTTGCCGTCCTTCGGCACGAACGAGCCGAGCATGGCCTCGACGCAGAACGAGCCGCTGCCCTGCATCGGGACGCAGTCGAATTCGTCACGGCTGTCGCCGGTCAGCGCCAGAAGGCGGCGGCGCAGCTCGGCGGTCATGGCGCGGAAATCGCCGTCCCAGGACCCCCAGTCGCGCAGCATCGCCTGCTTCACGGCGTAGGCCGTGGTGAGCGGGCCGGGCGTCAGCAGATAAGGTTCGCCCAGCGTCGGCGCATCCAACGGCTTGGCCGCCGCAAGTTTCGTCTCAGCGAGCATGCTGCCCTCCCACTTCGATCCTGTCATTGGAATATGACAGTCATTCTCGGTGGGTATGACGTATTTGTAAAATCGTTATTTTGTATTGATGTATCGATCTGATCGATGCTACGACTCTCCGCATAAACGGCATTTCGGAGAGCATCCGCATGCGTTACGTGCAGCTCAGGGCCTTTCATCAGGTAGCGATCTCAGGCGGCTTCTCGCGCGCCGCCGAGGCGCTGTTCCTGACCCAGCCGGCGATCTCGGACCAGGTGCGCAAGCTGGAGGAAGAATATGACGTGCTCCTGTTCAACCGGAACAAGAAGCAGGTCACGCTGACCACGCAGGGCCAGAGGCTGCTCGAGATCACCCACCGCATGTTCGAGACCGAGCAGCAGGCCCTGGAGCTTTTGACCGAATCGCGCGCGTTGCGTTCCGGCACGTTGCGCATCGTCGCCGACGCGGCACATCATTTGCTGCATATCCTCGGCGCCTTTCGCGCGCGCTATCCCGGCGTCCAGGTGTCCGTGCGCTCCGGCAATACCGAAACCGTGATCAGCAGCCTTTACAGTTACGAAGCCGATATCGGGGTTCTCGGTGAGATGCCTGCAGGGCGTGATTTCGAGATGCTCAAGCTCAACTCGACGCCGATCATCGCCTTCGTGTCCGCCGATAGCCCACTATCGGGCAGGAAATCGCTGACGCTTGGACAACTCGCACAGGAACCGCTGGTGATGCGCGAGCGCGGCTCGAAAACGCGCAAGAAGCTGGAAGATCTTGCCACGGCTTCGAATGTCGAGCTGAAGCCTGCCATCGAAGCGGAAGGTCGCGAGGCGGTGCGCGAGATCGTCGCCTCCGGTGCGGGCGTCGGTTTCGTCTCGGCGGCCGAGTTCGGCCACGACTCGCGGCTGGTGCCGATCACGATCGACGCGCCGGAGACGCTGATGGACGAAGCCCTGATCTGCCTGCGCGAGCGCAGCGGCGGCAAGCTCGTGCGCGCCTTCCTCGACATGGCCCGCTCGATGTCGGGGGATTGAGCCCGGTTCTTACGGAACCTGCCCAGCGCCCCGATGAAGCCGCCGCGGTGCCGTGGCGCGCACCTTCACAGACCGAGGCGGCGGGCATGCCACTTGAGGTGATCATCCATGAAGGTCGAGATGAAATTATAGGAATGGTCGTAACCATCCTGCATGTGCAGGGTCAGATCGATGCCTGCCTTCTTGCAGGCCTCTTCGAGCAGCCACGGGCGAAGGCCGTCCTGCAGGAAGCCGTCCGCTGTGCCCTGGTCGACGAGGAACTCCGGATACCGCCTGCCGTCCTCGATCAGCAGCGTCGCGTCATAGGCGCGCCAGCTCTTCTCGTCCGATCCGAGATATTTCTCTAAGGCGGGGCGCGACCAGCCGGCCGTCGAAGGCTGCACGATCGGCGCGAAGGCCGAGCAGCTTCGGTATCGCTCGGGGTTTCTGAGCGCGATCGTCAGCGCGCCATGTCCGCCCATCGAATGGCCGAAGATCGCCTGGCGTGCCATGTCGACCGGAAAATTGGCGGCGACGAGCGCCGGCAATTCCTCGGTGAGGTAGGAATACATCCGGTAGTTCTTCGCATAAGGCTCTTGCGTCGCATCGAGGTAGAAGCCGGCGCCGCAACCGAACTGCCAATTGTCCTTCTCGTCGGGAACGTCAGGCCCGCGTGGGCTGGTGTCGGGACACACGATGACCAGCCCAAGCTCGGACGCCAGCCGCCGGTACTCGCCCTTGTCCATGACGTTTGCATGCGTGCAGGTCAGGCCCGACAGATACCACAGGACCGGCAGCGGCCCGTCCTTGGCCCGGGGTGGCACGAAGACAGCGAAGGTCATGTCGCAGGCGCATGCTTCGGAAGCGTGCGAATAAACGCCCTGGACGCCGCCATGTGATTTGGAGGTGGAAACGACCTTCATCAGCTCTGCCTCTCGTCAGAAAATCCTGACCCGGCATAACCGCCGGGCACGATCGGCGCAACCCGCCGCCTCGGCAAACGAGATGGGCGACGCGATGAAGCTTGCGTCCGGTTAGCCCGCCGGAGCGATCAAGTCTGGGCCGACTTGCTGAAAGTTGGGCACACCGCAAAGCTTCAGGCCGATTGCGATTTCCTCGAGCAGGGTATCCAGCACCCGCTCGACGCCGGCCTGTCCCGCCACCGCGCCGAACAGCGCGGCCCGGCCGATCGCCGAGGCGGTCGCGCCGCGTGCTTTTGCCTTGATGACGTCCATGCCCGTGCGGATGCCGGAATCGATCAGGATCGGAGCCCGGCCGCCAACGGCCGCATGCACCGCCTCGGTCGCATCGACGCTCGCGACCGCGCCGTCGAGCTGCCGGCCGCCATGATTGGACACCCAGATCCCGTCGGCGCCCTCCCCGATCAATCTCGCGGCATCGTCCGGATGCAGGACGCCCTTGACGATCAGCGGGCCCTTCCACCAATCGCGGATCGTGCGAAAGTCGTCCCAGTCGAAACCCGCATGAAGATTGCGGCCGACGCGCGCCGCTATCGTCAGCCCCGCGCTGGTGTCGCCGAGATAACCGCGAACATTCTCGAATTGCGGCAGGCCGCCGTGAAGCAGGCGAAACGACCAGCCCGGATGCGCGATTCCTTCGATCATGTGTCGCGGCGAAGGCCGCAGGGGAATCGAAATCCCGTTCCTCAGATCCTTCTCGCGCTTGCCGCCCGTCTGCAGGTCGACAGTGACGACGAGCGCCGAATAGCCGAACTCCTGCGCCTGCCGCACCAGCCGGCGGTTGAAATCGAAATCCTTCAGCACATAGAGCTGGAACCAGAGCGGTCCCTGGACGGCCCGTGCCATCCGCTCGATGCCGGTCGTCGCCATGGTCGACAGCGTGTAGGGAATGCCGCGCGCCGCCGCCGCTGTGGCAATGGCAATGTCCGCGCCCGGGCGCACGAGCGCGCAGGACCCCATCGGGCTGATCACCAGAGGCGCCGGGTAGGTCCTGGACCACAGCGTGGTGCTCAGGTCAGGCCGGGACACGTCTGTCAGAATACGCGGCAGCAACCGGATACGCTCGAAGCCGGCGCGGTTGTCGCGCAAGGTCAGTTCCTGGCCCGCGCCGCCATCGACGAACTCGAAGACCGATTTCGGCAACCGGCGGCGCGCCAGCCGGCGGAAATCCTCCACCGACACGCAGCGATCGAGCCGCCCCATCGCCTCAGGCCGCGAGCCGGTCGCAGACGGTCCCGGTGATCTCGGCGGTCGATGACCTCCCTTTGAGGTCGGCGCTGAGCAGCCCGCCTGCCAGGCACGCTTCCGTCACGCGGCGGATCTGTTCGGCCGCCCGGCGCAGCCTTTCGTCGTCATGTCCGCGGCCGAGCCAGTCGAGCATAGCCGCCGCCGACAGGATCGTCCCATAGGGGTTTGCGATCCCCTTGCCGGCAATATCCGGCGCGGAGCCGTGCGCGGCCTGGAAAAAGCCCTTCGAGTCGCCGACCTCGGCGGAGGGGGCCATGCCCATTCCGCCGACAGTCGCGGCCGCCAGGTCGGAGAGGATGTCGCCGAACATGTTCTCGCTGACGATGACGTTGAAATGGCCGGGCTTCAGCACAAGGTGCATGGCCATGGCGTCGATCAGCGCATGCTCCGTCGCGATATCGGGGTAACCCTTTGCCACCTCGTCGAAGACCGAGCGGAAAAAGGCGTAGCTGCGCAGCACGTTGGCCTTGTCGCAGCAGGTCACCCGGCGAACGCCGTCGCGCGGCGCGCCGTTCGACTGGCGCGCCAGTTCGAAGGCCTTGCGCACGATGCGCTCGATGCCGGCGCGCGTCTGCACGAGCGTGTCGACCGCCACCTCCCCGCGCAGCAGCGCCCCGGCCCCGCGCGCGGCATAAAGCCCCTCGCTGTTCTCGCGCAGGATGACGTAGTCGATGTCGCCGGCCTTCACCCCACTAAGCGGGCTCGTCACTCCCTCGAAGAGCCGGATCGGGCGGATATTGGCGTAAAGGTCGAGTTCGAAGCGCAGTCTCAGCGTGAAGTCGAGGCCTGCTTCCGTGCCGTCCGGGTAGACCACCCCCGGCAGCCCGCCGGCGCCATGCAGGATCGCATCCGCCGCGTGGCAGGCCTGGAATGTCGGCTCGGGAAAGCTCTGCCCGGTCTTGAGGAAATGCTCGGCCCCGGCGGGGTATTCGGTGAACCGCAACGGGCAGCCCGACCCGAATGCCGCCTTCACCACCTCGACCGCCGCGCCGCACACCTCGGGGCCGATGCCGTCACCATGCACGACCGCGATCTGGTAGACATCCTTCATCGCCAATCCCTCAGGAACCGCAAAGATTCAGATGCATTTGCCGCCGTCGACATTGAGATCGACGCCGGTGATCATGCTGGCTTCGTCGGAGCACAGGAAGGCAGCGGCGTTGCCCATGTCCTGCGGCGTCGACAGCCGTCCGATCGGGATGGTGGCGACGACGCGGGCGCGGTTTTCCTCGCCGGAGCCGATGAAGGTGGACAGAAGCGGCGTGTCGCCGGCGACCGGGTTGATCGCGTTGACGCGGATGCCGAACGGCGCAAGCTCCACCGCCATGGCGCGGGTAGCGGCGATCGCCCAGCCCTTTGAGGCATTGTACCAGGTGAGGTTCGGGCGCGGCGAGACGCCGCCGGTGGAAGCGACATTCAGGATCGCGCCGGACTTGACCGATTTGAAATGCGGCACCACGGCGCGAGCGCCATTGTAGATCGAGCGCATGTTGACGTTGGCGATGCGGTCGAACAGGGCTTCGTCCATCGTCTCCAGCGGCAGCGGCGGCTGCGCGACGCCGGCATTGTTGACCAGTATGTCGAGGCCGCCGAAGGCCGAGCGGGCCAGATCGGCGGCGGCGACAAAGCTCTCCAAGGTCGAGACGTCGCCGGTAATCGGCCGCACCTTGTCGCCGGCTTCGCGGCTGACGCGCGCGGCTGCCGCCTCGTCACGGTCCATCAACACGACCGCCGCGCCTTCCTCGACGAATTTTTTGACGATGCCTTCGCCAAATCCAGAACCGCCACCGGTGACGATGGCAACTTTGCCAGCAAGTCTCATATCTGTTCCTCCATTGCCGGAACCATCGGGGAAGACGCGCGCGTTGCACAGTCCGATTATCTGAACGCCCTTTTAGCTTTCCTTGTTTGAGGTCGCCGGCAGCGGGAGTAATAGTCGCGTCGGAATTCGTGAGGAGGAGACGATGACGCTGAACTTCGACCCGAGGGCGAAGGCCACCACGCTCTACCATGGCGAGTTCCGGCCGATGTTCATCGGCGGCAAGTGGGTCGCGGCGCTATCCGGTGAGGAAATGCAGGCGCTGAACCCGGCGACGGGCGAAGTGCTGGCCACCGTGCCGCGCGGCGGAGCCGCCGATATCGATGCAGCGGTCGCCGCGGCGCGCGCGGCCTTCGAAGGTCCATGGTCGAAATTCTCGCCCTACGAGCGGCAATGCGCGCTGCTGCGGATCGCCGACCTGTTCGAAAAGCATTGGGAAGAGCTCAGCGTCTCCGACACGCTCGACATGGGGCTGCCGATCACCCGCACGCTGGCCAACCGGCGTCGCGTCATCGGCATGCTGCGCTTCTATGGCGGTATGGCGACCGCCCTGCATGGCGAGGCGATCGACAATTCCATCCCCGGCGAGATCGTCACCTTCACCCGGCGCGAGCCGGTCGGCGTCGTCGGCGCGATCATCCCCTGGAATGCGCCCACCGCCGCCTCCATCTGGAAGATCGCGCCGGCTCTGGCCACCGGCTGCACCATCGTGCTGAAGCCGTCCGAGGATGCATCGCTGACGCCGCTCCTGATCGCGAAGCTGATGCAGGAGGCGGGCGTCCCCGACGGCGTCGTCAACATCGTCACCGGGACCGGCGCCGAGGCCGGCGCGCGGCTTGCTGAGCACCCGGATGTCAACAAGATCGTCTTCACCGGCTCGACGCTGACCGGCCAGGCCATCGCCCGCGCCGGCGTCACCAACCTCAAGCGCGTCTCGCTCGAGCTCGGCGGCAAGTCGCCGATCATCGTCTGCCGCGACGCCGATATCGACAAGGCCGTGCCGGTCGCGGCGATGGCGGTGTTCGTGCATTCGGGCCAGATCTGCATCGCCGGCTCACGGCTGTTCGTGGCGCGCGAGATCCATGACGAGTTCGTGCGCCGGGTCGCCGAGTTCGCCGGCAAGCTGCGCATCGGCCACGGCATCGAGGCGGAGACCGAAATCGGACCGCTGATCAACGCGAGGCAAGCCGGTAAGGTGGAAGGCTACATCAAGGCCGGCAGCGACGAAGGCGCCCGGCTGTTCGCCGGCGGCTCACGGCTGACGGGCGAGCTCTATGACGGCGGCAACTTCATTGCGCCGACCGTCTTCGGCGCGGTGTCGGACAAGATGACCATCGCGCGCGAAGAGATCTTCGGGCCGGTCATCTCGGCGATGCCCTTCGACACGCTGGATGAAGCCGTCGCGCGCGCCAACGCAACGCCTTACGGCCTTGCGGCCGGTATCTTCACCACCAATCTCGGCACCGCCCACAAGCTCGCCCGCCGCGTCAAAGCCGGCTCGGTCTGGGTCAACATGTACCACGCCATCGACCCAGCCGTGCCCTTCGGCGGCATGAAGATGTCCGGCTACGGCCGCGAAGGCGGCGTCGAGCATCTGCACGAGTATCTGGAAACCAAGGCTGTCTGGATCCAGACGGACTAGGCGTACCCTGTCGCCGGTTAGGTCAGTGAGCCAGCTCGCGCAGATTGGTGCGGATCAGGTTCATCAGCTGCTCTGAGAAGGAGTGGTGCACGTAGCCCCGCGCGGTGATGATGCCGACGGAGCGGTGGGCGTCACGATGGTCGATCGGCACCACCCGCATGCGCTCGTCATTGCGCGAGATGGCGATGCCCGGCACCACGCAGACGCCCAGTCCCGACGACACCAGCGCCACCGCCGTCTGCGCGCTTTCGACTTCATATTGCGGCTTGAGCTCGATCCCCTCCGCCACGGTCAATCGGTCGAGAAGGCCGCGCACCGCCGTCTTGCGGTTGAGCAGGATCAGCGGAAAGCGTTTCAGATCGGACAAAAGCAGCTTCTTCTCGCCGCCGTAGTTTTCCACCGGGATGCAGGCCATAAGCGGATCGTCGAGGATCGACTCGAACTGGAAGTCGTTGAGGTTCGGCAGTTCCGGGCCGAGATAGAACTCGACCTCCTGTTGCTGCAACAGCGCAAGGGCCGCCTGTGGCGGGGTCTCGATGACCTCGACGATCGAGCGCGGGTAGCGCAATTTGAACGTCGCCAGTATGTCGCCCAGCCGGCTCGCCGCGAGCGTTGGCGCGCAGGCGATCTGCACCTTGCCCTTGCGCCGCGCCGCGATCTCGGTCAGCCGGTCGAGGCTGGTCTGCACCTGCGACATCGCATTGGCGATCTCTTCGAACAGCACCTGGCCTTCCGGCGTCAGGCTGGCGCGCTGCGCCGTGCGGATGAACAGCGAGATGCCGATCTGCTCCTCGAGGTCGCGTATCTGCATGGAGACGGCCGAAGGCGAGCGGTTGCTTTCTTCGGCAGCACGCCGGAAGCTGCCGTTTTCAGCGGCGAGCAGGAACGTCTGCAGAAGTTTGAGGTTGATGCTGGACATGTCCGTTCGGGCAGGTGATCTGACCTCCTGACCTATTCAGACGCGGAAGTGATTGCAAGGCAATAGGGCCGGTCCAGGCGTTAGCCAGCAAATCTGTTCCTGTTCAAGGTGTGTTGAGATTCAGGTCAGGCCGAGTCGAAAACGGTGGGTTCCGAGAACCGGAGCGGAGCGTACTACAGTACGTGAGCACCGGAAGCGCAGGAAACCGCCGTTTGCAGACCGGTCTCACCTGAATATCAACACACCTTAGTGGACGGCCGCGAACATAACGCGCTCCTCGGTCGCTTCCGAGAGCATCATCTCTTCCACCACGCGGCCGCGCTTGACGACCAGGATGCGGTCGGAAACCGCAAGGATTTCCGGCAGATAAGAGGAGATGACGACGACGGCCATACCCTGGTCGGCAAGATCACTGATGAGCTGGTGTATCTCCACGATGGCGCCGACATCGACGCCACGCGTCGGCTCGTCGAAAATCACCAGCTTCGGCTGCTGGATCAGCGATTTGGCGATCACGACCTTTTGCTGGTTGCCGCCGGATAGCTCGATCATCCGGGCGCGGTCGCTGATAGACTTCAGCCTCAGCCGCTCGCCCCATTGCTTGGCGAGTTCCCTGGCGCGCGACATCGACACCATCGACACCGGGTTGGATGTGTCGGTCAGTTCGCCGATCTGCAGGTTCTCGCCCGCCGTCATCGTCTCGAAGAAACCGTCGAACTTGCGGTCCTCCGTCACATAGACGATGCCGTCGCGCACCGCCGGCCGTGGCACGCGGTAGCGCACCGACTTGCCGAGCAGACGGATTTCGCCGCCATGGAAGATGTTGCGCTTCAGCAGCCCGGCGACGACCTTGGCCATTTCGGTGCGGCCGGCGCCGACCAGGCCGAACATGCCGGTCACCTGGCCGGAAAACACCGAGAAGGACGAGTTGCGCACCAGGCCGGCGCAGGAGAGGTTCTCGACCGAAAGCACCTTGTCGCCATAGGGGCGCGCGGTGCGCTTGACCTCGCCATGCAGCGTTTCGGTGAGCGTGCGGCCGACCATCGCCTGCACGATCGAGGCGCGGGTGAAGCCTTTCGCCTCCCCCGAAGCCACGATCTCGCCGTCGCGCATGATGGTGATGCGGTTGGCGACGGCGAGCGCCTCTTCGAGCGCATGGGTGATGAAGATGATGGCGATTCCTTCCTTCACCAGCCGCTGCAGAAGGTTGAAGAAATGGCGCTTCTCTTCCGGCGTCAGCGTCGCGGTCGGCTCGTCGAAGATGATGACGCGGGCCTTGTGGTGGACGGCGCGCGCGATCTCCACCATCTGCTTGTGAGCCGCGCCCAGCGTGCTCACCTGGGCGGTCGGATCGACTTGGAAGCCCATGCCGGCGAGGAACTGGCGCGCCTGGATGTAGAGGCCGCGCAGGCGGTTGAACATCTTCTCTTCGCCGAGATAGAGGTTCTGCGCCACCGTCATGGCCGGCACCAGATTGGTCTCCTGGAACACCATGGCGATGCCGGCGCGCAGCGCTTCGGCGGGCGTGGCGAAAGACACTTCCTTGCCGTCGAAGAACAGCTTGCCTTCGGTCAGCTTGAACACACCGGCCATGACCTTGGTCAGTGTCGATTTGCCGGCGCCGTTTTCGCCCAGCAACGCGTGGATTTCGCCCTTGCGCAGGTCGAAATCGACGTTCTTGAAGGCGGGGATGCGCGAGAACGCCTTGGTCGCGTCCCTCAGCTCGATGATGTTGGCGTCCGACATCGCTTAACCCCGCTTGCCGCTGGCGACCTTGGCCAGGCGCACGATCCTCGACCCGCCGCGCGAGGCGACAAGCAGGTCGTCGCCCGTCTCGCAGGCGCTGATTGTGCCGTGCACGGTGCCGTCGGCGCGCGAATGGAAGCTCGACAGCGGCTTCATGTTCTGGTCGCAATGAACCACCAGCCCGTACGACCTGGTGACCGCGTAGGGCTTCAGCACGTTCATCTGCTTGAGCTGGCTGCCCTGCATCGGCTCGCGGTAGTCGCGCCATGAGCTGAGCGACGGCGCCATCCAGTAGGCTTCCGGCACCTCGGCCAGCATACGCTTGCGGTAGGTCTCCTCGCGCAGGATGAACTCCACCAGCTGGTTTCGCACCGAATAGAAGGTCAGCCAGTAGCCGGCGTTGAAGGCGGGCGCGATGCGGGCCGGATAGGCCGGCAGGTGCTCCAGCACCGGCGCCGTTGCCTTGCTGGCAAGATCGATCGCCAGCACGCTATGGCGCCAGGCTTCGGTGACGTAGACGCGGTTCGAGCCGGTCGTGGCGATGCCGGCCGGCCAGGCGAGGCCGTCGCGGATAAGCTCCAGCCGGCCGCTTTTCAGGTCGAGGCGCCAGACCGAGCCGGAAGCGTTCTTCTGCATCAGGTCGCGGCGCCAGCCACTCGCTGGCAGCGAGGCCGAACCATTGGCCACCAGCAAGGTGTTGCTGTCGAGGAAAGTCAGCGCGGTGACGCAGGACAGCCTGCGGGCCTCGTCGCCCGTCGCCTCCCGCCCGTCATGCAGCCCGCCGCGAATGACCACGCCCTTGCCGTCGATGGCCAGGGCGGTCATGCCGCGCGCATGGGCGAGCGCCGTGACCTCGCCGGGGAATTCCTGCACGACCTCGGGCTTGCCGTCGGCGTCGAACCGCATCAGCCGGTTCGCGCTGCTCGCCAGCATGCCCTTTTCGGTCCGCACCAGATTGTCGGCCTCGGCGAGGCTAGCGAAGGCTTCCGCCTCCTCGAGGTCCTGGTTGGGCAGCAGCGGCCCGTCGAGTGTGGGCACGGTCACCGCCCAGTCGCCCCGGCCGAGGAAGCGATCGAAAAGCCGGCTCACGGCGCTCATCCCTTTTTGCCCCAGTAGGAATCCGAGCTGAACCAGTTGGGATCGGTGCCCTTCAGCGGCAGCGTACCCATGCGGTTGTTGAAGATGCCGCACAGATAGAGGATGCCCTTGTGCTCGCGCATCGAGGTGATCATCGGATGCTTCTCGCCGGCCTGGTCCCACAGGCTTTCCAGGATATGGCCGTTTTCGTCGAAGCGCAGCACGCAGCCGGTGTTGAGGTTGGGCATCAGCCAAGCATCCTCCGACACGCGCCGCGCCATGCGGCGGCGGAAGCCCGGCATTTCCAGCGACAGGTCCAGCGCTGGCGTGCGCATGCCCATCAGGGCCAGCCAGTAGGTTCCGTCGGAGGCGCGGTTGATGTTGTCGGGATAGCCAGGCAGTCCCTCGATGACCCGCTCCACCTTGCCCTTCTTCGGGCCGTCGAAATAGTAGCGGCTGATGCGGCAGGCCCAGCTCTCCGCGAACAGCACGGACTGGCCGTCGAAAGCGGTGCAGATGCCATTGGGGAAGACAAGGTTCGACAACAGCGTGCGGGTCGAACCCGACTTGGGATCGTGGACGATGATGCGTCCATTGCCGCGGCTCTCCAGCGCATCCGCATACCAGTCGTGCATCTCGAAGCGCACAGTGGCCTCGGAAAAGACAATGCGGCCGTCCGGGAGGATGTCGCAATCGTCGGCGAGCTTCATGGTCGAATCGTCGACGACCGATGTCAGCGACCGGTTGGTCTCGGCTGTGAGCAGCTTCACCGCGCCTGCCGGCGAGACCTGGTAGAGGCCCATTCCGGCGACGCAGATCACCAGATTATCCTCGCGGTCGAAGGCCATGCCGAGCGGCGAACCGCCGATATGGGCGAACACCTCGCTCTCGGTGTAGTGCGGCGGCTGGAAGCGCAATATGTCGCCCTGGCGGCTGCCGGTGTAGAGCCGGTCCTGCCGGTCGAAGATGACGTCTTCGGCACCGTCGAGGAAGCCTAGGCCGATGACGCCGACATCCTTCAGCCGATCGTTCACCGCCATCGGCGCGCCGGGCGCGGTCGAGATCGCCTGCGGCATCTTGGCGAAGGTCGGCGAGATATAGACGCTGCGCAGGATCTTGTGGCGGTTCTTCACCCAGCGCACGTCGAGAAGCACCGACAACAACAGCACGAGGCCGAGGATCAGATAGTTGACCGGGCCGGGCACGGCCAAAGCAAGCAGGCTGTTCGACAGGACGAGCACGAACAGCGTGCCCATCAGCGCCTTGGCGACCGAGCCGCGCCCGCCGCCGAGCGAGATGCCGCCGAGCACGGTCGCGGTCAGCACCTGCAGTTCGAGGCCGGTGCCGATGTCGGAGGCCGCGCTGCCGATGCGGGCCGAGAAGAAGAAGCCGGAGAGCGCGACCAGCACCGAACAGAGCACATAGGCGCTGAACAAGGTGAAACGCACATTGATGCCGGCATTGTAGGCCGAACGACGCGCGCCGCCGACCGCGAACAGCCGCCAGCCATAGCGGGCGCGCGACAGCACCAGGTGGATCACGATCGCAATGACCACGAAGACGACGAAAGATGTGGGCACGCCCCAGACCGTGCCGAAGCCGAGAAAATCATAGGTCGGCGAATCCGGCCCGCTGGTGACGATCGCCGTCGAAACATGCGGGAAGACGATGTCGAAGGTGGACCGGTAGATGATGAGGGTGACAAGCGTGGTGAGGAACGCCCGCATGCGCAGGAAGCCGACCAGGAAGCCGTTGACGGCGCCGCAGACGACGCCTAGCCCGAGGCACGCCGCGAGGCCGGTCCCAAAACTCCACTGCCCGACATTCATGCCGTAGAGCGTGACCAGCACGGCCAGCGCGAAGGTCGAGCCGACCGACAGGTCGATGCCGCCGGATACCATGACGATGGTCATGCCGAGCACGACCAGGCCGAGCTCGGCGGTCTGGCCGCTGAGATTGGTCAACGTCGTCACATCGAAGAAGCCCGGCACGATCGAGCCGAAGATCGCGCACAGGATAACCAGCGCCGTGAAGGGGATGACGCTGTCGATCCACTTCTTGGTCAGGATCTCCCCGACCACGTGGTCGGGGAGCAGACGATAACGCCAGCGTACAAGGCTTTCGGCCATGCTCATCGGAAAGTCCGTTTACTTGATGTCTTCGGGCTTCCAGCAGTTCCGGCCGGTCGCGTTGGTCTTGTCGACACGGGTGATCGGGCCGAAGAAGATGGTCTTCTCGCTGCCCGCCTGCCGGTCGGGATGCTGCAGCAGTTCCGAGATCTGCTGCGCGGCGATTTCGCCCTGGATCGGGGCATTGAAGTTGAAGATCACGTCGAGCAGCCCGTTCTTGATGCTCTCGCAGCCCGTGGCGGCACCCGCGCCGTTGGTGACGATGGTGACCTGGTCCTGCTTGCCGGCGGCCGCGACGGCGGCGCCCGCGCCGACTTCGGCATTGTCCCAGATGCCCATGATGCCGCAGAGATCCGGATGCTGCTGCAGCACCGTCTCGGTGATCTGGCGGGCCTTTTCGCTGATGTAGTCGGCCGGCTGGTCGGAGACGAGTTGCAGTTCAGGATTGGCCTTCAGCACCTCGTCGATGCCGGTGCGCATGTAGATGTTGGCGGCGCCCGTCTGGACGCCGGCAAGCCAGACCACCTTGTGCGAGACGGCGTTCGGCCCGGTGCAATGCTTGGCCAGTTCGCCCATCTCCAGGCGGCCCATCTCGATCCAGTCATTGCCGACATAGGAGTCGGTCTGCGTCGCCGACTGCATGTTGACCTGCAGCACCTTGATGCCGGCGGCCTGCGCCTGTTTCAAGAGCCGTGCATAGGTCTGCACATCCGGGTTCTGCACGATGATCAGGTCCGGCTTCTCGGCGATAGCGCCTTGCATGGCGCGGATGCCGGCATTGGTGTCGCCGTTGGGATCGCGCACTTCGAGGGTGAAGCCGTAGCGGGCGGCGTGACGCTGCCACACCATCACCCAGGCTTGGTTGAGGTCCATGCCCTGCGAGATCGGCACGAAGATGACCTTCTTGCCCTTGAGCGATTCCAGATAGGGCGCGCGGCCGACCTGGTCGGTTTCCTGCGCGCTTGCGACCTGCGCTGCGCCCATGAGCGCAAGCGCGGTCATGCCCGCCAACAGGCATTTCTTGAATATCTTCATGGTTTTCCTCCCTGATTTGATGGTTCGGGTTCTTGTTTCAGATGTCGCCGCTCTGCGAGGTCTGCTCGTCGCGCGGATTGATGATGGCGTCGATGGCAAGGGCGCCGAGCAGGATCACGCTCTTGATCAGGTTCTGGCTGGTGTAGCTGAAGTTGAGGATTGTCATGCCGTTGGTCAGGATGCCGACCAGGATGGTGCCGGCGATCACGTTGCGCACGCCGCCCTGCCCGCCCGACAGGCCAATGCCGCCCAGCACGACCACCAGGAGCACGTCGTAGATCAGGCTCGAATTGTAGAGGCGCGTGTCGATGCCGGTGACCAGGCCGGTCATGATGATGCCGGCGGTGAAGGCTATGAGCGCGCTGATGACATATTGCGTCACGATGATCGGGCGCGTCGGCAATCCGGTGGTGCGGGCCGCGTTCGGATTGTCGCCGGTTGCGTAGACCAGCCGGCCGAAGCGAGTCTTCCTCAGGAAAAGCCCCATCAGAGCAGCCACCGCTCCAAAGATGACGACGGACATCGGTATGCCGAGCACGCTGCCATTGCCGACGAATTTCAGCCAGGCGATGTCCGGCGGCGCATAGAGCACGTCCGAGGCGAAGACGATGCGCCCCGAGCCGTAAACCGAAGAGGCGATGGCTAGAGTGGCGAAGATCGGCGGCACTTCCGCGACCGCCACCATGACGCCGGTGAACAGGCCGATGACCGCGACCAGGATAGCGCCGCAGATCACGGCAAGCGTGAAATCGATGCCCCAGGTGGAAATCCAGATGCTGAAGGCGACGCCGACGACCATCACCGCCACCATGGTGAGGTCGATGCCGCGGCCGACGACGACGAAGCCCATGCCGACGGCAAGCGTGCCGAGGATCGACACGTTCTTGAGGATGGCGATGACGTTGCCCCGGCTCAGGAAATTGTTGAGCGTCGCCGAGAAGACGACGAACAGCATGACCGAGATCGCGACGACGACGACTTCCTGGGACGCCTTGAAGCCAAGGCGCCTGCCGTCCGACTTGCCCGAACCAGGCATTTTCCTCCTCCCAGGCAGCCTATGGCTGGCGCCTTCCTCAGGCGATCAGTTGCTCCGGAATCCTCCCAAGGCACCGAGCCGTCGCCTGGCTCGGACAATTACGACTGGAGCGTCGGCGGACAATTTCGTTTTTCTGATACGCTGTGCAGTTTGCCTCCGGTGCCGTGGATAAAGGAGTTCGCGGCCACGGGTTCTCGCAAGCGACACCTCGTGGCCGCTGGGGGCCGTTTCGGATTCAATCGATGTCGAACGAGACACCCTGGGCCAGCGGCAGTGCCTTGGAGAAGTTCACCGTGTTGGTGGCGCGGCGCATATAGGCCTTCCAGGCATCCGAGCCGCTCTCGCGGCCGCCGCCGGTCTCCTTCTCGCCGCCGAACGCCCCACCGATCTCGGCGCCCGAGGTGCCGATGTTGACGTTGGCGATGCCGCAATC
>NZ_VFUA01000125.1 GCF_006440735.1 Mesorhizobium sp. B2-7-1 | reverse complement strand
CTGAAGCTATCGAGCTTCTGGCCGACGCCAAGCCGTTCGACCTCGCGCTGCTCGATTTGAGCATGCCCGACGTGCATGGCTTCGAGGGCTTGTTGCAGCTCAGGACCCGCTATCCGCGGCTGCCGGTGGTGATCGTGTCCGGCTATGAGGAGCCGAAGATCATTTCCGAGGCGCTGTCCTACGGCGCCGCCGGCTTCATCCCGAAATCGGCCCGCAAGAGCGATCTCGCCGCCGCCATCCGCTCGGTGATGGACGGCGCCGTCTATGTGCCGGAAAATTACGAGGGCCAGCCGCCCGATCCCGACAGCACCGACCGCGCCGACATGGTGCAGCGCCTGGCCAGGCTGACGCCGCAACAGCTGAGGGTCCTGCAGATGCTGCGCCAGGGCATGCTCAACAAGCAGATCGCCTACGAACTGCAGGTGGGCGAGACCACCGTCAAGGCGCATGTCTCTGAGATCCTGCGCAAGCTCAACGTCTATAGTCGCACGCAAGCGGTGATCGAGGTCTCGAAGCTGGACAATGCGGAGCTGTTCAGGGATCAGGCTGGGTTTTGAGGCCGTTGATGGCCCCGATTTTCATGCAAATTTAGTTCGTTAAGCAATGTGTATGTATGGACTTGTGCCAAAGTCCATGTCTCCCTCCATGCTTAGGCATATGCACCACCTATATTCCAAATCTATGAAATAGTGGTGCTGAGATATTTCTATGAGGTATGGTATAACATCGACCATGATTTCGATGCGTGACTTGAGTGCAAAATTGGTCAAGCTATCCCCAACATATATGGCGTCTCCAAAAAGTCTGTGTTCTGAGGCGATTTCCTTAAAGAATGACAAAAAATCCGATTCGCGCTCGGTGATTTTCGTTGTCTGTTTTGGGAGCTTTTTCCAATCGATCTTTGATCCGGAGGTAGGGAAATTTCTTTTCAGAAGTTGAAAAAAAGGGGAAGAGTGGCCTAAATCGATCAGTTCTCCTGAAGAAAAAAGATATTCTAATGATTTTCTGATTTTTTCATCATGGGTAGTCAAACGTCTCTCCGATCACTACTGACGATCGATAATTCTTCTCAAATAAATTTCCAGCCAAAGTATATCGGCTAAGCCAGCAGATGCGCGAGCAGCGCGCGCAGTTGCGCCGGCTTCAGCGGCTTGCGCATCAGCTCGATGCCGGCGGAGCGGGCGGCCTTGGCGACGAGCTCGGAGCCGTCGGCGGTGACGATCAGCGCCGGCACGGGGCGGCCGAGATAGTCGCGCACTTCGGCGATCGTCGCGGTGCCGAGGTCGCCGCCGTCGAGATGCTGGTCGGCGATGATGATGTCGGGCACCCAGGCGGTGTCGCCGAGCAGGTCGAGCGCATCGTCGGTCGAGGTGGCGGCGCGCACCAGGCATTGCCAGCGCTCGAGCAGCGAGGTCATGGCGGAGAGCACGTCCAGGTCGTTCTCGACCAGCAGCACCCTGGTGCCGAACAGGCCGTAGCCGCGCGGCCGCTCCATGTCGGCGGCGGCCATCGCCGGTTCGGCCGTGGCCATGCCGACCGGCACGTCGATATGGAAGATGGTGCCGCGCCCGACCTTCGAGGAAAAGGTAATGGGGTGGCCGAGCGCCGCCGCCATGCGGCGCACGATCGCGAGGCCTAGGCCAAGTCCGCCGGCGATCGCCGTATCGCCAAGCGTCGAGGTGCCGCGGTGGAATTCCTCGAACACCGCCTCGCGCTGATCCTCGGGAATGCCGCAGCCGGTGTCGGCGACGTCGATGCGGATGGTGTCGCCACGATGCCTGGTGCCGACCAGCACGCCGCCCGAGCGGGTGTAGCGCAGCGCATTGGAGAGGATGTTCTGCAGGATGCGCCTGAGCAGCGTGCGGTCGGAGCGTACGACCACGTTCACCGGCCTGAATTTGAGCGACAGGCTTTTCTTTTCCGCTTCGGGCAGGAAATCCGAGCGCAGCGAGGAAAACAGCGCTTCCAGGCTGACGTCGACGATTTCCGGCTCCACCACCCCCGCGTCGAGCTTCGAGATGTCGAGCAGCGTGCGCAGCAGGTCTTCCATCGTCTCCAGCGAGCGCTCGACCTGGCGCACCAGTTTCGTGCCTTCCTCGCTGGTCTGCACCTCGGCCAGCGCCGAGACCGACAGATGCGCGGCGTTGAGCGGCTGCAGAACGTCGTGGCTGGCGGCGGCGAGGAACCTGGTCTTGGAGAGGTTCGCCAGTTCGGCGTTCTCCTTCGCCGCGCTGAGATCGATGTTCGACTGCTCGAGCCGGCGCAGCGTCGCGTGCAGTTCCTCGGTGCGGTTGCGCACCCGATTTTCCAGCGAGATGGCGGTCTGGAACAGCGAGAAGGCGTTGCCCTGCTGGTCCATCGAACGCTCGACGCGGCTGACGAGGGCTGCGTTGATCTTCTTCAGCCTTTCGAGGTCGTTAATGTCGCGAAGCGGCATCTCGCTCACTCGGCTGCCTGGCGCTCGCCGAAGGCGATGCCGGTAAAGGTCTGGTTGAGGTGCATCGAGCGATATTGCTCGCCATAGGTGCCGAAGCCGATGACCTTGTTGGTCCGGTAGAGTTCCGAAATCTCGCGGTAGACCTGGCGGTTGCGCGCGTCGAGCCGGCGCAGCACGCAGTCGAAGCCTAGGATCATGTCGATGCCGCCGAGCTTGCGTTCGGCATCCTGCAACGCGGCACGCGTCGATTCCACCATGTTCTTCGGCTGGGCGATGGACAGGACGACGCCGTCGTCGATGGCGCAGAAGAACGACAGCGAGCCGTCGACATGCATGCGCTGGATGGAACGGCAGTAATATTCGCCGGCCACCTTCACCACGACGGGATGGGACGCGAAGCTCAGCGGCGTCAGGGCCTGGGGCACGGTGCCGACGGAGGCCGCGTATTCCTCCGCCGCGTTGGTGGCGTTGAATTCGCGCACGATGCGGTGGTCCGGGTCGGACGCCGTCACCACCAGCTTCTCGTCGGTCGGGATGAAATTGTCGGTCTTGAAGACGTGGAAGGGGATTTCTGTCGCAACCAGCACGATGATGGCGCTGTCGGACGTGACCTTGCCGTTCGAGATCAGGCTGGTCGTCTCGAATTTCAGGTCGTCGCCAGCCGAGCCGCCGATCAGCGGGATGTCGTCCAACCCCCAATGGATTGCCGAGGTCACCGCTTCCTCGGCATAGGAAAGCCCGTCGATGAAGCAGAGGGCGAACACGCTCTTCGCCCGCTCCTGGCCGGCGCGGCTGCGCAACAGGCGCCGCAGCTCCACGACCTCGCCGGTGATCCCGTCCATGCTGGAGGAGGAGAGGTTCTCGACGGTGGTGCTGACGGTCGAAAACGACGCCGACGGCAAAAGCAGGGCAAGCGCATGCCCTTCCTCCAGTCCCTGCGGCGTGATTTCGCCGGCGGTTGAGCAGCCGGCATAGGCGAGCGACGGCGCATGGACTTTCAGCGCTTGCGCGAGCGCAGCCGCGTCGACAAGGCTTTGGGAGAAGAACAGAAGCGCAAAGCCGGCATTGCCCTCCGCCGCTTCGGCCGCGATTGCCCGGGCAAAGGCATTCGGGTCGGGCTCATCCGTGGTGAGCGCCGAAAGGCCCGATGCATAGCGGGTGCTCGAACTGGCCAGCTGCCTTCCTCCGCAATTTCCTCCGACGCTCTTTTGTGCGTGTCTTTTCTTATGCGTGTCAGGCACGCTTCGCGTCGAAGGCATCTTTGCCTTCAATCCCGGTTTTGGCAATGGGGCCGGTTGCTGCGCTGCACATAGCTTTTGCCATGATCGAAAGTACAATGGAACCGGCGCTGGCAGGGCTGTTTTGGCCGTTGTACGGTGCACGAATAACGCATTGCCGAACCACAAGCGCGGCATTCGGCAATGACCAAGGTTGATACCCAGGGAGGTTGCATGTCGGACGTGTCGTTGACTGTGAATGGGAGGCGGGTCAGCGGGAACGCCGAGGACCGAACGCTTCTGGTGCATTTCCTCAGGGAACATCTCGGACTCACCGGCACACATGTCGGTTGTGACACCTCACAATGCGGCGCCTGCGTCGTGCATGTCGACGGCCGGGCGGTGAAGTCCTGCTCGATGCTGGCCGTGCAGGCCTCGGGCTCGACCGTCGTCACCATCGAGGGGCTCGCCGACGGCGCCGAACTGCATCCGGTGCAGGCCGCGTTCAAGGAGCATCACGGGCTGCAATGCGGCTTCTGCACGCCGGGCATGATCATGACCGCGACCGACATGATCGCGCGCCACCCGCAAGGCCTCGACGAGGCGACGGTGCGCGCCGAGCTCGAAGGCAATATCTGCCGCTGCACGGGCTACCACAACATCGTCAAGGCGATCCTCGCCGCATCGGAGACGATGGCGAAGGGCGCCAAGGGCAAGGCGAAGCAGGCAGCATGAGGAAGCGAATAGCGAATAGGGAGCAGCGAATAGTCGCCGTCTCCACGGCCGACCTTCGCTCCATTCGTTCCCCTACTCACTATTCGCTACTCATTACTCACTAAATTCCGGAGGAATTTCCTATGGGTATCGAAGGCGTCGGCGCCCGCGTGGCGCGCAAGGAAGACAAGAGGTTCATCACCGGCGGCGGCCGCTATGTCGACGACATGGTGGTTCCCGGCATGAAACATGCCGTGTTCGTGCGCAGTCCGCACGCGCATGCGCATATCAAGAAGATCGACGTGAAAAAGGCGCAAGCGATGCCGGGCGTCGTCGGTGTGCTCACCGGCAAGGAGCTCAAGGCCGACGGCATCGGCAATTTGATCTGCGGCTGGATGATCCACTCCAAGGATGGCACGCCGATGAAGATGGGTGCCTGGTCGCCCTTAGCCGTCGACAAGGTGCGCTATGTCGGCGACGCGGTCGTCATTGTCGTCGCCGACACCAAGGGTCAGGCACGCGACGCCGCAGAGGCGGTCGAGATCACCTACAAGGAACTGAAGGCCGTGGTCGACGCCACGAAGGCGATCCAGTCCGGCGCGCCGCAGATCCATGCCGAGGCGGAGAACAACCTGATCTTCGACTGGGAGCTCGGCGACGGCAAGGCGACCGACGCGGCGATCAAGTCGGCGGCCCATGTCACGCGCATGAAGATCGTCAACAACCGGCTGGTGCCGAATGCGATGGAGCCGCGCGCGGCTCTTGGCCATTACGACAAGGCCGAGGACCACTACACCTGCTGGACGACGTCGCAGAACCCGCATGTCGCGCGGTTGGTGATGAGCGCCTTCTACAACGTCGCGCCGGAAAACAAGCTGCGCGTGATCGCGCCGGATGTCGGCGGCGGCTTCGGCTCCAAGATCTACATCTATCCGGAAGAGATCGTCTGCCTGTGGGCCTCGAAGAAGACCGGTGTACCGGTCAAATGGGTGGCCGACCGCACCGAAAGCTTCCTCTCCGACGCGCATGGCCGCGACCATGTCTCGACGGTGGAGATGGCCTTCGACAAGGACAACCGCATCACCGGCCTCAAGGTCGACACGATCGCCAATCTCGGCGCCTACATGTCGCTGTTCTCGTCCTGCGTGCCGACCTATCTCTACGCGACGCTGCTGTCGGGCCAGTACAATATCCCGGCGATCCACGCCAATGTGCGCACCGTCTACACCAACACCGCGCCCGTCGATGCCTATCGCGGGGCAGGGCGGCCGGAGGCCACCTATGTGCTGGAGCGCATGATGGAGACCGCCGCGCGCGAGCTTGGCGTGTCGCCGGCGGAACTCAGACGCCGCAACTTCATCACGTCCTTCCCGCACCAGACGCCGGTGATCATGGCGTATGACGCAGGCGATTATAACGCTTCGCTCGATGCGGCCATGAAAGCCGCCGACTATGCCGGCTTCACCAAGCGTCGCGCCGACGCCGCCAAGCAGGGCAAGCTGCGCGGCATCGGTATGAGCTGCTACATCGAGGCCTGCGGCCTGGCGCCGTCATCGGCGGTCGGCTCGCTCGGCGCCGGCGTCGGCCTCTGGGAATCGGCGGAGGTGCGCGTCAATGCCGTGGGCACGATCGAGGTGCTCACCGGCTCGCACAGCCATGGCCAAGGCCATGAGACGACCTTCGCGCAATTGGTCACACAGCGCTTCGGCGTGCCGATCGACTCGGTCTCGATCGTGCATGGCGACACCGACAAGGTGCAGATGGGCATGGGCACCTACGGCTCGCGGTCCGGCGCCGTCGGCATGTCGGCCATCGTCAAGGCGCTCGACAAGGTCGAGGCCAAGGCCAAGAAGATCGCCGCGCATCTGCTGGAAGCCGACGAGGGCGACATCGTCATCGAGAATGGCGAGGTCAAGGTCGCGGGCACCGACAAGAGCCTGCCATGGTTCCAGGTGGCGCTTGCCTCCTATACCGCCCACAATTTGCCGGCGGGCATGGAGCCTGGGCTCAAGGAGACGGCCTTCTACGATCCGTCCAACTTCACCTTCCCGGCCGGCTGCTACATCTGCGAGGTCGAGATCGATCCGGAAACCGGCACGACGGAAATCATCCAGTTCGTCGCGGCGGACGATTTCGGCAACATCATCAATCCGATGATCGTCGAGGGGCAGGTGCATGGCGGCATCGCCCAAGGCGTCGGCCAGGCGCTGCTGGAAGGCGCGCATTACGACTCGAGCGGCCAGCTTCTGACCGCAAGCTACATGGATTACACCATGCCGCGCGCGGGCGACCTGCCGTCGTTCAAGGTCTCGACCTCGAACACGCCATGCCCGGGCAATCCGCTCGGCGTCAAAGGCTGCGGCGAAGCCGGCGCCATCGGTTCGCCGCCGGCGGTCATCAACGCCATCACCGATGCGCTCGGCGTCGTCGACATCGCCATGCCGGCGTCGCCCGCGACGGTGTGGGCAACCATCCGCGCGACGAAGCACTGAGGAGGAACGAGCATGTATTCGGTCAATTACCATCGCGCTTCCTCCGTTGCCGACGCCGCCAGGCAGCTCAAGAACGGCGACGCCAAGCTGCTGTCCGGCGGCATGACGCTGATCCCTGCGATGAAGACGCGGCTCGCGTCGCCATCGGACCTTGTCGATGTCTCTCGGCTGAAGGAACTGCAGGGCGTCAAGGTGTCCGGCAAGACAGTGACGATAGGCGCCGCGACGACGCATTACGACGTCTCCACCGACGAGAAGCTGAAGAAGGTATGCCCGGCGCTTGCGCATATGGCATCGCTGATCGGCGATCCGGCGGTGCGCCACAGGGGCACGATCGGCGGCTCGATCGCCAACAACGATCCGGCGGCCGACTATCCGGCGGCACTGCTGGCGCTGGGCGCCACGATCGTCACCAACAAGCGCGAGATCGCGGCGGACAAATTCTTCAAGGGTCTGTTCGAAACGGCGCTGAAGGAAGGCGAGATCGTCACCGCGGTGAGCTTCACCGCTCCGGCCAAGGCGGCCTACCAGAAGTTCCGCAATCCGGCTTCGCGCTACGCCATCGTCGGCGTGTTCGTGACCAAGGGCAAGGACGGGGCGAGGGCGGCAGTGACCGGCGCCGGCGAAGACGGCGTTTTCCGCTCCAAGGAGATCGAGGCGGCGCTGGCGAAGAATTTCGACGCCGCCGCGCTCGGCGGCCTCAAAGTGCCGGCAAAGGGGCTGATGAGCGATATCCATGCCTCCGCCGACTACCGCGCCAATCTGATCGCGGTGATGGCCAAGCGCGCCGTGGCCGCCGCCAACGCCTGAACAGCGACGCCGCGGATGAAAGAAGGGGCCGCCTTGGCCCCTTTTTCTTTAGCCGCGGCAATAGCTTAGCCGGAAACGCCTGTCGAATTGCAGCTTCGCACTTGCACAAAGTTATCCCGCACTGCAAAATAAATCCGGCGGGAATACCAGATGGTCCAAGACGCGGGCAATGCTTCGCATGCGGACCTCGAGTTGCGAAGGCACGGTATGACCGACATTTCCGCAGCGTCCGTTGTCCTGCCACGGGCCACAGCCGACAAAGCGGCGCGGACAAGGCTGGCCTATCTCGACGGCTGGCGCGGCCTGTCAATCGCTCTTGTGCTGATCGGGCATTTTTTTCCCGTTCCCGGCATCAATCTCGGCGTTCTCGGTGTTGAGTTCTTCTTTGTGCTGAGCGGTCGGCTGATGGGCGAAATCCTGTTCATCGAGCGTTTTCCGCTGAAGAAATTCTTCAAGCGCCGCTTCTCGCGCATCTATCCCGCGCTGCTTGTGTTCGTGATTGCCGCGATGATCGGCCTCGCCGGCACCTATATCGCCTTCAAATGGAAGGCCGCGCTGACGGCGCTGACCTTCACCTACAATTACGCCGGCATCTTCATCAACCGAGCTGGCGCGCTCGACCACATCTGGTCGCTCTGCGTCGAGGAGCATTCCTACATCCTGCTCGCGCTGATCAGCGTGGTGGTTGCAGGAAGAACGAACGTCGTGCGGCTGCTGGTCGTGCTGGCGCTGCTGGCGATGGCCAACGGCGCCATTTCGTACGGGGTTCTCGGCATGGGCTACGAGACCACCTACTGGCGCACCGACGTGCATATCGCCTCGATCCTGCTTTCGGCCGCGATCTGCCTGCTCAAGGCCGACGCCCGCCTGCCGGCTTTCCTGCAAAGCCAGCATGTGGCTCTCGCGGCCGCGGTTGGCGGCGTTCTGCTGTTCAGCAACCCGATACCGACGAGCCTGCATTACACCCTCGCCGTGCCGCTTCTGGCGCTGGCGGTCAACACGCTCGACTTCGCCGGCGGCACTCTCAGGGGGCTGCTGTCATCGCGGTCGATGGTGATGCTCGGGCTATGGTCCTACTCGCTCTATCTCTGGCAGCAGCCTTTCTACAAATTCGTCGATGAGCGCGGCAGCGCGCCGATCCCGATGCTGGCGGCTGTCTTCGTTTGCGCGCTCTGCAGTTATTACGTGATCGAGAAACCAGCCCGCGGCTGGCTCAACCGCAATTGGTGAGCATCGGCTCAGATCGTGTTAGCCGACGGCAGTCTTTCATTTATAAGCTAATTATACAATTCTAATTTAAGTCGGAGAATATCGCATATCTGCTTGATGGTCGCTGCGACACGCAGCATTAGACATTGGTACTAAGGAAGGAATTCTTTGTTGCCGCTCTCGTTTCTCCTTCTAGGTTTTCCAGATAGGACAACGGGAGGAAGACATGACAACGACCACTGTCGAAGGAGCGGGCGGTTGGCTCGATCGCGCTCACACGGTTGCGGAGCCGGGATTCAGCCGATGGATGGTGCCCCCGGCGGCGCTTTGCATTCATCTGTGCATCGGTCAGGCTTACGCGTTCAGTGTGTTCAACCTGCCGATGTCGAAGCTGATCGGCATCACCGGGTCGGCGCCTGACGACTGGAAGCTGACAGGGCTCGGCTGGATATTCTCGATCGCAATTCTGTTCCTTGGCATTGCAGCTGCCTTCGGCGGTGGCTGGCTCGACCGTGTCGGGCCGCGCAAGGCGATGGTCGCGGCCGCCTGCTGTTTTGGTGGCGGCTTCATCATCTCTGCGCTCGGCGTCTATCTGCACCAGCTCTGGATCATCTATCTTGGTTATGGCGTGCTTGGCGGCATCGGTCTCGGCCTCGGCTACATTTCGCCGGTGAAGACGCTGATCACCTGGTTTCCGGATCGGCCAGGGATGGCGACCGGTATGGCGATCATGGGCTTCGGGGGCGGCGCCTTCATAGCCTCGCCGCTCTCGGTTTATCTGATGAACCTGTTCTCGACGCCCGAACATATCGGCGTCGCCGAAACCTTCATCGTGCTCGGCATCACCTATTTCATCTTCATGATGATCGGCGCCACCATGGTAAGAGTGCCCCCGGAAGGCTGGCGGCCCGTCGGCTGGACACCGCCCGCAACGCAAGGCGCGATGGTCACCAGCGCCAATGTCCATCTCGACGATGCGCTGAAGACGCCGCAGTTCTGGCTGTTATGGGGTGTGCTGTGCCTCAACGTTACGGCCGGCATCGGCGTGCTCGGCCAGGCCTCGGCCATGAGCCAGGAGATGTTCCCGGGACGCATCACGGCGGCGGCGGCCGCAGGCTTTGTCGGCCTGCTTTCGATCTTCAACATGCTCGGCCGCTTCTTCTGGGCCTCGGCCAGCGATTATATCGGCCGCAAGATGACCTACGCGATCTTTTTCGTGCTGGGTGTGATCTTATATGCAGCCGTGCCGTGGACCGGAAAATCCGGCAACGTGTTCCTGTTCGTGCTGTTCTACGGGATCATCCTCAGCATGTATGGCGGCGGTTTTTCCACCGTTCCGGCCTATCTGCGAGATGTCTTCGGTGTGCGCTATGTCGGCGCCATTCATGGCCGGTTGCTGACGGCCTGGTCGGTTGCCGGCGTGCTTGGCCCGGTCCTGGTCAACTATATCCGCCAGTACCAGATCGACGGCGGCGTGGCGAAGGCCGACGCATATACGGTGACCATGTACATCATGGCCGGTCTGCTCGCCGTCGGCTTCCTGCTCAATTTGATGATGCGGCCGGTGGCCGAGCGCTTCCACATGAAGCCGGAAGCGGCGAGGGCATAGGAGATCGAGATGGCACAGGACAACGCCAATACCGTCAAGCTGACGCTCGCCTGGCTGCTGGTCGGCATACCTCTGGTCTGGGGCTTCTGGACGACGGTGGTCAGCGCCGTTCCATTGTTCCGGTAGAGCAGGCGTCAACCGGCGAGGCCGGTGCGGCTATTTTTCTGCGCCGCGAGATAGCGGCGAAGCCCGGCTTCGCCGCGCGGCGTCGTCCAGCGATGATTCCAGGCGAAGGCGGGTCTGAGCAGCGGCGCGAGCAGCTTGAGGATCGGTCTCTCGACCGTGACCTGCCAGACCAGGTCGACATGCGTGCCGCTTCCCGACGGCGACAGTTCGGCCCGCCAGAGCCCGTCGAAGTCGCCGAAGGTCTTCACGACCACCAGCCGTCCGGGATCGAGCTCGGCGGCCTCGATGATGAAATTCAGCTCATAGGGCAGGGCGCCGCGCGCTCTCGCCCTGGCGCGGGCGCCGACCACGCCCTTGCCCTTCTTGTCGAGCGGCTCGACCTCCTTGTAGGCATCGCCCCACCAGAGCGGCAGAAGCTGGGCGTCCGACAGCACGTCCCACACTTCCTGCGGCGTGCCTTCAGGGATGTCCCAGCTCTCGTCGAAGCGGAAGACATTGCTCGGCATGATGTCGCGCCCCAGCCAACGGAGCGTCTATATTAGCTGTGGCTTGTTTTCATGACCAGCAGCGTTCACGCGGCGATCGGTTTAGCCCAATAGCGCACCGATTTCTTGCCGCCGTGGATCACCGCATCGCCGACCTCGGCAAAACCGAGCGCCGCGTGGAAGGCGTCGGAAGCCGGATTGGGTGGATCGGCGTTGACCTCACAGGTGACGATCGTATGGCCGGCGCGCCGGGCCTGCTCGAACAGATCCTCGTAAAGCCGGCGGGCATGGCCGCGGCCGCGGGCGTCCGCGGCGACGACGACGCGATCGACATAGACGAAGCGCGGATAGCGCTCGCGAAACCAGAGGAAGTTCGGGCTGTCGTAGCTTGCGTCCTGGTCGAAGCACATGATGAAGGCTTCGAGCGCGCCGATGCGGCGCGTGTAGAACGCTTCGCCGAGCAGGAACGAAAGCCGTTCCGGCTCGAGCCAGGACAGCTCCGCCGCATGCTCGTTGTTGAGGGCGAGGATCGCGGCCTCGGCGGCGGGCGAGACGTGTTCGATCGGCGGCAATTCCCTGGTCATCGCCTTTGCCATCAGGCCCGCGCGGCTGCGATCGTCGCCGCCACCAGGGCTTGGTCGGTCACGGTGTTGCGGTATTCGCGGTCGAGGTCGGTGCCGCCCATGCCGACATCCGGGTTGCGGTAGCGCATGGCGCTCGGCACGTCCGCAAGTGCCGCGAAATGCATCTCGGTCAATCCGGTCCGCCTGCGTACCTCGCCGATCGTGTCGGGCGCGAGCGCGCCGCAGCCGAGGATGATGATGCGCGAGCCGGCCAGGCGGACGAGCTCCGCCAGAAGCTCGACGCCTTCGACCGCCGTGTCGCGCTGGCCGCTGGTCAGCACGCGGCCGACCTTGCAGCGGATGAGGGCTTCGAGCGCGGCGGCCGGATCGCGCGTCATGTCGAAGGCGCGGTGGCAGGTGACGTTGAGCGGGCCGGCGGCCTCGACCAATGCGCTCATGCGCGCCTCGTCGATGGCGCCGTCGGCGGTCAGGCAGCCGACGACGACGCCGGCGACGCCGAGCTCGCGCAGGGCTTCGACATCGGCCAGCATCGATCGATATTCGGTCTCGCTGTAGAGGAAGTCGCCGCCGCGCGGCCGCACGATGACGTGGAAGGGAATGGTCGCGCTTTCGAGCGCGGCGCGCACCGTGCCCATGCTCGGCGTGATGCCGCCCTCGACCAGGCTGGCGCAGAGCTCGACCCGGTCGGCGCCGGCGGCCTGCGCGGCAAGCAGCCCGTCAATGCCTTCGACGCAGATTTCGATCAGGGGTTTTTGCGTGTCCGCCACCGGTTTCCATCCATGCCTTCGATGAGATGGGCAGCCCTAGCACCGGGCGAGCCGCCGCGAAAGCCGCAACGATCGGTCCAGCCATGGAAGTCGCCAGCCATGCAACTCGCTTGACAACGCATAACTGCAAAGTTATGGGTAACTCATAACTGGAAAGTTATTGATTGACGCGAGCCAGGCGGCCGCAAGAATCCGAGGAGACGAATGATGGAAGCAAGATTGAAAAACCCGGTGATGCTCATTCCCGGCGCGCTGCAGGCGCTTCTGGCGCTCGACAAGTCGACCGAAGCCGGCGAGGTGCCTTATGTGACGCGCAAGCTCGTCCACCTGCGCGCCAGCCAGATCAACGCCTGCGCCGTCTGCGTCGACATGCATGCGCGTGAGCTGAAGAAGGCGGGCGAGAAGGACGAGCGGATCTTCGCTGTGTCGGCTTGGCGCGAAACGCCGTATTTCACCGACGCCGAGCGTGCGGCGCTTGCGCTGACGGAAGCAGCGACGCGGCTGGCCGACCGCTCCGACGCGGTGCCGGACGATGTCTGGGACGAGGCGGCGCGCCATTATGACGACAAGGCGCTCGCTGCCCTGGTGATCCAGATCGCGCTGATCAACGCCTTCAACCGCCTGAACGCCACCACCAGGCAGCCGGTGGGCGCCTGGGGATGAGGCGAGAGGTCCGCTTCGAAGCGGTCGCCCTGCCGGCTACTGCTTCAGGATCGTGTTCTTGGCGCCCTGTTCGACCTGGTCGATCACCAGAAGCTTCACCGGATCAGTGCCGATATTGGTGGCCTGGTGCCATTGGCCGATCATCTCGACGATGAAGTCGCCTGATTTGTAGGTGTTGGCGGCGCCGGTCTCGACATTGGTGACCTTGAGCGTGCCTTGCTCGACATAGGCGTAGCGCGGGAAGGGGTGCTTGTGCACGGGCAAGGTCGCCCCAGGCGCGATCTGGTAGGACGAGACCTGAACCTCGACATTCTTTTGCGGCAGCGTGATCGGCTGGCCGGACGCGGTCGTGGTCTTAGACGCCAGCGGCGTGACGACGACCGGCGTGTTCGAGCTGTCCAGGGCGTTGGCCGCGGTCGCATAGACGGTGGCTATCGCCAGCAGCGCCGATATCGTGATGTTGCGCATGATCCCCTCCAAAGTTGGCGCACCATCGCCCGACGGAAATCGACGCGCAAGCATCCTTTTGCAGGCGCCTAATCCTGGGGCGCTGCGGTCTAAACTGTTCTGGACGACGTGAAAGGCCCCGGACATGCCGGGGCCTGAGCACTGTACCGTCGCTTCAGCCATTCGGCCGGCTGTTTCGCCACGCGATGGAAATCAGGAGCGTGCCGGGAAGCTGATCCGACGGATCAGCTGGGCGCCTTGCCGCCGTTCTTCTTGCAGGCCGAGCGGAACTTCTCGCGATCCTTGCCGTGCAGACCCTTCTGGTCCGCGAGGGTCGAGCATTGTTTCGAGATCGCGGTCTTTTCAGGCGTCATGGCGGTTTTCGGCTTCTTCGTGGTTGGCGCCGTGGTCGTTGTCGTGGTGGCGGCGGGCATCGTCGCCGTGGTCGACGTCGCCGCCATGGCACCGGTGGTGACAAAGCCCACGAGAGCGAAAGAGGCAAGAAGACGTGCTGCGGTTTTCATTGCGATCTCCAGTGTTTCGAGTGTCCCCCAAGCGCGGGCTAGCATCTGACTGAGGCTCCACCGTGCCGAGCCGCCCCGCGGGATGGACACTTTGTCGTTACCGGGATGTGGCGCCGGATTCGCACGCCATCGCGCCGCGGTGAAACGCTGCGAGCCGTCACACGGCCGGGCTATCCTGTTGTTTGGCAGGTCCGGGCCTCGGCGGCCTGAGCAGCAAGGCGAACGGCACGAGCAGCGCCGTCGCTATCGCGCAATAGAAGAAGACGTCGACATAGGCGAGCAGCGAAGCCTGGCGGCCGATTTCCTGCCCAATCCATCCGACAGCCTGCTGCCTGGCCTCAGTCAGCGGCGAGCCCTCGGCGACGAAGTGGTCTGTCACCTGGCGGAGCGTCTGCTGATAGGCTTCGCTCGACTGCGCCGTGTGGCCGACCAGCACCGACTGGTGCAGCTGGGCGTTCTGGGCGATGACCGTGTTGGAGAGCGACACGCCGATGCTGCCGCCGATGTTGCGGGCGACATTGATCAGCGAGGACGCCTGGTCGGTCTTCTGCGGCGGCAGGCCGACATAGGCGGCGGTGGAGATCGGGATGAACAGGAACGGCAGGCCGATCATCATGTAGATGCGCGCATAGGCGAAGAAGCCGAAGCTGGCGTCGGGCGTCAGCGAGGTCATGTGCCAGAGCGCGACCGCGACCACCGACATGCCCATCATGATGAGGTAGCGCGGCTGGACGACGCCGGCGGCAAAGCCCGAGACCGGCATCAGCATGAGCATGGCGATGCCGCCCGGCATCATCGACAGGCCGGAAAGGGTGGCGGTGTAGTCGAAGGTCGTCTGCTGCAGTTGCGGCAACAATTGCGTGCTGCTGAACAGCACCGCGCCCACCGCCATCATGACGAGGAACGACATGCCGAACTGCCGGCTGAAAAGCAGGCGGATGTCGACGATCGGTTCGCGCCTCGTCCATTCCCACGGGACAAGCAGCAGGAACGACACAGCCGAGATCACGGCGAAAGCGGTGATGAAGGCCGAGGCGAACCAGTCGTTGCGCTGGCCCTCGTCGAGGAAGACTTCGAGGCAGCCGAGCGCCATCGCCACCAGGATGAAGCCGATCCAGTCGACCTTCAGCCCCTTGCTCAACCGTTCGCGACGCTCGCGTTCGAGAATCTCGGGCTCGATCACCAGCCATTGCACGAGCGCCAGCGACATGATGCCGAACGGCACGTTGATGAAGAAGATCCAGTGCCAGGAGAAATTGTCGGTCAGCCAACCGCCGATGGTCGGCCCGACCGTCGGCGCGACGATCACCGCAATGCCGTAGAGGGCAAAGGCCTGCGAACGTTTCTCAGGCGGAAACGTGTCGGCGAGGATCGATTGCTCGCTCGGCGCCATGCCACCGCCGCCGAGCCCCTGCAGGATGCGGAAGGCGATCAGCGTCGGCAGGTTGGGCGCCAGCCCGCAGAGCAGCGAGGCCAGCGTGAAGGTCGCCACGCAGATCATGTAATAGCGCTTGCGGCCGATGACACTGGTGAGCCAGCCGCTGACCGGGATGATGACGGAGTTGGCGACGAGATAGGTGGTGATCACCCATGTGCTCTCGTCCATGCCGGCGGCCAGGCTGCCGGCGATGTTGCGCAGCGCGACATTGGCGATCGAGGTGTCGAGCACCAGCATGAAGGTCGCGATCGAGACGACGATCGCGATCAGCCAGGGGCTGCGCCGACCGGCCGCCGATCGGCTTTGGTCGCCATGGGCTGTTGCGGCATCGCTCATCTGACCTTGACCGTCGGCACCACCGACATGCCGGGGCCGAGATAGATGCCGGGCGGCTGGTCGAAGACAATCTTGACCGGCACGCGCTGCACCACCTTGACGAAATTGCCGGTGGCGTTTTCGGCAGGCAGCAGGCTGAACGCCGTGCCGCTGCCTGCCTGGATGCTGTCGATATGGCCGTGGAAGGTCTTTTCGGGATAGGCGTCGATGGCAATATCGACGGGCTGGCCGGGCCGCATCAGATCGAGCTGCGTCTCCTTGAAATTGGCTTTCACCCAGACATCGTTGGGCACGAACATCATCAACACCTGGCCGGGCTGCGCATAGGTGCCTTTCGCCGCCGTGATGTTGGTGGCATGGCCGGCGACGGGCGCCGTGATCATTGTACGGGCGAGGGTGGTCTTGGCCTGGTCCTCGCTGGCCTCGGCCTGCCGAAGCTTGGCTTGCGCGCTCTTGCCTTGCGCCTGCAGAACCGCAATCTGGCTTTTCGCCGCCTCGGCATTGGCGTTAGCGGCATCCAGCGCCGCCTGGTCCTGGCGCAAGGTCGAAGCGGCCTGCTGCGCCTGTTGTTGCGTCGCCGTGCCCTTGGCCAGGAGCTCGCGGTTGCGCTGGTCCTCAGATCTGGCGAATTCGAACGCTGCCTGCGCCTGCGCCACCTGCTTGCCGGCGGCATCGATCTTGGCGTCCTGCGCCTGGGTCTGGGCCTGCACGTTGGCGATCTCGGCCTGCGCCGCCATCACGCCGGCTTCCGCCTGTTTGAGTGAGGCCTGATAATCGCTGTCGTCGATGCGCAGAAGGACGGCGCCGGCCTCGACCGGCTGGTTGTCGGTGACGGCGACGTCGGTGATGCGCCCGGCAATTTCCGCGCCGATCGTCACGGTGCGCGCGTCGATGAAGGCGTCGTCGGTCCATTCATAATGACGTGCGTTGGTCCACCAGATCACCACGGCCGCGATGACCAACAGGATGAGGATGGCAACGATCGCCGCTACATAGGGGTGACGTCTGAGGAGGCCGGGCTTGCTGCGATCGGACGGATCATCATTCGCCTGTGTGTCTTGCGCTTGCTTGTCGTCGCTGCGCTTGCCTTCGACGGGCTTTTCTTCGTCCGGGCGGTGCTGATCGGACCGGGGCTCAGCCCGCGCTTCGTCGGCGGGAGCGGCTTCGCGCTCTTTTCTGTCGGTTTTTGCGTCCAAGGCAACGGATCCCAGATATCGTTGGCCCCCTCGCAGCAGGGTCAACGAGTGGTTTCCGCAAAGGTTCCTGTCGCCGGATGCCGGGCAGTGGCCGCCTGTCGGCCGTCAGCCAGCCATCCAGCCGCCATCCACCATCAGGTTGATGCCGGTGACGTAGCTGGCCATGTCGCTGGCGAGAAACAGCGCCGCGCCCGCCACGTCGTTGGGATGGCCGAGCCGCGGCCAGGGCGTGCGGCGGCGCGAATAGTCGAGCGCGTCAGGGTCGTTGGCGACGCCCGGCTTGCCGGTGATGATCTTGCCCGGCGCGATCGCGTTGCAGACGATGAGGTCGTCGGCGTGGTCGACCGCGATCTGGCGCGTCATCTGCACGATGCCGCCCTTGCTCACCGAATAGGGCAGGTCGCCTGGGCAGGCGACCATGCCGTGCTGCGAGGAGATGTTGATGATGCGGCCGCGCACATCGTCGACCGGCGCCTGGGTGAGCATCTGCATGACGGCGCGTTTGTTGCAAAAGAAGAAGCCGGTCAGGTTGACGCCGATGACGCGGTGCCACTGTTCCGGCGTGGTCTCGATAAGGTTGGTGCTTGTGTAGATC
>NZ_VFUA01000124.1 GCF_006440735.1 Mesorhizobium sp. B2-7-1 | reverse complement strand
ATCAGCCGCAGAAGGAAATCAGCAGCGGCAGGATGATCGGCATCGCCAGCGAAGCCACCGAAAGCTCGGCGTTGTAGGCGTTGGGTATTCCCGGCGTGAAGGCGATCATGGCGATGAAGTGCGTCGCCCATATGCCGAAGCCGGTCGACGTCGCAGCAATCAGCAGCCACGCATGACGGTTTCGGCTGGTCGATCGGTCGACATGGCGAAGCAGGTTGACGGCGGAGAAACAGGAGATTCCGCAAATGAGCGCCGCGAGTGCGACCAGTCTCAGATCGTGCTCGTTCACGATACAATTATAGACGGTCAGCATCTTTCTTCACCTGATCTTCCCGCATCAATCAAGGCAACGTGATTGATTAGGGTCGGACGACTGAAGAATCGATTATGCCGCCCGCAACCATTGCGTGCTCTCCAGGTTGTATTGATGCGCTGGAATGATCTCGGGATCGAATGTGTCGATCCGGGAGGCCGTTACTTCACCCGCACCGTAACCACCAGCGCCTCGTGGTCGGCGCTCGGGCTGCCGTCCGGCAACGTAGCCGGCAGCGTCGCCGGCGCGCTCGCCGCGAGGCCGCGCGTGAAGAACCAGTCGATATGGCCGGCGGGTGTGGCGTCGCCGGCCGCGCGCCGCTGGGTGGGCTTGTCGAAGGCATTCGCCGTCTTCCAGTCGTAGCCACGCTCGGCAAACACCGCGAACAAGGGCTCATGACGTTCCGGATACATCAGCCGGTCCGGTTCGGCGGCAATGCGGGTTCGCCACGCCGCAGGATCGTCGTTGCGTTCCGGATAGGTGGCGGTCAGCGTGTTGAAATCGCCGCCGATCAGCACCGGCGCTTCCGCATCGTATCTGTCGATGGCATCGAGCAAGTGGCGCGTCTGGTCGGCGCGGCCGGCGGGCGTGGTGCGGTTCTCGAGATGCACGGAGACGACGGTGACGCGGCGGTCGCCGACCATCACCTGACCGCCAAGCGCCATGCGGCCGCCGATGCGCGGCTGACCATGCTCCGGCAGGAACCAGGCGCCTGCGGCGTCGAAGCGGGTGAGAAAAGGCCGCAGCAGCGGAATGGCGCTGGTCACGGCATTGCCATGGAAACCTTCCACGTTCTCGGCGCCGCCATTTGCCGCCTGCTCCGTCTCATTGCCGGTGCCGAGCTCGAGGAACTCGACGCCATAGGCATAGGAATGGCCCAGACGATCGGCAAGCCGGCTCAACAAATGGCCGTTGCCGGAGCGCGCCATGCCCTTGTCGACCTCGGACAGCAGGACGACGTCCGGCGCCCGGCCGGCGATCGTGGCGGCGATGGCATCGACGTGACGCAGCCGCTCGACGTTCCAGGCCATGACGGTCAGGCTCTCGCCGGCGCCCCCGCGCGACGCCTGGCCGCCGATCTCGATCTCGCCGAGGGCCGGAACGGCGGCGGCGTGGCGCAGATGGGTGGCGCTGTCGCGCGGTCCGTCCCGCATGGCGTTGCGGACGTCGACAGGCACGTGCGTGAGCTGGGGGACCAGCATGTCTCTTCTCATCCAGTTAGCCGGTTAATCACGGAAGGTCTTTTCGCCGCTTCGGGACGCCCTAACTTCCTAGAGCCGGATTCAGATTTCAGGTCGGATCGACCTGAAATCTGAATCCGTCTCTAAATCCAAGAGATAGAACATGATGTCGTCCGAAAACCGCTTCACACTTTTCGGCATCATGCTCTAGAGCGCCGATGTGACGTTTTCATGCCGGCGCGACCGCTGCCAGGGAGGAGAGACTGGCTGTCCACAGGGGCCGCTTATCGGCCCAGGGGCCACAACAGAACTGTCACATACCTTCTCTATGAGAACGGGCAAGGACTTGCGCAAAACCCTTGTCACATTGCCATTCAAGAGGGAAACCATGACGATCATCAAGCGGGGCTTCGCTGCCCTTGCCGCCGGCGCGCTCACCACCGCGCTTGCGGTTCCTGCTTTTGCGGAGCCGGTCAAATTCGATTTCTGGTTCGGTCTTTCGGGCGATCTCGCCCGCGTCGTCGACACGCTGTGCAAGAACTTCAACGATTCGCAGAAGGACTACGAGGTCGTCTGCACCAGCCAGGGCAATTACGACGCCACGCTGCAGAACACGATCGCCGCCTTCCGCGCCGGCAAGCAGCCCACCGTCGTCCAGGTCTATGACGTCGGCACCGCCACCATGATGCTGTCGGGCGCCTACAAGCCCGCCGACAAGCTGATGGAAGAAAACGGCTACAAGATCGACTACAGCGACTATTTCCCCGGCATCGCGCGCTACTACGCGACCTCGAAGGGCGAGATGCTCTCCTTCCCGTTCAATTCCTCCACGCCGCTGATGTACTGGAACAAGGACGCCTTCGCCAAGATCGGCAAGACCGAAGCGCCGAAGACCTGGGAAGACGTCGGCGCCGACCTCAAGGCGCTGAAGGACGCCGGCTATGAATGCCCGATGGCGATCAACATCTCGGCCAATGAAAGCTGGCAGCTGATGGAGCAGTTCTCGGCGCTGCATAACCAGCCGATCGCTACGAAGAACAACGGCTATGACGGGCTCGACGCACGGCTTGAGGTCAACAAGACCAAGTTCGTCCAGTACGTCACAGATCTCAAGAAGTGGTATGACGCCGGCCTGATCAAGATCAAGTCGAAGGATCTCGGCCAGGATATGGTGCAGGCCTTTGCCACGGGCACCTGCCAGGTGATCCTGACCTCGGTCGGCGACCACGGCACGATCGGCCGCACCCAGAAGGAAGGCATGAACTGGGACGTCACCGAACTGCCGGTCTATGCCGGCACCGAGCGCAAGAACTCGCTGGTTGGCGGCGCTTCGCTGTGGGTGCTCTCCGGCAAGTCGGATGCCGAATACAAGGGTGCGGCGGCGTTCCTCAACTTCATCCACGATCCCAAGACGGCTTTGTTCTGGTCGACCAACACCGGCTACATCCCGGTGACGAAGTCGGGCTTCGACTACATGAAGTCCCAGGGCTTCTACGACAAGGCGCCCTATAAGGGCCGCGAAGTGGCGATCGCCAGCCTTACCGCCTCGGAGCCGACGGAGATCACCCGTGGCGTGCGCCTCGGCAACTTCACCCAGATCCGCGCCGAGTTCGGCACGCAGATGCAGGCGATCTTCGCCAACAAGGTCAGCGTGCAGGAAGGCCTCGACACTCTGGTCAAGAATGGCGACGCGATCCTGGAGCGCTTCCAGCAGACCTATCCGGGTAAGACCCTGCCCTGATCCCGGATGTTGGAGCGGCCGTCCGTCGGGAATCGACGGGCGGCCATTTCATGTAGTTTTGCTTCCACGCATATCTTTGTCCCGAAACCGGTTCCCACTTTAGGGAGACATGCTCTAGTCTTGCGCCAAGAAAGCGGGCTGGCGGTTCAACGACATCGGCGGATCGATGGAAAAACGCGTCACTTTCGGCAGATGGACGATCGGCATCCTGTTTGCGGTGCCGCAGCTGTTCCTGATCTTCACCTTCTTCTATTGGCCGGCCGGCCAGGCGGTCTACTGGTCGCTGACGCTGCAGCAGCCCTGGGGCGGCGGCAACATCTGGGTCGGGCTCGACAATTTCCGCTCGATCCTGTCCAACGCCGACTACTGGAATTCCATCACTGCCAGCATGATCTTCGCCGGCATCAGCACGGGCCTTGCGATGCTCATCGCGCTGGTGCTCGCCGCCCTGACCGACCGGCAGCTTGCCGGCTCATGGCTTTATCGCGTGGTGCTGATCTGGCCCTACGGCATCGCCGCGCCCGCCCTGGCGCTGGCGTTTCGTTTCATCCTGGCGCCGGAAGCCGGCTTCATGGCCGTCGTCAACCGGGTCTGGCCGGGCTTCTGGGACCCCGGTCTCGACGGCGCCGATGCGATGGCCTCGATCATCATCGCCTTCTCCTGGAAATATGTCGGTTACAATTTCATCTTCTTCCTTGCCGCCTTCCAGGCGATCCCGCGTTCGCTGATCGAGGCGGCGGCGATGGACGGCTCCGGCGTCATCCGGCGTTTCTTGGACATACAGTTCCCGCTGATCACGCCGACGATCTTCTTCCTTCTGGTCATCAACATCACTGAGAGTTTCCAGGACTCCTTCGGCATCGTCGACATCATGACCGCCGGCGGCCCGGCCAACGCCACAAATCTGATGGTCTACAAGATCTATTCCGACGGCTTCAAAGGCCTGGATTACTCCGGCGCCGCCGCGCAGAGCATCATCCTGATGCTCTTGATCATCGCGCTCACCATCGTCCAGTTCCGCTTCATCGAGCGGCGCGTGCATTATCGTTGAGGCTGATATGGTCGAGCGCACCCCGATCCTCAACTTCCTCACGCATCTCATCCTGTTCGCCGGCTTCGTATTCTGCGTGACGCCGTTCGTTATCGTGGCGATCGCCGCCTCGCACAATCTGAAGGACGTCAACGACGTGCCGATGTCGCTGCTGCCGGGCAGCGATTTCTGGGTCAACATCAAGACGGCGTGGACGACAGCCGATCTCGGTCCGAAGCTGCTCAACTCCTTCATCATGGCGTTCGGCGTCGCCGCCGGCAAAGTCATCGTCTCGGCGCTCACCGCCTTCTCGATCGTCTATTTCCGCTATCCCGGCCGCATGCTGATCTTCTGGCTGATCTTCATCACGCTGATGCTGCCGCTCGAAGTGCGCATCGTGCCGACCTACGCGGTGGTCGCCAACGTGCTCGAGCCCTATCAGACGATCATGGACCTGACAGGGCTCTCCTGGCTGATCGAGAAGATATCGGGGGTTCAGGTCCAGCTCAGCCTGGGGCTGCTCAATTCTTATAGCGGCCTGATCCTGCCGCTGGTCGCCACCGCCACCGGCACGTTCCTTTACCGCCAGTTCTTCCTGACCGTGCCGGACGAATTGACCGAGGCGGCGCGCATGGACGGCGCCGGCGCGCTGCGCTTCTTCATCGATATCCTGTTGCCGCTGTCGCGCAACAACATGGCGGCGCTCGGCACAATCATGTTCCTGTGGGCCTGGAACCAGTATCTGTGGCCGCTGCTTATCACCACCGACCAGTCGCACGCGATGGCGGTGACCGAGCTGAAGCAGCTCATACCCAATGTCGGCGGCGCGCCGGAATGGCACATCGCCATGGCCGGGACGCTGATCATCATGCTGCCGCCGCTGATCGTCGTGGTCTTGATGCAGCGCTGGTTCGTGCGCGGCCTCATCGCCACCGAAAAATAGGGAGACAAAAATGGCCTCCATCACCATTCGCGGCGTCAAGAAGAACTACGCCAAGACGCAGGTCGTGCACGGTGTCGACCTCGATTTCGCTTCCGGCGAGTTCGTCGTCATCCTGGGGCCGTCCGGCTGCGGCAAGTCCACGCTGCTCCGGATGATCGCCGGGCTGGAAGAGATTTCCGACGGCACGATCGCGATCGACGGCACGGTCGTCAACAAGCTCGAGCCGCGCGAGCGCGGCTGCGCCATGGTGTTCCAGAACTATGCGCTCTACCCGCATATGAGCGTGGCGCAGAATATCGGCTATTCGCTGAAGGTGGCCGGCGTTCCGTCGGCCGAACGCGCCCAGCGCATCCAGGCGGTGGCGCGCGTCCTGGAACTGGAGCACCTGCTCGACCGCAAGCCGATGGCGCTGTCCGGCGGCCAGCGCCAGCGCGTCGCCATGGGCCGCGCCATGATCCGCGAGCCGAAGGTGTTCCTGTTCGACGAGCCGCTTTCCAATCTCGACGCCAAGCTGCGCGTGCAGATGCGTTCCGAGATCCGCAAGCTGCACCGGCGCCTCAGCGCCACTTCGGTCTTCGTCACGCATGACCAGGTCGAGGCGATGACGCTGGCCGACCGGCTGGTGGTGATGAATGGCGGCCGGGTCGAGCAGGTCGGCACCCCGGCGGAAGTCTATAGCCGGCCGGCGAGCCGCTTCGTCGCGACCTTCGTCGGCGCGCCGTCGATGAACATGCTCGAAGGCACCGTCACGCTCGATGGGCTGTCGCTGCTCGGCGACAGCCGCAAGCTCAACGTGTCGCGCACGGGGCTTCCCGTAGGCTCGAAAGTCGCGGTCGGCATTCGGCCGGAGGCGGTGCGCATGGTGGCGCCGGGCACGCCGGGGGCGCTTGCGGCGACCGTCGACCTCATCGAGGAACTGGGCGCCGGGCGCGTCATCTATGTCGATCTCGACGGCGTGCCGTTCTCCATCGTGACGTCGGAGACCGTCCACCCCGAGCCGGGCAGCACGGTCGGCCTGCAATTCGCCGAATCGGACCTGCACTTCTTCTCCTCGGAGACGGGCGGCAGGCTCGACGTGTTCAAGGCTTCGGTGCCGGAACCGGCTCCGGCGACGTTGTGAATTTGATTTGAGGGTTCATGCAATGAAGATCATCCAGGTCACCGACGTCCATCTCGGTCGTCGGCGCGAGATACGCTATGGCGCGAACCTGAATGAACGTCTCGATCGATGCATCGATCATATCAATCAACGTCACAGCGATGCGGCGCTCTGCATCTTCACGGGCGACCTGACCGATGATGGAGAGGCCGAGAGCTATGCCGACCTCAAGGCGGCGCTGAGCCGGCTCACCGTGCCTTACCGCCTGTTGCCGGGAAATCACGACCGGCGCGCCAACCTCGTCGCCGCCTTCCCGGAAAACGGAACCGATAGCAACGGCTTCGCGCAGTCGGTTTTCGACACGCCGGAAGGGCGCCTGGTCTTCCTCGACAGCCTGGCGGAAGGCCGCGTCACCGGAGAATTGTGCGACGACCGGCTTGGTTGGCTCGATGCGCGGCTAGGCGAGGCGGCAGGCAAGGCGGCCTATATCTTCCTGCATCATCCGCCGGTCGAGCTCGGGCTCACATTGCTCGATCCGCTCGGCCTCGAACAGCCGCAGCGGCTCATCGATGTGCTGACCCGCCACGGCAATGTCCGCTACATCTTCTTCGGCCATGTCCACCGCGACATCGCCGGCACCGTCGCCGGCATTCCGTTCTCGGTGCAGCGCGGGCTGCATGCCCGCTTCATGCTCGATCTCGCCGGCGACGAAATGGTCGAGCAGGCGCCGCCCGCCTATTCGATCATCCTGATCGAGGGCCAGCGTGTCGTCATCCACAGCTGCGATTTTCTCGAGCAATGGCCGCTCTGGTCGCCGGCGACGGGGCAACGCATGCGGTAGAAATCACCCGAGCAACAGCGTGGGCGTCCCCTGTCCATCGACCAGCTTCACCGCTTTCCTGTCGAAGGACACGAAGGTTTCGCCACCGAGCCACTGACCGTCGAACGCGATCACGCCGTCCGCGAAATCTCCACCGGCGTCAAGCACAGCCAGGCCCGCTTCGATCGTTGGTCGGTTGGCCACGACGTTGCGCATATCGAGGATACGGCGGATCGAGGCGGATATATCAGGCCGCGCAACCCGATAACTTCTATCCAGCACCCAAACAAACTCGCAAAGCGCTTGAACGCTGATCGCGACCAGCTCGGCCCCTTCCAGCGTCTCGGCTGCGGTCCGCTGCTGCGCTTCGTCGTCCCCGACGACAAGGCGCAACAGCACGTTGGTGTCGAGGCTGATCTTCACTTGCGCTCGATTCCGCGCATTCCGCTCGAAGTGCCGGCGTCGGCGATCGCATCGTTGATCTCCTCGATCGAAAGCCGTGTGCCGTTCGTTTTGCCCTTGAGCATTCCACTCAGCTCTTGCCAGGAGCCCTTGCCCTGGTCGGCCTTCAGCTCCGCCCGCCCACCAGGCAGAAGATCAAGCCTGATCTTGTCGCCGGGCTGGATGCCGAGGTGCTTGAGCACGTCTTTCCGGAACGTGACCTGGCCCCGGGCGGTAACCGTCAATGTCGTCATGATGCGACCTCCGTGCACTAGAAATAATGCAGGAATGCATTATTCTCAAGGCGGAGATCAAGCAAAGACATGCGCCTTGCCGGTGACGGTGAGGCGCACGATCTCGCCGATCGCCGGCGCGTCCATACCTGTCCGGCGCAGGATGAGAGGCGTGTTGCCGATCGCGGCCGCATCGGGCGGATCGGGGCTGTTGAGCAGCCGCACCGCGACAGTGCAGATGGAGCCCGCGAACTCGCAGTCCGTCACTTCGCCGAACAGCATGTCCGGCGTGCCCGACAAGCCTTCGCGCGAGGTGAGCTTGAGCAGGATTTGCTCAGGCCTGAGCATGATGCGGGCGACGTCTCGGCGTTCCTTCGTGTCGACGGCAATGCGGCCGAGCGGCGAGATGGCGAAGCCATCGGCGATTCTGGCCGGCAGGATGATGGCGTCGCCGAGGAACTCGGCGACCATTCTATCCCTGGGCTTGAAATAGAGCTCGCGCGGCGTGCCGACCTGGGAGAACAGGCCGTCGCGCATCACCGCCACCTGGCTGGCGAAGGACAGCGCCTCGGCTTGGTCGTGCGTGACCAGGATAGTGGTGATTCCCGCTTCTTCCAGAAGCTCCGCCACCGCCTTGCGCATCGAGGCGCGAAGCCCGGTGTCGAGCGCCGAGAACGGCTCGTCGAGCAGCATCAGCCGCGGCTTCATGGCCATGGCGCGGGCAAGCGCGACGCGCTGCTGCTGGCCGCCGGAGAGCTCGTGCGGCCGGCGTTTCAGGACCGCCTTGTCCAGCCCGACGATGTAGGCCAGCTCGACGATGCGCTCGCTGCGCCTGTCCTCGCCGCGGGGCATGCCGAAGCCGATATTGTCGGCGATGGTGAGATGCGGGAACAGGGCGCCGTCCTGGGCGACGACGCCGATGCCGCGGCGATGCGCCGGCACGGCCGCGCCGCCATTGGCGAGCACCTTGCCGTCGAGCGCGATCCGGCCGCGGTCCGGCGCCTCGAAGCCGGCGATCAGCCTGAGCAAGGTAGTCTTGCCGCAGCCGGACGGCCCGACGATCGCGGTGCGGCTGCCGCTTTCCACCTTGAGGTCGACGCCGGCGAGCGCCGCCACCGGGCCGTAATTCTTCGCGACGCCGCTGAGTTCGAGAAAACTCATCGTCCGGCCATCCGCTTCGACTGGACGTAAAGCCACCAGGTCATCGGCAACGACATCGCCACCATGATCAGCGCATAAGGCGCAGCGGAGGCGTAGTCGATCTCGCCGCTGTAGGACCAGAAGGCCATCGCCAGCGTGCGGGTACCGTTGGGCGCCAGCATCTGGGTGGCGGTGAGTTCGTTGGTGATGCCGAGCGCCACCATCGCCATGCCGGCCGCCGCCCCCGGCGCCGACAGGCGGATGGTCGTCGACCACAGCGCCTTGACCGGCGGCCGGCCGAGGCTGGAAGCGGCCCGTTCCAGCTCCACCGGAGCCTGCGCGATCGAGGCACGCAGGCTGATCAGCGCGCGCGGAAGGAACATCAGCGCGTAACCGAACAGGATGGTGAACAGGGTCTGGTAGAGGGGCAGCGCGACACGCACGGTGATCGTCACCAGCGCCAGCGCGACGACCACGCCCGGCAACGCGCCGACGATGTAGTTGCAGCTCTCGAGCAGGCGCTGCAGCCGCCCCGGCGCGCGGATCGAGATCCATGCCATCGGCATGGCGGCCAGCGTTGCAAGCACCGCGCCGGCAATGGCGAGGAACAGCGTCTGGCCGAGCGCCAGGCCGATCTCGTCCCAACGCCAGACCTCCGTGCCGCCGGCGAGCAGCCAGCGGCTGACCGTGACGAAGGGCACGCCGAGCGACAGCAGCGCGACACCCGCCGGCAAAAGCAGGCAAGGCAAGGTGGCACGGCCGAGGCGAGCGCGCTGCTGCTGGCGCGCCGCGCCGGAGCCGACGCGGGCATAACGTTCCTCGCCGCGGATCATCACCTCGAGGCCGAGCAGGAAAAGGCAGCAGACCACCAGCACTGCGGCCAGCATGTTGGCGGCCGGGCCGTTGAAGGTCGACTGGAACTGGTCGACGATCGCGGTGGTGAAGGTGTCGAAGCGGATGAAGACATAGAGGCCGTATTCGGCCAGGAGATGCAGACCGACCAGCAACGAGCCGCCGCAGATGGCGAGCCTCAGCTGCGGCAGCACGACGCGCGCGAAAACCCGCCACGGATCAAGGCCAAGCGCCGCGGCCGCATCCTCCAGCGCCGGATCGAGCCGGCGCAACGCGGCGGCGATCGGCAGATAGAGGAAAGGGAAATAGGCGATGACGGAGACCAGCACGCCGGCCCAGAGCCCATGCAGTCCAGGAACAAAGCTGATCCAGGCATAGGAGTGCACGAAAGCGGGGATGGCGAGCGGCGCGACCGAAAGCCAAGACCACCAGCGGTTGCCGGGCAGGTCGCTGCGCTCTGTCAGCCAGGCCAGCGCCACCGAGAGCACGATGGCGATCGGCACGGCGACGGCGACCAGCAGCACGGTGTTGACCAGCAATTCACCGACGCGCGGCCGGAAGATCAGCGCCGCCACGGTGTCCCAACCGGTCTGGATCGCGACCCAGACGATGAAGGCGAGCGGCAGCAGCGCGACCAGCGCGATCAGGGCGGCGGCAAGCGTGATCCAAGAGGTGGACCTGCGCTTCTTCATCCCGGCCGCCGGCAATCTTGCCGGGGTCATGTCGATCGCCGACTGCATCAGGCGCGCCACCATGTCGCCGACGCCGTATGACGGAAGCGAGCTTGAGCAATTCCAGGAAAAGTGTGAAGCGGTTTTCCGTTCGGAATTGCGGCAAAGCAAGGAGACAGAGCGGTTCGCCGTTTCCATGAAACGGTGAAGCGATCTGATAAGCCGCGCAAGCGGCTCGAAACGCAGCCGATCGTCATCGACGAGGCGATCTCCAAACAAAAACGCTCCCGCGGAAAGGCGAATTGCCGCGGGAGCACGGTCGTTCGCCCTTTTAGGACGAACGAGAACTAAAGCAAGCCGGCTTGCGTCATCAGGTCGATGACCTTCTTGGAATTCAGTTTCGCCGGATCGACTTTCGGCGCCTGCAGATCGGCCAGGGGCACCAGCTTGGGGTTGGATTCGGCACCCTTGCCGACCGCGTATTCATAGGACGTACCGTTCTTCAGCACGTCCTGGCCACCCTTGCCGGTCACCCACTTCAGGAACGCCTGGGCTTCCTTCGGATGCTTGCTGGAAGCCAGCACGCCGCCGCCCGACACCGAAACGAAGGCGCCCGGGTCCTGGTTCTTGAAATAGTGCAGGCCGACATTGCCGCTGTTCTCGCCGGTCTTGGCCTGATCGCCGAACCAGTAATAGTGGTAGATCACGCCGCCATCGATCTCGCCGGCATTGACCGCCTTCATCACCGTCGAGTTGCCCTTGTAGGCGGTGAAATTCTCCTTCATCGCCTTCAGCCAGTCGCCGGTGGCGGTCTCGCCCTTGAGCTCAAGCAGGGCGCTGACGATGGCCTGGAAGTCGGCGCCGGACGGCGAGGCGGCCCAGCGGCCCTTCCAGCTCGGATCGGCGAGATCGAGCAGCGACTTGGGCAGCTGGTCTTCCTTCAGCTTGTCCTTGTTGTAGGCGAAGACGGTGCTGCGGGCGGCGACGCCGACCCACTTGCCGCTCGACGGCTGGTATTCCTGCGGCACCTGGGCGAGCGTATCGGCGTCGACCGGCGCGAACAGGCCGGCCGTCTCGACCAGCGCCATGGCCGGCGAGTTCTCGGTCAGGAACACGTCGGCCGGCGAGGCCGCGCCCTCGGCGGCGATCTGGTTGGAGAAGTCGCTGTCGCCGCCGTTGCGCAGCGTGACCTTGATGCCGGTTTCCTTGGTGAATCCCGCCGCCCATTCCTTGGCGAGGCTCTCATGCTGGGCATTGTAGACGATGATGCCTTGATCCTCGGCCATGGCCGGGGCGGCGATCAGGCCGAGCGCCAGCGCAGCGGCGAGGGCGATAAGGGGGGACTTCATAGGACACTCCTCGGGTCAGGGCGGATGCGTCGGAGTATCAATTCATGAGCGTGTTAGTCAACATTGGAGAGCGACAGATTCATCACGCTTTCGCGCGTCAAGACGACGCTGATGAAGGTATCAACCGATATGCGGGCCTGGCGGCCGCTCGTGCGGAATGCAGCCGTCTACCATCGGATGAATGGTCCAGCGCTGCTCGAGCCCCTGCTGCGTCCGTTTGGTCTCCGGATCGAAGGCGTCGTGCAGCATGGCGCACCAGGTTCGACGCAAATTCTCGCAGCGCGTCCTGAATGCCGCGCTGCCGAGGCCGTCGCGCATGTCCTGGGCCGCGAGATCGGTGGCCTCGCCCGGAGGTTTTTGCGGTACGGTCCCGGTGTCGGGAAAGTCCGGATCCCACTGAAGATAGTGCTTCGCATCGACACCGGCCGCGCCATCGAATTTGACCACCGCCATCAGCGGATGAAATTCGTGCCAACCCTTGTGATAACCGTCGTAGACATGCTCGCCGAGCACTGCGACGTGGTCGCCCAACCTGATCGGGCCGAGCGCCTTGTCGCCGACATTGGCGTCCTCGACATCGCCAGGGTTGATGTTGAACAATCCTTGCAGGACCGGCTTGATCGCGCCGTAATAGGATGCCGCGCCGCCGATAGCGCCACCTATGGCCCCGCCAAGCAATCCTCCCAGGAACGATCCGATGGCGCATCCCAGGGCGCCCAGGAAGAACGAGCCTATGGCGCAGCCGACTGCCGCGCCGACGCTGGCGCCGGCCGCGGCCGCGGCTGCCGTGACGACCAGAGCCGCCGTCAGCAGGATGACGATGGCCGGCGCCCATTGGCGCATCTTGATCCAGAAGTCGCCCTCGGCCTCGCAATGCAGGCCCCAGCGCGCATGGTCGTCGGCTGGTGCGTAGCCCAGATCGTTTTTCAGGTCGTCGCGCGGAAAAAGCAGTTCGTGACCCTGGAAGCCGTCGTTGAGAATGTCGTTTGCCGGATGGGCCGTGATCTTGGCGGCGAATTCCGTGACGACCGTGCCATCGGCATTGTAGCGGTTGGCCGCCGCCAAAGCCGCCTGGTTCGTTTCGGCGTTGAGGATTTCGGTCGTCGGATGCGGCATCAGTACGACGTCGAAATACTGGTCATTGTCGAAGGCGCCGAGATCGCTGCGGAACGGGTTGTAGGACACGATGCCGACGGCGCATTTCGGATTGTCCTTGTCCAGGCAGACCAGGCGATGGTTGAGCCACTCCGCGGCGGCCTTGTCGATCGTCGCGGTGGCCGAAGCGAGATATGCGATGGCGGCGGCAAGCACCGCGCCGACCGGCCCGGCCAGAAAGCCGATGCCGGCCGCCAGTCCGGTGATGACGAGGATCTTCACCGCCTGGCCGGCCAGGAACGCCAGACGGTCGTCCTCATTGTAGGGCTTGCCTCCGGCCGGATAGAGGAAGCAGCTCGTATAGTGCTTGTAAGCCATGGGGGCGCCTCACCCTTTCGTCGCGGTCAGCGTCACGCCACCGGTCATGTCGCGCGATCCGCTCTCGCCGATCGTGAAAACGTGGACGTTGAAGGCTTTTGAACCGCGGAAGGCGGCGTCCCTCGCTTCGATCTCGACCGCCACTTCGGCCTCCTGGCGCGGCTGCAGGGAAAGCGTGTCCGGAACGATCCTGACCGACCAGTCGTCCGGAACGGGAAAATGGCCGTAAGCCTGCTCCCGCAAGGCCTTGGCCCAGCGCGCCTTGCTCTCGGCAAGCCGCGTTCGGGGTCGTTCGCCACGGCCTTCGCCAGGCGGCGTTTCCGGAACGCAAGGCTGCAATTTCGGCAGGCCGTAGCAATCCGCCTCGATCAGGAAACGGCGCGCGACCGAGGCTTCGTTGCGGACGGTGAAGGCGAACTTTGCCGGCGACTGCATCTCGGCGACATTGACGTTCTTCTGACCGAGATTGTTGCCGGGGTTGGCGTCATCGCTCCAGGAAAGCTGCGCCTGGAGGCAGTAATGGCCGCCGATGGCAGGCGTGATCCAGCTGAACTCGGCATAAGCCGGACAATCGATCGTGCCCTTGGCGCCGAGATTGACGGCGGTGCTGGCGATCGTATGGGAGACGGTCTGCGCGCCGAAGGACAGATAGGACAGAGCCACTCCCACCCCAACCGCCGGAGCATCGTAGGAGCCGTTCCAGACGCGGACGCGGACACGGTATTTATGTGCCGGCTGAAGCGCGCCGGTGACGGGCGCCGCGCCGTCGAAAATGTCGATGTCCGGATTGTCCCAGGTCACGGCTAGCCCCTGCGCCATCAGGTAGTACTGGGCATAGAGAAGCGGATCGGCGCGCTTGTAGACATCGGGCGGCAGCTGGATGCAGCAATCGCTCTGTGACGGGCTCGGCAGCTTCTGGCCCTTGACCAGCCGGCAGAGCAGCATGCGTATCGTGGCGAACAGCACCTTCAGTCCGTCGGCGAGACGCTTCCAGAAATCGGCGGCGAACAACAAAAAGGCCGCGGTTCGAACGTGTTCGACCAGTGATCCCAACATGTCGTGTTTCCCACGCTGAGAGGACGCAACGGCGATGCACTTCTCGGCAGGCGTGCCCCGCCGATTGTCTAAAATGTTATTTCTTCAGTGATTTCTGTCTTCTGTAGAAGTAGACGGCGGCGACGAGGACAATGGCTGCAATGACAATGCTGCCCTCGAAAGTTCCCGAGCCGTTGTCGGGAGAAAATCCAAAAATGCGCTCGATGAAATCCATCTTGGCCCCCCTCCGATCTTCTGACGCTACAGAAGGGTTTACCTTGCGTCAATGTGAGGTTGAGGCACACTTTTTCTCTGCCGTGGCCGACCAGGACCGACCTGCATCCGCTCGCCGTCCATCGAGCAGCAAACCACCAAATCCGCAAACTTTCGTGAGTTTGCATCAGTTTGGCTTGGACATTATTTCGCCGGCCACGTAACAAATCCGGGCCGAGACGCGAACATCGGGGGTAAACTCTTGTGACCGGCAAGGATGAGGCCGAGCTTTCCCGGCTGCTCAGAGCCGCGATCGCGGGAGATGAAAGGGCTTATGCCGACTTTCTGCACCGGATCGCCGCTCTCGTTCGCGGTTTTGTCCGGCGCAAGATCGTTCAGGGCGGGGTCGATCCCGAGGATGTCGTGCAGGAAACCTTGCTGGCCATTCATGTCAAACGCCACACCTGGCGGCCGGAGGCGCCGGTGCTGCCCTGGATCTATGCCATCGCCCGCTTCAAGCTGATCGACGCGTTCCGCCGGCGCGGGCGGCGCATCGAGGTCGAGATCGACGAGATCGCCGACACCTTCGCCGAGCCGGAGGCGGAAACGGTGAGCGAGCGCGACATCAACCGGGCGCTCGACGGCCTGCCGCCGGCGCAACGCTCGGTCGTCTCCTCGATCTCGGTCGATGGGCAGTCGATCGGCGAGACGGCGGCCAAGCTCGGCATCAGCGAGACGGCGGTGCGCGTGTCATTGCATCGCGGCCTCGCCGCGATCGCAAAAAGATTCGGACGACAGTGACATGAGGACCGAGGATCTCATCAAGGCGCTCGACGCCGATGCCCGCGACAAGGCGATGCCACTCGGCAAGGCCTGGTGGCTGGCGGTCGGCGTGGCCGTGGTGATCGCGGCGGCCGTCTTCTTTACGACCATCGGACCGCGCCCCGACATCATGCCGGCCATGCACACGATGCGCTTCATGTCGAAATTCCTGTTCACGCTGGTGCTTGCGGTCAGCGCCTTCGCGCTGATCCGCGTGCTGTCGATGCCGGGTGCTTCGACCAGGCGGGCGATGGCCTGGATGATCGCCGCACCGCTTCTGGTCGTGCTGGCCGTGATCCTCGAGCTATTTGTCGTGCCCGAGGCCGATTGGGGCAAGCGGCTCGTCGGCACGAACATGATGATCTGCATGAGCTTCATCCCACTGATCGGCATCGGCCCATTGGCGATCTTCCTCGGCATGCTGCGTTACGGCGCGCCGACCAGGCCGGTGCTTGCGGGCGCGGTCGCCGGCCTGCTCGCGGGCGGGCTCGCGGCAACCTTCTATGCCGCGCATTGCTTCGACGATTCACCGCTCTTCGTCGCCACCTGGTATACGATCGCGATCGCGTTCCTGACGCTGCTCGGTGCCATCGGCGGGCGCCTCTTCGTGCGCTGGTAGCCGCCCCACACCGATCCTTTGATACGGTTTGGAAACAGTACCTTAATCATGCCGCCAATTGTTTGCCGGTTAGCGGCGCGATCGCCGGCGTTTACGCAACCATTCCTTAAAACCGATCCGCCAGGGTTGTGGCCACGTGCAGTTGCGTGTTGGGTGGGATCGCATTGTGGCGTGGTTGAACTGGAAAAGGATCCGTGCCGACAGGCACGCTGCGCAGGGTCTGCTGGCGGTCGGTCTGGTTGCCACCGCCGCGTCGATCCTGCTGCCGCGTCTCGAATTCGGCGCCGACGCGCTGAGGCTCTGCCTGCAGGTTTCCATCGCCATCACCGCCGCGACGCTGTTCTTGTCGGCGCTGTTCATTCACCGCATCGTCGATGACCGCCGGCAGATCGCCGAGAGCGAGCAGCGCTTCCGCCGCGCCATGGAGGATTCGGCGATCGGCGTCGCCATCGTCGGCCTGGATGGGCGCATCCAGCAGGCCAATCCAGCTTTCGCCGCGATGCTTGGCTACAGCCGGGTGGAGATCGAGGCGCTGTCTTTCCCGCAAATCACGCATCCGGACGATCTCTCGATCGGTCGCGAGACGATGATGAACGTGCGGGAAGGCCGGATCAGCTCCTACCATTTCGAAAAGCGCTACCTCAGGAAAGACGGGACCGCGGTCTGGGCGCGGCTCGCCGGCTCGGTCATCCGCGACGAGGATACCGGCAAGCCGCTCTACCTGGTGTCGCAGATCGAAGACATCGACGCGCGCAAGCAGGCCGAGGCGCGCATCGCCGAGGACGAGACAAGGTGGAATTTCGCGCTGACCAGCGCCGGACAGGGCGTCTGGAGCCTCGATATGCGCAACGGCGGCACGACCTACTCCGAAACCTGGGTGAAGATGCTGGGCTATGCGGATGGCGAGCTCGACGGCGACCCCGATCGCTGGCTGACCATGATCCACCCCGACGATCGCGAGCGCGTCGCCGAGGCGGATCGCGCGCATCTTGCCGGCGAGACGCCGTTTTTCGAAGCCGAGTTCCGGATGCGGCACAAGGACGGGTACTGGGTCTGGATCCTCGACCGCGGCAAGACGATCGAGCGCGACGGCGAGGGCCGGCTGATCCGGGCCATAGGCAGCCTGACCGACATCACCGAGCGCAAGGAAGCCGAGGCGAGGCTGATCGTTTCGGCGGCAATGCTGGCCGACGAGAAGGAGCGCCTCAGGGTGACGCTGCAGTCGATCGGCGACGCCGTGATCTGCACCGATGCCGCCAACCGCGTCACCTTCATGAACCCGGTCGCCGAAAAGCTCACCGGCGTGGAGGTCGGCGAGGCTATGGGCAAGGTGCTCGGCCATGTCTATTGGGCGGTCGACGAGGAAAGCGGGCAGAGGATCGGGCTGACGCGTCCTTCGGCGAGCGAACGTCCGCACTGCGACCAGAACACGCGTGCGGTTCTGGTGCGGCGCGACGACACGCGCTGCAGCATCCGCCAGGTGGTGTCGCCGATCATGAACGACCGCGACGAGTTCTGCGGCCTGGTCATCGTCTTCCAGGATTTCACGGATGCGCGTGCCTTGCAGCGCCAGCTGGCCTACGCCGCCACCCATGACGCGCTGACCGGGCTCGCCAATCGCTCGAGCTTCATCCGCACCATGGAAGATCTGGTCAACCAGTGCCGCCTCAATGGCGGCGGGCACCAATTCATGTTCGTCGACCTCGACCACTTCAAGGCGGTCAACGACACCGGCGGCCATGCCGCGGGCGATGCGCTGCTCAAGCGCGTGGCCGATACACTGCGCGATGTGCTTGGCCAGGAAGACATCGTCGCGCGGCTTGGCGGCGACGAATTCGCCGTCATCCTGAAGTCGGACGCCGCGGAGCGCGGGCCGATCGCCGCGCGCTCGATCATCGATGCCATCCGCAACCTCAATTTCAGCTGGGACGGGCGCCCGCATTCGATCGGCGCCAGCATCGGGCTTGCGCCGATCCGCGCCGGTTGCGGCGAAGTGGACGAGATCATCGCCCGCGCCGACGCTGCCTGCTACGCCGCCAAGGCAGCCGGGCGCGGCTGCGTTTCGGCGGCGCCCGACGAAGCTTCGCCCGACGATATTTCAAAACGCGGCGCGCCGCCCCTGCCACTCGCGGCGGCGTCTTAGAGCAATTCCAGGAAAAGTGTGAGCGGTTTTCCGCCCGGAATTGCGTAAAAACAAAGAGAT
>NZ_VFUA01000123.1 GCF_006440735.1 Mesorhizobium sp. B2-7-1 | reverse complement strand
GGCGACGCGCTTTAAGTCTTTGTTTTGATGCATGTCGTTGTCCCAGAACCGAGCACACTTCTGGGCGACATGCATTAATTGGCGACGCAGAAATGCTGGGCGCCGTCATTGCCGGTGAAGGTGCCGGTGCGCGAGTTGAAGGAGCGGTAGCGGTCTGAGCAATACTCGTACCAGCCACGGGTCCACGGCTCGGCGTAGCGGTCGGCATAGACGACGCGCGGCTGTTGCACGTAGTAGCGGCGCACCGGCCGGTCGACATAATAGTCGTCACCATAGGCCGGTTCGTAATAGCGCGGCCCGGGGTTGCTGAGCGCGCTGCCGATCAGGGCGCCTGCCGCCAAGCCGACCACGCCGGCGGCAAGGGCGTCGCCGCCGCGATCACGATGATGGTGCCAGCGCCAGTCGTCGGCATTGGCCGCCGAGAAGGTGGCCAAGGTGGTCGCGGCAATGCCAACGCTCAGGATGGCGGTCTTGAGAAAGCGGTTCATTTTCGGTCTCCTTCGCGCCGGCCCGCGCATTTTTTGGGGGATACGAACCGGCTTTAGCAAAGGTTAATAGAAGACCGTGGCTGAACGGAGGCTGAACGGAAATCGGCGCAAACGATTTTTCGTGACTGGCGATTTCCGAATTTTGGCGATTTCCGGATCTGGGCGATTTTTCGAGCCCTGGCCGGTTTTCGAAGCGGGCGGCTTTTCGGGACCTGGGCGCAATCCATTCCGGGCGGGAGCAGTCCCGCCTGTAAAGCCCTCCGTCGGATCCGTCGTGAGCCGGCTTAGCCGATCGACAGATTGACGGCCTTCGGACCCTTGCCGCGTTTGTCCGGCTCGGTGTCGAATGTCACTTTCTGCCCATCCTCGAGACCGGGAAGGCCCGACGCCTGCACAGCCGAAATGTGGACGAAGACATCCTTCGCGCCATCGTCGGGCGTGATGAAGCCGAAGCCCTTGGCATGGTTGAAGAATTTGACGGTGCCGGTCTGCGGCATGGGAAACTCCTTTGATCCCATCAAGTCAAGTCTCGGGCCGGCAAACTGCCCGAGAGGAAATTTGTCCTTTATTTTAGCGCTATCGGCAAGAGAAAGTTTTCGCCTGCCGATCCATGCATTTGCGCGCAAAAAAGGCGCGACCGAAAGGGTCGCGCCTTCGCAATTTCAGGCCTGTCCAGACGCCGGTTCATCAGCCTGCCGCCCATTGCATCCGCAAGGACGGGCTGTCCCGGCGATCAGGCGGCGCGCAGGTTGACCGCCTTCGGGCCTTTGCCCATGCGGTCCGGCTCGACGTCGAAGGTGACCTTCTGGCCGTCGACCAGCGTGCGCAGGCCAGAGGCCTCGATCGCGGAAATGTGGACGAACACGTCCTTGGCGCCGCCATCCGGCGTGATGAAGCCGAAGCCTTTGGTGGCATTGAAGAACTTTACGGTACCGGTCTGGGCCATTGGGGAAAACTCCTTCACCCGTGTCAGTCTTGGTGGTTCGCCCGCTGCCTCGCGCCTTGGGCAAATCCCGGTGGTTGCTTCGGCGGTCATGCATTTGCGCATGGTCAAACCCCCCGCCGAAAAACGGGGCTGTCAGAGATTCACACTTGTCGGGGAAAGGTCGTCCAAAACGTGCCGCTCTCCGGGTCGCAAATGCCCGAACATGGCTTTTATTACACGGAAACGTGATGGTTGCAAGATGACGCTCGCGGGCGGCCCGCGGCGCGTCCAACGCTGGGGCCTCGATAGACCCCGTGCCACCGCGGGTCATCGGCCAGAGGCGGGCCAAGCATAGGCCAGTATGAGGGCGGCGACGACGGGGTTCCGCGGCTCCACAAACGGTGGTTGCGTTTACCGCGCAGGATGCGAGGATATCGCGAGCCGGCATCACGCGCCAGGATGGAGGAGGGACATATGCGGTTTCTTGCGGTGTCACGGCAGGGCGTTGTCATTTTCATGCTGTCCGCGCTGCTGGCGGCCTGTACCGTCGTCGTCGACGATGGTCCGCGCCCGCGGCCGCCCCGGCCGCATCCGCAGCTCTGCACCATGCAATACGAACCGGTCTGCGCCCGGCGCGGCGGCGACCGCCAGACCTTCGCCAATGCCTGCCTGGCCGAAAGGGAAGGCTACCGCATCATGCGCGACGGCCCTTGCCGCGACGGTGGCGGCGGTGGCGGTGGAGACCAAGCCTTCTGCACGCGCGAATACGCTCCGGTTTGCGCCAGGCGCCATGGGCAAGTGCGGACCTTCCCGAACGCGTGCGAGGCGCGCGCGGCAGACTATCGCATCGTCGGCGACGGGCCCTGCTGAAAGGCGGCGGTATCCATCTGCGCAGATGGATACCGCGACGCGCGCTGACGCTTTGTCTTGAATCTCTTGCCCGCATGGCTTAGGTCCGGCGGACCAACGAATACGGCAGGTTTCCCATTAGCAAAGATCACAGAAGAGCGGCAAACGCCGGCGGCAGGCCAGGTGGCTCGGCCAGCCCGCTCGACCCGTATGTGCAAAAGGCGCTGCAGCTGCATCAGGCGGGGCGCCGCCAGGAGGCCGAGGCGCTCTACCGGCAGGTCCTGGGCCAGCAGCCGAACCATGCCGCCGCGCTGCATTTCCTCGGATTGCTGCTGCACCAAACCGGCAGGAGCGAGGAAGGGCTCGATCTCCTCGAGCAGTCGGTGACGCTGCAGCCGGAGAATGCCGACTTCCTCAACAATATGGGCACGGTGATGCGCGACCTCGGGCGCGTCCCCGCCGCGATCGATTTCTTCCGCGGCGCGGTGGATATCCGGCCCGACCAACTGGCCGCGCGCGACAATCTCGGTTCGTCGCTGACGCAGCTTGGGCAGTTCGACGCGGCCGAGGAGATCTATCGCGGCACGATCGGCCGGAACCCGTTCCATGTCCGCGCGCGCATCGGCCTTGCCGAGACCCTGCAGGAAGCCGGGCGCCTGGACGAGGCGATCAAGCTGTTCCGCGAGGCGCTGTCGATCCGGCCGAAGGACGCCGAGCTTCTCTACGGGCTGGGCGTCGCGATGATGGAGAAGGGCAAGCTCGACGAAGCGGCCGATTTCGCCCGCCAGGCATTGGCTGTCGCCCCCAACATGGCCAGGGCCTGGCTGCTGCTCACGCAGGTCAAGCGCCAGACCGAGCGCGACAAGGAGCTTGCCGGCATGGAGGCCGAGCACGCCAAGGCACCGCAGGGCAGCCTGGCGCGCATGCAGCTCTCCTTCGGCCTGGGCAAGGTCAATGACGACCTCAAGGATTATGGCCGCGCCTTCGACTATTTCGCCGAGGGCAATGCCATCCGCCGCAAGGGCATCGGCTACGATACTGCGCGCACGCGCGGCGAATTCGAGGCGATGAAGGCGGCCTTCGACACGGCCTTCTTCGAGAAGCACAAGCCAAGCGGCATTTCCGACGACACGCCGATCTTCGTCGTCGGCATGCCGCGTTCCGGCACCACGCTGGTCGAGCAGATCATCGCCAGCCACCCGCAGGTCCTTGGCGCCGGCGAGTTGAACATTCTGAAGACCGCCGTCGGCAAGCAGTTTCCGATGAACATGCCGGGCGGCTTCCCCGCCGGCATCGCCGACATGCCCGACAAGGCGTTCGCCGAAGCCGGCCAGGCCTATCTCGACATGCTGCATAGCCGCTATCCGGGCTATCGCCATGTCACCGACAAGATGCCGGGCAACTTCCTTCTGGTCGGCTTCCTGCACATGATGCTGCCGAAGGCCAAGATCGTCCATTGCGCGCGCGACGCCGCGGCGACATGCCTGTCGATCTTCAAGGTGCATTTCCGCGGCGACAGCCATCGCTATGGCTATGATCTCGGCGAGCTCGCCGATTTCCACAACCTCTACACCGACATCATGGCGCATTGGCACAAGGTGCTGCCGGGCGTCGTGCACGATGTGCGCTACGAGGATTTCGTCGCCGACCAGGAAGGGCAGACGCGGGCGCTGATGGCGTATCTCGGCCTGCCCTGGGACGACAAGGTGCTGTCGTTCCACGAGACGGACCGGCCGGTTCGCACCGCCTCGGCGGCGCAGGTGCGCCAGCCGATGTACCAGGGCTCGGTCGATCTGTGGAAGCGGTATGGGGACCGGCTGAAGCCGCTGCTCGACAAGCTGGACTGAACAGCCAGACCGATGTTGCGTGCGGATCAGGATGACGTCGGTTGAAACGTCGTCCTGACCCTTTGGATGCATCAGGCGGCCCGCGCCTTCTGCTCATAGCGCAGGAAGACGTTGCCGTTGCCGAAGGCCTGTGACCGGGCCAACTTCACATTGAGCCGGTTGCCGATGCCTTCGAACATCGTCCTGCCGGCGCCAAGCATGACCGGAACGATGACGAACTGGTATTCGTCGATCAGGTTCTCCTCGGCCAATTGAGCGACGAGATTGCCGCTTCCCAGGATCGTCATGTGATTGCCCGGCTGCTCCTTCAGGTGTCGAAGCTTCGCCACCGCCCCGCTTTTGACCAACTCGGTGTTGTTCCAACTCGCCGTGTCGAGCGTTCGGGAAAACACGACCTTGGGCATGGCGTTCATGCGTTCTGCCACCACTGGTGCGATCTGCGCGGCCAGCGGCGTCGGCCAGAACTGGATCATCAGGTCGTAGGTAACGCGGCCGAGCACCAGCATGCCTCCGCCCTTGGCATTGTCGGCCACGAAAGCGTTCCATTCCGGATCCTGGCTGTGCGCCCAGTCCATGGCGCCGTGCCCGTCGGTAAAATAGCCGTCGAGCGATATGCTGTTGAATACGATCAGCTTGCGCATACATCGGCCCTATCTTGAGAAATGAAGACGAGTTTCGGTGCCGGCACCCGATCCTTCAGACTCGCTCCATGCGCTTTAGGCTCTTGATTTTATGCATGTCTTTGTCCCGAAACCGGTTCCCACTTTCGGGAGACATGCCTTAAAGCTCCACGAACGGCTGGAAGCCGCCGAAGATCATGCGCTTGCCGTCGAACGGCATGGCTGACCAGTCCATCTTGAGGCGCTCGTCGGCCATCACCTTGGCCATCACCGCATCGCGGCTCTGTTTGGACTCGTAGACGACCCAGGCGAAGACAACGACCTCGTCGTCCTTGGCCTGCACGGCGCGCGGGAACGAGGTCAGCTCGCCATAGGGCACATCGTCGCCGATGCATTCGACATAGGAGAGCGCGCCGTGCTCCATCCACACGGCGCCGCCATTCTCGGCTAGCTTCTTATACGCATCGAGATTTGCCTTCGGCACGGCAAGCACGAAACCATCGACATAGGACATGATGAAACTCCTTGGTTGGGCGCGGCTTTGCCTTCTCCCCCCCTGTGGGAGAAGGTGGATCGGCGCGCAGCGCCGAGACGGATGAGGGCGCTCCAGCTTGGCACCAAGCTTACCCCTCACCCGGATTGCCAACCGAATTGCGAAGGGCAATTCGGGGCAATCCGACCTCTCCCACAGGGGAGAGGTAGACAGTCTCACTTCACCGGCGCATTCATCGCCCAGGCGACGCCGAAGGGGTCTTTCACCTGGCCCCAGCGATCGCCCCAGAACATCACCTGCAGCGGGGTGACGACTTCGCAGCCGGCATCGACCGCGCGCTTCCACCAGGCATCGATATCGTCGCTGCCGAGATGGAGCTGCAGCGTATAGCCCTGCGCTGTCTGATGCGGATGGCCGTGTTCGGGGTAGGCGTCCCCCAGCATCAGCGTCGAGCCGTTGACATAGAGATGGATGTGCATGGTGCGGCCCTGGTCGTCCGGCGGATAGGCGAACACCTCCTCCGCGCCGAAAGCCTTCTTGTAGAATTCGGCGGCCTTGATGGCGCCGTCGACCTGCAGATAGGGGGTCAATCCGCCAAGGACCTTGGCGCGGGGCGGGGTCTGGTCGTTCATTCTCGTGTTCCTCTTCACGGGTTTGATCTGGTTTGCCACCCAAGGACGGACGAACCGGCGGCGATCCTACATGCCTCCCGAAAATTTCTTAAAGGGCCGATTCCCGGCAGCCCGGGCGACCGGCGAACGATCGCATTGGATATGCCGCTTTATATGACCTTTGCCGAAAAGGTGGCGGCGCGGCGGCTTTCGCGCGTTTCGAAAATCTCCGGGAAGCCGATGTCCTTGCGCAGTTCGGTGGGCAGCGAAAGCAGGACGCGCTCGCTGCGGTGACGGGCGCGCGCCTGGGCATACCGGTTGGCAAGACGGCCAATGGATGACAATACCGACATGTTGGTTCTCCCTGGTTGATGCCGGCATCATCGTGTCGGCATCCCAAGGACGGGGCGGCAACAGGCGATCCGACAGATCGCCCCAATCTTTTTTCAGAACACCGACGCGGCCAGCGCGGTGTCGTAATATTCCACCATCTCAATGATCTCGCCGTCGCGGACCGTCCAGAAATTGGCGGTGCGCATGATGAACTCCTCGCCGGTGGCGCGGCGCGTCATGTGGATCTCGACCTGTGCCGCGACCTTTTCGCCGCCGTCGACGATCTCGACCGGGACGAAGTGCCGGTATTCGAAGTCGTCGTCGAGCGCCAGCAGCTTGGTGAGGAATTCCTGCTTGCCGTGCGCGGTGCCGGCATGACGCGATTGCCGGGGATCGGCAATCCATCGGAACACGACATCCTCGGCGCACTGCGCCAAGGCGCCCTCGATGTCGCGGTCCGCATAGGCCTGGTAGAGATTGCTGACGATGTCCACTGCACGCATGGCCCGTTCCCTCCATGGCTGAGCAATTAAAGATGCTCCTTTTTTAGCAGATGGAAAAGTATGCCGGGCCGGCATTGCTTTGAATGCCGGCCCAGCAGATGCATCATCGCTCAATTCGGCGTTTCGGCGACCGAGCGGAAGAACGCTTCCGGGTCGTCGACCCCGGTCAGCCGCCGCCTGTCGATCAGCCAGAAGCGGTTGCCGACCGCGCGGATGAAGGAGCGGTCGTGCGAGGCAAGCAGGCAGCTCGCCTGATGCTTCAGCAGCTCGTCCTCCAATGCTTCCTGGCCGTCGATGTCGAGATGGTTGGTCGGCTCGTCGAGCAGATAGAAATTGGGATGGATGAGCCTGAGCACCAGCATCATCAGCCTGGACTTCTGTCCGCCGGAGAGCACGCCGATCTTCCGCTCCTGCATTTCGATCGCGACGCCGGCGCCGGCGAGCAGCGAACGCGCGCGTTGCTCGCCGATCTCGAAGCGGCGCGAGACCATCGCCAGCGGGGTGTCGTCGCCATCGATGCCAGACAGCGCCTGGTCGCCGTAGCCGAGCACGGTCGACGGCGTCACCTTGATGTTCGCAACCGAACCCGGCTGGGCGATGGCGTCGCGGATCATGGCGATGAAGCGCGTCTTGCCGACGCCGTTGCGGCCAAGCAGCACGATGCGATCGCCCTGGCAGATGTGGTGCTTGCCGGTCCTGAACAGCAGCGTGCCGTCAGGCGTCTCGACCGCCGCGTCCTCGAGCGTGATCAGCACCTTGGCGTGAGTGCCGCGGTTCGCCAGCTTGATCGCGCCGGCCGAGCGCTCGCGATGCGCTTGCACGGCGGCATCCTCCAGCTGTTCCGCCCGCCCCTTGAGCTGCTTGGTTTTCACCGTCAGAAGGTCGCTGCCGGAGTTGATGCCGATATTGTTCAGCTTGGCGGCCTGCTTGCGCAGCTGCTGGGCGATCTTCATGTCGCGCTCGAACTTGCGCGCTGTGGAGGCATCGAGCTCGTCGAGCGCCTGCCTGGCGCGGGAATAGGGTAGCGCGAACACCGGCGATTCCTCTGGGCGCATAAACAGCGTGCGGTTGGTGGTGGCGTCGAGGAAGGCGCGGTCGTGGCTGGCGATGATCACCGGCACCTCGCGCGGCAGCGCGTTGAGCCATGTTTCCAGCTGGCTGATCCTTGCGAGGTCGAGATGATTGGTCGGCTCGTCGAGCAGGAGCACGTCCGGATCGGTGACCCAGGCGCGGGCGATCAGGGCCAGCCGCTGCCAGCCGCCGCTCAGCGCGCGCATCGGCCGGCCGCGCATGTCTTCCGGCACTTCGAGCGAATCCAGCACGACGTCGACGCGCCACGACTCGCTGTCGCGCTGATCGGCCGGCAAGGCCTCGGCGACGACGTCATGGAAGCCGCGGTCGAACAATGCGTCGGGGACGGATTGCTCGACATGGCCGACGCGCAGGCCGCGCGAACGGGTGATGTCGCCGGCGGTCGGTTCGAATTGGCCGGCCAGGCATTTGAGAAGCGTGGATTTGCCACGGCCATTGGCCGCGACGATGCCGAGCCGGTCGCCGGCGCCGATGGTGAGGTCAAGTTTGGAAAACAGCGGCGCACTCATGGTTACGCCGAGGGATTTGAGGCTGATCAAGGCCATGTCGATTTCTCTGGTCAGTCCGGAAAATCCGGCTCAATGCACTTTGACGGTGCGCCGGCAGGCCATCAGGCCAAGCTCAGCGGCACCACGAAGGGCAGACCAAAAATCGAAGCGGGAAAACCCGGACCGTTTTAGTCAGCCCTGCAAGCAAGCCCGCAGGGCACAAATCGGGCCACGCTGACGATGGTGGTAGTAGTTCACGCAGCCCTCCTTTCAGGATGTTCGAGTTGGGGATTGGGTACACCGGGGGAGAAGTGGTGGCAAGTTGACCTTTACCTTCTCCCACAAGGGGAGAAGGTAAAGGCGCTACTGCCCCGGCCGCCCGGTCTTGCTCGGCCGGCGTTTCTGGCGACGCTCGTCGGCCGGGTCCTCGTAGGAGCCGATGCCGGAGCGTTGGCGAACAATAGGTTTGTCGTCGCGTTCCTTCGCGCCCCCCTCTGTCCTGCCGGACATCTCACCCACAGGGGGGGAGATCGGCTTTGGCTTCGCCGGCACTTTTCCTTCGACCGGCTTCTCCGTCCGCCGTACCGTCATCTCGTCGAGCGAGTTCTTGCGGAACAACGGCTTGGTGCGGTCGCCGGGAATACCGAAATCGGAACCGTGTGCTTCTGCCGCCGACTGCTTCTTGAACAGCGAGCGCGACACGGCACCCGCCGGCGTCGGCATGTCGGTGCCGGGACCCATGTCGTCGATCGACGGCTTGGCGAAGAGCGGCTTCTTCACCGGCACGGCGCCGTCGGCGCCCATCTCGTCGAGATGCGGCTTGCGGAAGAGGTTGGGCCGGGCAGCCTTTGCCGCCTCCTCGGCGGCACGGGCTTCGTCGAGCTTGCGGAAGCGTTCCTGTTCCTCGGCCGTACGATGCTTGGCCACGCCCTTGTTGTGCTTGCCCTTCTCGCGGCCCGAGGCTGGACTCTGGCCTTCCACCTCGCGCGCCAGCGGGTCGTCGGAGATGGCAAGCTCCATCTCGCGCAGCCGCTTGATCTCGTCGCGGACACGCGCGGCTTTCTCGAAATCGAGATTGGCGGCGGCATCGCGCATCTGCTTGTCCAGCGCCTCGAGATGGGTTTTCAGATTGTTGCCGATCATTGCGCCGGCATCGTCGGTGAACTGCGAGATGTCGGCGCGGACATGGTCCTTCTCGTAGACCGAGTCGAGGATGTCGGCGATGCGCGACTTGACCGATTCCGGCGTGATGCCGTTGGCGGTGTTCCATTCCATCTGCTTCTCGCGGCGGCGGTTGGTCTCAGCCATCGCCCGCTCCATCGAGCCGGTGATCTGGTCGGCATAGAGGATGACCTTGCCGTCGACGTTGCGGGCGGCGCGGCCGATGGTCTGGATCAGCGAGGTTTCCGAACGCAGGAAACCTTCCTTGTCGGCGTCGAGGATGGCCACGAAGCCGCATTCGGGAATGTCGAGGCCCTCGCGCAACAGGTTGATGCCGACCAGCACGTCGAAGGCGCCGAGGCGCAGGTCACGCAGGATCTCGATGCGCTCCAGCGTATCGATGTCGGAATGCATGTAGCGGACGCGGATGCCGTTCTCATGCAGATATTCGGTGAGGTCCTCGGCCATGCGCTTGGTCAGCACCGTCACCAGCGTGCGATAGCCGGCACGGGTGGTGTCGCGGATCTCGCCGACGACATCGTCGACCTGGCTCTTGGCCGGACGCACTTCGACCGGCGGATCGATCAGCCCGGTCGGGCGGATGACCTGCTCGGCGAAGACGCCGCCGGACTGCTCCATCTCCCAGCCGCCCGGCGTCGCCGAAACGGCGACCGAAAGCGGACGCATGGCGTCCCATTCCTCGAAGCGCAGCGGCCGGTTGTCCATGCAGGAGGGCAGACGGAAGCCGTATTCCGCCAGCGTCGCCTTGCGACGGAAGTCGCCGCGATACATGCCGCCGATCTGCGGCACGGTGACGTGGCTCTCATCGACGAAGACCAGCGCGTTGTCGGGGATGTATTCGAACAGCGTCGGCGGCGGATCGCCCGGCTGGCGGCCGGTGAGATAGCGCGAATAGTTCTCGATGCCGGCACAGGAACCGGTCGCCTCCAGCATCTCCAGGTCGAAGCGCGTGCGCTGCTCCAGGCGCTGCGCTTCCAGAAGACGGCCAGCTTTTTCAAGCTCTTGCAGGCGCTGCTTGAGCTCTTCCTTGATCGACTTGATGGCTTGATTCAAGGTCGGGCGCGGCGTCACATAGTGCGAGTTGGCGTAGATCTTGACGCTTTTCAGCTCGCCGGTCTTCTGGCCTGTCAGCGGATCGAATTCGGTGATCTGCTCGATCTCGTCGCCGAACATCGAGATGCGCCAGGCGCGGTCTTCCAGGTGGGCCGGAAAGATCTCGATGGTGTCCCCGCGCACGCGAAAAGAGCCGCGCACGAAGTTGATGTCCTGGCGCTTATATTGCTGGGCGACGAGGTCGGCGAGCAGGGAACGCTGATCGAGCCGGTCGCCGACCTGCATCTGGAAGGTCATCGCCGTGTAGGTCTCGACCGAGCCAATACCGTATATGCAGGAGACCGAGGCGACGATGATGACGTCGTCACGCTCGAGCAGCGAGCGCGTCGCCGAATGGCGCATGCGGTCGATCTGCTCGTTGATCGAGGATTCCTTCTCGATGAAAGTGTCGGTGCGCGGGACGTAGGCTTCAGGCTGGTAGTAGTCGTAGTAGGAGACGAAATACTCCACCGCATTGTCGGGGAAGAATTTCTTGAACTCGGCATAGAGCTGCGCGGCCAGTGTCTTGTTGGGCGCCAGGATCAGGGCAGGGCGCTGCGTCTCCTCGATCACCTTGGCCATGGTGAAGGTCTTGCCCGAGCCGGTGACGCCGAGCAGCACCTGGGTGCGGTCATTGTTGTCGACGCCCTCGACCAGATCCTTGATGGCGGTCGGCTGGTCGCCGGCGGGCTCGAAATCCGAGACCATCTTGATGGCGATGCCGCCTTCGGATTTGTCGGGGCGGGCAGGGCGGTGCGGCGTCCACAGCACGCCGTCCTTGTGTAGCGGATTGCCGGATTCGATCAGCGCCGACAGCGCCGCGACCGTAGCGGTAACGCCACTGGAGGTCATGGTCTCGGCGTCTTCGAGCGAGATGTCGAGACCGGCGACCGGGTTGAGGCCCGCCGCCGTGCGTTCGCGGGCCGACGCCGCGCCGCCCATCGAGGTGCCGCGCGCCGTGCGCCCCGGCGCGGACGAGCGCTCGGGGATCTTCTTCGGCGTCTTCGCCTTCGGCTGCTTTTCCGCCTCGCGCTCGATCTGTCCGGCCCAATCGGCAATCGAGCCGGTCAGCGGCGCGCCGGAAAACTCGGCCTGCGGCGCCTCGGCAAAGCCACCGGGCTTCAACGGCTCGGCGGCGTCGGGGAATTCGGTCAGCGGACTGCGCCGCTTCGGCGCGCCGTCTTGCGAAGGCGTCTTCTTGTCAGGATGTTTGGCCATGACCCGAATATGGGAGGACTCGGCCAAAATGGAAAGAGCCGAGTGAATGGGCGCCGACCGGGCGCGGACGCTGCTGACAGAAGGCTGTCAGGAGAGGCGTCATGACTTGGTGGGCCAGGGACCGTCCGCCTCCGCGATTGCGGTCGCGGCAAGCGCCGCGGCGACGGCGGCGGCATGACGGGCCTTCGGTCCATCCACCGGCCAGACCAGACGACGCCTGATGGTCAATGCCGGAACCTCGCGGGCAATCTCGATGAGCTGACCGGAGCGGAAATGCTCCCGTAGCACCAGTTCGCTGGCAAGCAACGCGCCCATGCCGGAAATCGCGGCCTGCGCGGCCAGCACGGTCAAGGGGAAGCGCGATCCGTGGTCGATATTCTTGCGCTGGCCGCCGGCAGCAGTGAACCAGTTTCCCCATGTGGGATAGACGTCGTCGCCCATGGTCTGGTCGATATGGAGGAGGGGCAGGCGGTCGAGCATCCCGGCGCCGTCCCGGTCGGAGCGGCTTCCGATCAACGCAGGGGCGCAGGCCGGGATTACCCTTTCGGTGAAGAGGTCGGCCGATGCCAGATCCCTGGCCGAACTCTTCCGGTAGCTGATGGCGAGGTCGATGCCTTCCTCCAGCATCGAGTCCAGCGCGATCGACAGGACGATGCGCACGTCCAGCCTGCCGAGCGCCGCACGGACCCTGTCGAGGCGTGGCGCCAGCCAAAGCGAAGAGAAAGAAGGATCGGCTGCGATGGTGAAGGTATCGGCACGGCGCTCGAAACGCAGCCGCCTAAGCCCGGAGGCCAGCGCGTCGAAGCCGCGGTCGATGTCGGGCAACGCCGCCTCGGCAATGCGCGTGAGCGCGATGCCGTTGCCTTCGCGGCTGACCAGCTTGACGCCAAGCCGGTCCTCCAACTGCCGCAACTGATGGCCGACGGCGCCCGGCGTGACGCCGAGCTCGTCGGCGGCGCGCGTGAGACTGCCGGTCCGCGCGGCGGCGGCCAGCGCCCGCAAAGCCGACAAAGGGAGGTCGCGAAGAAGCGTCATGGATTGAGCTTACCTCAAAATTCGCGAAAGCAAACTCGTTTGCAAACACAGCCGCCATAGACCTAATTTGTTGAGGCCAGTTCAATCCAAGGAGGGCTTTGCCATGCTCGATATACAGACACAGTCAGCCCCCGTCGGCCGGGCCCTTGAGGCACAGCCCTCCTTGCGAGCGATTCGCAACGAAGGAACACGCATCGCGGTCGAGTTCGATGACGGCAGCGCCGGCCGGCTGTCGATGGGCTGGCTGCGGCTTGCCTGTGAGTGCGAGACATGCGGCGACACCGCTTCCGGGAAACGCTGGCTGACGCCCGCGGACGTTCCCGCCGATATCCGGGCAATGTCGATCGAAATCTCGTCCGGCGGGACAATGGATGTGGTCTGGCAGGACGGTCATGCCTCGCGCTTCGCGGCGGGCTTTCTGGCTGTCCATGCCGGGCGGCCCGGCGATTTCGGCGCGCCACGCTTTCAGCCGGAACTGTGGAATAGCGATCTCGCCAGCCGGCTCGGCCGCTTCGCCTTCGACGCCGTGGTCGAGGACGACGAGACGCTTTTTCGATCGCTGCGCGCCTTGCGCGACCACGGCATTGCGATGCTGACCGGCGTTCCGGCCGAGCCCGAGGCGACGCTGCGCGTCGCCGGCCGCTACGGTCCGGTACGCGAGACCAGCTACGGCAAGGTCTTCGACCTCGTCTCACGGCCCGACGCGCGGGTGGCCGGCGAGACGGCGCGGGCGCAGATCCCGCACACCGACGAGCCGTTCCGCTATTCGCCGCCGGGCTTCATCTTCTTCCATGCCATCAGGACCGGCGCCGGCAGCGGCGGCACCTCGCTGATGGTCGATGGTTTCCAGGTGGCCGAGCGAATGCGCAAAAACACGCCGGAACTCTTCGACCTGCTGACCCGTCATGGCGTCACTTTCCATCGCGAGCATGCCGGCGACGTGTTCTTCAGCGCCGAGGCGCATGTCATCAGCCTTGACGCGACCGGCGCTGTCACCGGCATGCGCTTCAACGACCGTTGCCTGGCGCCGCAGACAGGTGCCGTCGATGAGATCGACGGGCTGATCGAAGCGCTTGCCGAGCTGACGCGGCTGATCCGCGATCCGGCGAACCAGTTCCAGCACCAGCTTAAGCCCGGCGAGGTGCTGGTCTTCGACAATCAGCGGGTCCTGCACGGGCGCACCGAATTTGATCCGACCCTGGCCGTCCGCCACCTCAGAAGCTGCAACCTAGACCGCGACGGCGTCCACAGCGCGTTTCGCACGCTGGCGCGGCGTTTCGCGCCGGAAGAAGCGGAGGCGATGCTCTATCAGGGGGCTATTTTCTGACAATAGCTATGGGTTGGCGCCAACCTCGAAGGTTCGGTTCCTCATCCCCGCCAGGGGCGGGGGAGAGGTGTCCGCGAAGCGGACGGAGAGGGGGCTTCGTAAGGCGCAAGCCCTTCTCTTCGAGGCGCTTTCTCCGCCCGAACCGGCGCTTCCCTCTCCGTCTCGGCTTCGCCGAGCCACCTCTCCCCCATTTCATGGGTGCGAGGAATCCAAGACTTGCGACCCTCAATTGAACCATAGCGCAAACGTCAAGAATCCGGCGCCGCCGAACTCGCGCTGGATCTGGTCGAAATCGTCGCTGGTGAGGATCTTACCGCTTTCGAGATAGGGCGCGATGCCGGGGCCGGTGATCGACAGGACGAGGTCGAAAGGTTTCGGCTCGTCGAAGAAGCGCTTCATGTTGATGCCCTTGCCGGCGATGCGGAAATGCGGCAACAGCACGCGGCCTTCGAGGAGGTCCTCGGCCACCGTCAGCGTGGCGAGCCAGGCCTGCACCTGCTCCTCGCCGACCTCGAGGCCGGTCAGCGGGTTGACGCCCTTCTGCTGCGGTCCCGGCAGCCATTCGCGGTCATTGTCGGTCTCGGCCAGGATCGCTTTCCAGTCCTCGCGCGACAGCCGGATCATCTCCAGCAGGTGGCGTCGCGCGGCTTGCCGGCGTTCCGGCTCGATCACCGGCCAGTTGACGAGATGCACCAGCGAAATGAAGTCCGCAAAGCGCCATTCCGAGGCGAACATGTTGCCGCTCATGCCACCGTTCAGCGGCACCAGCGCGTCCTGCAGCGGCAGTTTGGCGCGCGGGAACAGCATGTGGAACGAGCCGTCGAAGGCATTGCGGAAATCATGCGCCAGCCAGAAATCGGCCTGCGCCATCAGGAATTCGGCGTAGCCTTGCAGCCAAAACCCGTCGGCGCGGTCGAAGCGGAAGGTAAGCGAAGGCGCGGTATTGCCCGTGTCGATGCTGCCGCGTGAGAGCGACGCCATGATGGTGGCGAAGCTTTCGTCGGGAGCGAGTGTGCCATCCTCATTGAGGTCGATGCCGACACGGGTGAGATCGACCACCATACCGATATCGGTATCTTTTGGCACGGAGCCGAGCGTGGCGGCCGACTTTTCGAGCCGGTCACGGAAAGCGACCAGGATGGCGCGGAATTCTTCGTAGGTCAGCGGCTGCGGGTTGGGATTGTCGGGCACGGGCAGCTGCATCAGCGGCAGCATGAAGGATTTCGGGCTCTCGAAACCGTGGCGATGCAGGCCGCTGGCGAGGAACTCGAGCGCGGTGAAGAATTCGCCGGCGCCTGCCGCATAGGCCGAGGCCGGGTCCTTGGCAGCTGCCGCCTCCAAGGTAGACAGCGCCGTGTTCCGGTCGGCCACGCTCTTCGCCTCGAACATGGACTTGGCCGCGTCCGGCATCTCCGCCCAGGCAAACGACGCCGGCAGGAATGCAAACAGGGCTGCTGCAAGGATCGCTCTACGCATCGTCGTCGCCCTCCACCGCATGACACGCGAGCATACACGTATTTCGATCAGCCCGAGAGCCCGTCGCAGGATCGCCGGTGACCGCTTCAACCGGCCCGTCAGACAGTCTACACAGGGCGAAAATGGATGGACCCGTGTCGAACTATCCGCTTGCCTACAAACTGTCGTGGCTGCCGCGCCTGCTGAGACCCTCGCTTGCCGGCGACAGGAGCGGTTTGGCGGCGCCGGCGGCGAATTTGCTCGATCCGCAGCCCATGCGAAAGGTGCGGCTGGCCTTCGTCGGCGACATTTCGGCGGTCGCCAATCGCGATGCGCCGGAATGCGATCCGGCGATCGCGGCGCTGCTTTCATCCGCAGACCTCGTGGTCGGCAATTGCGAAAGCCCGATCGTCGAACGCCCATATGCGGTGGCCGGCACGTGGCTCGGCACGCATCATGCGATGAGCGAGCGTTTCCTGGCCGATGCGCTGGCAACGGCCGGCATCGAGCGCGACAGGCTGGTGCTGTCCTTGGCCAACAACCATATGCTCGATCAGGGCATAGCCGGTTTCGAGGAAACGCTCGCGGCGCTGAGCCGGCTCGGGATCCGAACCATCGGCACGGTTGCCGGCGGACCGGTCCAGCGCCATTCAGCCGGACCGCTGACGATCGGCTTCGCGGCTTTCACACTCTGGCGCAACACGAACGCCGTGTCGTTCGAGGCGCGCATCTCGATGCGTGCCGCCGAATGGCCCAGCGACGCCGTTGCCGGCATCGACCTCACCTGCGCGGTGCCGCATTGGGACTGGGAGTTCCGGCATTTTCCGCGGCCGGCGACGCGGGCGCTGGCAGGGCGGCTGGCGGATCAGGGCGCCGGGCTGATCGTCGGGCATCATGCCCATGTCGTGCAGCCAATCGGGCGGATCGGCGGCAGCGTGATCGCCTACGGCCTTGGCGATTTTCTCGGCACTGCCTTTGCAAGGCTGCCATGGCCGGCACGCGTCGGCTCGATTTTCGTGGTCGATGTCAGTGCCGATCCGGCTACGCGCGGCGCCATCGCCGCCTACAAGATGCATTTCTTCATGCGGCTGCGGGCAGGCAGCCATGAGCGGCTGGTGCCGGTCGAGGCTCTGGATGGCGCGCTCAAGCAGAGGGTCGCGGTCCGGCTGGAAGCGATTTTTCCCACGTCAGCGGCCTAGCTGCAGACCGCAGCGAGCGCAGGCGACTTTCGCGCAAAAACCGCTATCATGGCCGCATGTCAGCGGCGGCCGGGGGTGGCCATGGAAGCAGCGGATTTCATGCCGAGCGAGGCGGTGATCGCAGGCATCAGGCGCGGCATCGAGGATTATGAGGCGAAACGGGCGTCGGTCCAGCGACAGGTGCGCTGGCGGGTGCCGGTGTTCGTCGGCCTCGTCGTCGTCTTCGTCGCGCTCATCGCCTGGCTGTTCAACGCTGCCGCCGATCCTCACGAACAATGGTTCTCGACGCCGCATGTCTTTCTCTATCTCGGCGGCCTCGTCGTCGCGGTGCTGCTCTATTTCCAGGCGCTGAGACCAGCGACCCGGCTGCAGCAATCGTTCCGCGACACGCTGCTGCCGATGATCTTCGGCTTCGTGCGCGACGTGCGCTACCAGCATGGCACGCGGCCGAACTCCTTCGAGAGGATGCCGCGCGAAACCGTCGCCGCTTTCAGCCGCCAGAGTTTCGACGACGTCATTTCCGGGCGCTACGAGGATTTTCCCTTCGAGCTCTACGAGGCGAAGCTCTGGGAGGGCTCCGGCAAAAGCGAGACGACCGCTTTCAAGGGCGTCATCGTCGCCTGCGAGACCATCGAGCCGTTCCCGGGCACGCTGGTGGCGGCGCGCAAGGCCTGCAAGGTAGCGCATTTCTTCCGTGGCGTGTTCGCCAGCAAGATGCAGGAGCTATCCTCCGGCGTCGAAGACCTCGATGCCACCTATGAATTCCGCACCGACAATGTCGAGGCGGCGCGGCCGCTGGTCACCGGCCGGATGGCGCAGGCGCTGACCTGGCTGCGCGAGACATGGCCCTACGACCAGGCGCGGTTGGCGCTCAGCGGCAGCGACGGCTTTTTGCTGATGCCGAGGTCCAAGAACTTCTTCGAGCTGCCGGACATCTCGCAGCCGATCGATTACAACATGCACGTCGCGCCAATGATCACCGATTTTGGCGCGATGCTGGCCACCGCTGCACTGGTGCGCAAGATCGGCGCGAGGGATGAAGTGAGCGGATAGATATCAGCAGTCGAAGCCGTATTGAGTGCGCATGGAGTCGGCCTCTTCCTTCGACATCTTCTTGAGCATCACGCAGACGGTGAAGCTGCCGACCTGACGGCCATTCCTGGTGTAGCCCCAGTCGGAAATATCGTCCCTGGTGAATTCGATGTTCTGGCCGAGGACGACGTTTTGAACGACTTCCGGCTCATTCGCCAATATGCCGACGAAGCCGGTCTCGGTCCGTTTGAAGGGGATGACCCAGAAATGCTCCGTCGCATTGCCGTCGGCGATCATCACCTTCAGCTTGAACTTGTCGGTTCCAGGCGGCGGGGTATCGGACAAAGCCAGGAATTCATCGAGGCTCGATCGCGCCTTTTCGATCGCCGCCGCCATCTCGGCGTCGTCGGAGGCGATCATCATGGCCTTGTCGTCGCTTTGCGCCCGAGCATGCGAAGGAGCGAGCGCCAGCAGCAGGCATAGCGCGATACGAACGGCAATTGTCATGACATCCCCCAACCCGGTCAAGACCACTATCTTCCTGTAATATGTCGGGATTATCAATCGAACTGCGGCTCGCCGCCGTCGCTGATCTTCATCGGGGCATGATAAGCGGGAATGGCTTCGGCAGCCGAAGCGAAGGCCACCAAATGCGTCCAATTGCGCGGAGAGGACAGGATATGCGACTGAGATTTGCGGCAGTGGCGTTCGCAGCGATCGTGCTTTGCACCGGGCTTGCCCGTGCC
>NZ_VFUA01000122.1 GCF_006440735.1 Mesorhizobium sp. B2-7-1 | reverse complement strand
GGGTAGGTGCAAGTGATTTGAGACCCCGGCGCGCCCTCCCCGAACCGAGCCCTGCACGCCGATCGTACAGGCACCGCGTCGAACCCTGACTTTTTCTGGCATGGTCGAAGAACAAGCGTCGAACCGGTCTATAAGTCGGGCCGGGGGTATGCGGGTGGCTGATATCATCTCAATCAGAATCGGTGCGGAGCCTGTCGGGTCGGCAGGGCGTTCGCGGTTTTTCGCATCGACGGCGAATGCCGACATTGCGCGCCGTACCTTCCCACAATTCAGGAGCATTTCCGCAGCGGCGCTGCTCGCGTCGACCATGCTGCTGGCGACGGCCATGGCAGCCCATGCGGCGTCGGTCCCGCCGGAGCCGCGAGACGGATTCCACCGGTCGATGGACGCGAAAGCACTCATTCAGGACGCCAACCGCGCTCTTCTGGCGGAGGCCACAGGTGGTAATGGCGGTAACGGTGGGGATGGTGGCGGCGCCGGAAATGGCGGCGACGGTGGCACCGGTGGAACTGGCGGTAATGGCGGTAATGGCGGTTCCGCCGGGAATGGAGGCAACGGTGGAACCGGCGGCAATGGCGGCTCCACTGGAAATGGCGGCAACGGTGGAACTGGCGGCAATGGCGGCTCTACCGGAAATGGCGGCAGCGCCGGCAACGGCAGTTCTAGCGGCAATGGCAGCTCGGGCGGCAATGGCAGCTCGGGCGGTGGCGGCGCCGGCCATCACAATGCCAGTTCCGGCCATTCTGGCAGCGTTGGCTCCTGCGGTGGCTCCTGGCGGTCGGCTTGCTGAAGCCACTTGACCTGGAAGCGCGTCGCGCCGAATCGGACCGAGTTGACCCGCATTAGATCCTTGCTTCGGCGCGGACGGAAAACCGCACACTTCTCCTGGAATTGCTCTACGGGCCGGTGCGGTAGGCGAAATCGTCCATCGCGGCCTGCCAGGAATGTTGCGTCCGGATCTCGAGCCGCGTGATGCGCCTATAGTCGGCCGCGAAGTAGACCGGGCCGGTCGCGGACAGCACAAGCCGATCCTCATAGGCAGGCTGGTCGCCCCGCCAGGCCTTGAGAACAAGCGTCTCGCCCTCGGCGTCGTTCCAGCCGACACCGAAATAGGCGCCCGTGAAATCGAACGGCTTGTCACTGAACACCTGCCCGGGGTGGCCGGAGCTGTTATAGGCGATGAACTCGCCCGACATGGTCGTGTTGATGTAGCCCGGGCCGTCGGTGAAACGCTGGTGCATGGCAACGAGATTGTACCAGTTGAGCCCGCCATAGCCGGACGGAATTTCGAACACGCCCGACGTCGTCAAAAGGTCGTCGAAGCTGACAATATGCTGTTCGGGCAGCGGCTCCTCGGCGGGGTCGCCCTTGCCCGAAAACGCGGAGAGCACGACCGGCGCCTCGCCGACCACGATCTTGCGCCGCTCGGTCGCCCCGTCGGCCGAAACCTCGACCAGCCACTCGCCTGATGTCATGGGCGCGCTGAAGCGCCCATCCGGGTCGACCGTGGCCGCGGCGGTGGCGCCGTTCGGGCCCGTAAGGGAAATCCGTGCCCCGGCGGCTGCCGCGCCGCTGATCGTCAGGTCTGCCGCAAGCCCGACCGGATGCGTCGTGCGCGTCGCGATCATGTCGCCCGGCGTGCCGGGTGAAGCCACATAATCGCTATCCTGCGATGCGTTCGCGGTGGTGACGGAAAAGCCTGGCGGCGGCACGACCCGGAACGAATAATGCCCGGGATCGACGACCTCGAGATTGCGCTGGAGAACCGACATCCGGAAATTGGCAAAGCCGCTGACATTGGTCCATCGCATGATGGTGTCGCCATTGGGCTTGCCGAGCTCGACGGCCACATGCGGCATCGGCCGGTCGCCGAGATCGTAGATGCCGTTCCTGTTGCGGTCGCGGAACACCAGGATCGACGTGTTCATCTGGCCGCCGTTGAAGGCGTCCCATGCGCGCCTGGGATAATAGTCCTGCGCGCTGCCGGCATGCGCCGCGCCGCAGGCCATGGCCAAACCGATGGCCGCCGCGATGACAGCGTCGCCCGAAAACAACAAACCTGGCCTCACGAAATTTCCTCTCTGGCAATCCCTGCCGATCCGATCCCCTGGAGCCGCGCGATGACCCTGTCGACCGCATCGGCATCGAAATAGGCGAGATAAAGCAACGCCATGGTGGCGCTGAACGTATAGACCGGCAGCGTCAGATAGATGATGGCGTGAAAGGCCAAGCCCGGCAGGACTAGATAGCGCCTCGTCGCGCGAAACGGCAGGCCGAAGGCAAGGCCATATTCGAGCCCGACCACGCCGAAGGATACGATCGTGGCGGGCAAGGCAAGGCCGGCCGGATAATCCGAACCATCGTAGAACCAGAGGAAGATCTGCTCGATCCGCGCGCCGCTCAGAAAGGCATGGCTCGACTTGTCGAAGGCGGCAAAGAAATAGAGCACCGAGAGCTGCGCCACGATCAGCCGCAGCCCCCACAGATTGCCGCGCTCGGCCGGCGGCGGAACGCCCATGCGCTCGGCATGCGCCACCGCCAGGTAGCGGTCCAGCGAATAGGAGCGGCCGCAGGGGGTAAGCGCGATCAGAAGTGCCGCGACGGCGAGCAGATAGGCATGGTGGTGGGTCCAGGGCTCGCGGCCTAGCTGGAAGCCGAAGTAATAATACATGGCCAGCCCGACCGACCCGGCCCAGACAGCGGCGACGCGGCTGTGATAGCCGACGAAGAGCAGCATTGTGGCGACGAAGAAGTTGGCCGCCAGAAACAGCCCGGCCGGCGATTGATCCCTGTAAAGCAGCAACTCGCCCGCCCAGCGCGACCAGAACAGCATGGCCAGGCCGATGCGGATCAATGCCGACGAGCGCGACGATCCCTCCGTATCGACCGCCCAGTCGACGAAGCGCGCCGCCATGGCATGTGTTGGACGCACGGCCAGCCAGTCGGCCGCGGCGTCAGTCCGCGCAGGCATTTTGGGCATCGGTATGGATGGTCTGCCAGCCGCTGCGCGTGCCCTGTCGGGCGCGGACACGGATGTCGGCGCCCTGCCCGGCGGCTATACAGAGCCGCTTGATGACTGAAGCCAGTTCCTCAGAACTCTCGATCCGCTTCAGCCTGCCGTTGCGAGGAGCGCCGAGCAACTCGAACCGGTCGAGCGGGACAAGCGGGCCGTCCGGCCGGCGGATCTCGAAGGAAGCGTCGATGACGCCCAGCCCGATCGCGCTGAACATGGTCCAGGAGCGCAGCCACGGCGTCTGCACCCCGAAGATTTGCTCCGCGGCCGGACCAGCGACCATGAACGCGGCGATCGCCGTGAAGGCGACCAACCGCAAGCGCCCCGCCGACAGCCGTCCAGCAGGCTCCGCGCCTGTTCCGATTGAGATGATGTCCGCCACCCGCGCACCCCCGTCGCGACTATAGACCGGATCAAAGGCGTTCTTCGACCATCCCAGAAAAAGTCAGGCCTGGGTGCCCGCCGGTTACGGTGGATGCCGACACTCTGAGGCTGGTGACGCTATGTGCCACCCAAACGGCAAACGCCGCTGGTCGACGAGGCGACCTAGCGGATTGCCGACAGGTCTGGTTCTAGCGAGACCATGGAAAGACGCTTTCGCGAACACTCTTGACGACAAAAATCCTCAAACCCATATCGCCGTTAGGCTAGGGACGGCGCTGTAGGTCCCGGCTCTCCTGATACTCGATTGTTCGTTCGATTTGGAGGATCTTATGAACGACCGGATGTTCGACAGCCCTGTTTTCGTTAAGAGCGGAAGCAACTTCATCCAAGAAATCGCATGCATCGAAGACGCCCTGGAATTTCTCTACGAATGGCCGAAGAATAGGCGCGGCCTGATTTACGACACGGCGCTGCGAGCCTGTCAAAGGGCATTCGACAGCGACTACCCACGAAGCGCCGCGAGAGACGCCTTCTGCGGTTTCGCAAAATCAGCAAAGATTCTCGAAGGGCTGAGCGCACCGCCGCCATGGATGACCAGCGTCGGCGGCCGTGGCGGGCTAGCCGTCTGAAATCTGGTGATGGAGGTTCGACATGCTTTCAAAGCCATTCGAAAATCCGATCAGGGTTTGGGTCGGCATGGGATTTCCCCGTCAGCTCAACACCGTGGTTGACGCATACCAGTTTGCCACCGATTGGTGCGGCAACAGCCCCGAACAGAAAGCCGCTATCCGCGCGTGCAGAGCGGCGCTGGTCGGCGATATCGACGCGGAGACGGCCAGGGGAATCTTCGCTGCCTTTGCCAGGAAGAAGGACATCCTTATCGAGGATGGAAATATGCCGCCGCCTTATTGGAAGGCGCGGCCGTCGCACGTCTAAAATTGGGTGAGGCGGCGACCAACGCCGCCTTTACCCTGCCTAAGCTATTTCCGTCAAAGTCGAGCAATTTCCATGGCAAATGAACTCGCGATTAAATCTCCGTCCCTTGAGGCAAACGCTGCTCGCTACGACAGCGACTGCCAAGACGCGTTGGCTGCTGCAACGGACAATCTGCTGGATCAAGCCGAGGCCGCCGGATGGGACAGGAGACGTGCTGCTTCCGCGTTGATGTATCTTGCCGCGAAAAGACTAAATGGCGCGGCGGTTAATTCGACGAAAAGCTTTCGTCCGCTGGACTGAGGTCTCTGCGCCGCCTCCTTCTCGGCGTCGGCCTTGCGCTTCGGGCATTCCTCGAAATCATGGTCGCGGCCGCCGCAATAGGAGCAGCATTTGGCGGGGGTGTCGGGATTGAACATCGAGGCCATTCCCAAGAATGCACGAAAAGGTTTCCGGTTGCAGCAATTGCGTGAAGACGCCGCAATGACCGTCCAGCCCGATGCTCCGATATCGCAACATCAGGAGCTCGCCGCTTGCGCGGCGGGCTCCCGCTCGATCACCGCTCACGCATGCGCGTGGGGATGACGGAAGTCCCAGACGGCCCAGGCCGATGCCGCGACCACCAGCACGCCGAGCACGACATGCGTGGCCATGACATGCGTGTCAGCCGCAAAGCCCAGCAGCCAGGGTGACACGATCAGCCAGAGCCCGAGGACCAGACTTACCCACTCTTCCCACTCGGCGAACACCGAAAGCATGGCCAAGGCCAGAGCGCCGAGGAGAACGCCGACAATCCAGGCGTTCCACGCAGGCGCCATCGCCGCGGTGAATCCGATGACCCAAGGTGAGATGAACAGGCAAATCGCGAGGACCAGGGTGACCCAGTCCAGGCTCTTTCTTGCTTCCATCAGTTTGCTTGCCATGACAACCTCCATTGATGAAGCTTGACCAAAGCAACTGCATCCGCGTGGACATCGCACGCTCACCGTTGATGTAATTACGCTTTTACGGCGCCGCAAGGAGGCGCAGGGCGGCAGTTTGCTTGCATCCTGCCCGGCGCCTCCTTACCTGCGCTCGATGGCGAGACTCACCGCGCTCGGCATGATTGTGCTCACGATCGTCAGGTTCGTGGTCGAGCTTTGGGGCTATTGGAAAATGGCATCGTCCGCGCGCAGCCGGCGCAGTCACGCCAATGCCGATGCACGATGAGGTCGACGGCGTGCCGACCCAAGTCGCGCCGGGCGAAACCGGCACGCACCGGACGCATGGTCCTGGCAGCCGACGCGGGGTTCGGTAGCCTCGCAGATCCGAGACAAGTCCCTCAAACGCTGAAGTCGGTGTCGGTGCCGAGCTGCGGCACCACGATCGCCTCGAGCGGCGCGTCGAGCGCCCATTTCACGCTGCCGGGCGAGCGTTCGAGGGTGGAGGAACCGCTCAGCGACTGCGGCGCCACCCGCTGCAGCACCACCGTGCCGAAACCCTTGCGCTCGCCGGCATCCTTGCGCTCACCTGTCTTCTGCGCGACGCCGGCGGCCGTCGGCCCGGAAGTCTCGTGCCACAGAAGATGGAAGCGCCGCTGCGCTTCCGGGCCGGTCTCCACCTTCCAGGTGATTTCGATACGACCGCCCTCCGAGGCCAACGCACCATATTTGGACGAGTTGGTGCCGAGCTCATGGAAGGCCATGCCGAGATTCTGCACCGCATTCGACTGCAGCGTAAGCAGCGGCCCGGAAAGCGAGATGCGTTCCTCGTGGCCGAACGGCTTCAAATGCTCCTGGATCAGGTCGAAAAGGCTGGCGCCGGCCCATTCCGAGGTGACAAGCAAATCGTGCGACCGCGACAGCGCCATGATGCGAGCGCGGATCATCTGCTCGAACTCGCCCGGATCGGTCGAGCGCTTGCTGGTCTCTCTGACCATCGACAGGATCACCGCGAACTGGTTCTTCACCCGGTGGTTGACCTCGCGCATCAAAAGCCGGATGCGGCGCTCGCTTTCCTTCGCGGCGCTGATGTCGCGGGCGATTTTGGAGGCGCCGACGATCTCGCCGGCGCTGTTCTTGATCGGCGATATGGTCAGTGAAACGGCGATCAGCGATCCGTCCTTGCGCCTCCTTGTGGTCTCGAAGCTGGGGATTCGATCACCGGCGCGAATGCGGGCGATGATCTCGACTTCCTCGCCCTGCATATGCTCAGGGATCAGCATCAGGATCGACTGGCCGATGGCCTCCTCGGCGCTGTAGCCGAACATCCGCTCGGCAGCGTGATTCCAGTCGGTGATGATGCTGTTCAGGTTCTTGCCGATGATGGCGTCATAGGAGGAATCGACGATCGCCGCGAGACGCGCGTCGGCATTCAGATCCTGTCGGAAAGTCCCCCCTGATTTGTTCATGGACGGTAACTAGAGCCGGCTGGGATCAAGGCAATTTGTCGAGGGCGGGATCGCATCTCACAGCTTCGAGCTGGTGGGGCTGCCGTCTGGATTTTTGTCCGGCGCTATCACGCCGAAATCCTGCGATTTCGCGCCAGTCTCGGCCTGCAGGAAACCTTCCGCCGCGAGCCCGCGACGCAACAGTTCTCGCACTGCCGCCGAACGGCTCGGCATGCGCTTCTCGAAGCGCCAGTTCTCCAAGGCCGCCAATTCCTCTTCCGTCAGCATGATCTGCAGCCTTTGCGGCCGTTCGAGCTCCGCCATCTCTTGCCACCCTCAAGACAACCGGTGAGGCAAATGAGTAACTGTCTCACTGTGAGTAGAAGTAGGGTTCGCGCCATAAAACGTCAAGAACGGTCAAGACGTGAATAGTGAGGCACGCTAACGATCCCCATCATGCCGAGAAGCAGCATTTGTTGCCTTATTGTAACTTATTGATTTATTTATGTTTTTTAACATTTGTGAATTGCTATTGTCCGGCTGGAGGCATATGGTTCTGATCAGAGGGACAAACCATCCACGAAAGGAGGGTTTTCCAATGTTACGACGATTTTCCAGCCGGCTGCGCGATGACGCACACTACAAGGTCCAGCACGCTTTGCGGACCAACGGCATCGTCAACATCATCGGATTGTCGGAAGAAATCAGGCTGAAGAACGTGGCGGAGAATATCGCCCGCGAGGACATTGAAGGCCTGGTGATGGAGATCGCGCAGCTCTACGGAGCCCCGATCGAGTTCGACGAGCGCGCTCTGGCGGCGCTGGACTTGCCAGAGGTGCTGTGGCCCGACAATCGCAACGACCTCGAAAAGATGCTGGATGGGCGCACGTCCGGTGGCGATATCACCGTCGACGTGCTGCATTTGAAACTGTAATGCCGCGCCCCTCCGGAAACGACGTCGCGGTGCCGCTCACCCCTTCTTTGGACGCTTGGCGGCGGTTTTCTTCGGCGGCGCCACCGGCGCTTCGGCTTCCTGCGCCAGTCTGGCGGCGCGCAGCCTCTCGGTCTTGACGGCCCTCGCCGCCGCTTCCAGGTCGAGGATTTGCCGAGCGACGCGGGAGGTCGTGTCGGTCTTGGCTTCCGTGCGGGATGGGACCTGCTTGAACAGGCCGCTGTCAGATAGGGACTTCATTGTCTTCTCCTCAATCAAAAAAGGCCGGGCATAGCCCGACCCTCTCCAACGCGCCTCTGCGGCCTATGCCAGTACATCCGTGGTCAAAGGACCGCGAGGCGCTGCAATCAGGCGGCTTGCAGATTCTCAGCCGAACTTTTGCCGCTGCGAGCATCCTTCACGATGTCGAAGCTGACCTTCTGGCCTTCGACGAGAGAGCGCATTCCTGCACGCTCCACGGCCGAGATATGAACGAACACGTCCGGCTGGCCACCGCCCTGCTCGATAAAGCCGAAACCCTTGGTGGAATTGAAAAACTTCACCGTTCCTGTAGTCATTGCGACCTCCTTACAAATCGACGCAAAATTATGCGCGCCCGGCAACCGCCCAGCGACGCAATCTTCGAAATTGAGAGGGAAGATCGTAAGAGCGCAGTTCTGCGCGAAAACAACGTTCTTTCAGCAAGATCGATTCGCCATATATAATGCTTAGTTTCGCCATCGGCAAGGCCTCGTGGGATAACACTTCCAAAACGCTGCTTTAGATCCCGGGCTGGAACGGCCGATCCGCCAAAGCGTTGGTTTCCTGGATACGATGACGCGTTGGTTTCGTGATTGGGCAGCAATGGCCGATAAGGATGACAATCCAACCCTGGACGATGTGGTGAAACGCCTGGTGCAGGAAACGGGCGTCAGCGAGGCGCAGGCGCTTGAACTCGTCTACCTCATCGGCCTGGACTGGGGTTCGCTCGTCCGTGAAGCCAAGTTGATCGCTCCCCCACCCCGAGATTAAGTCCAAGCTCAGTCCCTGGAATCCAGCCGGTCGAGTATGGCAAGGCCGGCTTCGTATTTCCCAGGCGCCACTCCCGCCTGGTGCGCCTGCCAGAGATTGTCGCGGAGATCGGCTAGCTTCACTGGCAACGCAAGCTCGCTCGAAACGGCGCGGCAAAGGAAGCCCTCCTCGCCTTCGTCCATGCGCCTCGTCAGCGCGTCGACCGCCGCCACCACCGGCAGGCCGAAGCCGGCATCATGCAGCCGGTCCAGGCTCCAGCCCTCGCCTTTCTCGACGACGTCATGCAGGTAGGCGACCGTCTTTTCATCCAGCGTCTCGACCGCATCGGCGACACGCCTCAGATGCTCGATATAGGGTCTGCCGGTTTTGTCCTTCTGGCCGCGATGGGCCTGCTCTGCGATCTTCGCTGCCTGATGGAGCATGGTCCTTCCGATCTCGTCAAATGGAGCCCGCCCCGGCGAGGGACGGCCGAGGCGGGCTTGCTCGGGCCTGAGCCCGGTCCGATGACGCGCTTTTCGCGGGGGAGCGGGGCTGCGCGCCATCTGCATTCAAGAACATCGGCACCGGGCGAATGTTCCACCGCTCCCGAATTTTTGAGGGCGCGCCATGGCCATCGGCGCCATCCGTTCCAAGCAAGCGCAGGCACCTAAAAAGAAGCCCGGCCAGGAACCGGGCAAGAGAGGTCTTGGGAACATGCCGACCGGAGGTTTCTGGTTCAGCGCTTGCTAATTTGCCGGTTCATCATGACGTTTAGATGAAGCCTCACCAAGTCATGGACCTGGCGACCGATATCGCCGGAGAAATGCATTCCGGCAGGAACCTCGCGACCGCGCTGCCGTTAGCCCTCAGTGTCCAACAGGAGGTCCGGCAATGGATTGGAACCGCGTCGAAGGCAATTGGAAGCAGGTGAAGGGCAAGGTCAAGGAACAGTGGGGCAAGCTCACCGACGACGACCTCGACCGCATCGCGGGAAAGCGCGACCAGCTCGAAGGCAAGATCCAGGAACGCTACGGCCTCGAGAAGGACCGCGTGCGCCGCGACGTCGACGACTGGTACAGCATGCAAGGCTGGTAGCAGCCGGCTCCCCGAAACAAGGGCGTTGCCTCGCGGCGGCGCCCTTTTTTGCGTGAGCCGTTCAGGATTGCGCGATGCGGCCGCGTATCTCCATCTCGATCTCCCGGTCCAGCGGCATCGGCGACTCGGCAGGCTTGCCATGGCCGAGTTCCGCCAGCGCTGCGGCATCGCGGTGGAATTTTTCCAGCGACACCGTGCGGCCCTGCTCCAGCCAGCCGGCGGCATGGAGGATGAAATGCGCGCCCGAGGCCAGCGCCGCCGAAAGCACCCTGCCGCCTTCGGCGCCGGATTGCGCATCGTCGATCTTGGCCGAGGTGACGGCGCCGTCGCCCCGCACCGGCACGCCGAGCCGCCTGCCAAGTTCCGCCGCGTAGAACTGTACAAGCTGCGAGGCCGGGTCGCCGAAGTTGGGCAGCATCCGGCGCATGTCGAACGGATAGGCGAGGATGCCCATCACCACCGGCGCGCCCGGGCGCCACAGCTGCGCCAGCGCAAGCCCGGCCAGCACCTCGGCATAGCCCTGGATCAGCGCGCCGGCGACGGTCACGGGGGCCGTCGCGCCCATCATCATGTAGGACGACACCATGCTCGCCTCGCCCTTCAGCGCGATCGCCCGCAGGCACTTCAACGGGTTCGGCCAATAGGTGAGCGGCGGCGTCGCGTTGATCAGGTGGACAAGGTTGCATTGGCCGGGCGCCGCCGCCCGCCCGGCCGCCGCGGCGGTCATGTCGATCACCGCCTCGGCGGCCGCCGGCGAGGCGATGCTGCCCATGAACGGCTTGTCGGAATGGCTAAGATGCGCAAGCAGCATCTCCAGCGGCCGCCGGTTCTCCGCGACGTCCTCCATGACGCAAATCATCTGCCCGGTGTTGGTGAGCCCCGGCGCGGCATGCGCGGCGGCGACGAGCTCGCCATAGATCCGCCGGCTGCCGGCCACCCTTACCGCATTGTCGAGCACGACATTGGGCGCGCCGTAGATCGGCGCGAAGACCGGCGCCGCGTCTTCGCCGACCATCGTGTCCCGTGTCGGGTTCCTGCCGCGCAGCAGGAACTTTGCCGGCGCATGCTGCCGTATGATGCGGCGCAGCTCGGCCCCATCCAGGCGCACGACATCGCTGGTCGCCACGCCCCCGGCCTGTTTCAGAACGTCGATGGTCTGCGGATCGTCGAGGAAGCGGATGCCGGTTTCCTCGAGCACCCGGTCGGCCGCCTTCTCGATCGCCTCCAACCCGGTCTCGTCGCGCTCTGGACGATAGGATGCGGCAACGAAATCCGCCGCCGCGCGATGTTCGGGAGCCAATGAAGCCGACATGCTGTCCCTCGGCCGGGCGCCACAGTTCGACAGCGCCGGCGTGCAGGAGTATCCGGATTCGGTCTGCCTTTGCGACGCTCCTGGCGCGCCACCTTGCGTCGCTTCCAGAAAGGCATGACATCGGGAAACGGGAGGCGTTGGGCGATCCGGCGGCGCCAACCATGCGCCGATGCCTGGCCGAAACACGTTCCCCGGCATTTCGCGGGGGAAAAAGCACCAAGTTATCAAATGTTAGCGCGGACTGTCTAACAACCCCATACCTCGTCAATCGCGCCTGTTTTGAATCAGTTGTGACATCCGCTATGACCGCGCCGCTAGGCCCGCTCATGGAAGACATGAATGCTTGAATCGCTTTTCCTGAATCTCGGCCAGCACGATAGCCTATCGGACGAGGAGCAATCCTTGCTCGGCAATTTGATGGCGGGCGAGCGCAGCTTCGCCGCCGGACAGGACATCGTCGCGTCCGGATCGCGCCCGGCCTACAGCACGCTCATCCTCGACGGCCTCGCCGCGCGCTACAAGGTGCTTGCCGATGGCGGCCGGCAATTCACCTCGCTGCAGGTTCCAGGCGATTTCGTCGACCTCTATGCCTTCCTTTTGAAGACCATGGACCACGGCGTCATCGCGCTCTCGCCCTGCCGCGTCATCCTGGCCGACCATTCGAAGCTGCGCAGCATCACCGAGCGGGCGCCTCACCTGACACGGCTTCTGTGGCTCGACACGCTGATCGACGGCGCCATCCACCGCGAATGGATCGTCGCCATGGGGCGGCGCTCGAAAGTCTCCCATCTGGCGCATCTGTTCTGCGAGCTTTTCGTCAGGCTGCAGGTGGTGAAGCGCACCAACGGCATGAGTTTCCATTTGCCTGTTTCGCAAGCCGAGCTCGCCGACGTGCTCGGCCTGTCGGTGGTGCATATGAACCGTGTCATCAGCGCGCTGCGCAACAGCGGCGTGATCGCCTGGGCAAACCATACGGTGACGATCCTCGACTGGCAGAAGCTGCAGCAGATCGCCGAGTTCGACCCGACCTATCTCTCGATGACGCGCGAGCCGCGCTGATCGGGAATCTCGCGGGTCAAATCATCACCCTCTTTTCCGACGTCGGTGAAACTGCGAAAAACCAGCCAGCTACGACCGCCGCGCGTCAGGCAAGCAATGGGAATAATACCCGGCGGCCTCCTTTGTTTTTCGCATCCTTGCTGGAACTATTTTGTTCTAAGGGCGCTATCTCTCTACATATTTTCCAGATTAATCAGGGAGAAGAGTACCATGAAAGCCAAAGTGATCTTGATGAGTGCCTTCACGATTTCGGTCATGACAGGCTCGGCATTTGCGGGCGCGGGCACCGGAACCTCTGCGCTGGACGATCCTCAGAAAATGTCGCCTTTCTTTACCGACGCCGGCATGAAAACCATGAGGTCCGGCGATGAGTTCAAGAAAGCCTGGATGGCGCTCACCGAAGAGGATCGCGCATCCATGAAAAAGGACTGCGCAGACGAAACCATCGCGAAGTCCCACGATGAATTCTGCAAGGCGACCAGGGACCTCGCCGGCAATAATTGAGCGCCCGTTTGGAAAGAGCGCTAAACGCCCGCCCCACACTTGGGGCGAGCGTCACTTGATGTTGCCGTGTAAGGACGGTCGGCCCGTCGGGACGCGTCGGGGAGCTTGCAATCGTCTCTTGGATGCCGGTCATATTCCAAATCGCTGCGCATTCTGGGCGACATGCAAGTCACCGTTAGGACTTCGGTCAAGGATGCCCGAGACCGTGGGCCTATACCTGGAGCGTTAGCAACTCCCTCCCGTTGGTCAAAGGCGAAACCTGCAATAGGCAGAGCATCGTCAAGAACCGGGAGAGAAGACATGAACACATCATCTGGCTCGTAGGAGCGATCGTCATCGTCATTGCCATTCTCGGCTTTCTCGGCATCCGATGAGACTTAGAGCCAAGAATAGCGATGCGCGACCTGGTCGTTGCAATTCGTGACAAATTAGCGACCCCTCATATCAAATGTAGTTTCAACGCAACGCGTTGTCGGTCAAACTCGCATGGCTGCGGGGGACCCGGGCGCAATGAGGGCCTATCGCGTCGAGGAATTGGACGGCGAGACCGTCCTTGCAAGCCATGCCGTCGAGGCAATGGCGCCCTATGAGGCTGCCCGAAAGGCGCTCGGCGCCGAGGTCACGCTGCGTGGCGACGCCGACAAATGGATCCGGGTCATCGAGCTGACCGACAAGCCGCCGACGCGGCTGCGTCCCGGTGTCTTCGAATTCAAGGTCGTGGGCCGCAGGGGCTAGATGGCACGACCGAGGCAAAACTCGGACTGAATGACGGTCTGGCCAAGATGCCAAGGTGATCCTGATGGAACCGACGTCATGCCCGCCAGTTACCTCATGCCTTCATTAACGGGTGCTCATTTATGCGGAACAGCCTCGTCCAGCCTCTAGCGCAACTCGTCGCCCTGACGGCCGCTTCTTTCCTGCTCGAGCGCACCTGGAAGAGCCGGCAATGACCGAGGTCGGTTCCCAGGTCGAGAGAGAACAAAGCAACACACTGGCAAAGGGCCCGTTCCAGAGGTTCCTTCGCACGATCGGGCCGGGCTTCATCACCGGTGCGTCCGATGACGATCCCTCCGGCATCGGAACTTACAGCCAGGCCGGCGCCCAGCTCGGCTTCAACATCGGCTGGGTCATGTTGTTCACCTTTCCACTAATGGCCGCGATCCAGGAGATCGCCGCCCGTATCGGACGCACCACGGGCAAGGGCATTTCCGGCAACCTCACCCGGCACTATCCGCCCTCGCTGCTTTACGCGGTCGTCACGCTGCTGTTCGTCGCCAACGTGATAAATATTGGCGCCGATCTCAGCGCCATGGCAGATGCGTTGAAGTTGCTCGTTGGCGGGCCGAGCCCGCTCTATGTGATCGCTTTCGCGGTCGTCTGTATCAGCGCGATCGTCTTCCTCGACTACACCCGCTATGTGAAAGTCCTCAAATGGACCACCTTGAGCCTGTTCGCCTATGTTGCCGCGATGTTAGCCGCGAATGTGCCCTGGGTGGACGCGGCCAAAGGGCTGTTCGTTCCGCACATTGAATGGAGCGGCGCCTTCTTCACCACGCTGCTGGCAATCCTCGGCACGACGATCTCGCCTTATCTGTTTTTCTGGCAAGCCTCGCAGGAGGTTGAAGAGGAAGAGCTCAAGCCAACCGCCAGGCCACTGAGGTGGGCGCCGTGGCAGGCGTCCAGAGCCTTCCGGCGGATACGCGCCGACACGCTGGTCGGAATGGCCTTTTCGAATCTGATCGCCATCGCGATCATCTTCACTACGGCAGCCACGCTCCACAAGGCAGGAGTGACGGACATCGCTTCGTCCACCGACGCGGCAAAGGCGCTGGAGCCGGCGGCCGGAAAATTCGCCTTCATCGTCTTCTCGGCCGGAATCATCGGCACCGGGCTTCTGGCCGTGCCGGTGCTGGCGGGTTCGGCGGCCTTCGCCGTCGGCGAGGCGCTGCGCTGGCCGGTCGGGCTGCAGCGCAAGCCGAAGGAAGCCGTAGCGTTCTACGCGACGCTCACCGCCGCGACCGTCCTCGGCACCGGGATCATGTTCACACCGATAGACCCGATCGAGGCGCTTTACTGGAGCGCCGTGATCAACGGCGTGTGCGCGGTCCCCGTCATGGTGGTCATGATGCTGATGGCCGCCCGCAGGGACGTAATGGGGGAGTTCCCAATGCAAGGCTGGCTGCGCGCACTTGGCTGGCTATCGACATTGACAATGGCAGCCTCGTCGGTGGGTCTCGCAGCGCAGTGGTTCTATAGTAGTCCCTATAAAGAGGCCGCGGCACCGCCTTACTGCCAGCCCCGGCTCCATAGGAGAACCAGATCAATAACAATTGATGTTTGTGGCGGGACCGCCGCGTAAAATTCTTTCCGGAACAAGTTCAGTCGGGCGGTGTTGGTGATGATCCAACCTCACCAGGAGATGCAGATATGGCGACGACGAAAGCGGCCTCCAACAAGGGCCTCAACGAACTTTTCCACGACACGCTGAAGGACATCTACTTCGCCGAGAAGAAGATCCTGGCGACGCTGCCCAAAATGGCCAAGGCCGCCCAGGACGACGCCTTGAAGATGGCCTTCGAGAAGCATCGCGACCAGACCGAAGAACATGTCGCGCGTCTCGAAGAGGTTTTCGAGGTGATCGACAAGAAGCCAGTCGGCAAGACTTGTGCCGCCATCATGGGCATCACCGAGGAGGGCGCCGAGATCATGGACGAGTATAAGGGCTCGCCTTCGCTCGACGCAGGCCTGCTGGCCGCCGCTCAAGCCGTCGAGCACTATGAGATTTCGCGCTACGGCACGCTCAGGACCTGGGCGCAGGAGCTCGGCCTGACCGAAGCCGTCACCTTGCTCGACAAGACCCTGAACGAAGAAAAGGAAACGGACGCAGCGCTCACCCAGTTGGCTGAGTCAGCAGTCAATGTCGCGGCCGAAGCCGCATAGCAACCTGCCTCTAGATTGCTCAGGTCCGGGGGCCCCGGTGATCGTCACCGGGGCCCCCGCGGTTGGCTTCGGCTTTCAAGCCCATGCCCAGCTATTGTCCGTGAGCGAAGGCCGTCGCGAAGGATTCCAGCTCAAATGATGAAACGTTCTCCCTTCCGTCCCTGACAAGGACGACGAACCACTCGCCCATATTTTCGTAGACGAGGACGGAGTTGGGAGGCATGGACTGGGAAATGTCGGAGCACATGGCTTCCTCCCACAGGGGATGGGCGAAAGCACCGGGATTGACTTTCAAGCGTCTCCTTGCCGCGCAAGATGGAGACGACTTCATCATTATGCTCCCAACCCCGGCAAAAGCGACGTCATTTGTTGAGAGCGTGGGCGGCTGCCCGCACCTGTAGCAGCCCGCCGAGGCGCCCGCGCCTTTTGCAAAGCGCAGGCCCGACCGGACATATCCGCAGTTGCAGCTACCTTGGAGGGACCGCGCCCGTGGAACCTCGGTCAGGGTCAATTGTTCCATCTGGAAGGCGGGCGAGCATGACCAGATCGTCACTTCATCTCCTCAAAGGCACAGGCTATCTGATCTCGACGGTGAGCGTGACTTTGCTGGCTGTCGTCAGTTGGGACAGCGCATCGAAAACGTTGCTGATGGCCTGTCTGCTCGGCGGAGCCGCAACATCGATTATCGGCATGTTCTGTCGTTGGCTTTCCTACGAAATCGAGAAACGGCAAGAAGAGCGGCGGTAAGGCGCCCGAGGTTGGTATTAGCCTTCGCGGCGCAAGACCCGCGTGACAAGCAGAGTGATCAGGCTGCTGAGGACGATCCATCCGACGATCTCGCCGCCGGGTGCCGCTGGCCGAGACGCCGCCATGCCGACATCGCTAGTGTTGGCCGGCATCATCGCCTCGGGTTTGGCTATTTCTTCGGGATGGCGCGGCGCGGCCCGGTCGTTTGCGTCTGCCACGACCGGCGCGAGGTCGCGCCGGCTGCCGCTCCGCACCGAATAGGCGCGCGTGATTTCCGCGCCGAAGAGAAATATCTGCGCCGAGTAATAAACCCAGACCAGCACCACCATCAGCGCGCCGGCGGCGCCGTAGGAGGTGGCGATGGCGCTGGTGCCAATATACCAGCCGATCAGCGACTTGCCGATGGTAAACAGCAGCGCGGTGACCAGCGCGCCGATGCCGACGTCGCGCCATTTGAGCGTGCGATCCGGCAGGATCTTGTAAATCGCGGCGAACAGCAGGGCGATCAGCACGAAGGAGACGATCGTGTTGATGGCGCTGACGATCAGTTCCCCGAACGGAAGGCCACGATTGATCATTTCGCCCAGCGCCGCGATGGCGGTGCTTGCCGCCAGCGATACCAGAAGCAGGAAGCCGAGGGCCGCCACAAGGCCGAGGCTCGCCGCCCTCGCCCGCACCAGGCGCGACAGCGACACCCCGTCGGGCTTCACCTTCCAGATTTCGTTGAGCGACTGCTGCATCTCGCCGAAGACGCCCGACGCGGTGACAAAAAGCGTCACCAGTCCGATCAGCGCTGCAAGCGTGCTCGACCAGCGATGCGCGGCGCTCTCGACCGTGGCCTTCAGCAGGTCGGCGCTTTGCGGCCCCATCACGCCCGAAATCTCTGCCGACAGCGCGATCTGGGCCGCATCATTGCCGATGACGACGCCGGCGATCGCCACCACGATCAGAAGGATCGGCGCCAGCGACGTCGTGGCGTAGAAGGCGATAGCAGCGCCGTGGCTCAGCGCATTGTCAGTGATGTAGCCGGTGACGCTTTCCTTGAGCAGTATCCAGCCTTCGTCGAGCCAGCGCGGCATCGTCCCCTCACCTATTTCCGGGGCGGATCGACCATAGCTGAATGCCGGCTTTGTCGGATCGCGTCTGTTCTGCCATTTCCTGCCCAGGCCCAATATGGAGCGGGCCGGGTGGGACAAGAGCTCGACTGCCTTTTCGTTGGCCAGGGCGTGAAGCCGGAGAAACCAGCCCTGTTCTCTTTGCCACCAGGTCCGGCTGACGCGGCCCGCTGAGCACAACCCGGTGCCGGCGCGATGGTTCCGTCCGTCTGTCGACGCTTGGCCGCGGACGACCCGTGCTCAAGCCTAGGCAAAGCAACGGCGTTCAACTAGCCTCGGGGCGGGATCAGAGGCGCGTGGGGGCATGCGATGAAGGTCAATGTCGTCTACGCGCATCCGGCGCAGGACAGCTACCTGGCGTCGCTTCACCGGCGCGTCGTGGAGGTCCTCAAGGCCAGGGGCGACGAGGTCGTCGACTTCGATCTCTATGCCATGCAATTCGACCCCGTCATGCAGGTCGAGGAGTTGAAGGGCCACGCCGGTCCGTCGCCCGCGCCGGCGGATCTGCAGGTCTATATCGACGCGCTGCAATGGGCCGAAGCGTGCGTGTTCTTCTTCCCGACCTGGTGGTCGGGCATGCCCGCCATGCTCAAGGGATATTTCGACCGCGTGTGGCGGCCGGGCGTTGCCTTCGAGCTGCCGGCGGATGGCGGCACGATCAAGCCGGCGCTTGTGAACATCCGCCGGATGGGCGTGGTCACCAACTTCGGCTCGCCATGGTGGTACACCAGGCTCTACATGCGGGACCCGGGCAGAAAGGTGCTTTTGCGCGGCTTGAAATCCATGTGCGGACGCACGGAGAAACACCTGTATCTGGCGAAATATTCGGTCGAGAGCATCACCCGCGAGGAGCGGAAAAAATTCGCCCGCGAGGTGGAGCGGCGGTTCGAACGATTTTGAGCGGGTTCATCGTCGGAATTTGCAATGAAGGATAATGGATATATATTTAGCTGACTAACTGATTCATGGCACGGTGAACCGATGGCCAAGAAGAAAAACAGACAGGCCGCTTCCGGCATTGCGGCAGCCTCCCGCGCCGAAATCCAGGAGGCGGCTTATTTTGCCCGCAAATGCGGCCTCACCCGCGACGAGGCTTTGCACTTGATCCGCGAGGCCCATGCCCCGGCCGTCAAGCCGGCCGAGAGCGGGAAGCGGAAGCACTGACACTCATCATCGAAGATGCGGGTCTCATTGACCCGTCTGCGGCGGCACCTCGCCCGGCTTGATCACCGGCATGTCGTTGCCGGTCGATGGCGGCGTCGTTGCGTTCTGGTCACCGGTCGGCGGTGGCTTCAGCACGCCGCCGCAATTGCCGAGCTGTTTCGACAATTGATCCGTGTCGGCCTCTTGCTTCGGCTTTTGCTGTTGGTCGTTAGCGTCGGGCTTGACCTGGCAGTTCTGCGTCAACTGGTCCTTCGGCTGGGCGGCCGTCTGCGCCGACGCCGGCTGCATAGGAATCAGCGTGAAGGCTACGATGAGAAGCGCTTTCTTCATGGGATCCTCCTGATAAGTCAGTAACCCCCGATGATCGGCAGGATCTCGCCGGTGATGTAGCTCGAGCATTGCGGCGAGGCCAGGAACACATAGGCCGGCGC
>NZ_VFUA01000121.1 GCF_006440735.1 Mesorhizobium sp. B2-7-1 | reverse complement strand
TGGAACGAATGACCAAGGCGGATGTCGACAAGCTCGATAAGGGCCTGGCCGTACGCAGCGGCCGGGCGTTGCGTCCGCGCGATGCCGCGACCCTCATTCTGCTCGATCGCAGGGACAAGGACGTTCTGGTGCTGATGGGCCGGCGCCATGCCGGTCACGCCTTCATGCCCGGGAAATTCGTCTTTCCCGGCGGCCGCACCGATCCGGCGGACAGCCGCATTCCGGTCGCCGCCCCTTTGCCCGGCGAGGAAGAGAAAAAGCTGGTTTCGGGTCCTGGCCGCGCCAGCGCGGCGCGGGCGCGGGCAATCGCCCTGTCGGCGATTCGCGAGACCTATGAGGAAGCCGGCCTGCTGATCGGCCGCAAAGGCGCTTTCTCGACCCCGAAGCGCGACTGGCAGGGTTTCGTGGACCATGGCGTGGTCCCGTCGCTGGACGTGCTGCGCTTCATCGCCCGCGCCATCACCCCGCCCAATCGCGTGCGCCGTTTCGACACGCGTTTCTTCAGCGCCTGGCGCCACGAGGTCGCCGTGGAATTGCCCGACGGCGGGCCGACCAACGAGCTGGAGGAACTCGTCTGGCTGCCGCTCGCAGCTGCCCGCAAGGCCGATATTCCCGACATCACCGGCATGATCCTGGAAGAACTGGAAAGGCGGCTTGCCGACGATCCCTTGCTGCGGCCGGGGGGCGCCGTGCCGTTCTTCCGGCTCGTCCGCAACCGCTTTGTCCGCGAAGTCCTTTAGAAGCAGAGCATTTTGATCCCATGACGGTCGATACCCAACAACAGGGCGACGAACGCGTACATTGGCTGCCGATGATCGCGGCGATCTCCTCGATCAGCGTCGTCGGCATCGCCATCGGCCTCGGCATGCCGCTGCTCAGCGTCATTCTGGAAAGCCGCGGCCATTCCGCTTCGATGATCGGCCTCAACACCGCTGTCGCCGGTCTCGCCTCGATTGCCGGGGCGCCTTTGGCCACGCCGCTTGCCATGCGGCTCGGCGTCGCCTGGACCATGCTGTTGATGATTGCCATCGGCGCGCTCGCCTTCGTCGGCTTTCATTTCGCGCCGGACTTCTGGATGTGGTTTCCGCTGCGCGTCGCCCTGCATATCTCGCTGACGGTGCTGTTCATCCTGTCGGAATTCTGGATCAGCACCTCTGCCCCGCCGAACCGGCGCGGCCTTGTGCTTGGCATCTATGCCACCGTGCTATCGCTCGGCTTCGCCGCCGGACCGTGGCTGTTCGCCCATCTCGGCAGCACGGGCTTCCTGCCATTCGGCGTCACGATAGCGCTGGTGACACTTGCCGCCATCCCGGTGCTGGCGGCCCGCAATGAGAGCCCGACCATCGTCGCCGACAGCGAGACCAGCCACTTCCTGCGCTACATCTGGCTGGTGCCGACGGCGACCTTTGCCGTGCTTGTTTTCGGCGCCGTCGAGACCGGCGGTTTCGCGCTATTCCCCATCTATGGCAGCCGCATCGGCTATTCGGAGGCCGACGCGGCGCTGCTGCTGACCATGATCGGGCTCGGCAATGTGCTTCTGCAGATCCCGATCGGCATGATCAGCGACCGCGTTTCCGACCGCCGCTATCTGCTTCTGGCCTGCGCCACCGTCGGCCTCATCGGCACCGTCTTCATGCCGTTCTTCGCGCAGAATTGGCATCTGATGGCGGCTCTCCTGTTCGTCTGGGGCGGCGTCGTCGCCGCCATGTACACGATCGGCCTTGCGCATCTCGGCTCCCAGCTGTCCGGCCATGAGCTTGCCTCCGCCAATGCGGCCTTCGTGCTTTGCTACGGCGTCGGCATGGTGCTTGGCCCGCAGGCGATCGGCATCGGCATGGATGCCTTCGGCCCATCCGGCTTCGGCTGGTCGCTGGCCTTTTTCTTCGCCGCCTACATGGTTCTGGTCTCGGTCAGGCTGGTGCGCAGGATTCTCTAGGCGAAGCGCCGGGCATCCTGACATCACCGTGTCAGCAGCACCCCTGCTATACCCTGCCTCCAACGCGAGGTAGGAGAATTGCGATGATCGACAGCGGCTTTGAAACCAAATCCCTCAGGATGGAGTTGCTTCTGCTCGTCACCTTCCAGGCGCCGGCCGCCGATGTCGAGCGCATCATGGAGGCGGTGGTGACGATCACGCCGCTGCGCATGGGCAAATATGACGCCAACGCCTATCAGTCGGCGCAAGGCATCGAGCGCTACCGGCCGCTCGAAGGCGCCGCCGCTGGTGCGGAGACGGAATTGCGCCGGCGGCCCGGCACCGTCGAAGTGTCGTTCGAGATCGCCGACGACCAGGCGCTCGCCGCCCGTGTCGTCGAGGCGATATTCCAGGCCCATTCTTATCAGGAGCCCGTCATCCGCATCCAACCGCTGCTCGCCAGCCGTTCCAAGGGTCTTGATGATCGCGCCAATCCCAACCGCTGGTGGAACACCACGGGCGACTGGAGAAAAGCTGGGCAGCGGATCGAAGAGAACGCTTGAAGCGGTGAAATCGGCCGTCGCGAACCAGGCAGGAAGGCGCTCGGGCTGTCGGTAGCTAATCAAGTTGTCCGGTTTGGTAGCACATCATTTGTCCGCTTCAGTTTTGCGTCGAAGCGGTTCACGCAGCCCTGCCGATTGAGCATCCCTCTAGGATTGGATCGCCTCCTGAGCTGTATGTCGCAATGCGGCGGGGTCCGTGGAAGATTGCGAGTGTGCCATCAGGGTATTGCCTGATCTTGACCGTAGCCTTGACGAAGTGGTGTCGGATCGGACTTTGCGGCAGTTGCAATCTGAGCCGTGCGAAGGCGACGGTGTTGTCGCGGGCAACGACGCGCTCTTCCTGGAGGCACAGGATCTCGGCCAGAACGGCCGGATCGGCGGCGACGAAGGCGCTGTCCTGGACCGCGGCCGGCCTAGCGAAGCGGGCGTTGTGAGCTGGCAGATAGGTCTGCGCGATGAAGCGGTTGGCGGCCTCGATATCGGCAATGCCGGCCAGCGCCAGTTCCTTTGGCAGCCGATCCTGCAAGGTGGAGAACATCCGCTCCGAGCGGCCCCCTGGCTTCAGGCGAATAAGCCGGGATATGCTCGATGCCCAGTTGCCGCAGCGCCCGCCCGACCTGCGTCAGCCGGCTCTTGTCGACCGCCTCGCCGGCCCTGAGTGTCACGAAGTAATGGCTGCCGCGATCGGTGTAGAGGCTCGAGGGCAGGCCTTTGGCGGCAAAGGTCTCCATAAGCCCCTGAAAGCTCGACGCCGTGCCTTCCTCGGCAACCAGAAAGGCCGAATAGAGCGTGCTCGTGGCGTCGTCCATCGTCACGATCAGGTCCAGCATCGGCTGGCCAGCCAGCCAGGCATGCCGGCTGCCGTCCTGGTGCAGCATCATCCCCTCGCACGGCTTTCTCTCGCGCTTGCGTCGATGCGCCCCGCGCCGCTTGGCCCGCTCGACCAGCCCGGCCGCGTGCAACTGCGTCTTGATGAAGGTGTAGCCCCAGCTGAAATCGTGATCGCGTATCAGGTGCTCGTGGAAATGCTTCACATTCCAGCCAACGTAACGATTCCGGTAAAGCTCCAGCATCTCCTCGATCGCTTCCGCAGGCACCCGCCGTGTCGAAAGCTTGCCCAAACGCCGGTCCCGCAAGCCATCCTCCCCAGCCTCTTCGTAGCGATCACGGTACCGGCGGAACTGGCGTTCCGACATCCCTAGCAGCTCACCAGCCTCCATCATCGAAAGATCGCCACCATTCCAGCGGCTCAAAACGTCCCGAAACTTCTGCATCCTCCGGTCCTGTAGCCACACTGTCCGTCCCATCCCCAGCCTCCATGCGCTGGCGATAAAACCGGACAACTCATGTGCTACCTAACCCGGACAACTCATGTGCTACCTAACCCGGACAACTCATGTGCTTACGACACAGGAAGGCGCTCGGGCTTGACTTTCCGGGCGCGTTCTTTATGTGTCGCGCCAAGTTTCCCGCGTCCGGGTGTTTTCCCGTGCTCCAGCGGCCAAAACTCCACGAACATTAACGGACGAACATCATGGCCAAAGCCGCAAACATCAAGATCAAGCTCCTGTCGACCGCCGACACCGGGTTCTTCTACGTGACCAGCAAGAACAGCCGTACCAAGACGGACAAGCTCTCGTTCCGCAAGTACGACCCGGTCGCCAAGAAGCACGTCGAGTTCAAGGAAACCAAGATCAAGTAATCTGGTTATCCCGAGAAATCAAAACGCCGCCCCTCTGGGCGGCGTTTTTGTTTTTGGAGCAACTCCAGGAAAGTCCGTTTTCCGACAGGAGGAAAGACCGGACGGCAAAGGACCCTGCGCGGCTGTCTGCGCAAGGTCCCAATGGCGGTTCTTGTAGAAAAGGGGGCCGGTCGGCGTTTGGCAGCGGTACGAGGAGGCCACTATGTGCCAGCGCCGGCCGGCCGACCCCACGGACCCAGGAGATGCGGCGGACCTGAGCATCATGGGGTATTTTTCGGATCGGGCCGGCTAGTCTACCCTCGTGCCGGCCTCGTCTTCTGTCTATGTGTCGCAGATTTGCGCAAGACCTTATAAAAATCAACCATTTCTTAACCACCGCTCGCGAATCGCTTGGGTTAAGGTAAATTCGTAACCCTGTTGGGACGACTGCGAATTAGCGCCTTTACCAAAGCATGTCTGCCAACGGTGGGAACCGGTTTCGGGACAAGGACATGCGCAAAAGCAGAAATTCAAAGCGCGCGGAACGAACCTGAACGATCGTGACGCGCTTCAGGCAGCCTTGGCGACGACCCGGTTGCGGCCGCCGCTTTTGGCTTCATAGAGCGCCAGGTCGGCGCGCTTCATCAGCGCCGCGACACTATCGGTCCCTTTCAGGAGCGAGGACACACCGACGCTGACCGTGACCTCGATCGCCTTGCCGTCGTTGCCGATGGCAAAAGGCGCCTGAGCGATTTCGGCGCGGATGCGCTCGGCCACCTTCTCGGCGACCGTACCGTCGGTGTCGGGCATAACCACGACGAACTCCTCGCCGCCGAAGCGGCAGGCGAGATCGATGCCGCGCACATTCTTGCGCAGCCGCCTGGCGAACTCGCGCAGCACATCGTCGCCGCCGTCGTGCCCATGCGTATCGTTGATCGACTTGAAGCGATCGAGATCGGTGATCATCACCGACAGCGGCCGCCGCCGCGCCGCGGCGCGATCGAACAGCGTCTGCAGATGGCTGTCGAGATAGCGCCGGTTGTGCAGCCCGGTCAGCCCGTCGATCACCGCCATCTCGATCGTCTGGGCGACGCTGGCGCGCAATTGGTCGTTGTAGCGCTTGCGCCGCACCTGCGTGCGCAGCCGCGCCGTCAATTCGTGCTGGTCGATCGGCCGGATCAGGTAGTCGTTGATGCCGAGCTCCAGGCCACGCAGGATGCGGCCCTCCTCGCCCTCGTCGGCGAGCAGCATGATCGGCAGGAAGCGGGTGCGGTCGAGCGAACGCAGCTGCGAGCAGAGCCTCAGCGCATCGAAGTCGGCGAAGGCGGTCGAAACCAGCACGCACTCGTACGGCGTCTCGGCCGCCTGGAAGAACCCCGCATTCGGATCGGTTGCGACATCGAGCTCTGCGCTGTTGCGCAGCATCTTCTGGATACGCTCGACGGACGATTTGCGCTCGTCGACAAGCAGCACCCTCGGCTTGACGTCCTCGGTCGCGAAATCGCGGCTCAGAAGCTCCTCGATGCCGATATTGCGCGTGGTCGAGGCACGCAGCCTGAGCTCGTCAGTCAACGACTTCAGCCTGACAAGGCTCTTCACGCGCGTCATCAGTTGCAGGTCGTTGACCGGCTTGGTCAGGAAATCGTCCGCGCCTGCCTCGAGGCCGCGCACCCGGTCCGACACCTGGTCGAGCGCGGTGATCATGACGACTGGAATATGCGATGTCGCCGGATCGCTCTTCAGCCGCTTGCAGACCTCGAAACCGTCCATTTCCGGCATCATCACATCGAGCAGCACCACGTCGACCTTGCCGTTCTCGCAGGTCTCGATCGCGTCCGGGCCATTGCTGGCTGTCAGCACCTCGAAATACTCGGCAAGCAGCCGAACCTCCAGCAGCCGCACATTGGCGGGGATATCGTCGACGACGAGGATCCGCGCGGTCATCTCAACAAACTCCGGTTCTGCTGGTCTCGGGCATCAGGCGTCGCCCAGATAGGATTTGATCGTCTCGATGAAGCGCGGCACCGAGATCGGCTTGGAGATATAGGCCTCGCAGCCGCCCTGGCGGATACGCTCCTCATCGCCCTTCATGGCGAAGGCGGTGACGGCGATGACCGGAATCGAATGCAGCTCGTCGTCTTCCTTCAGCCATTTGGTCACTTCCAGGCCGGAGACTTCGGGCAGCTGGATGTCCATCAGGATCAGGTCCGGCCGGTGCTGGCGCGCGAGATCCAGCGCCTCCAGCCCGTTACGCGTGCGAACAGTGTCGTAACCGCTGGCTTCGATGAGGTCCCGAAAGAGCTTCATGTTGAGCTCATTGTCCTCGACGATCATGACCTTCTTAGCCATCAGTTTCCCGTCCCGACCGCCCTCGAAGCCGAAGGCCGTCGCAATGCGTCCCCTTCGGACCGCACCCAACCCTTTTCCACTCTAGCCCAATATGATTGACGAAACGGAAACCGGAGGTTGGAAAGCTGCACCAATTCCACCTTCGGACGTTGTACGGGAGAGAGCGGAGGCTTGCCGCAAGCGACGCTTGCCGTTACTGCGGAAGGAGACTCGAAAAAATCCACCATTCCAAAGGTAATGATGGCGAACGCAGCGTCAATGCGCGAAGAAGCGGAAACCATTGCCGTCAAGGCGCTGGGCTTCGTTGCCGCCGATCCGGAACTTCTACCCCGCTTCCTGGCGATCACCGGCATCGATGCGCAGTCGATCCGCAAGGTCGCCGCGGAGCCTGGCTTCCTTGCCGGCGTCCTGCAATTCATCCTGGCGCACGAGCCGACGCTGCTGCGCTTCGCCGAGGAAACCGGCACGCCGCCTGCCGCCGTCGGCAAGGCACTGCGCGCGCTGCCGCTCGGCAACGACGACCACGAGCGCTCGACATGAGCGACGATCCCGAGACGGCGCGGCAGATCGAGGAGCTTGCCGCCGACGACCGGCCGCTGCTGGTGCTCGATGTCGACGACGTCGTGCTGGAATTCATCCGGCCGTTTCCGCACTATCTGAAGTCGCGCGGTTTCGGCCTGACGCTGGCTTCCTTCCGATTGACCGGCAACATCGCCGAGACGGCAACCGGCCGGTTGATCGAGCAACCCGAGGTGACGGCGCTCCTGGGGGAATTCTTCGACGCCCAGGCGGATTGGCAAAGCATCGCCGACGGCGCCGCGGACGCGCTCGCAATGCTTGGCCGAGGCGCCGAGATCGTCATGCTGACCGCCATGCCGCACAAGCACCGCGCCGTGCGCCGAGCGCATCTCGATACGCTGGGGCTCAATTATCCGCTGCTGACGACGGAAATGGCCAAGGGACCGGCCATTGCGAAATTGCGCGGCGTCAAGGGCCGGCCGATCGCCTTCGTCGACGACCAGCCCTCCAATCTAATCTCGGCGCGCAATTCCGTCGCGGATGCCCACCTCTTCCATCTGATGGCCGATAACGCGCTGCGCGCCTTCCTGCCGCCGACGCCGCAAGACATCATCTCGGTCGAAGACTGGCGCGAGGCGGCCCCGAAGATCGCGGCCGCGCTCGGGCTCTAGCTCAACCTATCAGGGCTGTAGCTTCGCTCCGGCCCCGCCATTGTCGCCGCCGTCCGAATCGTCGCCTCCGGTCGAATTATCCGTTCCGTTCGCGCCGTCATCGCCGCCCGAATTGTCGTCCTGGACTTCATCCGGCCCCTTGAGCATAGCGCCGTTGACCGTGACGGACCCATCGGCCTTGGTGTTGATCATCCACTCCAGCCGCCCGTCCGACAGCGTCTTGCCGAAGCCTTTGACGGCCAAGGCAAACGGGAAGGCCTGCGCCATCTGCTCATCGCTCTTGGCCGCTTCCTTCAGGGCATCGACGATCTTGTCGTAGCCGACGACGTCGACGGTCAAGGTCGCATCCGGCTTCTCGCCGGGGAAGGTCATCTCACCTTCCATGGCGACCTCGATGGCGCCGTTCTTCACCGTGCTGTGCCCGATCACGACCTTCGGATTCTTGGCCTTGAAATCGGCGATCAAAGCCTTGCCGAATTCATCCGAAAGCGGCGGATTCTTATTGAGATCAAAGGCTTCGATCGCCTTTTTCGCCATCGTATCGAGATCGATACTGGCGCCTCCGAAGTTCAGGTCGACGTCGGTCGGCAGCAATGGCGCGGTCCATTCGGGCAGGGTCTGCCGCGGGATTGTCAGGCCGGCTGCCTTGATCGAGTAGCCCAGCTTGCCGTTCTGGGAGACACCGTCCATGCCGAAAGCGGTGCTGAATTGCGTCGCCCCGAACTTGCCGACAGGGCTCTCCACCTCGAAATTCTTGAAACCGTAATTGCCGTCGATCCTTTCCCAGACAGGCAGCGCGGCCAGCATGAGCGATTTGAGCTCCGCCTGGTTCGCCTTGAGCTTGGCTTCGTCCTCGTTGGCCACGGCGAAGGCAAGCAGATCGAGCAGCGGCTTCGTGTGCACGCCTTTGCCGCTTGCATCGACCGAAAGCTCCGGGGTTTTCAAGGTGAGCGGGAAATTCATTCCGCTGTCTGGATCGTCGATCTTGATCTTCTCGACGAAGTCCAAGACTTTTTGCGTGGCCGTGAAGTCGACGCCGCCATTGGCGGACTTCGTCGCCGTGACGGTGGCGGTACCGGCGCCAGTCGAGACGTCGGCCTGCTGCTTGGCTTGCCGGGACGTCATGGTCATCCCGGCTAACGAGCTCGTGGCGTTGGTGAAGGCGGCAAGCGCCGGATCGTAGACGCTGGTCAGCTTGCCGTCCTTGATCGTGAACTCCATGCTCTGACGGCCTTCCGGCCCATCGAACTCGAAGGACGCGCCTTGCGAGAAATTCGACGAGACATCCCAGGACCCGTCGCTGCGCGGCTTCACCATCAAGGCATAGGGCGCCATATCGAATTTCAGGAGCTTCTGCTCGGGCACAGCATTGACGAGCGCCTTGACGTCAAGCGCGATCTTGTAGGCGTCGCCCTCGACCGAAACTTTGAGCACGCCTTTGTCGAACGCCTGCTTGCCGAAATAGCGGGCCAGATTGTCGGACAGCGTTTTGGCGCCTTGATTGTCGACGGTCTGGGCAAAAGCCGGCGCGCTGAGCGCAAGGGCGAAGGCAAGTGGCAAAATACGCTTCACGTCGGTTCTCCGTGATCTCGGAAGGCGAACAATCCGCTTCTGGTAGGCAAGAAGCGTTACAGCCGCAAGACGCCGACTGTAGGCTAAAAGCGCATCCGGCTAAAGCACCAGCCGCATCAGCGGCCGGCCGGGCTTGCGCTCGACAAGTCTCTCGAAGCCGGCTTTCTCGAACACGCGCGAGGAGCCGACGAAAAGCCCGATCGAGCGCGAATCGCGCGACAGGTCGATCGGGCAGGCTTCCAGCAGCCTCGCGCCGTTCTCGCGCGCGAAAGCGATGCCGCCCTCGACGAGCCGATGCGAGACGCCGCGGCCCCTCGCCTTGACGCGAATGAAGAAGCAGGAGATCGCCCAGACGTTCGGGTCACCGGCGTCGGCAGCATCGACCGGCGCCGAGCCCCTGCCCTGATTGTTCCACTCGGGCACGTCGGCGCGCGGACCGATCTGCATCCAGCCGATGGCCTTGCCCTCCTCCAGCGCCAAAAGCCCCGGCGGCGGACCTGCCTCGATGCGCGCCTTAATGTGGTCCTTGTTGCGCTCCTTGTCGCTGGCGCGGCGCTCCGCCGGCGCCAGCCGGAAATGCGTGCACCAGCAGCCATAGCAGGCGCCCTGCTTGCCGAAGAGGTCTTCGAAATCGGGCCAGAGCTCAGGCGTCAGCGGTGCTATGGTCGTGCTCATGCGTTCTCCCCAGGCTAAGCTTGTTGCCAGCCTTGCGCTGTCGTACCATTGCGTTTGTTCTCTTTATGTTCGCAGCGATGGCGGCTCCTGTCAACAATCCCGAACACGGTTTTTGCCGTGACTGCCTGGCTCTCCAGCGCTCGCAGACGCGTCGCTGCGATCGCTGTGGCAGCCCACGCCTCGTACGTCACGCCGAGCTTTACCGGCTCAGGATCGCCCACATCGATTGCGACGCCTTCTACGCAGCGATCGAAAAGCGCGACAACCCGGCGCTGAAGGACAGGCCGGTGATCGTCGGCGGCGGCCGGCGCGGCGTCGTCTCCACGGCCTGCTACATCGCCCGAATCCAGGGCGTTCGCTCGGCCATGCCGATGTTCAAGGCGCTCGAACTCTGCCCCGAAGCGGTGGTGATCCCGCCCAACATGGAAAAATATGTCGGCGTCGGGCGCGAAGTCCGCGCGTTGATGCAGGCCTTGACCCCGCAGGTCGAGCCGTTGTCGATCGACGAGGCCTTTCTCGACCTCGCCGGCACCGAGCGGCTGCACGGCATGCCGCCGGCGCTGGTGCTGGCGCGCTTCGCGCAGACGGTGGAAAAGGAGCTCGGCATCACTGTTTCGGCCGGCCTCTCCTACTGCAAGTTCCTGGCCAAGATCGCCTCGGATTTCCGCAAGCCGCGCGGCTTTTCGGTGATCGGCGAAGCCGAGGCGCCAAGCTTCCTCGCCGCGCAGCCGGTGACGATGATCTGGGGCGTCGGCAAGGCGCTGGCCGCGACGCTGGAGCGCGACGGCATCCGCATGATCGCGCAATTGCAGCGCATGGAGCGCGCCGACCTGATGCGCCGCTATGGCACGATGGGCGACCGGCTCTATAGGCTGTCGCGCGGCGAGGACGACCGCCCGGTCGATCCCGATGGCGACGCCAAGAGCGTTTCGGCCGAGACCACCTTCGACACCGACATCGCCGCCCTGGCGGAACTGGTGCCGGTGCTGCGCGGCTTGTCTGAGAAGGTGTCGGCGCGGCTGAAGAAATCCGGCATTGCCGGCCGCACCGTGGTGCTGAAATTGAAGACGCAGGATTTCAAGCTCCGCACCCGCAACCGCCAGCTCGGCGATCCGACCCGCCTTGCCGACCGCATTTTCCAGACCGGGCTCGACCTGCTGCGCCGCGAGGCCGACGGCACAAGATTCCGTCTGCTCGGCATCGGCGTCAGCGACCTCTCCGACGACGAAAAGGCCGATCCGCCGGATCTGGTCGACATGCAGTCGCGCAAGCGCGCGCTGGCGGAAGGCGCGATGGACGCATTGCGTGACAAGTTCGGCAGGAAAGCCGTCGAGACCGGCTATACATTCGGCAAGGGCCGCGCCGCCAATCCGCCCGAGCCGCTGGAAGAGTGACATTTGGAGCAATTCCAGGAAAAGTGTGAGCGGTTAAAGCATGCCTCCCGAAAGTGGGAACCGGTTTCGGGATAAAGACATGCGCAAAATCAAAAACCTAAAGCGCATGGCGCGAATCTGAAAGATCGCGACGCGCTTTAGGCTCGGCGACTTCGTCGTAGCCATCCGTCCGGAATTGCGTCAAAGCAAAGGTCAGCTGCGCTTGAGATCGATCCGGCTTGTCACCACCATCTTGCCGGTCGCCGGATCCATGTCGGTCACCGTCATGCGCATATTGTCCCGCCCGATCTTCTCGACCGTCAGCTCCGCGTCGCGGTCGCCATTGACGATTTTCGCCCAGTGGATGTCGAGATTGATGGCGTCGCCCTTGCGGCTTCCGCTGAGTCCGGCAGGCCCGCTGCGCGAGCCGATATAGATGCCGCTGTAGCTCCCACCGTTGACCTTCAGGTCGGCGCGGATCTCGCGCGACATGATCAACAACGCACGGCAGGTGCCGTCGAGCGACAGCGAGTCCGCCGTCGCGTCCGAGGTGAAGGTGCAATTGATGTTCATCACCGGCGTGTTGGTTCTGATCCTGACGGTTCCCTTGCCGGAGAACTTTCCCTGCAGCGAGCGCAGAAAGGCCGCCTCGTCGGCATGCGCGCCCGTCGAGCAGAAAAGGCAGGCCGCGGCCAGCAAGGCAGCAGTCGATTTCATCCAGACGTCCCCTTTCACGATGATAAGCCTTCCGACGGAAAGCCCGGACTCAACGGGTGCCCGGGCGTCAGGTTCCGCCGCGGCGATGACGGTTTGTTGACACCGCCACCCGCTGGCCCAGTCGAATGCCGCCACTATGAGTTGCGGCAGGGGCCTCGGCTTGCGAGATAGCGGCAATGGCGCCCGCTCCCTCGATCCCAAAAGCCGCGTTCTGGATGGCTCTGTCAATCGCCTCGATGCTGGCGATGTCGGTTGCCGGCCGCGAGACGACGGCCGAGCTAAGCGTCTTCCAGGTGCTGGAACTGCGCTCGGTGATCGGTTTCTTCATCCTTTTGCCGCTGGTGATGATGAATGGCGGCTTTGCCGCAATGCGCACCGAGCGCCCGTTTGCCCATATCGCCCGCAACGTCATCCACTATTCCGGCCAGGCCGCCTGGCTCTATGCGCTCACCCTCATTCCGCTCGCCGTGCTGATCTCGATCGAGTTCACCACGCCGATCTGGACGGCGATCCTGGCGGTCAGCTTTCTGGGGGAAAGGCTGTCCCGGTCGAGGCTCACGGCGATCGTGCTTGGCCTGATCGGCGTGGTCGTCATCGTGCGCCCCAGCGCCGGTTCGATGGATCCCGGCCACCTTGTCGTCCTGGGCGCCGCGGTCTGCTTCGGCATCTCGATGGTGCTGGTCAAGTCGATGACCAAAACCGAAAGCGTCGTGCGCATCATCTTCTGGATGCTGATCATCCAGTCGGTGGTCGGCTTGATCCCGGCTCTCTACAGCTGGCACAACCCCTCGCCCGGGCTCTGGCCATGGATCTTCGTCATCGCCTTCACCGGCATGTCCTCGCATTTCTGCCTGGCGCGCGCGCTCACCCATGCCGACGCCACCATCATCTCGCCGATGGATTTCCTGCGCGTGCCGTTGTCGGCGCTGGTCGGCTGGCTGCTCTATCACGAGCAGATCGACGTCTTCACCGCCGGCGGCGCTGCCCTGATCCTGGCCGGCAACCTGCTCAACCTACAGCGCAAGACGCCGCGGGTGGTGGAGGCGGAAGCGGCTACGCCCTGAGCTAAACCAATTCCACTTCCACCACGCCCTGCACCGCACGCATGGCGGAAGCGATTTGCGGCGAGACGCGATAATTACCCAGGCCGATCTCAACCTCGCCCTGCGCCTCTCCCTTGAGAACGATGATGCTGACTTGACTGTCGCCACGCTGTTTGAGCTGCGATTGAATGATTGATGATGGTCCATCGTCTCTGACAAAGATGCGCAGCGCTTTCTGGATGCGGCTGGCTTCATCGTCCAGTGATTGCACCGAGTTAATGCGCAGGTTTACGCCCTCGGGCCTGTCTTCGGCTGCAACCATAATCACCACCGAACTGCCGGGCTCCAGCATGTCGCGGTACTGCGCCAGACCTTCGGAAAACAGCACAGCCTCATACTGCCCCGTCGTGTCGGAAAACTGCACCACGCCCATCCTGTTGCCGGTGCGGGTCTTGCGCTCCTGCTTGGAGGTGACCGTGCCGGCTAGGCGTCCGGCCGCGGCGCCGCGTTTGACGGCGGCCGAGAATTCACCCCAGTTCTGCACGCGCATCTTCTGGAGCGCTGCCTTGTATTCATCCAGCGGATGCGCCGAGAGGTAGAAGCCGACCACCTGGAACTCGCGGTGCAGCCTGTCCGCGGCAAGCCACGGATCGGTCTGCGGCAGGTTGAGCGCCTGCGATTGGCTCCCAAGAGAAGCGCCGAAAATGTCGGCCTGGCCGGAGATGGCGTTCTGCTGCGCCAGCGAGGCCAGGCCCATCATGCGCTCGACGCCCGCCATCATCTGGGCGCGGTCGTGGCCGAAGCAATCGAGCGCGCCGGCCATGATCAGGCTTTCGAAGACGCGCTTGCCGACGATCTTCGGATCGACCCGCTCGCAGAAATCGGCAAGGTTCTTGAACGGCTTCTCGCCGCGCATCGCGACGATGTGCTCGACCGCCGCGTCGCCGACGCCTTTGAGCGCCGCCAGCGAATAGAAGATCTTGTTCTCGCCGACCTCGAAGGGGCGGAAGCTCGACATCACCGACGGCGCCACCACCTCGATGCCGAGACGCATGGCGTCTTGGCGGAAATCGGCCAGCTTGTCGGTGTTGCTCATGTCGAGCGTCATCGACGCCGCAAGGAACTCGACCGGGTAATGCGCCTTGAGATAGGCGGTCTGGTAGGAAACGACCGCATAGGCCGCCGCGTGCGACTTGTTGAAGCCGTAGTCGGCGAACTTGGCCAGGAGGTCGAAGATGAAGTCGGCCTGCGGCTTCGAGACGCCGCGCTCGACCGCGCCCGTGACGAAGCGCTCGCGCTGCTTGTCCATCTCGGCGCGGATCTTCTTGCCCATGGCGCGGCGCAGAAGGTCGGCTTCGCCGAGCGAATAGCCGGAAAGCTCCTGCGCGATCTGCATCACCTGCTCCTGGTAGACGATGACGCCTTGCGTTTCCTTCACCAGATGGTCGATCTTGGGATGGATCGAGGCCATCTCCTCCTCGCCATGCTTTCTGGCGTTGTAGGTCGGGATGTTTTCCATCGGGCCGGGGCGGTAGAGCGCCACCAGCGCGATGATGTCCTCGATACAGTCAGGCCGCATGCCGATCAGCGCCTTGCGCATGCCGGCGCTTTCAACCTGGAACACGCCGACCACCTCGCCGCGCGACAGCATGGCGTAGGTATCGGGGTCGTCGAGCGGGATCGTCGCGAGGTCGATATCGACGCCGCGCCGGCGGATCAGCTTCACCGCGGTCTCCAGCACGGTCAGCGTCTTCAGGCCGAGGAAGTCGAACTTCACCAGCCCCGCCTGCTCGACATATTTCATGTTGAACTGGGTGACCGGCATGTCGGAGCGCGGATCGCGGTACATCGGCACCAACTCGGACAGCGGCCGGTCGCCGATGACGATGCCGGCGGCATGCGTCGAGGCATGGCGGTAGAGGCCTTCGAGCTTCTGCGCCACGTCAAGCAGCGTCTGGACGATCGGCTCTTTCTCCGCCTCTTCGGCGAAGCGCGGCTCGTTGGCGATGGCGTCCGCCAGCTTGACCGGGTTGGCCGGGTTCTGCGGCACCATTTTGGAGAGCTTGTCGACCTGGCCGTAAGGCATCTGCAGCACGCGGCCGACGTCGCGCAGCACGGCGCGCGCCTGCAGCGTCCCGAAGGTGATGATCTGGCCGACCTGGTCGCGGCCGTATTTCTGCTGGACGTAGCGGATGACCTCCTCGCGCCGGTCCTGGCAGAAGTCGATGTCGAAGTCCGGCATCGAGACGCGGTCGGGATTGAGGAAGCGCTCGAACAACAGCGAGAAGCGCAGCGGGTCGATGTCGGTGATGGTGGTCGAATAGGCGACCAGCGAGCCGGCGCCCGAACCGCGCCCCGGCCCGACCGGAATGCCTTGCGCCTTCGCCCATTTGATGAAGTCGGCCACGATCAGGAAGTAGCCCGGGAACTTCATCTTCTCGATGATGCCCAGCTCGAATTCGAGCCGCTCGCGATATTGCTCGACCGTGTAGCCAGGCGTCGGCCCGTGCGCGGCAAGCCGCGCTTCCAGCCCTTCGCGCGCCTGGCGGGCAAGCTCGGCCGCCTCGGCCTTTTCCGCCGCGTCTTTGTCGGCGGTATCACCCCCGGTGAAACGCGGCAGGATCGGGTTACGGTTCTTCGGATAATAGGAGCAGCGCATCGCGATCTCGACCGTGTTGTCGATCGCTTCCGGCAGGTCAGAGAACAGCCGTGCCATGTCGGCCTGGCTACGCAGGAAATTGTCCGCCGTGAGCCGCCGGCGGTTGTCGGCCGCAACCACCGAGCCCTCGGCAATGGCGATCAGCGCGTCATGCGCCTCATAGTCGTCGCGTTTTGAGAAGAAAGCCTCGTTGGTCGCGACCAGCGGCAGCTCATGCGTGTAGGCCAAATCGACCGTCGATTTCTCGACCATCCGGTCATAGCCGGCTACCCGTTCCAATTCGACATAGAGCCTGTCGCCGAACAGGCCTTTGAGGAACAGCAGCCGCTGTTCGGCGAGGTCGCGCCGGTCGGCCTTCAGAGCGGCGCCGACCGGGCCGCGCGGCCCCCCGGTCAGGCAAATCAGGCCGTCGCCGCGGCCCTCCAGCATCGCGCTGGTCAGATGCACCGGCTCGCCGGGCGACGTCTCCAGATAGACCTTGCTGATCAGCCGCACGAGATTGGCATAACCCGCCTCGCTGGCGGCGATCAGCACGACCGGCGACATTTCGGGGCCGAGGCGGCGGCGGTCGCGCTGGCCATCGCTCGCCTCACCGGAAAAGGCCAGGTCGATCTGGCAGCCGATGATCGGCTGGATGCCGTCCTTGACCGCCTTCTGGGCGAATTCGAGCGCGCCGAATAGATTGTTGGTGTCGGTGACCGCGATCGCCGGCGCCTCGTCCTTGACGGCGTGGCCGACGATCGCGCCGAGCTGCAAGGCGCCCTCGAGCAGCGAATAGGCCGAATGCACGCGCAGATGGATGAAAGTACGCGCCGGCGCTTCCGGCCGCGCAGCCTTCACCGCCGCTTCGCGCTGCAACGGGTCGCGTGGAAGTCGTTCATCCGCCATGGGCTTCGTGTCGCTCGAAAAGACTCAACATCGGTGTGAGATGTATTGTCCGGGAGCCTGCGATGCGAGTCCAGCGATCACGTGTGCACAGCAAGCCGATTAGGCGAACTCCATGATCACGGCATCGACCGCCAGGCTGTCGCCCGGCTTGGCGTTGAGCTTGGCTATCGTGAGGTCGCGTTCGGCGCGCAGCACGTTCTCCATCTTCATGGCCTCGACCACCGCCAGCGTCTCGCCGGCCTTGACCTCCTGGCCCTCGGCGACGGCGATCGAGACGACGAGGCCGGGCATCGGGCAAAGCAGCATCTTCGAGGTGTCCGGCGGCAGTTTTTCCGGCATCAGCCTTTCGAGCTCGGCGGTGCGCGGCAACATGGCGCGCGCCGTCACCGACATGCCTTTCCAGGCAATGCGCAAACCGTTCAGCATCGGGCGGATCTGTGCAACGACCTTGTCGCCGCCAACCGTGCCCTGCCAGAGCGCGTCGCCCGGTCGCCAATCGGAGGCGACCGTCAACGGCTTGCCGCCGTCGATCGACAGATCGACCTCCATCGGTATGGAAACCATGCCGTCAACGATTTCGACCGGAAGATAGTCGGCGCCGACCTTCGCCACCCAGTCGCGCTTGAGATGGCCGGAATGCGGCGCCAGCCGGCCGCTCAGGCGGTCGAGCCGGTCGCGGCGCAGCAGCTCGATCGCGGTTGCGACGGCGGCGAACACCGCCCTCTCCTCGCCATCCGGTTCGACCGGCGCAAAGCCGTCCGGATATTCCTCGGCGATGAAGCCGGTCGACAGCCGCCCCTCGCGCCAGCGCGGGTGCTGCATCAGCGCCGAAAGGAACGGGATGTTGTGCTCGATGCCGTCGACGACGAAGCTGTCGAGCGCCTCCGACATCGCGTCGATCGCCTCGAGCCGTGTCGGCGCCCAGGTGCAGAGCTTCGCCACCATCGGGTCATAGAACATCGAGATTTCCGAGCCCTCGGTGACGCCGGTATCGTTGCGAACCACGACGTCGCCGAACGTACCTTCTTCCGGCGGCCGGTAACGCGTCAGCCGGCCGATCGACGGCAGGAAATTGCGGAAAGGATCCTCCGCGTAGAGGCGGCTTTCCACCGCCCAGCCATTGAGCTTCACGTCGCTCTGCCCGATGCCGAGCTTTTCGCCGGCGGCGACGCGGATCATCTGCTCGACCAAGTCGATGCCGGTGACGAGCTCGGTCACCGGGTGCTCGACCTGCAATCGCGTATTCATTTCAAGGAAATAGAAGTTCTTGTCCTTGTCGACGATGAACTCGACGGTGCCGGCGCTCTGGTAGTCGACGGCCTTGGCCAGGGCCACCGCCTGCTCGCCCATCGCCTTCCTGGTCTTGGCGTCGAGGAATGGCGACGGCGCCTCCTCGACCACTTTCTGGTTGCGGCGCTGGATCGAGCATTCGCGCTCGCCGAGATAAAGCGCCGTGCCATGCGCGTCGGCCAGCACCTGGATTTCGATATGGCGCGGATCGACGACGAATTTTTCGATGAAGACGCGGTCGTCGCCGAAGGAGCTTTTCGCTTCCGAACGCGCGCGCTCGAAACCATCGCGCACCTCCGATTTGGTCCAGGCGATGCGCATGCCCTTGCCGCCGCCGCCGGCCGAGGCCTTGATCATCACCGGATAGCCGATCTCACCGGCGATCAGTTCGGCATGGTCGGGGTCTTCGATGACGCCGAGCCACCCGGGCACGGTCGAGACCTTGGCCTGGCTGGCGAACTTCTTCGATTCGATCTTGTCGCCCATCGCCTTGATGGCCTTGGGCTTCGGCCCGATGAAGACGATGCCTTCCTTCTCCAGCGCCTCGCAGAAAGACGCGCGCTCGGACAGGAAGCCATAGCCCGGATGCACGGCTTCCGCGCCGGTCTCCTTGCAGGCGGCGATGATATTCTCGGCGACCAGGTAGCTCTGCGCCGCCGGTGAAGGCCCGACATGCACCGCCTCGTCGGCCATCTCGACATGTACGGCATCGCGATCGGCATCCGAATAGACCGCAACGGTGGCAATCCCCATCTTGCGTGCCGTCTTGATCACGCGGCAGGCGATCTCGCCGCGATTGGCGATCAGGATCTTCTTGAACATTCGGATGTCGTTCCTCCGGCGAAGCGATCCAGTTCTATGGACAATTCCGGCGCGCCTCAAGTGCCCGCGGATTGGCTTCCCGGGGCGGTCCCGATTGCAGAAACCGCGCCGAAAAACGTCGCAAGAGACGTTGGCCGCCAGCGCGGAACTCGCTAAGCTTGCCCGTAACGCCGAACGGATGGCAGGCCGGCATTCACCACAAACAGCTTGCCGTTAGCTAAAACTTACAGATCGCTTGGGAGGAAGTGCCTCATGAAAACGCGTGCCGCCGTAGCCGTTGCCGCCGGAAAGCCGCTTGAGATCATGGAGGT
>NZ_VFUA01000120.1 GCF_006440735.1 Mesorhizobium sp. B2-7-1 | reverse complement strand
GGGCATAGATGCCGCGCGCCTTCGGTCCGGTGGTGATGAGCGTGCCGTCATTGGTGACGGTCACCGATCCGCCCATGCCGCCCGCATCGCCTTCGCCCCCGATGGCGACCAGGCCGCCGCTGCCCGAGCCGTTGCCGCCGCCGCCGCCGATCGATTGCGCCACGATCGCGTCGGCGCCGACATCCTTGATGGTTGGACCGAGATCCGTGACGCTCGTGTCCGTGCCGCCATGTGTCGTGACGTTCCCGTGGTTGGTGACGATGACGGTCTTGCCGTCGCCGCCGGAGCCGGCATCGCCGCCGATGGCGACGAGGCCGCCGGCGCCGCCCGCATCGCCGCCGCCACCGCCGATCGACTGCGCCAGGATGCCGAAGGCGCCGACGCCGTAGGTCGTGATGTTGCCGCCGCCATTGTTGTTGACGGTCACGGTGTCGCCAGTGCCGCCGCCGGAGCCGAGCTTGTTGCCAAGCGCGACGATGCCGCCGGAATCGCCGGCATTGCCGCCGCTGCCGCCGAGCGACTGCGCCCAGATGCCGTAGGACCGAGCGCCCTTGGTCTCGATGACGCCGGTGTTGGTGACGGTGACGGTGCCGCCATTGCCGCCGGCCGAGGCGGAGCCGGGCTGGCCGACGATGCCGAAGCTGTCGCCGCCCGAGCCGCCGCCGCCGCCGATCGATTGCGCAAAAATGCCGACGGACTTGTCCTGGTTGGTGGTGATCTGGCCGCTGTTGGTGACAATGACCGTGCCGCCTTTCGTCGGCGGGCCGCCGGCGCCGCCCTCGCTCAGGATGTAGCCATTGCCGCCGGCGCCGCCCTGGCCGCCCTTGCTCATCACGAAGATGCCGTCGGCTCCGACCGCATCGGTGGTGATCGTCGCCGCCGAGTTCAGCGTGATGTCGCCGCCCTGGCCGGCAGCGCCGCCCTGGCGGGCCTTCTGGTTGCCGTAGGAGTCGCCGCCGTTGCCGCCGTCGCCACCAATGCTGACGATTTCGACCGCGGCTTTGCCGTCCTGGCTGGAACTGTAGCTCTTGTCGAAACCCAGCGTGTCGTTGATCGTCGGCCCGTTGCCGCCCGGCTGGCCGTCCGAGCCGCTCACGCCAATAGTCAGGCTGCCGAGGATGCCGAAATCGATGACAATGCCATAGGCGTTCGAGCCTCCGGAACCGTTGGAGCCGGTCTGGCGGTCGACGAAGCGCACGTCGTTGCCCGAGGTCACCGTGCCGCCGGTGCCGGACGCGCCAGCGCCACCGCCATCTATCTTAACGTTGTCCCGATAGGTGGTGAGCGTGGTTGTCGTGGAGTCCTTGTCGTTCGTGAGCACGATGCCGGTGTAGTAGTCGGTGCCGTTCACGTTCGTCTTGGTGTAGGACGCGACCGTGTAGGTTATTCCGCCGGAGACGTAAGAGCTTCCGACGGCGGGCGGCGAAACAATGACGGCGTTGAAGGTGGGCTTGCCGTCTTGGTCAGGGGCGCCCTGGGTCACCACCCAGCCATTGGACGGCGACGGGATCTGGACGACCTTCTCGAATTGCTGGGTGCCGGTATTGTACACTAGGTCGTTGACCGCCACGGCGAACGCGCTGCCCATAGGCAGAAGCAGCATTGTGCCCGTGAGCATCCCGAACACACTCGATCGGGCGGACCGTCGCAGAGCCTTCAGGCCGACAGCAGGCAAAGTGACAATCATCATTGCCGCGGTTGAGACCCAAGGCCTATCGACGCCGGCCAGCGCTGACTTTGGGGCAATCAACAGGGAGTGCGCAGCGATTGCTGTTGGACCGGCGTGAGGGCTAGGCAAAACACGTCCCAGGCCGAACTTCGACCCCTTGGCCGTCTCGATCTTCGCCATTGCCGCAGTCCCCCCGGGTCGACCAACCCGTCCCCGTCCGGCCATGGCGTGACCCAGGGGAAGCGCCTTGTCAACTTCGCTTCAATTGCAAGCCGGCGGTCGAGATCACGGATTTGTTATCAGGATCAAGTAATCCGACTCGCGATCTATCGCCGCGGAAAGTATTGAACCATTTGGATTTTCTGGCTTTTCCTGCCGCACGCCCTACGACAATGAAGAGGCGACCGATATGCCATTCGGCCGAAAGGCGTTCCGCGGATGGCTATCCAGAAGCGGTTTTCAGGGGTGACTTTTTCTGGGCATATCATGGCCTGAATGCAGGAAAAGCACGACGCGACGCACCCTGTGTCACCTAGACATTCCCCGCCTATTAGCGATTCTGCGGATGGCAGCGACCAGCGGTTGCATGATGGGTGCATTTGTCGGAACCGAAGCTCCCCCGGCGCGTCGCGTGGTGGTCAACGCTTGGTGAAGCAGCGTTCATTTGATTTCTCGGACAAAATATGCTGCTTCTCGCGCCCATGAAGAAGCTCTGCCTGATGGTTCTGGCGTCTCTGACGCTGGTCTTGCCGGCCAAGGCGATGGACAATGCGTTGCGCGCCGGCCTGATGAAACTCGACCCGCAGACCCGCCTCGAACAGCGGTGTGACGCAGAGGTGCTCGACCGGATCAGTCACGACGATCGCAACTACAAGGCCGACCGCGTCGTGGCCTACGCCTTCGCCACCCCACAGATGAGCGCCGACGCCATCAAGAGCTCTGGCGCCGCCTTCCGCAGCAAGGGCCAATGGTACCGGCTGAAGTTCAAATGCCAGACCGCGCCTGACCACATGCAGGTGCTGCAGTTCCGCTACAAGATCGGCGACGAAATCCCGGAAGCCGACTGGGCCAAATATAATCTCTACGATTAGTTTTTCGGCCTGCCCGCCTTGCCGGCGACCACCCCAAATCCTTGAGTGCTTGCGCCGGCGGCGTTGTTTTCCGGCGATGTCCAAACCTGCGCCTTGACGCCGGTGGACCATGCCTTTAGGCCCGTCGGGATAAAGGGCTATGTTCATTTCAGGCAAGGATTTCTAGTCGATGGAAATATTCACTGCCGCAGGCCTTTCAGCCCTCCTCCAGGTCGTCGCAATCGATCTCGCGCTCGCCGGCGACAACGCAATTGTGATCGGCCTCGCGGCGGCCGGCCTTCCCGCGGACCAGCGCAAGCGCGCGATCCTGGTCGGCATCGCGGCAGCCACCGTCCTGCGCATCATCTTTGCCCTGATCACGCAATGGCTGCTGAGCATCGGCCCGATGCTGCTTATCGCCGGCGGGCTTTTGCTTCTGTGGGTGTGCTGGAAGATGTGGCGTGAACTGCGCGTCAGCCATGACGACGAGCGCGACGCGACCGAAGCGCTGTCGAACAGCGATTACAACAAGGACGGTTCCGTCGCGGGCAAGGGAGCGCGCAAGACCTTCTCGCAGGCCGCCTGGCAGATCGTCATCGCCGACGTCTCGATGTCGCTCGACAACGTGCTCGCCGTGGCCGGCGCCGCCATGAAGCATCCCACCGTACTGATAATCGGGCTGGCCCTTTCGATCGCGCTGATGGGCTTTGCCGCATCCTTTGTCGCGCGCCTGCTGCACAGGTATCGCTGGATCGCCTATATCGGCCTGCTGATCATTCTTTACGTCGCGGTGAACATGCTTCTCGGAGGCGCCGTGCAGCAGTTTCCAGACCATTTTGCCTTCCTGGCGCCATTGTTCGGGCCGGACAGCCACTGAGGCAAGCGAGCAGCGGTCGGTCGACAGGCAGTTTGCTTCTCAGGCGAAGCGTGCTATTGCGCCGCGCGAAAACGGCTCAAAGCCGCGCACCTAGAGCAATTCCAGGAAAAGTGTGAGCGGTTTTCCGTCCGGAATTGCGTTAAAACAAAGGGATAGAGCGTTTCGCCGTTTCCGTGAAACGGTGGAAACGCCCTAGATCGATCTTCAGGGCCAAAGGCTCAATTCTCGATCTCGCCCTCATCTCTTGGAAACAAATCTATGTCCGCCCCACGCGTCAGTTTCGTCAGTCTTGGATGCCCGAAGGCGCTCGTCGATTCCGAGCGCATCATCACGCGGCTGCGCGCCGAGGGCTATGAGATCGCGCGCAAGCATGACGGCGCCGACCTTGTCGTCGTCAACACCTGCGGCTTCCTCGATTCCGCGCGCGACGAGTCGCTCAACGCCATCGGCTCCGCCCTTTCCGAAAACGGCCGCGTCATCGTCACCGGCTGTCTCGGCGCCGAGCCGGACGTGATCCGCGAGAAGCATCCCAACGTGCTGGCGATCACCGGCCCGCAGGCCTATGAGAGCGTGATGGCGGCGGTGCACGAGGCGGCGCCGCCCAGCCACGATCCCTACATCGATCTGCTGCCGCCGCAAGGCGTGAAGCTGACGCCGCGCCACTATGCCTACCTGAAGATTTCCGAGGGCTGCAACAACCGCTGCACCTTCTGCATCATTCCCGCACTGCGCGGCGATCTCGTCTCGCGCCCTGCCGCGGACGTGCTGCGCGAAGCCGAAAAGCTCGCCAAGGCCGGCGTCAAGGAAATCCTCGTCATCTCGCAGGACACCAGCGCCTACGGCATCGACATCAAGTACCAAACGTCGATGTTCGGCGACCGTGAGGTGCGGGCTAAATTCCTTGACCTCGCCGAGGAATTAGGCAAGCTCGGCATCTGGGTGCGCATGCATTACGTGTATCCCTACCCGCATGTCGCCGACGTCATTCCGCTGATGGCGGAGGGAAAGATCCTTCCCTATCTCGACATCCCCTTCCAGCATGCCTCGCCACAGGTGCTGAAGAACATGCGCCGGCCCGCGCATGGCGAAAAGACGCTGGACCGCATCCGCGGCTGGCGCGAGGTCTGCCCCGACCTCGCCATCCGTTCGACGTTCATCGTCGGCTTCCCCGGCGAGACCGAAGACGATTTTCAGATGCTGCTCGACTGGCTGGACGAGGCCAAGATCGATCGCGCCGGTTGCTTCAAATACGAACCGGTCAGGGGCGCGCGCTACAACGACCTCGGACTGGAGCAGGTGCCGCAGGACATCAAGGAAGCGCGCTGGCACCGCTTCATGCAGCGCCAGCAGAAGATCTCGGCTGCGCAGTTGGCCAAAAAGGTCGGCAAGCGCCTGCCGGTGCTGATCGATGAGGCGCATGGCATATCCGGCAAAGGCCGCACCAAATACGACGCGCCGGAGATCGACGGCTCGGTGCACATCCAGTCGCGGCGGCCGCTGCGCGCCGGCGAAATCGTCACGGTGAAGATCGACCGCGCGGATGCGTATGACCTTTATGGCTCGGCGGTCTGACAGCCTGCGCGAACCCACGCAGCTTCAAAGAAAAAGGGCGCCCCGGGCGCCCTTTTCCGTTTCGGTTCCGCGACTTGCCGCCTACTGGGGCAGCTTGTCGTCGATGCCCTTGACGTAGAAATTCATGCCGAGCAGCGTGCCGTCGTCGGCGACCTCGCCGTCCTTCAGCCAGGGCGAACCATCCTGCTTGGAGACAGGTCCGGTAAAGGGATTCCAGCCGCCGGCAATCTTCTTCTCGGTCGCCTGTGCCATCGCCTTCACGTCGTCAGGCATGTTGGTGTAGGGCGCGAGCTTGACCGCGCCGTCCTTGATGCCGAGCCAGACATTGTCCGGCTTCCAGGTTCCGTCGAGCGCGGCCTGGACGCGGCTGATATAGTACGGGCCCCATTCGTCGGTCAGCGAGGTCAGCTGCGCGTTCGGCGCAAACTTGATCATGTCGGACGATTGGCCGAAGCCGTGCAGCTTGCGCTCCTCGGCGACCTGCAGCGCGGCGGTCGAGTCGGTATGCTGGGCGATGATGTCGGCGCCCTGGTCGAACAGCGCCTTGGCGGCGTCGGCTTCCTTGCCCGGGTCGAACCAGGAGTTCACCCACACGATCTTCACCTTGAAGTCGGGATTGATCGACTGGGCGCCGAGGATGAAGGAGTTGATGCCCATCACCACTTCCGGGATCGGGAAGGAGACGATGTAGCCGGCGAGGCCCTTCTTCGATTCCTTGGCCGCGATCTGGCCGAGCACATAGCGACCTTCATAGAAGCGGGCATTGTAGATGCCGAGATTGTCGCCGGTCTTGAAGCCGGTGGCATGCTCGAACATCACCTTCGGGAACTTCTTGGCGACCTTCACTTCGGCATCCATGAAGCCGAAGGAGGTGCCGAAGATGATCTTGCAGTTCTCGCGCGCCAGGCGCTCGAAAGCGCGATCGGCGTCGGGGCCTTCCGACACGTTTTCGAGATAGGCGGTCTCGACCTTGTCGCCCAGCGCCTTTTCGACCTCGAGGCGGCCCTGGTCGTGCTGGTAGGAGTAGCCGAAGTCGCCGATCGGACCCGTGTAGACCCAGCACGCCTTCAGCTTGTCGGCGGCCTCGGCGGTTACCGCCAGCGACAGGGCCGCCGTCGTGGTCATCAACGCAATAAGCAGTTTTTTCATTGTGTTACCTCTCTGAGTTAAGCCTTGGAGCTTCCCGTCTTTTTGTTATCGTCAACGATCCGGAACGAATGGCTGCCCCAACGAAGCCGGCGTGTTCATCATCGTCAGCCGCTTGTTGCGGGAGATTAGAACGAGAACCACGATGGTTGCCAGATAGGGCAGCGAAGAAAGAAACTGCGAAGGCACAGGAATGCCAAAAGCCTGTGCATGAAGCTGGCCGATCCACACTGCGCCGAAGATATAGGCGCCGGCCAGCACCCGCCACGGGCGCCAGGAAGCGAACACCACCAGCGCCAGCGCGATCCAGCCGCGGCCCGCGCTCATGTTCTCCACCCATTGCGGCGTGTAGACCAGCGACAGATGCCCGCCAGCAAGGCCAGCGCAGGCGCCGCCGAACATCACGGCGAGATAGCGGTAGCGGATGACCTTGATGCCAAGCGCATGCGCCGACGTATGGCTGTCGCCGATCGAGCGGAGCGTCAGGCCGGTGCGCGTCCTGAACAGGAACCACATCACCGCCGCGGTCAGAGCGATCGAGATGTAGAAGACCGGATCCTGGCCGAAGATCAGCCTGCCCACCACCGGGATCGAGCTGATCACCGGGATATCGAGATTGGGCAATCTGACGCCTGGCTGACCGACGAAGCTGGTGCCGATCATGCCCGACAGGCCGAGGCCGAGCAGCGTCAGCGACAGGCCGGTCGCCACCTGGTTGGTCGCGAGCGACAACGTCATGACGGCGAACAGCAGCGAGAACAGCGCGCCGACGATGATTGCGGCAAGCAGGCCGATCCATGGCGATCCGGTGAGGTAGCCGGCGCCGAAGCCGCCGACGGCGCCCATGATCATCATGCCCTCGACGCCGAGATTGAGCACGCCGGAGCGTTCGACCACCAGTTCGCCGATCGCCGCGATCAGAAGCGGCGTCGCCGCGGTCGCGATGGTCAAAAGGATGTTGACGGTGATGTCCATCAGCGGGCCTCCTCGAGCTTGGGCGCCGCTTCGAGCTGCGCCGCGCCGTTCGGCTTCGTCAGCGCCATGCCGATCAGGCGAATGCGGTAATGGATGAGCGTGTCGCAGCCGAGCACGAAGAACAAAAGCATGCCCTGGAAAACGCGCGCCACCTTGTCGGAAATGCCGAGGGCGCTTTGAACCGCCTCGCCGCCGAGATAGGTCAGCGCCAGCACAAGGCCCGCGGCGACGATGCCAAGCGGATTGAGCCTGCCGAGGAAGGCGACGATGATGGCGGTGAAGCCATAACCGGGCGAGATCACCGGCTGCAATTGGCCGATGGCGCCGGACACTTCCGAGATACCCGCCAGACCGGACAGCGCGCCGGACAGAAGGAAGGTGAAGAACACCATCCGGTTGAAGCCGAAGCCGGCAAAGCGCCCTGCCCTTGGGCTGGAGCCCAGCACGCGCACCTCGAAACCTTTCAGCATCCGGCTCATCATCAGCCAGACCAGCACGGCGGCGACCAGGGCGAAGACGAAGCCCCAATTGGCGCGGCCGGCATCGGGCATCAGCTCGGGCAGCACCGCCGACTCGCCGAACTGGATGGTCTGCGGAAAGCCATGGCCCTGCGGATCGCGCCATGGACCGCGCACCAGCCAGTCGAGGAAGAGCTGCGCGACATAGACCAGCATCAGGCTGGTCAGGATCTCGTTGGTGCTGAAGCGGGTCTTCAACAACGCAGGGATGGAGGCGTAGAACGCGCCGCCGACCATGCCGAGCAGAAGCATCAGCGGGATCACCAGCGGACCTTCGAACTGCGGGAACAGCACCGGGATGATCGAGCCGAAGATCGCGCCGAATATGAACTGGCCTTCGGCGCCGATGTTCCAGATGTTGGCCTTGTAGCAGACCGACAGGCCGACCGCGATCAGGATCAGCGGTGCTGCCTTGATCGCCAGCTCATGCAACTGCCAGACCTGGCTGATCGGCTCGACGAAATAGATCTCGAAGGCATTGAGCGGATTGACGCCGAGCAATGCGAACATGATGGCGCCGGCAATGATCGTCAGCGCGAAGGCGATGAAGGGCGACAGCATGGAGAACAGCGCTGAGCGCTGCGGGCGTTTGACGAGTTCGATGCGCATCATGCCACCTCCATTGCGTGTTCGGCGTGGCCGGGCTCGGCGCCGCCCATCAACAGGCCGATCTTCTCGAAAGTCGCCTCGGCGATCGGCAGCGGCTTCGACAATTCTCCGTTGTGCATGACGCCAATCGCATCCGACAGCTCGAACAATTCGTCGAGGTCCTGACTGATGACCAGGACCGCCGAGCCGCTGCGGGCAAGCTCGATCAAGGCCTGGCGGATGTGGGCGGCCGCACCGGCGTCGACGCCCCAGGTCGGCTGGTTGACAATCATGACGCTCGGCTTGCGGTCGAGTTCGCGGCCGACGATGAATTTCTGCAGATTGCCACCCGAAAGCGCGGCCGCTTCGGGATCGGGCGCGCTCTTGCGCACGTCCATGGCGGTGATGATGCGCTGGGCGGCGCTGTAGACGGCACCGTTCTTGACCATGCCGCCCGAGCCGACGAAAGCCTTGCCGTCGGTGGCGTGGCGGGACAGAAGCAGGTTCTCCGAAAGCTTCATGCGCGGCGCCGCGCCGTGGCCGAGGCGCTCTTCCGGCACGAAGGCGGCTCCCATCAGCCGGCGGCCGGTGATCGAAAGACCCCCGGCGTCCTTGCCGCGAATGCGCACGGAACCGGCATCCTGCTGCAGCACTTCGCCGGAGACGGATTCGAAGAATTCGCCCTGGCCGTTGCCGGCGACACCGGCGATGCCGATCACTTCGCCGGCGCGCACGGTGAGGTTGATGTTCTTGAGCGGGATGGCGAAGGGCGTCGCCGGCTTGCGGCTGAGGCTACGGATTTCCAAGAGTGCCGGCGCGGTTTCGATGCCGTCTGCCGGCGCGCGCACCACGGCCTTCACTTCGCTGCCGACCATCATGCGGGCAAGCGATGCGGCGGTCTCCTCACGCGGGTTGCAGTGGCCGACAACCTTGCCGTGGCGGAGCACCGTGGCGCGGTCGCAGATGCGTTTGACCTCTTCCAGCCGGTGCGAGATGTAGAGGATCGACTTGCCTTCCGAGCGCAGGCGCTCCAGCGTCTCGAACAGCTTGTCGGCCTCCTGCGGCGTCAGCACCGAGGTCGGCTCGTCGAGGATGATGAGCTGCGGCGTCTGCAAGAGGCAGCGGATGATCTCGATGCGCTGGCGTTCGCCGACCGAGAGGTCTCCGACCAGCGAGTCCGGATCGAGCGGCAGGCCATAGCTGAAGGATAGCGCCCTCGCTTTGGCGGCAATCGTGCTGATCGGCGAACCGTCATTGAGCGAAAGCGCGATGTTTTCGGCCGCCGTCAGCGCCTCGAACAGCGAGAAGTGCTGGAACACCATGCCGATGCCGAGCTTCTTGGCCACGCCCGGGCTGGTGATCTTGACCGGGCTGCCATCCCAGAAGATCTCGCCCGAATTCGGTTCGAGCGATCCGAACAGCATCTTGACCAGCGTCGACTTGCCGGCGCCGTTCTCGCCGAGCAGCGCGTGGATCTCGCCTTTGGCGATATTGAGATCGATGTGATCGCACGCGGTCAGCGTGCCAAAAATCTTGGTTAGGCCACGAACCTCGAGCAGGTTCGCCCTGTCATGATTTGCACTCACAGTGCCTCCCATCCAGTTTCCCGGATATGTTCTGTGTTCCCGAAAGCATGGTATGCGCGGCCGGCTCCCATCGGAAAGCAGCACCCAACTTGAAAGAGCTTCAAGAATTTCAGCGGAAACTCAAGGGCTAAGATAGACCTCTTGGGAACGACGGCAAATCCGCAGCGCTTTTCAGGCGAGCCGTGCCTTCGGGCACGGCAAGTCGCTGAAAAATAAGGCAGTCGGCCAGGATATGTGCCGAAAAGTGTGAAGCGATGAAAGCTCTAGGGAATGAGGACCGTCGTTCCCGTCGTCTTGCGCGCTTCGAGATCAGCTTGCGCCTTTGCCGCGTCCTTCAGCGCATAGCGCTGGTTGATCTTGATCTCGACGGCGCCGCTCTTGACCACGTCGAAAAGCGCTTCCGCCGACTTCACAAGGTCTTCGCGCCTGGCGTTGTAGACGAACAGCGTCGGCCGGGTTGCATAGATGGAGCCCTTCTGTGCCAGCAGCGACATCGAGAAAGGCGGGATCGGCCCTGACGACTGGCCGAAGCTGACGAACATGCCGAGCGGCCGCAGACAATCGAGCGATGCCGGAAAGGTGTCAGTGCCGACGGAATCATAAACAACATCGCATTTCTTGCCGCCGGTGAGCGCCGCAACGCCGGCAACGAAGTCCTGCTCCTTGTAGTTGATGACGTGATCGAAGCCATGCGCCCGGGCGAGCTCGATCTTGTCGGCGGAGCTGGCCGTGCCGATCACCGTCGCGCCAAGATGCTTTGCCCATTGGCCGAGGATCAGGCCGACGCCGCCTGCGGCCGCGTGATAGAGGATCGTGTCGCCAGCCTTGACCGGGAACGTACGGCGCAAGAGGTACTCGGCCGTCATGCCCTTCAGCATCATCGCCGCCGCCTGCTCGTCGCTGATGCCGTCCGGCACTTTGACCACACGGTCGGCGGCGACCACCCGCTTCTCGCAATAGGCGCCGACATTGACGGCATAGGCGATGCGGTCGCCGGGCTTCAGCCAGTCGACGCCCGTGCCGAGCGCCAGCACGACGCCCGCCGCCTCGCCGCCCGGGATCAGCGGAAAGCCGCCGGGCGGCGGGTAAAGCCCGGAGCGGTAGTAGACGTCGATGAAGTTGAGGCCGATCGCCGTGTGCCGGATCAGGATCTGGCCTTCTCCCGGCTGGCCCGGATCGGCGTCTTCACAGGTCAGGACTTCGGGGCCGCCATTGGCGTGGATACGGATTGCCTTGGACATCGCTCAACTCTCTGAAGGGTACGGACACGATCTGGAACATGTATTCCGAAAGGGTTTCGGAAGGTCATGCGCCGATGGACAGCCAGGCGAGGATGGCCATTCGACCAAAAATTATCCAGATCCAGGATCAGGACTTCTTGGCGCCCAGATTGGGAAACATCTGCATGATGCCACCGATGCAGGCGAGATAGAGGCCGGTGATGGTGATGCCGATCTTGGTGAAGTCGCTGACCTGCTCTCCCAGCACGCCGATCTTGTCGTAGAAGGCGGCAAGTGCGGCCTGCGCCAGCGCCAGCGCGCCGAAGGCGCACCACAAAAGCGTCATGCCGAGATTGACCGGCCGCAACCGCACCACGCGCACCGGATGGATGAAATTGATCGGCACGAAAGTCAAAATGCCGGCTACCACCACCACGGCGAAAGACACCCATTGCCCAGGCTCGATGATGAAGAGCGTGAACACCACCATGTTCCAGACGACGGGGAACCCTTTGAAGAAGTTCTCCTTCGTTTTCATGCCGGTGTCGGCATAGTAGATCGCGCTGGAGACCACGATGATGGCCGCCGACAGGAAGGACAGGTTCTCGCCCATGAAGCCGCGCTGATAGAGCGCGAAGGCCGGAATGAGCACGTAAGTGACGTAATCGATGATGTTGTCGAGGAGCTCTCCCGACCATGTCGGCAGGATTTCCTTCACCTCGAGCTTCCTGGCGATCGGGCCGTCGATGCCGTCGACGAACAGCGCCAGCCCCAGCCACCAGAACATCGCCGTCCAGCGTTCCTCGCTCGCCGCCACCAGCGACAGGAAGGCGAGGAACGATCCTGAAGCGGTGAGCAGGTGGACGGAGAACGCGCGCGCCTGCGGCCACGTCACCTTCTTCTTCGGCAGCGGGATCCGCTCCGCGATCTTCTTTGCCGCTTTCCTGGCCGCTGTGCTCTTGCTCACGGTCCCCGCCAGTCCAGCTTGCAGATTTCGGCCGAGCGGCCGGCGAAATTCCAGTTGCGGCCGAAAGCGCGCATCTTGCTCTTGTCGGACTTCGCCACGATGATCTCCGGCGCGATCCAATATTCGGAATTGGTGATCACCGTATCCTTCTCGCGGTCCTTGCCGGGAATTGGCGTCACCGCTCCGTCGATAATCCGCGGTATCTGGAAGACGCGCGTCTTGTCGCGCGTCTCATAGGTGATCGGCACCTGCTCGACGCCGAGGAATTTTCCGACGAGGATCGACAGCAGCGATGTCGTGCCGCCGGCCTTGCCGGTGAATATCTTGGTCAGCGCCTTCGCTGCATAGACCGAGGCGCGCTTGTCGATGAACAGGCCGGCCGTCCAGTTGCCGCGGCTCATATAGCCGGGGATTTCCATGATCAGGCCGAGATTGAGGCCCGAAAGGTCGACTTCGCCGAAATGGCCTGCATCGATGCGAAAACCCGCCCAGGTCTGGCAGTAGCCTTCTGTCGGCGGATGGCTGCCGAGCGACAGCACGCAGGGACAGAAAACCGTGCAATTGCAGGAGAGTACCAGCTCCCCTTTCATTGCCCAGCTTTGGTCGGTCATCGAATTCTCCCCTCACGCCGAAACTAATAGCAGGGCAGCCGCCCACACAAGCAGTATCGTACCGGCAACCCTGCTGGCCACCCTGCCGCTGGTCTGTTTTTCGATCAGGGTGAACAGGCCGATCAGTGCCATCCAGAAGACGTTCATCGCCCCGACGGCAAACATCACTAGCATCAGCGCCCAGCAGCAACCGAGGCACCAGACGCCCTGCTCCAGTCCCAAGCGGAAGATGCGGCCCGGTTTCGCGCTCCAGTTGGCGAACAGGATCGAGAACGGGTTGCGGCATTTTTCCAGGCATGCCTGTTTGAGGCCGCTGAATTGATAGAGACCGGCGGCGAGCAGGGCTGCAGCACCGGCAAGTCCGACGGCTGGGTCGAGCATCCGGCCGGAACCGGCAAAGGCGTAGACCGCGAACGTCAGCGCGGCGAAGCAGACGGATGCGCCAAGCCATGTGGCAAGGTATCCGCCGACAAGCACCAGCGGATGAACGACGGGTTCGCCCTTGATCCTCGCCGTATCGGCGATTTCGCAATAGGTGCGGATCAGCGGCGCCGCCGAAGGCAGCATCGTCGCCACGGCCATCAGGAACCACATCAGCACCAGCGCCGGCGCCTGCAGGCCTGCAAGCGGCGCCGGCGCAAGGCAGAGAGCGAAGAACCGGTCCAGGAAATCCGGCAGCGGCAGGCCCGGCAGGCTTTTCAGCAGCATGTCGCCGGGGGCGCCGGCAGGTCGGCTTTCGGCGCCGCGGATCGCCATCGCGCCGAGAAGGAGCCACGCAAGCGCGACGCTGATGCCGATCGTGAGCATGACCGCAAGGCGCGGGCTGCGCGCCACGCCCGCCGTCGCCCGGCCGGCGCGGTCGAGATGGCTGAAATCGTGCTGCTCACCGCTCATGCCAATCGAATGGGCTGAATCGCCACGTTGATCAAGCCGGCTGATCTGCCCTATATCCGGACAAAGGCCCGACGGGGTCGCCTCGCATTGTGGAAGCCTGGCGTGGAGCACAACGACAAAGCCCGCATCCTGGTTGCCGGCAGCGGTCCGGCCGGCCTGATTGCCGCGCTCGGCTTTGCCGAGGCCGGCTTTGGCGTGACGCTGGTCGGTCCAGAGGCCAACACCACTGACGGCCGCACCACAGCCCTTATGAATCCCGCCCTGAAGGTCCTTGAACGGCTGGGCGTCCTTGCCGAACTGAAGCCGCAGGCCGCCCCGCTCAAGGTGATGCGCATCGTCGACGCCACCCGCCGGCTGATCCGCAGTCCAACCGTGACCTTCCGCGCCAGCGAGATCGGCGAGGAACAGTTCGGGCTCAATTTGCCGAACAAGGCTCTTATCCCGATCCTCGCCGGGGCCGTTTCAGGTCATGACGGGATTCATTGGCTGAAATCCACCGTCGAGTCTTGGAGCCTCGACGCCGAGCAGGCCCATGCGCGGCTGGCCGACGGCAGCGAAGTCTCGGCATGCCTGGCGGTCGCCGCCGACGGACGCCTCTCCCCGGCGCGCGAAGCCGCCGGCATTCGCGCCTCCGCGCGGCCCTATCCGCAATCTGCGCTCGTGCTCAATTTCGGCCACCGCAGCGAGCACGGCTTCATTTCGACCGAGTTCCATACCGAAACGGGACCGTTCACGCAGGTGCCGCTGCCCGGCAGACGCTCGAGCCTGGTCTGGGTGGTGAAGCCGCAGACCGCGCAGGAGCTTGCCGCGCTCGACGAGGCAACCCTGTCGGAGCGTGTCGAGGAGCAGATGCAATCGATGCTTGGCCGGGTCTCGGTCGAGCCGGGCCGGCAGGTCTATCCCTTGTCGGCGGCCTCGCCCGGCCGCTTCGCGCAAAACCGCGTGGCGTTGGTCGGCGAGGCGGCGCATGTGTTTCCGCCGATCGGCGCCCAAGGCCTCAACCTCGGCATCAGGGACATCGACGATCTGCTTGGAATCGCGAGTGAAAACAGCATGGATCCCGGGTCGCGCAAGAGTCTCGCCGCCTATGACACCAGGCGCCGGCCCGACATATGGGCGCGCAGCGGCGCGGTGAACCTGCTCAACATGTCGCTCTTGTCCGACATGCTGCCGGCGCAATTGGCGCGCAGCGCCGGCCTCAACGCGCTGGGCGGCCTCGCGCCGCTGCGCGCCTTCTTCATGCGCGAGGGACTGCGGCCCGGCAGCGGTTTTCGCGCCATTGCCGGCGGCTTAAGGAAAGAGGTCGGCCGGTAGGATTCCGTGCCGGATGGCATAGAGCAGCGCGGTCACCGTCACCACCGAAAAACATGTCGTGATCAGCACGCTGGCCGAAGCCCGCTGCACCCACACGTCATATTGCTGCGCGATCACGAAGACATTGGTCGCCGTCGGCAGCGCCGCCAGCAGCATGGCTGAAAAGACCCAGGTCGGCGAGAAATTGCCGATCCAGCTCAGCACGACGTAGCAAAGCAGCGGATGGACGATCAGCTTCAGCCCCGCGATCAGCGCCAGCTCGTGCGGCACGCGGTTGAGCGGCCTGAGCGCCAGCGTCACCCCCATGGCGAACAGCGCGCAGGGCGCGGCCGCGCGGGCGAGGTAGTCCAGGAAGCGATCGACAGGCAGCGGCGGGCGGAACTCCACATAGGCGGCGGCAACGCCAAGCGCCGTCGCGATGATGAAGGGATGCAGCGCGATCTTCTTCAAGACACCGAACGCCAGTTGGAGCGGCGGTGCCTTCTCCTTGCCCGACAACGCCATCATCATCGGCGCGACGGTGAAATGCACGATGTTCTCGAAGCAGAAGATCAGCGCCACCGGCACCGCCGCCTGCTCGCCAAACGCCAGCAAAGCGAGGCCCGGTCCCATATAGCCGATGTTGCCATAAGCCGCTGCGAGGGCCGTGATCGTCGCCGGCGCGATGCCGCCGCGGGAAACGAAGACCGACCAGGCGAACATCAGCGTGAAGATCGCGTAGGTGGCGATGAGCGAGCCAAGGATGAAGCTCCACTCGGTCAATTGCTCGAACGGCGTCTTGGCGAGCAACTGGAAGAACAGGGCCGGCAGCGCGACATAGACGATGAAAATGTTCATCCAGCCGAGCGCCTCAAGCGGCTGCTTGGTGATGCGCGCCACAACGAAGCCGACGAAGATCATGCCGAAGAATGGAAGAACGAGACCGATGACGTCAGACATTTTTCGCTCGGGCGGGAAAACTCCCGCGCGGGCTAACCCGTTGCTTCGGCCAAGGTCAAGGACTTGGCTATTGAATTGCGTCCGCGTCTGCGCCAAATAGGCACCAGCCGAAAGTCGGGGTCGATTTTTGGCCGGGTGATGTGTAAATTCAAGGCCTTAGGCGCCTTGCGCGCAGCCACGACAGGCGCCTCGGACCCTAAGTGGTGAACGTGATGAAAACGGCCAAATTCTCGATCGGGCAAGTGGTTCGCCATAGGCTGTTTCCGTTCCGCGGCGTGATCTTCGACGTCGATCCGGAATTCGCCAACACTGAGGAATGGTACGAAGCCATCCCCGCCGACGTGCGTCCGCGCAAGGACCAGCCTTTCTACCATCTTCTGGCGGAAAATTCGGAGACCGAGTACATCGCCTATGTGTCCGAGCAGAACCTGCTCGAGGACCGGTCGGGCGAGCCGGTGCGGCATCCGCAGATCGGCGAGATGTTCCATAAGCTGCCGGATGGCCGCTACGAGCCGAAGCGTCATTCGAAGCATTGAAGTGTAGTGGCTGCCGCCCAAAGCGCGGCGCGCGGCGACAACAAAAAAGCGGGGCAAATGCCCCGCTTTGTTTTCCGAGAAACGCGTCTGGCGATCAGTTCGCGGTCTTGGCCTTGTCCTGCTCGTCCTTGAGCTTCTTGGCGAAGTCCTGGTTGTTCTTGGCGACGAAGTCCTGCAGCTTCTTCTGCCGGTCCTCGATGTCCGACTGCTGCAGCGGCGGGCCGTCATAGGCGCCGCTGAAGCCGGTGAGCGCGATCTTGATCGGGTTCGGCTGGTTCTGGAAGTTGATCGAAGTGAGCGTGATCCCCTGCCCCTTCTTGAAGGAAGCGACGAGCTGGTCGCTCAGCGGCACTTCCGCCACGCAACGATCCGGGAAGCAGATCACATAGTCGAGCTTCTGTGCCTTGCCGGCATCGATCTGGAGCGCAATGCCCGGAGGCACGAGGCGGCCGGTCGGGACCGTGACCTGGAAGACCTTGCGGTTCACCTTGCCCTTGAGCTCGATCAGGCTGACGCCGGTGACGAGCTGGCCGTTGCCGGCGGTGACGATGTTCTGCACGTTGCAGATGTCGACGTCTTCCTGCTTGGTGCAGGCCTTGAACCAGCCCTGAGGAATCTGCGGCTGCTGTTGGGCCGAGGCGGTGAAAAGCCCGGCGCCCAGAACGCCGACCACGCCTGCGGCCAGCACCGAAAGGCGGTACGCGTTGATCGTCATATGGTGCACTTTCCTCTCAAATGATCCCGGGGACCGGCTTCTTCGTGCCGTGTGGTCCAGCTACCTGTTGCCCAAATGAGGCAACAGGATGACTTCGGAGCGCGTGTTACACTGCCAGCGGCGTCGAATCCAGCCCGGTTTCCGTGATTTCTTCGCGGTTTGATGTCCCAGGGGCAAGCATCGATCGGCGCTGGAACGGCTGAACCCGATTCCCAATCGGGCACCGATTCAATCAGGTAAGGAAATGCTCTAGGGTGCATGGCGAATCACAAAGCCGCCCGGCAAGGAGACGGTCATGGACCGCGTTCTCGTTCGGCTGATCGCCGCGACCTCGTTTTTGGCTCTTTCGCTCCTTCCGGCACAGTCGGAGCCGAAGCACGGCATTGCCATGCAGGGCGAGCCGGCGCTGCCGCCCGACTACCAGCATTTCGACTACGTCAATCCGGACGCGCCGAAAGGTGGAAGCGTCACCTATTGCGTCGTCGGCTCCTTCGACAACCTCAACCCCTTCATCCTGAAAAGCCTGCGCACCACGGCGCGCGGCATGATCGATATCGTTTACGGCAATCTCGTCTTCGAGCCGCTGATGCAGCGCAGCTATGACGAGCCTTTCAGCCTCTATGGGCTGCTTGCCGACAGCGCCGACATGGATCCGGAGCGCAAGAGCATCGAGTTCCATCTCAACCCCAACGCAAAATGGTCCGACGGCCAGCCGGTGACGCCGGAAGACGTGCTGTTTACCTATGACGTCTTCGCCGCCAAGGGCCGCCCGCCCTACAGCGACCGCATGAGCATGATCGCCAAGCTGGAGAAGACCGGCGATCACAGCGTGAAATTTACCTTCAACGACAAGGCCAACCGCGAATTCCCGCTGATCGTCGCGCTGACGCCGATCGTCCCGAAGCACGCCCTCGACAAGGACACGTTCGACAGGACCACGCTGAAGCCATTGATCGGCAGCGGACCCTACACCGTGGACAAGGTGCTGCCCGGGCAGCGCATCGTCTTCAAGCGCAACCCGGACTATTGGGGCAAGGACATTCCGTCGAAACGCGGCTTCGACAATTTCGACCAGATCACCATCGAATATTTTCTCAACGCCAACGCCAAGACAGAAGCGTTCAAGAAAGGAATCTGTGCCCTCGATGACGAGACCGATCCGGTCAAGCGTGAGCGCGACATCGACTTTCCGGCCTTCCGCCGGGGCGATGTGAAGGAAGAATATTTCAATACCGGCATCCCCCCGGTGGTCACCGGCTTCCTGTTCAACACCAGGCTGCCGAAGTTCGCCAACCCGCTCGTGCGCCGCGCGCTCGGCACGCTCTACGACTTCGAATGGGCGAACAAGAACCTGTTCGGCGGCAAGTTCAACCGCACCATGAGCTATTGGCAGAATTCCGAGCTGTCCGCGCTCGGCCATCCGGCTGACGACCGCGAAAAGGCGCTGCTTGCCCCCTATCCCGGCCGCGTGCCGCCAGAGGTGATGGACGGCACCTGGCGCCCACCCGTGACCGATGGTTCGGGCCAGGATCGCAAAGTGCTCAAGGCTGCCTTCGAGTTGCTGAAGAGCGCCGGCTTTCACGTGCAGGACGGCAAGATGCTCGACCCGCAGGGAAACCCCTTCGGCTTCGAGATCCTGACCTCGTCGCAGGAAGAGGAGCGGCTGGCCGCCGTCTACCAGCGTACGCTGGAGAAGATCGGCATAGATGTCGGCATCCGCGCGCTGGACGGCGACCAGATCCAGTCGCGCAAGCAGCGGTTCGACTTCGAGGTGCTGATCGGCACCAGCGGCTTCAGCAATTCGCTGTCGCCCGGCAGCGAGCAGCTCGGCCGCTGGGGATCGGTCGCCGCGAAGACGGATGGATCGTTCAATCTCGCCGGCGTCGCCGATCCGGCGATCGACGCCGCGATCGACGCCATGCTGAACGCGCGCGCCAAGGAGGACTATGTCGCGGCGGTGCGCGTGCTCGACCGGCTGCTGATCTCAGGCAACTACATCGTGCCGATGCAATACAACACCCAGCAATGGCTCGCTTACTGGAGCTATCTGGAACATCCGCAAAAGACCCCCATATTCGGCTATCAGCTGCCGACCTGGTGGCGAAAGCCCAACTGACGCAAAACCCAATCGGAACCGAACAGGAGACGAGCATGAGCGCCGAGAACTCCATCACCTCTGGCGGCA
>NZ_VFUA01000012.1 GCF_006440735.1 Mesorhizobium sp. B2-7-1 | reverse complement strand
TCGTCGGGAGAGATGAAAGGCGCTTGGTCGATTCGGCAGCGTCTTTGGCTCGAAATGCCGTGCCGTTGAATTAGAACGACGGGGCGCTGGCCCCGCAAGATTTCCTCTCCCCCGTCGATCGGAGGAGAGGTGGCCCGCAGGGCCGGAGTGGGGGTCGATCCCCGCGACGTGTCCAATAATGGAACTAACCATGACCCAACTCGATCCCGCCATCAAAGTCCGCCACGAGCCGATGCGCATCGCCGGCCAGAAGGTCGACGCCGATCAAAGGCTGGAGGTGCGCTTCCCCTGGAACGACACCGTCATCGGCACCGTGCCGGCGGGCGGGGCGGAGCATGCGCGGCGCGCCTTCGAGATTGCGGCCGCCTACCAGCCGAAGCTGACGCGCTACGAGCGGCAGCGTATCCTGCTCAAGACCGCCGAGCTGCTAAGTGCCCGCAAGGACGAGCTGTCGGATCTCATCACGCTGGAGCTCGGCATCTCCAAGCAGGACTCGCTCTACGAGGTGGGACGTGCCTTCGACGTGTTTACCCTTAGCGGTCAGTTGGCGATCCAGGACGACGGGCAGATATTCTCCTGCGATCTCACCCCGCACGGCAAGCAGCGCAAGATCTTCACCCTTCGCGAGCCGCTCAGCGCGATCTCGGCGATCACGCCGTTCAACCATCCGCTCAACATGGTGTCGCACAAGGTGGCGCCGGCGATCGCCACCAACAATTGCGTCGTGGTCAAGCCGACGGAACTGACGCCGATCACGGCGCTGATGCTGGCCGACATCCTCTACGAGGCCGGCCTGCCGCCGGAAATGCTGTCGGTCGTCACCGGATGGCCGGCCGATATCGGCGACGAGATGATCACCAATCCCAACATCGACCTGATCACCTTCACCGGTGGCGTGCCGGTCGGCAAGATGATCGCATCCAAGGCCGGCTACAAGCGCCAGGTGCTGGAGCTTGGCGGCAACGATCCGCTGATCATCCTCAACGATCTATCGGACGAGGATCTGGCGAAGGCGGCCGACCTTGCGGTGGCCGGCGCTACCAAGAATTCCGGCCAGCGCTGCACGGCGGTGAAACGCATCCTGGTGCAGGAAAAGGTCGCCGACCGCTTCGTGCCGATGGTGCTGGAGCGGACAAAGGCCATCAAATTCGGCGACCCGCGCGATCCGGCCACGCAGCTCGGCACGGTGGTACACGAGAAGGCCGCGGCGCTGTTCGAAAGCCGTGTCCACATGGCGGCCGAGCAGGGCGCCGAGGTGCTTTACAATCCCGGCCGCAAGGGCGCGTTGCTGCCGCCGATCGTCGTCGATCGCGTGCCGCATCAATCCGAGCTGGTGATGGAAGAGACTTTCGGTCCGATCGTGCCGATCGTGCGCGCGCCCGACGATGACGAGGCGTTGATCGCGCTTTCGAATTCGACGGCGTTCGGCCTGTCGTCGGGCGTCTGCACCAACGACTTCCGCCGCATGCAGAAATACATAACCGGCCTCAAGGTCGGCACCGTCAACATCTGGGAAGTGCCGGGATACCGCATCGAGATGAGCCCCTTCGGCGGTATCAAGGATTCGGGCAACGGCTACAAGGAAGGCGTCATCGAGGCGATGAAGAGCTACACCAACGTCAAGACCTTCTCCCTGCCCTGGTAAGTGCCGTGACGGACAGCTTTGACCTTGCAATTGTCGGCTCCGGCATTATCGGGCTGGCTCATGCGCTGGCAGCCGCGCGTCGCGGCCTGCGCGTCGTCGTCATCGATCGCGATCAGAAAGCCAACGGCGCCTCGATCCGCAATTTCGGCCTCGTCGTCGTCACCGGACAGGAGCCGGGCCAGTCGCGCCGGCTGGCGGAACGCAGCCGGGAAATCTGGCTCGAACTCGCGAACGAGGCGGGGATCGAAATCCTGCATCGCGGCAAGCTGATCGCGGCGCAGCGGCCGGAAGCGCTTGCGCTGCTCGAGACCTTCAAATCCGGCGAGCACGGCGCCGAGTGCAAACTCCTGACCGCGCGTGAGGCGCTCGCGCATCAGGCCGGGCTCGACGGGAAAGCAATCATCGGCGGGCTCCACAGCCCGTTCGAGTTGCGCGTGGAGTCGCGCGAAGTGCTGCCGCGGCTGGCATCGTTCCTGGCTGAGAAGCATGGCGTCGTGTTCCGCACCGGCGTGTCGGTGACGGAGATCGCGCCGCCCTTCGTCGAAACCAGCGCGGGGCGTGTTCACGCTTCAAAGATCGTCGTCTGTCCCGGCGACGATTTCAGCTCGCTTTATCCGGAACTGATCGGCAGGCACGGCGTGCAGCGCTGCAAGCTGCAGATGCTGCGCCTCGCCGACCCGGGCTTCCGGCTCCAGTCGGCGCTTATGTCCGACCTCAGCCTGTTACGCTATGGCGGCTTCGCCGCATTGCCGGAAGCCGGCGCGTTGCGGGCGAAATTGAGCGAGGAACGCGGGGCCGCATTGGCCAACGGCGTTCACCTGATCGTCGTGCAGAGCGCGGACGGTTCGCTGGTCGTCGGCGATTCCCATCATTATGGGCTCACGCTCGATCCGTTCGGATCGGAAGCCGTCGACCAATTGATCCTCGATGAGTTCAAGACATTGTTCGGCAAGGTGCCGAACGTTCTTGCACGCTGGACGGGATATTACGCTTCGGCCAAGAATGCGGTGCTGCGCGACGCCCCGCACGAAGGCGTGCGGCTGGTGATCGTCACCAGCGGCACCGGCGCCAGCACCGGATTTGGGCTTGGCGAGGAGACCATAACGGAGTTGTTCGGCCAATGACGCTCGTCCATACCGAAGGCGAATCCAACAAGGCCGCGGCGCGACAGGAATGGAGCGCCAAGCAGAGTCACGCGCCGTCGCAAGAGCTCTTGCGCCGCGACGCCGAGGCCTTCCTGCACCAGAGCCTTTCCAGCCCCTGCGTGTCGGCCATCGCCAAGGCCGAAGGCATCTGGATCGAGGACACGGCCGGACGCCGTTATATGGATTTCCACGGCAACAGCGTCCACCATATCGGCTATGGGCATCCGCGGCTCAAGGAAGCCATCGCCAAGCAGATGGACGAGCTGCCGTTCTCGCCGCGCCGCTTCACCTGCGAGCCGGCGGTCGAGCTGGCCGAGACACTTCGCGCGCTGGCGCCGGGCGACCTCGGCAAGGTGCTGTTCACGACCGGCGGGTCCGACGCGATCGAGGTGTCACTGAAATTGGCGCGCGCCGCCACTGGCCGGTTCAAGACGCTGTCTTTCTGGGATGCGTTCCACGGCGCCGGCTTCGGCGCTTCCAGCGTCGGCGGCGAGGCGACGTTCCGCTCCGGCATCGCCGGGCCGCTGCTGCCCGGCACCGAGCATGTCGCGCCCTGGGCGCCGCACAATTGCCCGTATGGCACCAACTCGCTGGAGGAGTCGGCACGCGCCTGCGCCAACATGATCTCGTATGTGCTGGGACGCGAAGGCGACTTCGCCGCCTTTATCGCCGAGCCGATGCGCGCGACGCCGCTGGTGCCGGCGCCGGGCTTCTGGAAAGCAGTGCGCGAAGCCTGCGACCGGCATGGCACGCTGCTGATCTTCGACGAAATCCCGACCGGTCTTGGCAAGACCGGAAAATTCTTCGCCTCCGAGCATGATGGGGTGACGCCCGACATCATCGTGCTCGGCAAATCGCTCGGCGGTGGCATCCTGCCGATCGCTTCGGTGATCGCGCGGCGCGACCTCGACGTCGCCGGCGACTATGCGATCGGCCACTATACGCATGAGAAGAATCCCGTCACCACGCGCGCCGCGTTGACCACCATCGCCATCATCCGCGACGACGGTCTCGTCGAGCGGTCGGCCGAGCTTGGCGCCCATGCGCTCGGTCGCATGCAGGATCTCATGCAGCGCTCGCCTTTCGTCGGTGACGTCAGGGGCAGGGGACTGATGTTCGGCGTCGAGATGGTCGAGGACAAGGCGAGCCGCGCGCCGGCGCGGGCGCTTGCCGAGAAGATCTACTATCGCTGCCTCGACCAGGGGCTGAGCTTCAAGATCAGCCAGGGCAACGTGCTGACCCTTTCGCCGCCGCTGGTGATCGCGCGCGCCGATCTCGACCGGGCGCTCGACATCGTCGAGGCCGCCGTGCTGGCGGCCTGAGTCCGGTGAAGGCGGTCCGCACCGATCGCGAGCTCGAATGCCCGGGCATAGACGCCGGCTTGAGGGCGCGCGGTGTCGAACTCGTGACGCTGCCGGACGGCATTCCGGAAGCCGAGCTCATGGCGGCGGTTGCCGATGCCGATCTCATCTTGATGTGCTACACGCCGATCACCGGGCGTGTCATCGAGGCCGCGCGGAAACTCAAGGGCATCGTCAAATACGGCGTCGGCATCGATGCCATCGATATCCAGGCGGCAATGCGGCGCGGCATTCCGGTCGTCAACGTTCCTGAATATGCCGAGGAGACGGTTGCCGAGGGTGCTTTCGCGCTGATGATCGCGCTGGCGAAGCGGCTGCCGGCGATCACCGCGGCGGTTTCGCGCGACGGCTGGATCTGGCCGGAGCAGCGCTGGCTGGGGCGTGACATTTCAGGGTCGACGCTTGGGCTGGTCGGCTGCGGCAAGATCGGCCGCAGCATGGCGCGCATGGCAGGGCTGGGGTTCCGGGCGCGGGTGCTCGGCTTCGATCCCGGCGTTGATGCCGCGACGATGAGAGATGCGGGGATCGATAAGGCGGACGATCTGCAAGCGATGCTCGGCGCCTGCGATTTCGTCTCGATCCACTGCGTGTTGAACGATGAGACGCGCGGCCTGATCGGCGGCCGAGAACTTGTCTGCATGAAGCCTTCGGCGATCCTCATCAACGTGTCTCGCGGAGCGCTGATCGACGAGGCCGCACTTGTCGAGACGATCGTTGCAGGGCGCATCGCCGGAGCCGGGCTCGACGTCTATTCGCTGGAGCCGCTGACCAAATCCGGCCATCCGATGAGCGCGCTTTTCGATCGCGACAATGTGATCCTGTTTCCGCACCTCACCTTCTTCACGCATGAGGCGATGCGCCGGCTCGTCGACGATACGCTTGCTCGCTGTTTCGAGGTGCTCGAAGGTCGGCCTGTGACGATCCGCTCGCGCGACCCGCGCTTGCGCGCGCAGACCACGGGCGTCGAATTCCGCTGAAGAATCCGTCATTTCCGCGGGGTATCGCAACCAGGCGTGTAGGAGAACGCGCCTGCAACGCCCGTGCGACAGTTCCATGACAAATATCAGCTGAGATTTGTCTATCATAAAATAAATAGATTTTACTTATCGATTGGGTGCCCCCAAAGTTGACACAACGACGACATGCACCAGCGCTACTCAGGCAATAGCGGGCCAGGAACGCGATTACGAGTGCGTCGCAAATTGTGCCTTCAATAAATAAAGGGGAACTGATCATGAAATCGCGAAATCTTACCGTGGCTATGACCTTCGCCGCTGCGCTGCTGGGCTCATCGGCACTCGTCGCGCCGGCGTTTGCCGACGGCGTCGTCACCATCTATTCGGCCGACGGCCTGCATGACGGCAACGGCAGCTGGTACGAGACCGAGTTCGCCGCCTTCACCAAGGCCACCGGCATCACCGTGCAGTATATCGAAGGCGGTTCGGGCGGGGTCGTCGAACGCGTCGCCAAGGAGAAGTCGAACCCGCAGGCCGACGTTCTCGTCACGCTGCCGCCCTTCATCCAGCGCGCCGCCGCCGACGGCCTGTTGCAGGATTTCAAGCCCGAGGGTTCCGACCAGATCGATGGCGGCACCGACAAGTACCGGCCCCTGGTCAACAACTACATGAACTTCATCTACAACGCCTCCGTGCTGTCGGAAGCGCCGAAGAGCTACAACGACCTGCTCGATCCGAAATTCAAGGGCAAGATCCAGTATTCGACGCCCGGCCAGGCCGGCGACGGCACCGCCGTCATGCTTGAGATCATCCACGCCTTCGGTGGCGAGGACGCGGGCTTCGAATTCATGAAGAAGCTGCAGGACAACAATGTCGGCCCGTCCGCCTCGACCGGCAAGCTGACCGCGCTGGTCAACAAGGGCGAGCTGCACGTCGCCAATGGCGACCTGCAAATGAACATGTCGCAGATGGCCGACAATCCGAACATCAAGGTGTTCTGGCCCGCGGGTCCGGACGGCGCCCGCTCCACCTTCGCGCTGCCCTATGAGATCGGCCTGGTCACCGGTGCGCCCAACAGCGACAACGGCAAGAAGCTGATCGAGTTCCTGCTCGCCAAGGAAGCACAGTCGACGGTAAGCTCGGTGGCGCTCGGCCTGCCGGCCCGCAAGGACGTGAAGCCGGACGACGCTAATTTCGCCAAGGCGCAGGAGGCAATGAAGGGCGTGACGATCTGGGCGCCGAACTGGGACGATGCGCTGACCAAGTTGCCCGACTACGTCAAGAAGTGGAACGAAGCGACGGGAAGTTGATCTCCTGGTGAGCAAATCCGGAGGAGCAGCCATGTCGGTGCCCGCTTTCACGGGAAGCAATGTCATGGACGTCGACGCCGCGAAAATTCGCGGCGCCGGCTCCAATGTCCACTTCGACAAGGTCAGCGTTGCCTATGGCGCGCATGTCGTGCTGCATCCGCTGACGCTCGACATCGCGCCTGGCGAGATCCTGGCGATGATCGGGCCCTCCGGCTCCGGCAAGACGACGGCGCTCAGGGCGGTCGCCGGTTTCGTTCGGCCGGCAAGTGGCCGCATCCGCATCGGCGCCACCGACGTGACCGATCTCCCGCCCTATGAGCGTGGGCTCGGCATGGTGGTGCAGAACTACGCGCTGTTCCCGCATATGCGGGTCGAGGACAACGTCGCCTTCGGGCTCAGGGCGCAAGGCGCCGACAAGTCGCTGATCGGCGAGCGCGTCAAGGACTCGCTCGCGACCGTCGGCATGTCGGGCTTTGCCAAGCGCTATCCGCGCGAGCTTTCCGGCGGCCAGCAGCAGCGTGTCGCCATCGCGCGGGCGCTTGCGGTCAGGCCGCGCGTGCTTCTACTCGACGAGCCGCTTTCGGCGCTCGACGCGCAGATCAGGCGCAACATGGTCGAGGAGATCGCCAAGCTGCATCGCGACCTGCCGGGCCTGACGATCCTCTATGTCACCCACGACCAGACCGAAGCGCTGACGCTTGCCGACAAGATCGCCATCATGCGCGACGGAAGGGTGTCCTCGCACGGCCCGACGATCGAGCTCTACCGCCGGCCGCCCAACCGTTTTACGGCCGAGTTCCTTGGGCGCGCCAACCTTCTGCCGGTCACGGTCGCGGAAGGCGCCGACGGGCCGAAGGGGCTCGCCAAGGCCAGGCTCGGCGATGCCGTGCTTGCCGGCGCGGGACGCAGCGAGAAGCCCGGCGACAAGACCCTTCTGTGCATCAGGCCGCAGCATCTCAGCCTCACCGGCGACGCGGAACATACCAACAGGATCGTCGGCACGCTGAAGGAAGTGCACTGGCAGGGCGAGCTCACGCATCTGGTGCTCGATGTCGACGGCACGCCGGTGCGCGTCTCGGCGACCAGGCTGCCGATGAGCCTGCCGGAGCGCGGCTCGGCCATGCCGCTGTTCTTCACGCCCGGCGACACCTCGCTCGTTCCGGAAGACGTCCGTGGCTGACACCGCCGTCCTTTCCGCCACACCGGCAGCGAGAAGAATGCCCGGCCGGTTCTGGATCGTGCCGCCGGCGGCGCTGCTGGCGCTGCTGTTCTTCTATCCGCTGGCGCTGATCGTCCAGCAGGCTTTCACCGACGACAGCGGCATGGCCAATGTCGCCGAATTCGCGCGGGTGCTGCATGCGCGCTTCTTCCTCAACGCGCTCATCAACACCATCACCATTTCGGTCGCGGCGACGGCCGGCTGCCTGGTCGTCGGGCTGGTGCTGGGGCTGATCCTCGCCTTCGTGCCGTTTCCCGGCAGCGGCGTCATCGCCCGGCTGATCGACACCTTCATCGCCTTGCCGACCTTCCTGGTGACGCTCGCCTTCACCTTCCTCTACGGCTCAGCCGGCATGCTCAATGCCGGATTGATGGAGGTGTTCTCGCTGCAGGCGCCGCCGGTCAACTTCCTCTACTCGACCTGGGGCGTGGTGCTGGCCGAGGTCACCGTCTACTCGCCCTTCGTGCTGCGCCCGCTGCTCGCCGCATTTTCACTGGTCGACCGTGGCCAGATCGAAGCGGCGAGCGTGCTCGGAGCCCGGCCATTCCGCATCGTGCGCCAGGTGATCCTGCCGGCGGCCGTGCCTGCGCTGATCGCCGGCGGCAGCCTTTGCCTGCTGTTGACGGTCAACGAGTTCGGCATCGTGCTGTTCATCGGCGCCAAGGGCGTCATCACGCTGCCGCTGCTGATCTACAGCAAGGCGATCCAGGAATCGGCCTATCAGGTCGCCTGCATCATCGCCGTCATCAACATCGCGCTGTCGCTGGGGCTGTTCGGCCTCTACCGCTTCGCAGCCGGCCGGCTGGGAGCATAGAGATGCTGGTCTGGTCGCGCCCCGGCCGCATGCTGATCTGGTTGGTCTTCTCGCTGCTGTTCGGCGTGCTGTTCCTCGCCCCGCTCGCCGTCATCCTGCTTTCCAGCCTGGCCGACCAGTGGAACGGCGTGCTGCCGAGCGGGTTCACGGTCGAGCACTACACCGATGTCGCGCAAGGGGCGGCATGGAAGGCGGTCAAGGCGAGCCTGGTCACCGGATTCCTGGCCAGCGCGCTGGCGCTGGTCAGCGGCACCTGGGCGGCGCTCGCGCTGCGTATCCAGGACGCCACGCTGGCCAGGTTGCTTGGCGTGCTGTTCTTCATCCCCAGCGCGGTGCCTTCCGTGTCCGTCGGCCTTGGCCTGCTGGTGGCCTTCAGTCACCCGCCGCTGCTGCTCAACGGCACCATCGCCATCGTCATGGTCGCGCATTTCGTGCTGATCTCGGCCTTCACTTTCGGCAATGTCTCGGCCGGGCTGGCGCGGCTCTCGCCCGATTTCGAGCAGGTGGCGTCGAGCCTCGGCGCGCGCCCCGCCTATAGGCTTTGGCATGTCACGCTGCCCTTGCTTACGCCCTATCTGGTCGCCGCCTTCGGCCTAAGCTTCGCTCTGTCGATGGGCGAGCTTGGCGCCACCGTCATGGTCTATCCGCCGGGCTGGGTGACGCTGCCGGTATCGATCTTCAGCCTGACCGATCGCGGCGATGTCTTCGCGGGCGCGGCGCTGACCATGGTGCTCGTCGCCGTGACGCTCATCCTGCTGCTTGGGCTCGAACGCGTCACCGGTCGCCAGACGAGGTCGTGACCTCGCCGATCTAGGATGCCCGCAGTTTGCCGTAGCGTTTGATCAAGCGCTCGCGCTTCAAGCGCGACAGCCTGTGTATCCAGAAGACCCCGTCGAGCTGGTCGATCTCATGCTGGTGGCAGACCGCCAGCAGACCTTCGGCGTCCTCGAATTGCTCCTTGCCTTCGAGATCCTGATAACGAACCCGGACGCGGGCGTGCCGCTCGACATCCTCCGTCACACCAGGCATCGAAACGCTGCCTTCCGTATGACGGATCATTTCGCTCGACGCTTCGACAATCGACGGATTTACAAAGATCCCGGGCTTGGAGGTCGAAGGCAGTTCAATCGCCACCACACGTTTCAAAACCCCGATATGCGGGGCGGTGATGCCGATCCCGGGCGCCGCGTACATGGTGTCGAGAAGATCACTGGCGAGACGGAACAGCTCGACGTCGAACCGTTCGACGGGTTCCGCGACGGCGCGCAGCAGGGGATCAGGGAACTTTATGATAGGGCGGACTGCCATGTGTCAGCCCACCGGCTTCTGCAGCACGTCGAATTGCGGGTTGGTTTCCGAGAAGATCGGCAAGGCCGCGGCGCCAAGGACGGAGGTGTCCCTGCCCGCGGCGCCGACCAGGACCCGCGGCGTCATGCGGGCGCTGGTCGCGCTCACGGAGAGGTGGAGCGGTTCGAGCCGGCTGGCCAAAGCCTCGATCACCGGCAGCGGCATGAAGCCGCCGAGCACGACGGTCTCGGGATCGAGCGCCATTTCCAGGACGTCGATCGCTTGCCGCAACGGATCGACCGCCTCGGCGAGCCAGGCCTCGAAACGACTGTCGCCATTGGCCAACAGCTTCTCAAGCAGCTCAGGCGAGGCGTGGTCGGGGTCCGGCAAATCGAGCCTGTCATAGGCCGCGCGCAGCGAGACGTAGCGCTCCAGGCAGCCGCGCTTGCCGCAGCCGCAGGGCAGGCCGCCCGGCCGCACGATGACATGGCCGATCTCGCCGGCATTGTGGCGAGAGCCCTTGTAGAGATGGCCGTTGAGGAAGAGGCCGGCGCCCAGGCCCGTCCCGATGAAGAGGTAGACGAAGCTGTCGAGCTTGCGGGCAACGCCATATAGCCGCTCGCCTATTGCCGCCGCGGTGGCGTCGTTCTCGACGGTGACGGCGATACCGGTCAGCCGTTGCAGCTCGTCAGCCACCGGAAAATCCTGCCAGCCGGGAAGGGCCGTCGGACCGACCGACGTCATGCCTTCGACGTCGAACGGTCCCGGCATCGCCATCCCTATGCCGAGCAGCCTTGTCCGTGCCAGTCGAGAGGTTGCGATCAGGTCATCCGAGATCGCGGCAAGCAGCGGCATGGCCTCTGCGGGCGTTGGCCGGTCGACACTCCTCTCGATACGCGCGCGCATCGTGCCGGAGAGATCGGTGACGACGCCGACGGCAAGCTGGTGGTCGAGCTGCAGGCCGATCGAATAGCCTCCGTCGGGATTGATGGAGTAGGGGACGGCAGGTTGGCCGCGCGCGCCTTTCAGCGTTGCTTCCGGGCGCAGCAGACCGGCCGCTTCCAATTCCTCGACGATGTTGGAAATGGTCTGCGACGACAGCGCCGTCAGCCTTGCAATCGCCGCCCGCGACAACGCGCCGTTGGTGCGGATCGCTTCGATCACCACGCGGCGGTTGTGCGATTTCGCCTGCTCGAGATTTGTGCCGGAGATGGCTTTCTTGGGGGTCATCAGGTAGGTACCAATCACGGAAACTGTAGATAGCCGCTTTAGAAAATCAAGTTGATTTAATTATTTTGCGCTCGCCACCATCTTATAACGCGGCGAGGTTGAAAGCTCTCGAGCGGATCTCAATTGTGTCCGCGACCAATTGGTCAGGAACGATCTCGCGGCTGACGCATTTTGCCTCGCGTCAACAGCCGAGGGATCCGATGCGCATAGCCCATGTCGCGCCGCTCTATGAATCCGTGCCGCCGAAGCTTTATGGCGGCACCGAGCGGATCGTCTTCTACATCACGCAAGCACTGATCGAGCTCGGGCACGACGTGACGCTTTTTGCGAGCGGTGACAGCGAGACGTCGGCCAGGCTGGTGGCCGGGCGCGACCAGGCGATCCGCCTGGACCCGCGGCCGAAGAAATCGGAGATCGCCGCGCATCTGGCGATGCTTGCCGATGTGCGCGAGCGCGCCGGGGAGTTCGACGTCATCCATTTCCATCTCAGCCACTTCCTGCATTTTCCGTTCTTCGCAGAGATCGCGGAGCGGACGGTGACGACGCCGCATGGCCGGCTCGACTATGTCGACCTGGCGCCGGCCTACAAACGCTTCCCGCGTTTCCCGATGATTTCGATTTCGCACAGCCAGAAGCGCGGCTTGCCCGACGCGAACTGGCTGGCCACCATCCATCACGGACTGCCGCTCGACGCCTACCAACCGACTTATGATCCGCAGGCGGAAGAACCATATCTCGCCTTCCTCGGACGCCTGTCGCGCGACAAGCGGCCGGACCGCGCCATCGAGATCGCGCGACGGTCCGGGTTGAAGCTGAAGCTGGCGGCGAAGATCGGCGACGATGACCGCGCCTATTTCCGCGACAACATCGAGGCGCTCATCGACGGCGACCGCATCGACTATGTCGGCGAGATCACGGAAGACGAGAAGGCCGGGTTTCTCGGCAATGCGGCGGGCCTTTTGTTCCCCATCGACTGGCCGGAGCCGTTCGGCCTCGTCGCGATCGAGGCCATGGCCTGCGGCACGCCGGTGATTGCCTGGGACCAGGGCGCTCTGCCGGAGATCGTCGACAATGGCGTCACCGGCTTCGTCGTGGACAGCGTGGACGGTGCGGTCGCGTCGATGCCCGCGCTTCTCGATCTGGATCGGCGGCAGGTGAGGGCTGTCTTCGAGAAGAGGTTCTCGGCGACAAGAATGGCACGCGACTATCTTGCTGCCTATATGCGTCTGACCGGCATGCCGGAGGCCAAGGCCTCCTGACCTTCATAGCGCTAATCTACGAGATAGAGCATGATGTTGTCCGAAAACCGCTTCACACTTTTCGGCATCATCCTCCAGGGCGGGGCAAACGAAGAGGTGACGAATGACGGAGCTCGACGAGCGCAAGCTCGATCCCGCCGTGGCGCTTTCCACGCTCGACGAAACGGCGCCGCGGGAACCGCACCGGCTTTTTGCCCTCAAGCAGGGCGACTGCTTCGCTGTCGCCGACGCCTATGGCGACATCAGAGGATCGGGTGACGGCTTCTTCCGCGACGACACCCGCGTGCTTTCCGAATTCCGGCTGACCATCGGCGGCAGGCAGATGTCGCTGCTCGGCGCTTCGCTCAGCCAGGACAATGTGCTGTTCACGTCCAACCTCACCAACCTGCCGATCCAGAGTGCCGCAGGCCGCGATATCCCGCAGGGTGCAATCCACATCGAACGCGTCAGGCTCATCTGGCAGGACAGGCTGTTTGAGCGGATCACACTTTCCAACTACAGCCGCGAGCATTCGACCATCACCGCCTCGCTGCATTTTTCCGCCGACTTTCGCGACATGTTCGAGGTGCGCGGCTCGACGCGGGTGAAGCGCGGCACGACGCATGTCGCCAAGACCGACAAGACCTCCGTGCTGCTCGGCTATGACGGCCTCGACGGTCTGCCGAGGCTTTCCGCAATCTCCTTTTCGCAGGCGCCCGACCAGTTGAGCGACAATCGCGCCGATTTCCTCATCGCGGTGACCAAGCGCAGTCAAAAAGTGCTCTATATCGAGGTTGGTCCCGAGGTCGCCGATCCGCCCGATCGCGACCGTTTCCGCGCCGCGGCGGCACGCGCCCGCTTCGGCATGCGCGCCAAGCGCAGGCATGGCGCCACGGTGCACACCTCGGGCCGCGTCTTCAACGATTGGGTCGAGCGCGCCCGCGCCGATGTGGCGCTGCTAACCACGGAGCTTCCGACGGGACCCTATCCCTATGCCGGCATCCCGTGGTTCTCGACGGCATTCGGCCGCGACGGCGTGATCTCGAGCCTGCAGATGCTTTGGCTCAATCCCGGCCTGGCGCGCGGGGTGCTTGCTTTTCTGGCCGAGCACCAGGCGACCGAAACGTCGCCTTTTTGGGATTCCCAGCCCGGCAAGATCATGCATGAGACGCGCAAGGGCGAGATGGCGGCGCTGCGCGAGCTTCCCTTCGGGCGCTACTATGGTGGCGTCGACACCACGCCGCTCTATATCCATCTGGCTTCCGCCTATGCCGACCGCACCGGCGACATGGCCTTCATCGACAAGCTCTGGCCTTCGCTGAAAGCCGCCGCCGAATGGACGGATGAGGCGAGCCGCGCCACCGGTTTCGTCACTTACCAGCGTGCCGCCGAGTCGGGCCTTGCCAACCAGGGCTGGAAGGACAGCTTCGATTCGGTCTTCCATGCCGACGGCCGTATCCCCAAGGGACCGATCGCGCTGGTCGAGGTGCAGGGCTATGTCTTTGCCGCCTTCCGCGGCATGGCGGCGCTCGCACGCCGCCGCGGCGAATTCGCGGATGCCGAGCATTGGGAGGGCCGCGCCGAGGAAATGCGGGTCGCCGTGGAACGCGACTTCTGGCTGGACGACATGAATTTCTACGCCTTGGCCATCGATGGCGAGGGCCAGCCCTGCAAGGTGCGCACATCGAATGCGGGGCACCTGCTTTTCGTCGGGTTGCCGCAGCCCGAGCGCGCCAACCTGGTCGCCGACCAGTTGCTGTCGGCCTCCTTCCATTCCGGTTGGGGGCTGAGGACGCTCGCCGACGATGCGGTGTTTTTCAACCCGATGTCCTACCATAACGGCTCGATCTGGCCACATGATACGGCGCTATGCGGCGTCGGCCTCGCACGCTACGGCGAGCGCGACAGCGTGGTGCGGCTGATGAGTGGCACTTTCGAGTCGGCTGTGCATTTCAACATGCGGCTGCCGGAGCTGTTCTGCGGCTTCGCCCGGGCGCCCGGCGAGGCGCCGATCGCCTATCCCGTCGCCTGCCTGCCACAGGCCTGGTCGGCCGGCTCCACCTTCATGCTGATGCAGGCGTGCCTTGGCCTGGAGATCGATGGCTGGGAGGGCGAATTGCACGTCACGCGACCGAGGCTGCCAATCGGCATCGATACCCTCACCATCAGGCATCTCACGGTCGGCGATAGGGCGATCGATCTTACCTTCCAACGGGTTGGCGACCGCGTCGCCGCCTTCCTGTCGGACCGGCATGAGGGACAGGTGCCGCTCATTGTGCGCACGTAAACAAAGCGCTGCAACCCTGCGTTCAACAATCGAAAAATATCGGAACTGATCGCCGGTTTGCGCGTTCCCAACCTAACCCGGCTTGCCCGTCTGCGGCCGGCAAGAACGAAAACAATGAACGGACGGCCGGAGGCAACCTGGCGTTTCAATGACACAATATGGCGTCGACCTGTTATTGGTCCTTATTCTCGCAAGCCTCGGACTTTCCGCACTAGCGATTTTCATTTCGATATCCCGGTACCGTCGCAATCACCCGAGGGCATCGGCCATGCCGGGTTCCGGGGACGACTTTGCCGCCGAGGCGGCGCGAAAGGTGCTGCGCGAATTCGAGAAGAACGGGCAGTCGGTCGACGCGGCTCTTGTGACATGGTCGCCGGACACGCTGCGCAAGATCCTCGCCGACGAGCTGCCGGAAGCGCAGGTGATCGTCGTCTCCAATCGCGAGCCCTATATTCATAACGAGACGGATGGCGGCGTCGAGCTTGTCGTGCCAGCGAGCGGACTGGTCTCGGCGCTGGAGCCGATCACACGCGCCTGCGCCGGCACTTGGATCGCCTATGGCGGCGGCACCGCCGACCGGACGGTGGTCGACGGAAACGACCGCGTGCAAGTGCCGCCTGGGCATCCCTCCTACACGCTGCGCCGGGTCTGGCTCAGTGACGACGAGTATCAAGGTTATTATCTCGGATTCGCCAATGAAGGCCTGTGGCCGCTCTGCCATATCGCCTTCACGCGGCCGATCTTTCGCGAGTCGGACTGGGAGGCCTATGAAGCCGTCAACCGCAAATTCGCTGACACCGTGGTTGCCGAGGCTCGCAACGAGCGGCCGATCGTGCTAGTCCAGGACTATCACTTCGCGCTTTTGCCGCGCATGATCCGCGAGCGTCTGCCCGAGGCGATCGTGATCACCTTCTGGCACATCCCCTGGCCGAATTCTGAGGTGTTCAGCATCTGTCCGTGGCGCGAGCGCATCCTCGACGGCCTGCTCGGCAGCTCGATCGTGGGCTTCCACACCCAGTTCCACGCCAACAACTTCACCGAGAGCGTCGACCGCTTCATGGAAAGCCGCATCGAGCGTGCCGATGCCGCCATTTCCTACGGCGGCCAGGTGACGCTGGTGCATTCCTATCCGATATCGATCGAATGGCCAGTCGATCTCCTGAAAGCCCTGCCCAGCGTCGAGGAATGCCGGGTGCGCGTTCGCAAGCGGTTCAGGATTCCAGCCGGCGCCAAGCTGTGCGTCGGCGTCGAGCGTCTCGACTACACCAAGGGTATCCTCGATCGCTTCCACGCGCTGGAGGAGTTGTTCATTCGCCATCCCGAAATGGTGGGCAATGTCGTGTTCCTGCAGATCGCGGCGCCGAGCCGCGGCACGCTGCCGGCCTACAAGCATCTGCATGAGGAATGCCTGCGCTGTGCCGAGGAGATCAATCAGCGCTATGGCAGCGACTCCTACCGGCCGGTCGTCATGGTGGCCGAGCATCATTCGCAAGCGGCGGTCTATGAACTCTATCGCGCCGCCGACATCTGCCTGGTCACCAGCCTGCATGACGGCATGAACCTCGTCGCCAAGGAGTTCGTCGCGTCGCGTGACGACGAGCAGGGCGTGCTTTTGCTCAGCACCTTCGCCGGCGCCTCGCGCGAGCTGCTGGAGGCGCTGATCATCAATCCTTACGACGCGGCGATGATGAGCGAGGCGATGCTGCAGGCGCTGACCATGGGGCCGGACGAGCAGCATGAGCGCATGCGGCGCATGCGCGACATCGTGCGCGACAACAATGTCTATCGCTGGGCCGGCAGCATGTTGCTCGACGCGGCGCGGCTGAGAAAGCGCGGCGACCTCGACCGGGTCACCGCCTTATACGACCGGCCGGCAGGCCCCACCGGCGACAATGTCGTCTCCATGTTCGAACGCAAACAGGCAGTGGGATTTAGATGAACAGTCAGGTAGACCTTACCCCACCGCTTCCCGCGGGACGGTGGGCGCTTTTCCTCGACATCGACGGGACCTTGCTGGAGCACGCGGCGCATCCCGACGCCGTCTCGGTCAGCGAGGAGTTGCGCGTTCTCCTGCAAAGGATCGAGCGGCGGCTCGACGGCGCTCTCGCCTTCATCACCGGCCGTTCGATCGCGGCCGTCGACCATCTGTTCGACCCGTTGAAGCTGCGGATCGCCGGCCTCTACGGGCTGGAGCACAGGCTTCTACCGGATGGGCGGATCGAAGCCGCCGACGAGCCGGCGGATATGGCGGCGCTTGCCGACGAGATCGAACTGGAGCTGGCGAGTAAGGCCGTCTATGTCGAGCGCAAGGGGCCGGTGCTCGCCATCCACACGAGAGCCGCGCCGCAGCTTCTGGCGCGGGCGACGGAGTTGGTCGAAGCAGCGCTCGCGCGCTTGCCGCAGGGCTACCGCGTGATCGCCGGCAATGCCGGCGTCGAACTGATGCCGCTCGAAGCCGCCAAGGGCGCCGCGATCCGGCGTTTCATGCAACTCGATCCGTTCACCGGCAGGCGTCCGGTGTTCCTTGGCGACGACACGTCCGATGAGAACGGATTCGACACGGTCAATGCCGCGGGTGGGATATCGATCCGCGTCAAGCCGCAAGGCGAGACGGCGGCGCGTTTCGCCATCGAAGATGTAGCCGGCGCGATCGCCTGGCTGGAGGCCAATTTCGTCCCTGCCGCACAAACACCCAGCAGCGACCTCGTCGCCTAGGCCGGCAAGCGCCAGCCAACTATTGCTGCTGCAAGCCCGTGATCATGGCGATGATCTCGTTCTTGTCGGTCTTCTTCGTCTCGCGCACGCCGATCTGTTTGCCGCGCCTCAGGACGCAGATGCGGTCGGACAGCTTGAACACCTGATCGAGGCTGTGGGTGATGATCAGGATGCCGACATTGCGCTGCTTCAGCGACAGAACGATTTCTTCCACTTTCGCCGTCTCGGCAACGCCGAGCGCTGCCGTCGGCTCGTCGAGCAGGATCAGCTTGCTCGCCCAATGCGTCGCCCTGGCGATCGCGACGCCCTGCCGCTGGCCGCCGGAGAGGTCGCGGATGGTGGCGTGCGCGGACGGAATGCGCACGTCGAGCTCCTTTACCAGCTTTTCCGTCTCGGCGATCATGCGGCGACGGTCGAGCAGGCCGAAGCGGTTCAGCGGCTCGCGGCCGAGGAACATGTTCATGTAGACCGTCTGCTGGTCGGCCAGCGCGAGGTCCTGATAGACCACCTCGATGCCATGCGCGCGGCCCATGGTGGCGTTCGACATCATCACCGGCCTGCCCTCGATGGCGATCGTGCCGGAGGAAGGCGGATGCACGCCCGAGACGATCTTGACCAGCGTCGACTTGCCGGCGCCGTTGTCGCCGACGAGTGCCACGATCTCGCCCGGGAAAACCTCGAGCGAGAAATTCTCGATAGCGGTGATGCCGCCGAAATTCTTGCGAATGTCCTGAAGCTGCAGGATGGGCGCGTTCATCGCATTCTCCTTCGTTGGAGCATGATCTTGTCCGAAAACCGGTTCCCACTTTTCGCTGACGCGGTCCTTCGGTTCGGGATCATGCTCTAGACAGGCCAGGCATAGGGCTCGCCGAAGCCGTTCTCGATCGTCTCGACCACTGGCTTGCCCTTCGAGATGCCAGAGACGCCGACGACATAGGCTCGGGTTACGAAGGCCTGGCCGCGGAAACCGAAGACGGCGCTGTCGCCGGACTTCGGCGCGCTGGCGCCGGAGGCATCGATCATGGCGTAGTAGTCGATCGCCGAAGGCGGTGGCACCTCGACGCTTCTGAGCGCCGTCGCGGCCGCTGTCGGCTCGGCCGAGACGATCGCCTTGACGTCGTAGTCCGGGAAGATCGGGTCGATATAGAAGCCGCCGCCGAAGCAGTAGGCCTTGCCGCCCGAAAGATGCGAGACCTCGGTGAGGTAGAGCACGGCGGGCAATTCCGGCAGGTCTTCCATGACATGCAGCGCCGTGGTGCCATGCAGGCCGTTGCCGGGTTCGCATTGCGTGGCGCCGGCTTCCGCCAGCGCGGCCAGCATGACGCTCGACGTGGTGCCCGGCGCGTTGATTTCGATCTCCCTGCGGCCGGCCTTGGCGAGCGCCTCGGCGGCCTTGCCCAGTGTCGCCAGATTGGGCGTGGGCAACACTTTTCGCGCGGCATGGTCGAAGAGCAGGGCAGGGAAGGTGGTGATGCCGGCAAAGCGGCCGCCGGGAACGGCATCGAGCCGGTCGGCGACGGCGACAACCTCGCCGGCGTCGAAGCCGCCTTCATGGCCGCGGTAGAAAATGTCGCCTTCGGCCGCGATGCGGGCGAGCAGGCCTTGGACATAGCCGGCGGCCTTGGCGCCCTTGCCGGCTTCCTCGGCCTTGATGTCGTTGAAGACTGTCCAATAGTCCGGCTTGAACGTCCTTGCCGCCGCATCCGCTTCGAATTTCGCAATCTGCTGCAGATGGCCGAGATGGCCGAGCTTCATGCCGGCCTTATGCGTGGCGCGCGCGCAGGCCATGTCGACGGCGACCGCGCGTTCGATGCCGCCGCGCATCACCGCCTTGCAGAATGAGCTCGAGCGGCCGACCTGCTTGGTCATGGCTAATATCTTCAGGCCGAGCCGTTCGGCTTCCCGCTTCAAGATCGCCGCATTGCGCTCGACCGTGTCGAGATCGAGCACATAGGCGTTGGCCGGCAGCTTGCCCTGCTGATGAAGGCCGATCGCCGCTTCGATGAAGGCGGGGTTGCGGCGGCGCAGAACGTCGAGAAACATGGAAGAATTCCTTCAGCGGGATTTGTCGCGCAGCGACACGGCGACGGCGGTGAGGATGATCAGGCCGCGCACGATCATCTGGTCGGAGACCGAAAGGCCCATCAGGATCAGCCCGTTGTTCAGCATGCCCATCATCAGCGAGCCGACCAGAGCGCCGACGATCGAGCCCTTGCCGCCGTTGAGCAGCGTGCCGCCGACGATGACGGCGGCGATGACCGTCATCAGATCCGTTTCGCCAAGCGTGTATTTCGCCGCCTGCAGGCGGCCTGCGTAGAGCAGTCCGGCAAGCCCCGCGAGCCCGCCGCTGATGGTAAGCACGGCGAGCCGGATCTTGGGAACGCTGATGCCCGAGACGCTGGCGGCGCGGGCATTGTCGCCGGTCGCCAGCACATGCGCGCCGAAACGCGTCTCACGGTAGACGAGGTGGCCGATGGCGATGGCAATGACCGTCCACCAGATCAGCGACGGCACGCTAAGCAGCGAGCCCGAGCCGAAGAAGCCGGTGAAGGTCTCATTGGTGACCGAAATCGAACGCAGATCGGTCATCGAGCGCGAGACGCCGGCGAACAGGCCCATCGTCGCCAGCGTCACCAGGAAGGACGGCAGTTTCACGTAGGCAACCAGCGCGCCATTGATGAGGCCGATCAGGATACCGGCGCCCAGGCCGACGACGATGCCCGCCGCCATGCCATAGGAAGCAATGGTGACGGCGGCGGCGAGCGCTGCTACCGCCACGATCGAGCCGATCGAAAGGTCGATCTCGCCGGCCGACATGACGAAGACCAGGCCGATCGCCATGATCGTCACCGGCGCCGTCTGCAGCACGATGTTGGAGAGGTTGCGGACGGTGAGGAAGCCGCTGTCCCTCAGCATGAAGGCGAAGAACAGGAAGATCGCCAGGAAGCCGAGGTAGACGACATATTGCTGCAGATTGAAGCGGCTGGCGAAGCTGCCCACCTCGGTATCGGTGTTGGCGCTGGTCATGTTCGATCTCCGATGGTGGGTGCTTCGCAGCCTGCCACGCCGTCTACTTGATGGCGTCCGCGATGGTCGCGGGCACATCCCTGTTGAGCGACTTCTTCCAGCCTTCCTTCACCGTCTCCTTGGTGACGGCGATGGAATCGACGGCGTAGAAAGGCTCCGCCTTCAGGCCGATCAGCGAGCCTGCGGAGGCACGCGCCAGCGTCACGCCGATCGAGTAGGCCTCGTCGGCGACAAGAGCCGCGACGTTACCGCCTTTGACCATGTCGAGCGCGGCGGGTTCGTTGAGGTCGAGCGTGACGATCTTGGTGTGCGTGTTGCCGGCGGCGCGCAACGCGGAGAGCACGCTGAGAGCCGGCTCGGCCCAGGTGACATAGATGCCGTCGAGGTCCGGATGCTGGGTGATCATCGCCTGCGCGATGTCCTCTGAGCGCGCCGGGTCGGCCATGCCGGCCTCGGCGGCGATCTTCATGTCGGGATAGTCCTGCTCGATGGTCTTCTTGAAGGCGCCGTCGCGCTGGTTGGTGACGTAGAAATCGGCGTCGTGGAAGATGTAGCCGACCTTGCCCTTCTTGCCGAGCGCCTCGGCCATGGCGATGCCGGCCTTGTTGCCCATCTGGAAGAGGTCGTCGGAAACGATGGTGACGTAATCGGTACCCTGCTTGTATCCGGCCGGGCAATTGTCGACGAAGCCGAGCTTCACGCCGGCCTGGCGAGCCGGATCGTAGACGGAGGCCGCGGTCGCCGGATCGACCGGAAGCGACAGGATGATCGAGGGCTTCTTGGCCATCACCGTCTCGACATCCGCCTTCTGGCGCGCGGCGTCGAAGCCGGCGTCGGTCTGCGCCACCACCTCGATGCCGAGACGCTTGAACTCGTCGCGCGCGCCGGCGTTGACGGCGTTGGTGTACTCGCTCATCTCGTGCCAGACGAGGGCCGCGGTGAACTTGCCGTCCTTGATCTGCTGCTCCTGCGCCGCCGTCAGCGTCAGCGAGGCCGCCGGAACCGGCTTCTCGCCGTTAGGGCCGGTGGTGACACCTTCGGCGGCGAAGGCGTGAGCGGCGAACAGGCTCGCCACTACGGTCATGGTGCTCAGTGCTTTGCGCATGTCGGTTCCCCTTCTTGTTCAGGAAGAAAGCTCCGGCCCGGCAGCCGGGCCGGAGCGTCGGCTTCACTTCGCCGCGTCGAGCACCGACTGCGGCGCGTCGCGGTTGAGCGAATCCTTCCAGCCCTGGGAGACATTCTCCTTGGTCACGGTCAGCGCCGGCGCGACGACGAAAGCGGGCGTCTGCTGGGCAAGCAGCGACTTCATGCCGGAGGCGGCCATGGCGCGGCCGAGCTCATAGGCCTTGTCGGCGACGAGCGCCGCGACATTGCCGCCCTTGACCATGTCGAGCGCGACCGGCTCGGCAAGGTCGAGCGTGACGATCTTGGTGTGCGTGTTGCCGGCACCACGCAGCGCCGAGAGCACGCCGTCGGCCGGCTCGGCCCAGGTCACGTAGATGCCGTCGAGGTCGGTATGCTGCAGCAGCATGGCATTGGCCAGTTCCTCGGCCCGGGCCGGATCGGAGATGCCCTGCTCGGCGACGATCTTGATGTCGGGATAGTCCTTTTCGATGGTCTTCTTGAAGGACTGATCGCGCTGGTTGGTGACGTAGTAATTGGCGTCGTGGAAGATATAGCCGACCTTGCCCTTGCCGCCGATGGCCTTGGCCATCGCGTCGGCCGCCTGCTTGCCCATCTGGTAGAGATCGTCGGTGACGATCGAGGCGTAGTCGGTGCCTTGCTTGTAGTCCTTGGGCAGGTTGGACAGGAACACCAGCTTGACGCCGTCCTTGACCGCCTGGCGGAAGGCTTCGGCGGAGGTGACAGGGTCGAGCGGCAGCGCCAGGATGACGTTTGGCTTGGCGGCGAGCGCGGTCTCGATGTCGCTGCGCTGGCGGGCGGCGTCGAACTGCGCGTCGGTCTTGACCGCGATCGAGATGCCGGCGCGGGCGAACTCGTCGGTGGCGCCCGCGGTCACCGCGTTGGTGAAGTCGGACGAGGTGTGCCAGAGCAGAGCCGCCTTGTAGCCCTTGTCCTTCAGCGCGGCGATGTCGGCGTCGCTCAGCTTCAGATCGGCGCTCGGCGTGGCGGCTTCGCCCTGCGGGCCGACCGTCTGCGCAAAGGCCGGGTAGGCGGCAAGCATCAATCCACCGGCAAAGGCGGCGGCAAGCAGTTTCTTCATCAGCATCCTAGTTCTCCCATTTTTGCTGCGTTGGTGGTTCAGTCGGCCACGCCGCAGTAGCGGGCCATGAAGGCTGCGAAGCCGACGATGCCGGCGAGGTATTCCTCGACATCGACGTGCTCCTCGAAAGTGTGGCAGTTGCGGATGTCGCCCGGGGCGCAATAGATGGCGGGAATGCCGAGCCGGTTGACGAAGAAGGACGATTCCGACCAGAAGGGCGCGCCCTCGATCACGCCGCGCCCGCCCATGGCACCCGCCATCGATTGCGAAAGCATGGCGACCTCGGCGCGCGTCTCGTCGATCTCGGCGGCGGTGCCGCCCAGCCTGTGGTCGCGCCCGGCCGGATAGGCGAACTCCACGGTGATCTCGGGGTCGGTGATGGCGCCGCGCACCGCGGCCTCGATCTCGGCGGCCGCCGTGTCGAGGTCCTCGCCCGGCAGGAGCTTGCGGATCAGAGACAGCGTGCACCGTTCCGGCACGGCGATATAGCCGCCGCCGGTAAGGCCGGTGATCAAAAGGAAGCCGCGCCCGATCAGCTTGTGCTCGGCGCGGGCCGCCACGTCATCCGAGTGCTTCCACAGCGCCGTCATGGCGGCATGCGCGGCGCGTAGCGCGTCCTTGCCAAGCTCGGGCACGCCGAAATAGGCCGACTTGCCGGTGATCGTGATGTCGGTGATGAAGAAGCCGATCTGCGCGGCGTAGACGGCAAGCAGCGTCGGCTCGACATAGACCGTGAAATCGGGCGCCGCGACCTCGCCGGTTTCGATGCGGCTGACGAAATGCTGGATGCCGGCGGAGACGCCGGTGCCGGGCTGGCCGCTTTCCTCATCGCCGACAAAGGCGAAGGCGACGTCGCCCTTGAGGCGGATGCCGGCCTTGTCGAGCAGCGCGAGCGCCGCCAGCGAAGCGGTGATGCCCGCCTTGAGATCGCCCGAGCCGCGGCCCCAGACCGCCCCGTCGATTATGGGCGCACCGAACGGGTCCTCGCGCTCGGTGCCGGCCCAATGCTCGCTCCAGCCGTCGACATGAACAGTGTCGGTATGGCCGATGAAGAGCAGGCGCTTACCATTGCCGGCACCCTTGCGCTCGCCCCAGATGTTCGGCCTGCCGGGCAGGAAATCCGCGCGGCTCAGGCCGCCCAGTCCCAGCTCGCGCATTTTAGCTTCGAGGAAGTCGACGAAATTCGCCTCGTTGCCGGTGATGCTTTCGCGACCGATGGCGCCGCGGAACAGCGCCAACGCCTGATCCCTATCAAGGGCCGCCTGCAAACGGGTGACGATATCGCTGGTCACAGCGCGACCTCCTTCAAAGCGGCGGCCTGGGCCGGCGGCAACGAAATGCGGCCGTCGGGTGCGTCGACGCCGAACAGCGTGTTGTGCAACTGGCCGAGGCCGATCGCGGCGGCGCCGATGAGCGCGGCGCGCGCACCCAACTCGCTGGCCTCGACGGTAACAGGGTAGGGGAAGCAGTGCGGCATTAGATTTTGTACGCGGGACAGGATCTCGGGTCTCAGGCCGATCGAGCCGCCCAGAATGATTTTTTCTGGGTTCGCGACCGCTGCGATCGCCGCGATGCCCTGCGCCAGATAACGGGCGGTCTGATCGAGCACGGCGATTGCGTTCTTGTCGCCCTCCACCGCCTTCTCGAAGATCGCCGGAACGTCGATTTGTTTGCCGGTATGCGACTTGTAGCGCTCCGTCATCGCATGCGTCGCCACCGCCCGCTCGAACGCGCCGGTGTGCAGCGATTCCGCCGCGAACGGATCGGCGCCGATCGGCATGAAACCGATCTCCCCTGCCGCATGGGTGGCGCCGCGTACCAGATGGCCGCCCAGCATCAGGCCGCTGCCGACGCCGGTGCCAAGCGCGATATAGGCGAGATTGTCGATGCCCTGGCCCTGACCCAGCCAATTCTCGCCGAGCACGGCGAGATTGACGTCGTTCTCGATCATCACCGCGACGCCGAGCGCCTTCTCAAACGCGTCGAGCACATTCATGGCGTCGAAGCCGGCGATATTCGGCGCAAGCAGGATGCGGCCGGTCGCTGGGTCCGGCGCACCCGGCGCGCCGATGACGGCAAGACGGATCTTCTTGCGTGGGATGCGCTGCTTGGTCGCCGCTTGGAAAGCGAGTGCGGCAATCTGGTCGACCACGAACTGCCCGCCACGGGGGTCGGTCGGGGTCGCCGCTTCGGCGAAGATCTGGCAGGCAAGATCGGTCAGCGCGACCCGCACCTTGGTGCCGCCGAGGTCAACGGCAATGATGTAGGCGGCGTCATGGACGAGCTCGTAAGTGACGGCGGTGCGTCCGACATGGCCGCTGGTGCGTCCGGTCTCCTGCACCCAGCCTTCCTGCTCGAGGCCGCGCACGATTTCCGAGATCGTCTGCTTCGAGAGGCCGGTGAGCTTGGAGATCGAGGCCCGCGATATGGGGCCGCCCTGGACGATCGCCTCCATGACGGAGCGTTGCGAGAACTGTCGGGAAATACGCGGCAGATCGCTCACGGCGGGCCTCGGATTAATTCGTTCTGTAACCGAACTTATTATTCAAGCATTCGCTTGTCAACGGCCTCGTTGTAGCGCTTGGGAACAACGACCGTACGGCGGATGCCGACAGAATTCCGGCGGCAATTCAGCCAGATAACCGCCATCATGATCAATGGCTTACGAAAGAATCCTGGCTTTTAGAACGGAGTGCCCGCCGCCTCGGCAGCTACTCGGCCGCCAGCTTGCGTCGGGCAAGGCTGACCTCGTCCAGCGGGAGCTCCGGCTCGTCATGGCCTTCTCCGTGTCCACGGAACGAGCTCAGCCAATGCGAAAGACCGTCGAGGTAGAGATAGATCACCGGCGTGGTGAAGAGCGTCAGCGCCTGGCTGACGAGCAGTCCGCCGAACATCGTGTAGCCGAGCGGCTGGCGGATCTCCGCCCCGGTGCCGTTCTCCAGCATCAGCGGCAGTGCGCCGAGCATCGAGACCATGGTGGTCATCATGATGGGCCGGAACCTGAGCAGGCAGGCCTGGCGGATCGATTCCAGGGAACTCAGATGCTGGTCCCGTTCGGCCGCGATGGCGAAGTCGACCATCATGATGCCGTTCTTCTTCACGATGCCGATGAGCAGGATGACGCCGATCAGGCCGATCAGGTTGAACTCCATGTGGAAGACCAGCAGCGTGCCGAGCGCGCCAAGCCCGGCCGAGGGCAGGGTGGACAGAATGGTCAGCGGGTGAATGTAGCTTTCGTAGAGGATGCCGAGGATCAAATAGACCACGACCAAGGCGCCGAGGATGAGCACCGGCACCGATGACAGCGACTGCTGGAAGGCCTGCGCCGTTCCGGTGTAATTGGTCTGGATGGTCGCGGGCAACCCCATCTGAGCAGCGGTCCGGTCGATCGCGGCAGTGGCTTGGCCGAGCGCCACGCCGGGCGCCAGGTTGAAGCTGATCGTCACCGACGGGAACTGGCCTTCATGGTTGATGACCAGCGGCTGCACCGGCTTCGTCGTCCATTTGGCGATGGCCGAAAGCGGCACCTGCGAACCGCTCGACGTGGTCAGATAGATCTGGTCGAGCGCCCTGAGGTTTCCGCGCAGCGACGGCAGCACCTCGAGGATCACGTCATAGGTTGAAAGCTGCGTGAAGTATTGTGCGATCTGGCGCTGGCCGAAGGCGTCGTTGAGCGTGTTGTCGACGTCGTTCGCCGTCAGGCCATAGCGGGCCGCCTGGTCGCGGTCGACCTGCAATGTGAGCGTCGTGCCGGAACTCATCTGGTCGGTCGAGACGTCCCGCAATTCGCGCAGGCGCTGCAAAGCCGTCAACAGCTTGGGTGCCCAGCCATCCAGCGAGTCCAGATCGCTGCTCTCCAGCACATACTGGTATTGCGAGGCGGAGAGCTTGCCGCCGACGCGCACGTCCTGCGAAGCCTGCATGAACAGGCGCGCGCCCTGGACGGCCGACAGCTTCGGCTGCAATCGCCGGATGATCTGGTCGGCCGAAGCGTCGCGCTCGTCGCGCGGCTTCAGCTGGATGAACATGCGGCCGGTGTTCTGCGTGTTGCCGCTGCCGCCGGTCGATGCCGCGAAATGCGCCACCGCCGGATCCTTGGAGACGATCCCGGCGAACTGCGCCATGTAGGACTGCATCTGGCCGGTGGAGACATCCTGGCCGGCGATCACCTGGCCGAAGATCAGGCCGGTGTCCTGCTGCGGGAAGAACCCGCTCGGGACGAGGGTGAAGAAATAGCCGGTCAGCCCGACGCAGGTCAGGAACGCCAGAAGCGTGATGAAGCGATGCCTGAGCGCCCGGTCGAGGCCGCGCTCATAGGCGCGCAGCATGCCATCGAAGACGCTTTCGCTCCAGCGGTAGAGCCTGCCGTGATGCTCCTCGGCCGCCGGCTTGATGAAGCGCGAGGCGAGCATCGGGGTCAGGGTCAGCGAAACGCAGGCCGAGACCAGGATTGTCATCGCCAGCGTGACGGCGAACTCCTTGAACAGGCGGCCGATGATGCCGCTCATCAGGAGCAGCGGGATCAGCACCGCCACCAGCGAAATCGAGATCGACATGATGGTGAAGCCGATCTCGCTAGCGCCGCGGATCGCGGCCTGCATCGGCTTCTCGCCGTGCTCGATGTAGCGGACGATGTTTTCCAGCATGACGATGGCGTCGTCGACGACGAAGCCGATGGAAATCGTCAAGGCCATCAGCGACAGATTGTCGATCGAATAGCCGGCGGACCACATCAGGCCGCAGGTGCCAAGCAGTGCCAGCGGCACGGTGAAGGCGGGGATGGCCGTTGCCCAGACATTGCGCAGAAACAGGAAGATCACCATCACGACCAGCCCGATGGTGAGCAGCAGCGTGAACTGCACGTCCGCCACCGAAGCGCGGATGGTCTGGGTGCGGTCGGAAAGAACCTGCAGCTTGAGCGACGCCGGCATCGAGGCGGTCAGCATCGGCAGCTCGGCCTTGATCTTGTCGACCGTGTCGATGATGTTGGCGCCCGGCTCCTTGAAGATGACAAGCACGACGCCGCGCGTCGTGTCGGCCCAGCCGGCCTGGGTGTAGTCCTGCGCGTCGAGCACCGCCCGGCCGACATCCTTGACCCGCACCGGCGCACCGTCGCGATAGGCGATGATGGCGTTGTTCCAGTCGTCGGCGGCGGTCATCTGGTCGTTGGAGAAGATGGTGAAGGAGCGCACTTCGCCCTGAATGTTGCCCTTGGGCAGGTCCACGGTGCCGATCGAGAGCGGCGTGCGTACCGCCTCCAGCGACAGGCCCCTTGCCGCTAATTTGGCCGGATCGAGCTGGACGCGGATCGACGGCGTCTGCTGGCCGCCGACCAGGACCTGGCCGACGCCGTCGACATGGCTGATCACCTGCGCAAGCTTGGTGTAGACGTCGTCGCTCAGCGTCGTCAGCGGCAGGTCGGTCGAGCTCGCGCCGATCAGCATGATCGGCGAATCCGTCGGATTGACCTCCCTGTAGGTCGGGGGATTGGGCAGGTTCTTTGGCAATTGCCCGCCGGCGGCATTGATGGCCGACTGCACCAGCCCGGCGGCCGCGGCGATGTCGACGTCGAGAGCGAATTGCAGGGTGATCTGGCTGGAACCGGACAGGCTGCTCGACGTCATCTCGGCGATGCCGGGGATCTGCGCGAACTGCGTCTCGAGCGGCTGGGTCACCGACGACGCTATGGTGATCGGGTCGGCGCCCGGCAGGCTGGTGGACACCTGGATCGTCGGGAAGTCGACGTTGGGCATCGGTGCGACCGGCAGGTTGAGATAAGCGACCACGCCGACGAACAACACGCCGATCATCAACAGCGAGGTGGCGACCGGGTAGCGGATGAAAGGCGTGGAAACACCGATCGCAGCCATCAGCTTGCACCTCCGGAATTGCCTTGCGTCTGTCCGGCGGCGGAAGCCGTGGTGGCGTCGACGCTTGCGCCATCGACCACCCGGTATTGACCGGCAACCACCACCCGCTGCCCAGGATTCAAGCCGTCGGTGACGACCGTCTCGCCGCCGTCCGAAGGGCCTGTCTTGACGGTCTGCCGATGGACCTTGCCGTCGTCGCCGACGACATAGGTGAAGAGCCCGTCAGGACCATGCTGGACGGCTTCGTCCGGCACCACGATCGCGCCGGACATCGTGCCGATGCGTATGCGCGTGCTGACGGAAAGACCCGGCCACAATGCATTGTCCTGGTTCGCGAATGTCGCCTTGAGCGAAATTGTGCCGGAGGCCTGATCGACCTGGTTCTGGACCGCTTCCAGCTTGCCGCTGGCCAGCACGGTCTTCATGTCCGCGCCAAGCGTGTCGATCGGCACGGCGCCGGCCGCGAACACCTTGTTGATGGTTGCGACTTCGTCCTGCGGCTGCGTGAACGAAACGTAGATGGGCTGAAGCTGCACGACCGTGAAAAGCCCGGGACTCTGGCCGGCCTGCACGATGTTGCCCGGATCGATGGTGCGGAAGCTCGTCTTGCCGGCCAGCGGCGCGATGATCCTGGTGAAATCGAGATTGAGTTGCGCCGCCTCAATGGCGGCCTTGTCGCCCTCTATCGTTGCGGCAGTGGTCGTGACCACCGCCTGCTGATTATCGACGTCCTGCTGGGTTTCGAAGGTCTTTTTGAGCAGCGTGGAAAGGCGATTGAGCACGACTTGCGCGTTCTTCAATGTCGCTTCGTCCTCAGCCTGCTTGGCTTTCGCCTGATCGAGCACCGCCTGATAGGGGCGAGGGTCGATCTCGGCGAGCAGGTCGCCCTGCTTGACCATCTGCCCCTGGTCGACCGGAACCTGGTCGACGACGCCGGCGACACGGCTGGAGATGCTGACGCTGTTCAACGGCGTCACCGTGCCGAGCCCGTAGAGGTAAAGGGGGAAATCGGCCTTCCGCACGGTGGCGACGGTGACCGGGACCTTGGGCGCGGGCTGCGCCGACGCAGCGGTCGCCGCTGCCTTTGCCTGGGCATGGTTGCGCCACAGGCCATAGCCGCCGCCAAGCAGGATGAGCGCGGCCAAAAGCACGATGCTGCGAGAGCGCTTCGGCCGGTTGCGAACGGGTTGTCGTGTTGATGAAATGCTCATGGTGCCGTCCATCTGCGGGCCAGAATATCTAGCCGTTTCAGGATGGTTGGAGGTTGGGATCGACCTCGTCGATTGGCGCGACAGTAGTCCTGCCGGCGCTGCGCTGTCAGCTTACAGATCGGTCATGTTGCGCTGCGGCATTCAAGGTTGCGTGAGGCCGTCTTGACCGTACCATCGCGGCAAAATCAAAATTTGTTCATAGCCCGGGCCCGAACCGGAGCGACAATCAATTGCTCAGGCGGGAAACAGGAACGCCGCGCCCGGATCGAAAAACACCGGGCGATGAGACGATGCAACATCCTGCGCGGCAAGCGCTGCGGAGGTCGGCCGGATGTCGATTTCCTGTCCGGCGCTCGTGCGCGCCACAATGCGGCGGCGCTCGCCGTAGAAGGCGACATCGACGATCTCGACCGAAAGTTCCGCATTGTTCGGCGAGCGCTCCAGGCGGAACGCTTCCGGCCTGATCATCAGCCTGGTTTTCTGCCCGGGGGCGAAGCTGCCATTGGCATTAATGCCGGAGACAAGCGCGCCGTCGGCGAGGCGGATGGTGGAAGCGCCGCCCACGGTTTCCAGATGCTCGGCGGCGAGGAAATTCGAGTTGCCGATGAAGCCTGCGACGAAATCGGTGGTGGGCCTCAGGTAAAGGTCCTCGCCGGTGCCGATCTGCTCGATACGGCCATCGCGGAAGAGCGCGATGCGGTCCGACAGATGCAGCGCTTCTTCCTGGTCGTGGGTGACGTAAAGGATGGTGACGCCGGTCTCGCGATGGATGCGACGGATCTCGGCCTGGATCTCCTCGCGCAGCTTCTTGTCGAGCGCCGAGAGCGGCTCGTCCATCAAAAGGATCGGTGGATCGTAGGCAAGCGCCCGGGCAAGCGCGACGCGCTGCTGCTGGCCGCCCGAGAGCGCGGCGGGCAGACGCTCGGCGAAGTTCTCCAGCCGCACCAGGGCGAGCATGTCGGCGACCTTGCGCTTGACCTCGGCCTCGGGCCGGCGGCGAACGCGGAGCGGGAAGGCGACGTTTTCGGCGACGCTCAGATGCGGGAACAGCGTGTAGCGCTGGAAGACCATGCCGATGTTGCGCTTGTGCGAGGGCACCGACAGCAGCGATTTGTCCTGCAGCAAGACATCGCCCGACGTCGGGTCCTGGAAGCCGGCGATGGCGTAGAGCGTGGTCGATTTACCCGAGCCGGACGGTCCGAGGAAGGTCAGGAACTCGCCCTTCGGAATATCCAGCGTCACATCGTGAACGGCGGTGAAGGCGCCGAACGCCTTGCGCAATTTGCGGATCGAGAGAAAGGGCTGGGTCATGTCTGGAGCTTTCGGCGCAAGAGTGCCGTCACGATCATCAGGGCCAGCGTGAGCGCGACCAGCAGGCTGGAGGCGGCGGCGATCACAGGCGTGAGGTCCGAGCGGAGGCTGCCCCAGATCTTGACCGGCAAGGTCTGCAAGGTGGGGCTCGCCATGAAGATCGCCACCACCACCTCGTCCCAGGAGGCCAGGAAGGAAAAGATCGCGGCGGAGAAGATGCCGATGCGGATCGACGGCAGAGTGATGCGAAGCTTGGCCTGGAGCGGGCTCGCGCCGCAGACGATGGCCGCATCCTCGATCGACTTGTCGAAGCCTTCGAGCGCGGTGGCCATCGGGATGATGGCGAAGGGCAGCGCAAGCACGGTGTGAGCGACGACGAAACCGATCGTGGTGCCGCCGAGGCCAAGTCTCAAGAAAAAGGCGTAAATGGCGATGGCGAAGACGACCACCGGCAGCACCATCGGCGTGAGCAGCAGTCCGCGCAGGATCTCGCGGCCTCGGAACTGGCCGCGCACCAGCGCGAAGGAAGCGAGCAGGCCGATGGTGACGGCGAGGATCGCCGTCATCGTGGCGATGCGGGCGCTGGTCAGCGCGGCCTCAATCCAGGACGGATCGGCAAACAGCTCTTGGTACCATTTCAGCGTCCAGCCGGGCGGCGGGAAGGCCAGCCAGCGCGACGAGCCGAAGGAGAGCAGCACGATGAAGACCACGGGCAGCAGCAGGAAGGCGGCGACCAGTGCGGTGAAGGCGAGCAGTGCTGCCTTCAGCCAGCCGAGGCGGTCATAGTCGAGCAGCATCTCAGGCGCCTCCCGTCGTGCGTCTGGCGCCGACAAGGCGCAGCTGCAGCGCATAGAGCGCCATGGTGACGACGAGCAGGATGAAGGCGGCTGCGCTGCCCAGACCCCAGTTGAGCAGCGACTGGATCATCTGCGCGATCATTTCGGCGAGCATCATGTTCGACGTGCCGCCGAGCAAGGCGGGCGTGACGAAATAACCGAGCGACATGACGAAGACCATCAACCCGCCGGCGGCGATGCCGGGCAGCGAGAGCGGCAAAAGGATGCGGCGGAATGCTGCCAGCGGGCTGGCACCACAGAGCGCGGCGGCGCGCAAGGTCATCGGATCGATCGCGCGCAAGGTGCCGACCAGCGGCAGGATCATGAAGGGCAGCATGATGTAGACCATGCCGATGGTGACGCCGGTGAGGTTGTTGATGAGTGGCAGCGGCTGGTCGATGATGCCGGCGCCCATCAGCGCCCGGTTGATGACGCCGGTGCGCTGCAGGAGCACCATCCAGGCATAGGTGCGGGTCAACAGGTTCGTCCACATCGACAGGATGATGATGCCGAACAGGATCGAGGCCAGTACGGGCGGCATGATCGCCAGCATCCAGGCGACCGGGAAGGCGACGAGCACGGTGACGATGGTGACGACGGCGGCGACCAGAAAAGTGTTGAAGAACACCCGCGCATATGTGCCGTCGCCCAGCAGCGCCGCATAATTCTGCAGGCCCGGAGCGGGGTCGGTGACGCTGCGCAGCAACAGCGCCAGTACCGGCACGACGAAAAACAGTCCGATCAGGATCAACGCCGGAAGCAGGCCGCCGAGGCCTGCCGGTATTCGCGGGGTTGCGATTCCTTGCTGTGCTTCCACCGACATGGCGGTATCCCGGATTGCGGATCGGGACGGCCAGCGCCGTTCCGAGTTTTGTCATGAAAGAAAGGGCGTCACTTCGCCTGCCAGGCGTACCAGCGCGTGGCGATCTCGTCGCGATGCTCGGCCCAGTAGTTCATATCGAGATTGATCTGGCTGTCGACATGAGCGTCGGGCAGGCCCTTGACCACATCGGCCGGCATCTCGGCCTTGGCCTTGGTGTTGATCGGCGCGTAGCCGCTCGCCTCGGCGAATTTCGCCTGACCGGTCGGGCTGGTCGCCGCGGCGAGGAATTTCATGGCGGCGTCCTTGTTCTTGGCGCCCTTCGGCACGACAAGCACGTCGGCGGCGGTCAAGTTCTGGTTCCAGGAGACGCCGACATCGGCGCCGTCCTTCTCCAGCGCGAAGACGCGGCCGTTCCAGAGCTGGCCGAAGGCGGCCTCGCCGGAAGCGATCAGCTGCTGCGACTCCGCACCGCCACCCCACCAGACGATGTCGGACTTGATGGTGTCGAGCTTCTTGAAGGCGCGGTCGAGATCAAGCGGATAGAGCTTGTCGGCCGGCACGCCGTCGGCGAGCAGCGCGATCTCGATCACACCCGGCGCCGACCATTTGTAGAAGGTGCGCTTTCCGGGAAATTTCTTGGTGTCGAACATGTCGGCCCAGCTTGCCGGCTCGCCGGAGACGGCGCTTTTGTTCCAGGCGAGCACGAAGGAATAATAGAAGCTGCCGACGGCATTCTCGTTCGAGAAGCGCGGGTCGAGATCGTCCTTCGGCACGACGGCGAAGTCGATCGGCTCGAGCAGGCCGTCCTTGGCCGCCTTGATGGCGAAGTCCATCTCGACGTCGACGACGTCCCAGGTGACGTTCTTGGCGTCGACCATGGCTTTCAGCTTGCCGTAATCGGTCGGACCGTCCTGCAGCACCTTGATGCCCGACGAGGCGGAGAACGGCTCAGCCCAGGACTTGGTCTGGGCCTCCTGCGTCGTTCCACCCCAGCTGGTGAACACCATCTCGTCGGCCTTGGCGGCGGTGGTCGCCATCAACCCGGCAAGGATGCCGGCGAAAATCAGTTTCATGTCATTCTCCTCTGATTGGTTGTTCCGTTTCTTGTTCTTGTCAGTCCAACCTTCGCCACGCCGTTTCAGCGCATGACGAAGGGATCGGGGATCGGGTCGTCCGAGGTGCGGATCCACACCGATTTCGAGCGCGTGTAGTCGCGGATCGCATCGAGGCCGCCTTCGCGGCCGAGACCGGAAAGGCCATAGCCGCCGAAGGGAACCAGCGGCGAGACGGCGCGGTAGGTGTTGACCCAGACGACGCCCGCATGGATGCCGCGCGCCATGCGATGCGCCTTGGCGAGATTCAAGGTGAAGACGCCGGAAGCGAGCCCGAATTGCGTGTCGTTAGCCAAAGCCAGCGCCTCGGCCTCGCTGCCGAAGGCGATTGCGCTCAGCACCGGTCCGAACAGCTCTTCGCGCACGCAGGCGAGCGTCTGATCCCGCGCCTCGATGATCGTCGGCGCGTAGTAGTATCCGTTTGCCTTGTCCTTAGGCCGCGCGCCGCCGGTGACCAGCCGCCCACCCGTCGCCAGGCTTTGCGCGACGATCGCCTCGATCCTTTCGCGCTGGCGCGCCGTCGCCAGCGGGCCCATCTCGGTCGCCGGGTCCTGCGGGTCGCCGATGACGATGGCCTCGGCCTTGCGTTTCAGCCGCGCAAGGAAATCGTCCTTGACCGAACGCTCGACCAAAAGCCGCGAGCCGGCGACGCAGCTCTGGCCGGTCGCCGCGAAGATGCCGGCGACAACGGCGTTGGCGGCGCTGTCGAGATCGGCGTCGGCGAAGACGACGACCGGGCTTTTGCCGCCGAGCTCGAGCGTCGTGTAGGCGAGGTTCTCGGCCGTGTTGGCCACGATCCGCCGGGCGGTCGCCGGACCGCCGGTGAAGGCGACGCGGGCGACCAGCGGATGGCTGGTCAGGCGATGCCCGCAATCATGGCCGAAGCCGGTAATGATGTTGACGCTGCCGGCTGGAAAGCCGGCTTCGCTAACCAACTCGGCGAAAGCGAGCAGCGGCGCCGGGCCATCCTCGGACGCCTTGAGCACGACGGTGCAGCCGGCGGCCAGCGCCGGACCGAGCTTGACCGCCGACAGGAAGAGCTGCGAGTTCCACGGCACGACGGCGGCGACGACGCCGATCGGCTCGGGCCGTACCGTCACTTCCATGTCGGGCTTGTCGATCGGGATGAAGGCGCCTTCGTGCTTGTCGGCCAGCCCGCCATAATAGCGGTAATAGTCGCCGACATAGGCGATCTGGGCGCGCGTCTCGCGGATGATCTTGCCGGTGTCGCGCGTTTCCAATTCGGCCAGCCGGCCGGCATTGGCGGCGACGAGATCGCCAAGCTTCACCAGCAGTTTTCCGCGCGCGGTCGCGGTCATCGCGGCCCAGGGGCCGGAACGCAGCGCCCGGTGCGCGGCCTCCACGGCGCGGTCGGTATCGGCAATGGACGCGGCCGGCATCGCCGCCCAGGGCAAGCCTGTCGACGGATCGATACTGTCGAAGGTGGAAGTGGGCTCAGTGAACTGGCCGTCTATGTAGTTTCTGAAGGCGGTGCTGCTCATCGCGACCCTGCCTCCTGGAAGGCCGGCATCACCTTATCGATGAACAGCTGCAGCGATTTCTTCTTGCGCTCATGCGAGAGACCGCTGTCGATCCAGATCGAGTACTGGTCGTAGCCCTGCGCCTCGTAGGTCTTCAGCCTGGCGATCACCTCGTCGGCCTCGCCGATGACGAGGTTCTGCCGGATCTTGTCGGGCGCGTATTGCGGCATCGCCGCGATCTCGTTCTCGGTCAGTGGCTCAAGCACGCCCTGGCGCACAGGCTTCTTGTTCTGGAACCAGGCGCCGAACTGGCAGTAGAATTGCGACAGGTCCTGCGTCAGCCGTTCGGCGTCGGCGGCGTCCTCTGCGACGAAGGTGTGCATCAAGAGCATGATTTCCGGCCGCGCGATGTCCGGATGGGCCTGGCAGGCGGCGTTGAAGCGCTCCATCAGGCTCGCCACTTCGCCATCGCCGGAGGCAAGCGGCGTCACCTGCACCTGGCATTTGTTGGCGACCGCGAAATCGTGCGAGTTCGGATCGCGCGCGGCCACCCAGATCGGCGGGTAGGGTTTTTGCGAAGGCTTCGGCGAGGATGTGGTCGGCGGGAATTGCCAGAATTCGCCAGTGTGCTCGTAGTCGCCGTCCCAGAGGCCACGGATGGCCGGGATGATCTCGCGCATGCGCTGGCCGGCGCCCCAGGCATCAAGCCCCGGAAAGACACGCTGATACTCATAGCTGTAGGCGCCGCGCGCGATGCCCAGGTCCAGCCTGCCGCCGGTGATGACATCGGCCATCGCCGCTTCGCCGGCGAGTTTGATCGGATGCCAGAAGGGCGCGATGATCGTGCCGGTGCCGAGCCGGATGGTTTTCGTCTTCGCGGCGAGATAGGCGATGTTGATGAACGGGTTCGGCGAGATGGTGAATTCCATCCCGTGATGCTCGCCGATCCAGGCCGTCTCGAAATCTGCCGCTTCCGCCAGCAGCACGAGTTCTTCCAGTTCCGCCACCAATTCGGAATGCGGCTTGGCGAGATCCGAGCGCTCCATATGGACGAAAAGCGAAAACTTCATCAGTCTCTCACCGCTGGCCGGAATGGATTGGGTCGGAATGGATTGGCGACGACGGCGCCGGCCTGGCGAGCGGCCGGACCTCGCCTTCGACCTCGTTGCCGACATAGACGCCGAACGTGTCCTCGGCGCGCTCGCGCGCGTAGCGGGTGAGCATCGAACGCACTGCCGGGTCGGCGATCTTCAGTTCGGCAATGCGTTCGATCTCGACAAAGCGGATCTGGCCGTCGCCGGAGACAGGGGCATCCACCGTCCCGCGATAATAGACGTGGGTGCGCGCGGCATCCGACGCGTCGTCCCAAACCGCGTAGAGGAAGCCGAGATCGGCCTCGATCGCCCTGGCGGCGAGTTTCCCCCTGAGGCTGCTGGCATCGCTCGCTGCACCGAGGCCCCGGCCGGCCGGCAATTGGTAGGACCCCTCGGCGGTTTCGAAGAAGAGCACGCGACCTTCGTTCTCGAGGATCGCGCCGACCTCGGTGCCGGGCGGGGCGGCCGCCGCGAGTGCCTCCTGGCTCAGACCCGGCGTGACATAGGCGCCGCGGCAGTAGCCGAGTGGCTGCGCTCCATTGTGGCTGAAGTCATGGACACGGCCGATGAGGATCGAATGGTCGCCGGCGTCGACCAGTTGCTCCATGCCGCAATCGAACACCGCGACCGACCCGTCGATCAGCGGATTGCCGGTCTGTCCGGACTGCCAAGCCACGGAGGCGAACTTGTCGGCGGCCTTTGAGGCGAAGATGCCGGACGCCGCTTTCTGGGCTTCCGCCAGGATGTTGATGGCGAAGCCTCTCGAGGTCGAGAAGGCCTGATGCCCCAGCGCCTTCTTGGCGATGCAGACCAGCACCAGCGGCGGATCGAGCGAGACCGAGGTGAAGGAGTTGGCGGTGAAGCCGCGCGCATCGCCGGTCTCGTCGATCGTGGTGACGATGGTGACGCCGGTCAGGAAGGAGCCCAGCGCGCGCCGGAACTCCATGGCGTCGAATGCGGGGGCGTCGGATGAGGGATCGACTTTCGCCGCCTGAGGCTGAACAGCCGCGACCTGGTCGAGAAAGGCCGTGATGCGCTGAGTCACCTTTTGCGGCGAAGCGATTGTCATCATGTGCTTTTCGCCGGCGAGCACCAGGCATTGCCCGGTCGGCGCGAGCCGCGCCATCGCCGCCGACATGGCGGGGGTCGAGTTGCGATCTTCCGAGCCGGTCATGAACAGTGCCGGTGCCACGAGGTCGGCGAGGTGATCGGCGTGCGCGGTATCGGCGCTGGCAAAGAGGCGATAGGTGCGGGCATAGCCCTCGGCGTCGACGCTTTCGAGCGCCGCGCGGGCCGTCGCGGCCGCATCCGAAAGAGCCGGCGGAATCGGATTGCCGAACCAGCGTGCGATCGTCGCGGCGATGGCCGCCGGATCGCCAGGGCCGCCGAGCGCCGCCGCCCGTTCGCGCACCGCTTGCGCGAGCTCGGGCGGACGCCGGAAGACGGCGTTGAGGCATACGACGGCGCCGACGCGAGCGGGCGCGCGAAGCGCGATTTCCTGCGCAACCAGCGCACCCATCGAGTGGCCGATGAGGGCGACGCGATCCAGGCCAAGATGATCAAGCAGGCGGATCGCCTGACCGGCGAAGTCGGAGAGGTCGGCGTCCTCCGGAGGCAAAGGCGAAGCGCCGTGGCCGAGCATGTCAATGGCGATGACGTCGAAGCGGTCCTGCATGGCGGCGATCTGCGGCTGCCAGATCGCGGCGTCCATGCCGACGCCGTGGATGAGCAGCACCGGCGCGCCCGAACCGGCGCGGATGAACCCGGTGCCGTCGGGAGCCTTGCTGCGGATCATCGTGGCGTCAGCCATGCAGGTCTCCGAACTGCTTCAGATCCTGGTAGCGGTCGCCGATGCGGTGATGCGGGCGGCCGCCGATCGAAGCGCCGAGCGCCACCACCAGCTCGTCGGGCGCAGGGGCGTCGCCGATCTGGAAATGCACGGTCAGGTAATGCGAGCGGCGGCCTTCGTCGTTCTTGTCCATCAACGGGATCATGATCGGGGTGTTCGGACCGCCGCGCAGATTGGTGAAGGCGAGGTAGGTCTTGGCGCCGACGGCGCGGCGATAATGGTTGCCGAAATGCAGCGTGTGGATCAGCGCCGACGCATGCTCGACCTCGCCCGACGTGCCGCAGATGGCCGCCTTGCCATAGCCTTCGATGGCTTCGCCGGAGCCCGCGATACCGATGATCTCGTTGGTCAGCGTTTCGCCAAGTACCGGCGCGAAGGCGCGGATTTCGGGAGAGAGATCCTCGATGAAGCCGCGGCCGGCCCATGGGTTGGTGAGCACCGCGGCGACGCCGATCAGGCGCAATGGCCTGGGCGCTGCCCTGCCGCCTTCGATCAGCGTGTTCTCGGTATAGGTCACGATCTTGCGAATGGCCGGCTGCATGGAATTCCTCGGGATGAAGCCGCTCGCGACCGCATCGATTTCTATATCGTCTTATGGTATACCATGCTATGGAGTGCCAAGTGCCTTGTCAACCGGTCATGGAATCTGTTTTTGTGACGAGGCCAGGGATTCAGGGAAAAATGGCTGACGACACGCTTCGTATCGACCGCTCCGCCAAGACGTTGAGGACGCTGGCGCTGGAGCGCATGCGCGAGGCGATCATGGATTTCCATTTCCAGCCCGGCGAAAGGCTGGTCGAGCGGCCGCTATGCGATCAGCTCGGGGTCAGCCGTTCGGTCGTGCGCGAGGTATTGCGGCAGCTTGAGACCGAAGGCCTGGTGCAGATGATACCCGGGCATGGGCCGGCCGTAGCGAAGCCCGATCTCGGCCGGACCGACGAGATCTACGAGCTGCGCGCGCTGCTGGAAGGCATCGCGGCGAGGGCCTGCGCCACCTCGGCCACCGACGATCAGATCGCCTTGCTCGATGCGGCGCTGACAAAGCTGCTCGAGGCGTGGGCGTCTGGCGTGCCGGCCGAGGTGATGCGGGCGACGGCGAGCTTCTACGAGGTGCTGTTCGAGGCCGCCGACAAGCGCATCGCCTGGGAGATCGTCACCGGTCTCAATGTCCGCATCAACCAGCTGCGTTCGATGACGATCCTGTCGCAGAACCGCCGCGAGCCGGCGATCGCCGAAATGCACGCGATCATGGATGCGATCCGCTCGCGCAAGCCGGAGGCGGCCGAGGCGGCGGCCCGGCGGCATGTGGAGACCGCCTGGCAAATCGCGCGCCACGCGCTTCGGTTGGGGTCGCTTTAGGCGGCTGTCCTCAGTTCCTGTCGACCGGCTTGGAGCGCATGCGCGACACCGTCTCACGCTCCGCCCGCTTGGAGCGCAGCGGCGGCAGCCCGCGATCGATAAGGTCCATATCCTCCAGCACCATGTCGCCCATCCGCTTGAAGGCGAGGTCGAGCGCGCCGGCGCGATGCGCCGAACGCAGGAAGCCGGGGAGGGCGCGGACGGGATGGTCCGGCGCGAGCGGCTCCTCCGGGAAAACGTCGCTGGCGGCAACGATGTGGCCACTCTTCACGGCCGCCATCAACGCCGGAAAATCGACGACGCCGGCGCGGCTGAGCAGGATGAAGGCGGCGCCCTTGCGCATCTTGGCAAAGGAGTCCGCGCCGAGAAAACCCTGGTTCTCGCTGGTGACCGAAGCGACCACGAAGACGAAATCGCTTTGCGACAGCACCTCGTTCAGCGAGGCCGGCTCGACGCCATTGTCGATCAGGATCGACGGCGGCAGCCACGGATCATAGACCTTGGTGCGGGTGCGAAAGCCGGCCAGCAACCGGTTGAGCGCGCGGCCGAGATCGCCGAAGCCGATGATGCCGACATCGGCGCCGGAGAGAAGCCGCGCGGACTGGTTGCCGTCACCGCCCCACAATTCCTCGCCTTGGCGGAACGCGAGGTCGGCGTCGACGATGTTACGCGCGAGGTTCAGCGCCATGGCGAGGCCGAGCTCCGCTACCGGCTCGGCAAAAACAAGGCCGGTGGTGACGACATGGATGCCGCGCGCGAACAATGTCTCATAAGGCATGTTGTTGAGGAGGTTGGTCTCGACGTTGAAGACGCAGCGCAGCGCCTTCAGCTTTTCCAGCGTCTCAGGCGATATCGGCGGCTGGCCGACGATGTAGCGCGCTTCAGCCAGCACATTCGGCGGCAACTCCGCCACGCCTTCAGGCGTTGTCTCGACGATGCGATATTTTTTGCGAAACAGCGCCAGCTGCGGCGGCGTGAAGATCAGGTCCAGCGTGCGCGGTTCAGGCGCGCTGATCACCAGCGGCAAGGTTTTGTCGGACATGTTGTTCCTCCCGGGCGCGATTGGATCGCGTCAATTACATATTCAAGTCTTACTCCCGATGAAACGATTTACAACTACGAAAAATCGATTTACCGTTACATTAGTGAGGCAGCACGCGGCTGCCAGTCCTCGGGAGGAGGTCAATGACGCAACAGGAAGCCCGACAGCGGCGTCCGTCGATACACGACGTGGCAAGCCATGCCGGCGTGTCCGCGGCCACCGTCTCAAAGGTGCTGGCCGGCGTCACAACCGTGAAGCCTGAAAACGCGCAGCGCGTCCTCGATGCCGTCGAGCGTCTGGGCTACCGCGTCGATCCCCTTGCCTCCGACATGCGCAGGGCAAAGCGCCGCATCATCGGCGCCATCATGCCGGAATTCGAAAGCGAGTTCTTCGGGCAGATGGTCACCGAGTTGGAAGGCCTTGCCGAGCAGCGCGGCTACACACTTGTCGCCGCCTCGAGCCGTGAATCCGAAGCGCGCGAGAAGGAGATCCTCGCCCGCATGCATGACTGGCGCGTTGCGGGCGTGGTGCTTGCGCCGGTGCGCAACGAGCACGGGCCGGCCGCTGCCTTCATGAAAGCCAACGGCATGACCGGCGTGCTGATCGACCGCGTGCTCTCGGACGACGCTTTCGATACGGTATCGGCCGACAGCGCGGCCGCCAGCGCCGAGGTGGCGCGGATGCTGGTCGGCAAGGGGCACAGCCATATCCTGGTCATCGGCCTTGCCGAGCAGGCGGCGACAGTGCGCGCCCGCCTGGAGGGCTTTCGCGCCCAGGCGCTGGCGCTCGATCCATCAGCGCGCATCGACGTCATCACTTCGGAAGTCAGCGTCGAGCCGCTCAGGGCTTCGCTGCGCGATTACTTTGCCAGGGGCGAGCGGCCGACCGCCGTCTATTCACTGCTTTTGAAGGGCACGCTCGTCGCGCTGTCGGAGTTTCGCCGGCGTGGCTGGCATTGCCCGAACGACATCTCGCTGGTCGGCTTCGACGATGCCGAATGGATGCAGGTGACGTGGCCGGCGATCGCGGCCGTGGTGCAGCCGGTGCGCCACATCGCCAGCGAGGCGATGAACCTCTTGTTTCGCAGGGTCGAGGGCGCCGTGGGACCACCCACGGCGCGGCTCGAGCCCTGCCAGGTGTTGATGCGGGAATCCGTTGGCTCGCCAGGCAGCGGCCCGCATTCCGGGGGAGGAGACCGACAACAGCCCCCATTGTCGTGAACGAAAGTTAGCGCCGGCCCTGGCCGAGGCATCCGGCGCCCAAGGATCAAACGGAGGATCGAATGACATCGCATTTCCTGAAGATAAATCGATTTACCCTGGCCGTGGGCGCCGTGCTCGCGTTTTCCGCCGTCGGCGCCGCCAAGGCCGAGGACGGCGAATATGGTGTGCTGATGAAGACGCTGGCCAATCCGTTCTGGGGCGCGATGGCGCAGGGCGTCGCGGACGGCGCCAAAGAAGCTGGCGTCAAGTATTTCCAGCAGGCGGCAGAGAGCGACCAGGCGGCCGAGCCGCAGCTCAACCTGTGCAACACCATGCTCGAGCGCAAGCCGGTGGCGATGATCACCGCCGCCATCAACTCGACGAACCTCCTGCCATGCCTGAAGTCGGCGCAGGACGCCGGCATCAAGATCGTCGACCTCGACAACAATCTCGACCAGGCGGTGCTCGACAAGGAAGGCGTCAAGGTGACCTTCCATATCGGCTCCGACAACATCGCCGCCGGCGCGCAGGGCGCGGAATATCTCGCCAACAAGCTCGGCAAGGACGCCAAGGGTCCGGTGCTGGTGATCGAGGGCCTTTCGGGCAACATCACCGGCGAGAAGCGCGCCAAGGGCTTCGCCGACAAGCTGAAGGAACTGGCGCCGGGGCTCGAAATCGTCGCCTCGCTGCCCGGCGACTGGGATCGCGGCAAGGCCGCCTCGATCGCCACCGATACGCTGACCGCGCATCCAGATCTCGTCGCCATCTTCTGCGCCAATGACGGCATGGCGCTCGGCGCGGTGGAATCGGTCTACGCGGCCGGCAAAGGTCCGCAGGTGACGATCATCGGCGTCGACGGCAATTCGGACGCGGTGAAGTCGATCAAGGAAGGCCGCCTCAACGCCTCGGTGGCGCAGCTTCCCTATCTGGTCGGCAAGCAGGCGGTCGAGAACGTCAAGAAGGCGCTGGCCGGCGAGAAGGTCGAGGACAGCATCGCCGTGCCGACTTTGGTGCTGACCAAGGACGTGATCGATGCCGGCAAGGAACCGATGCTGCAATATGTGAAGTGAGGAAGGAAGGGAGTAGGGGAGTAAGGCAGTAGGGGAGTAGGGAGAAATGATGGTTTGCGCTTCTCCAACCGGTCTCCCCCACCTTCCTTGCCTTCCCTACTCCCCTACTGCCTTACTCCCCTATTCCCCTACCCGAAGGGTGGAAAAATGGCTTCCGAAACGACGCAGCCCGGCTTCTGGGCTCGGGTGCAGCGCGCATCCGTCGAAAGGCTCCACATCAGGCTGGAGTCGCTGGTGGTGCTTCTGGCGCTGAGCACGGCGATGGCGCTCCTGTCGCCCTATTTCCTGTCGCTCAGCAATTTCCTCAACATCCTGCTCGCGACCTCGACGATCGGCGTGCTGGCGATAGCCGCAACTTTCGTCATCGGCTCGGGCGGGCTCGATCTGTCGCTCGGTTCGGTGATGGGCCTTGCCGGCGTGGCCGGCGCCTTCGTCGCGGTCAATCTCGGTTGGCCGTCAGTGCTGGCGGTGATCGCCTGCATCCTGGCCGGTGGGATCGCCGGCAACATCAACGGGCAGCTGGTCACCCGCGCCTTCGTGCCGGCCTTCATCGTCACGCTCGGCATGCTGGGCCTGGCGCGCGGGTTGGCGCTGGTCATCTCGCAGGGCAGGGCGATCTACGGCCTGCCGCCTGAGATCGTCTATATCGGCCAGGGCAGGCCATTCGGCATTCCGATGCCGGTCATCATACTCGTGGTCACCGCGATCGTCGCGCATGCGGTGCTTGCCTATACGCGCTTCGGCCGCCACACGCTGGCGCTGGGCGACAGCGAGGGTGCGGCGCGCGCGGCCGGCATCCGCGTCGAGCATCACCGCCGTATTATCTACACGCTCTCCGGCGCGTTGGCCGGGCTCGCGGGCCTGCTCTTTACCGCCCGGGTCAACGCCGGCGATCCGACCGCCGGCATCAACTACGAGCTCACCGCCATCACGGCGGCGATCATCGGCGGCACCAACCTCTTCGGCGGCCGCGCCTCGATCCTCGGCACGATGATCGGCGCGCTGATCATGGGCGTCCTGCAGAACGGGCTGACGCTGCTTGCGGTGCAGTCCTATTACCAGCAGATGGCAATCGGCGCGGTGCTGATCCTCGCGGTCTTTATCGACCAGTACCAGGTGCGGAAGGAGTCGCGCGTATGACCTTGCTTTCGCTTCGTGGCATTCGCAAAAGCTTCGGCGCGGTCGACGTTTTGCATGGCGTCGATCTGTCTGTGGCGGCCGGCGAGGTGGTGGGGCTGGTCGGCGACAATGGCGCCGGCAAGTCGACGCTGATGAAGACCATCACCGGCATCTACCGGGCCGACACCGGCTCGATCGAATTCGACGGCAAGGACATCCTGGCACTGGATCCAGGCCAACGTCGGCGCCTTGGCATCGAGATGATCTACCAGGATCTGTCTTTGGCCAAGCAGCAGGACGTGGCCTCCAACATCTTCCTCGGACGCGAGCCGACGAAGCGGCTGTTCGGCCTGTTCCCCGGCTTCGTCGACAAAGGCGAGATGGACCGCCAGGCCGCCAGGATGATCGAGCGGCTGGGCGCGCACCTGCCGTCGATAAACCGGTCGGTCGGTTCGTTCTCCGGCGGCCAGCAGCAGACGGTCGCGATCGCGCGTGCGCTGACCTTCAACCCGAAGCTCGTCATCATGGACGAGCCGACGGCGGCGCTTGCGGTGCGCGAGGTGCAGAGCGTGCTCGACCTCATCCGGCGGCTCAGGTCGGAAGGTATCGCCGTCATCCTGATCTCGCACCGGCTGAACGACGTGCTGTCGGTCACCGACCGCATCGTCGTGCTACGTCACGGCAGGGCGGATGCCGATCTCGTCACCGCCAACACCAATATGAACGAAGTCGTCAGCCGCATTGTCGGCGGCGGCGATACGGCCGCAGCGGCGGCGCATGAAGAACGAGGCTGACATGAACACCTTCGGACTGCACACTTTCGCCATCGCTCCGGTCTGGGACCTTGCCCGCATCGAGCCGCAGATGGACCGGCTGAAGGAGCTCGGCATCGGCCTGATGGAGATCCCGCTGCTGCGCCCCGAGGAGATCGATACCAAGCGCACGCGCGGCTTTGCCAATCACTACGGTGTCCAGCTTATCCCGTCGCTCGGCCTGCCGCGCGCGCTCGACGTGGTCGAGCGGCCGGACGAGGCGCTCGATTTCCTGCAGCCCGCCTTCAAGGTCTGCAACGAGGTGGGCGCCGAGGCGCTTGGCGGCGTCACCTACGGCACGATCGGCAAGACCACCGGGCGGGCGCCGACACAGCGAGAGATCGACGGCATGTGCCGCTTCCTCGAACGCGCGGCGAAGTCGGCGAAGTCGCGCAGCCTCAAGCTCGGCATCGAACCCTGCAATCGCTACGAGACGCATCTGATCAATCGCGGCATCGATGCGGCGCGCATCATCGAGCGCGTCGGCGCCGACAACATCTTCATCCATCTCGACACCTACCACATGCATATCGAGGAGGAGAGTTTCGCGTCCGGTTTCGAGGCGGCGGCGCCCTATCTCGGCTATGTGCATGTGTCTGAAGCCAATCGCGGCGTGCCGGGGCGCGGCATGCTGAACTGGGCCGCCTGCATGAAGGCGATCGCCGACATCGGCTATCAGGGCGCGATCACGCTGGAAAGCATGAACCATGTCGATGTCGACATTGCCGGCGGGCTGGCAGTGTGGCGCCCCGTGGCCGAGGACCCGCGCGATGTGATCGAGGTCGGCCTGCCGTTCCTGCGCGAGGAGGCGAGGAAGGCCGGGCTGACGCTCGGTTAAGAAGCTACTTGCTGACCCGGCGCGCCAGCCATTGGCGGCGCGCCTCCTGCTGTTCGGCAAGCTCGGCCTCGTCCCAATAGCCGATGAGCACGCCCGAGCCGACGATCGGATCGAAGTGCCCGATCTTGTCGTCGATCTCGGTCAGCCATTCGTCGGGAACGGTGATGCGGTTGTTGGGCAGCGCCAGCCAGCGCATCAGCGCTTTGCGCAGCCTTTCGATGCCGGCGGCCGCCGACGGCTCGCGGCCGAGGTCGCGCAACTCGCCCGGATCGTTTTCGAGGTCGAAGAACATCGGCTCCACGCCTTCGCCATGGACGAGTTTGAAGCGGCCGTCGGTGATCATGTAGAGCTTGCAGTCCGAGACCGGCATGGCGAGTTTCAGCCGCGCGGCATCGCCGCTGTAGTCGTACTCGCTGACGGCATGGTTGCGCAGGTTTTTGCGTTCGCCGGATGTAAGCGGCAGCAGCGAGCGGCCCTCGAGGATATGCGGCTTGGCCTTGCCGCCGAAATAGTCGAGGAAGGTTGGCGCGAGATCGATCATCTCGACCAGCGCAGCGGAAGCCGTTCCGCGCGTGGCGTCGGCTTCGGGGCGCGGATCGTAGACGATCATCGGCACCTTCACTGCCACGTCGTGGAAGAGGTATTTCTCGCCAAGCCAATGGTCGCCGAGATAGTCGCCATGGTCCGAGGTGAACACGACCAGCGTGTTCTCGAACAGGCCGCGCTTCTCCATGAAGTCGAACAGATGGCCGAGCTGGTCGTCGATCTGCTTGATGAGACCCATGTAGCAGGGGATGACCGTCTCGCGGACTTCGTCGCGCGAGAAATTCCTCGAGTAGCGCTCCTGCTGGAAGGCCTCGAAGATCGGGTTTGGCGAGATGCGCTCCGCTTCGCTGCGGATCGGAGGCTGGATGTCGGCGCTGCCATACATGTCGTGATAGGGCGCCGGCACGATATAGGGCCAGTGCGGCTTGATGTAGGAAAGATGCGCGCACCAGGCTTCACCCTTGGCCTCAGCCTCCTCGATGAAGCGCATGGCGCGTCGCGTCATGTAGGGCGTCTCTGAATGCTCCTCCGGGATGCGCGCCGCCTTGTCGGCGTGGACGAGCAGCCAGCCGTTGAGATTCTCGCCGTTCTCGCCCTCGCCGGAATTCGCCCAATGCTCCCAGGGATTTTCGGCGTCGAAGCCGTGCTCGCGCAGATAGGTATCGTAGGCCGGATCGGGGTCGTAGCTGGTCGAGGGGTGCAGGCCGTCGTCACGCTCGAACGGCTCGAAGCCGCATTCGGCGACGCGCACGCCGATGACGGAGTCTTTGGCGATGCCAAGGCGCTCCATGCCTTCCTCGTCCGCGGTCATATGCGTCTTGCCGATTAGCGCGGCGCGCACGCCGACCTCGCGCAGATGATCGCCCAGCGTCGGCTCGCCGACCCTGAGCGGCACGCCATTATGCGTCGAGCCGTGCGAGCGGACATAACGGCCGGTATAGGCGCTCATGCGCGAGGGGCCGCATACCGTCGACTGCACATAGGCGTTGGTGAAGCGCACGCCGCGGCTGGCGAGCCGGTCGATGTTCGGCGTCTTCAGGGTCTTGTGCCCCGCGCAGCTGAGATAGTCGAACCGCAGCTGGTCGCACATGATGAAAAGGACGTTGCGCTTTGAAGTCATTGCTATCCGTCTGAATGGCTCTCGGACGAGCGGTAATGCCAGAACAACCAGCGCTTTTCCAACTGGAAGACGAGGTTGTTGATGATCAGCCCGATGACCGAGATGAAGGCGATGGCGGCGAGGCCGCCGGCGATCTGGAAGTTTTCCTGCTGGCGCTGGATGAAGACGCCGATGCCGTTGGTGGCCAGGAGCATTTCGGAGGTGACGCTGACCAGCAGCGCCGAGGCGATTGCCAGCCTCAGGCCCGTGGCGATCATCGGCAGCGAGGCCGGCAGGTCGATGTGCAGCATGGTCTCGAGGCGCGTCAGCCGCAGCGACCGCGCCACCTGGTTCGCCATCACATGCAGGCCCTTCGATGCCTCATAAGTGTTCATGATCAACGGCACGGCCGCCGCATAGGCGATGATGACGATCTTGGCGATGTCGCCGGTGCCGGCGAACAGCATGACGATCGGCACCACGGCAGGCGGCGGCAAGGTGGCGAGCATATCCATCATCGGCTCGACCAGCCGGCCGACCGTCTTCAAGCGTCCGAGCAGGATACCGAGCGGGATCATCAGGACCGCTGCCACCACGAAGCCTGCGAATGCCCGCATCAGTGTGTAGCCGATCTGGCCGACGATCACCGGCCAGAGCTTCCAGATGGAAAGCGCCACCTGCCACGGGCCGGGAAAGAGCGGCGTGCCGGCGCGCCAGGCGAGCGCCTGCCAGGCGAGCAGGATCGCCACAGGCACGATCAGCCCCGACGCGGCGCCTTTGCCGAGTCCGGCCTTCATGCCGGCTGCTCCGTCATGCGCATGTGCCAGCCGGTGAGCTGCCAGCGCAGAAGGCCGATCAACGCGGTCATCAGGATGCCGTTCAGCGCGCAGACGAACATCAGTGCGTAGACTTCCGGAATGCGGATGGCAAAGGCCTTGCGGATCAGGAGAAAGCCGAGCCCGTCATGGCCGGCGAGCATTTCGGCGACGACCACGGCGATGAGGCTGATCGTCGAGGCGTAGCGGATGCCGGCGAAGATCTCCGGCAGGGCTGCCGGCAGCTTGATCTGCCACAGCATTTGCCATCGTCCCAGCGCCATCATCTGGCCGCTGCGGATCTGCTCGCCGAGGACGCCGGCAAGTGCCGCGACGCCGTTGAAATAGGGCGGCCAGACCGTGACCAGAATGATGATGAAGGCGTAGAGGCTCGGGCCGAGGCCAAGCATGAAGACCGCCATCGGCACCAGGGCGGCCGGCGGGATCGGCTGGATCAGCGCGGCGACCGGGGCAAAGCCGCGGCGGAAGACCGGTGAGAGATCGCTCAACACCGCCAGTCCGACACCGAGGATCGATGCTCCCGCCAGCCCCGTCAGGGCACGTGTCAGCGTCCTCAACTCCGCGCCGGGCAATTCGCCCGACGTCAGCATGGACCAGAAGGCGGAAGCGATCGCTGGAATGTCGGGAAAGTATTTGGCGGGAACGGCGCCCGACACCGCAACCAGCTGCCAGGCGGCCGCGATGAGGAGAAAGGAAACGATCGCGTTCAGCCGGTGCAAGGCCCCGAAGGACGTCAGGGACGCTGCGCTCATGCCAGGGCGTTCGCCGGCGCGCCGGCGCGAAAATTGCGGATCGAGGTCATCACGTCATGGCGGGCCTTGAGGAAGACCGGGTTCTCGCGGGTCGCGATCTGGTCGCGCTTCTTGCCGAGGCCGATCCTGATCTCGTGATCGACCGTGGTCGGCCGCCTGGTCAGCACCACGACGCGGTCAGCCATATAGACGGCCTCGTCGACATCGTGGGTGACGAGCAGGCAGGTCTGGCGGAAGCGGATGGCGATGTCGAGCAGGAGGTCCTGCATGTCGGATCGCGTCTGCGCGTCGACGGCGGCCAGCGGTTCGTCGAGCAAAAGCAGTTCGCTTTCGGAAGCAAGGGCGCGCGCGATGGCGACGCGCTGCTGCATGCCGCCGGAAAGCTGCCAGGGATATTTGTCGCCGAAGCCGCCAAGGCCGACGGCCTCCAGCATCGCCTCGGCCTTGGCGCGTTTGTCGGCCGCCGATCGGCCGCCGATGCGGGCCATGCCGAAGGCGACGTTGTCGCGGCTGTTCTTCCAGGGAAACAGCGAGCGCGAATAATCCTGGAAGACGACCGCCACGCCCTTGGGCGGCGCGGTCACCGGTTGGCCTTTCAGGCGCACCGATCCGGAGGTCAGCGAATGCAGGCCGGCGATGGCGAAGAGAAGCGTGGTCTTGCCGCAGCCGGATGGGCCGACCACCGAGACGAACTCGCCTTGCTCGACCTCGAACGAGATGCCGCCGAGGACCCGGACGGCGTCGGCGCCGCGGCCATAGGACTTGGTGAGCCCATCGACTTTCAACACGATGTCCATCGCTTCCTCCCGGCAGGCCTGGGCAGCCCTGCCGATGATGATGTCACGGCGCCATGTTGGCGACCATGTCGCCGGCGGCAATGTCCTGCGTCAACATGCCGGCGCGCTTCATGGCGTCGAGCAGCGGCTGCACGTCGGCCTCGCCGATGCTCACCTCGGGTCGTACGATCGGCAGGTTGAAATCCTTGGCGGCCTCGGGCGTCAGCCCGAGAAACTCGACGGCGGCCGCCTCGAGTTCGGCACGGTTGGCGAGCAGCTCCTTGCGGGCGTCGAAGATCACCTTGCCGAAAGTCCTCAGGCTTTGTGCATTGGCGGCGATGTAGTCGTCGCCGGCAAAGATCACGTCGTTGAGGATCGGCTTGCTCTCGTCGGCAAGCACGCCCGACGCCACGACCTGGGCGCCGACCTCGGCATTCCTCGACATCGAGGCGAAGAAGGGATTGACGGTGCAGGTGGCGTCGATGGCGCCCTGCTCGAGGGCGGCTTCCTGCTGCGGGAAGGGAAGGATGACGACCTGGACGTCGTCCATGCTCATGCCGGCCTGGGCGAGATGATCGCGCCAGGCCAATTCACACAGCGACCCATTGGCGTTGAACGCGATCTTCTTGCCCTTGAGGCCGCCCAGGTCCCTGGCGCCGGATGCCTTCGAGGCGACCAGCCACAGGAATTTCTTGTCGGGATCGACCTCATGGCCGAGCGCCATGACCATCTTGACCATCACGCCGTTGAGGCGTGCGTTGATCGGCGGCACCGGCGCGGCATAGCCGACGTCCGCCGAGCCCGAAGCGATCGCGGCGACGACCGCCGGCCCGCCCTGCACTTCGGTGAGCTCGACATCGAGGCCCGCGGCCTGGAAGGCGCCCTTCTTCTGGGCGACGAAGATCGGCAGGTCGGAATCGGCAAGCAGATAGGCAAAGCGCAGCTTGGTGTTTTCCGCCATTGCGCCGGTGGCGCAGGCAAAGGCGGCCAGTCCTGTGACCAGGGCCGCGGCGAGGCCGCGCCCGAGCCGGCGTCTCAAGGCTTTCGACATTTTCTTCTCCTCCAACCTGTCGCTTGCCGCGGTGCTCGTTTCGTGGCACCCAATTGTCTGACACTATCAAGGAATTGCCTGACAATGTCAATCAATAAACCGACGCCTTACGACGATGCCCTCAATCCGACGCCGCCCCCCTGGGAGAGGCCGAACGATATCCGCGACATGTTCTCCTACCGCCTGGCCCTGCTGACGCGGGTCAATGACCGGCAGGCGCAGAACGTGCTCGTCAGCACCTATGGCATCACGCTTGGCGAGTGGCGCACGCTGGCCGTGGTGAAATATCTCGGCCGGCCCTCGGTGCGCGCCGTGGCGCGGGCCACGCAACAGGACGAGGGGCAACTCAGCCGCTATGTCAGCGGGCTGATCGAGCGCGGGCTGCTGGAGAAGTCGGTGAGCAGCGAGGACCGCCGCGTCAATGATCTCGCGCTGACGCCGGAGGGCGACAGGCTCTACGCCGAAATCATGGAGTTCGCCTGGACCCTCAACAAGGAAATGTTCGTCGACCTGACGCGAGACGAGCAGCAGCAGTTGGTGACGCTGCTCGACAAGCTGTTCCGGGTGCTGACGACTGCCTGAAACCAGGGAGCTCCGTCAAAACGGGTAGTGCTGATCGGGATCCTCGATCGTCACCCAGCGCAGGTCGGTGAATTCGGCAATCGAGGCCTTGCCGCCGAAGCGGCCATAGCCCGAGCCCTTGACGCCTCCGAACGGCATTTGCGCCTCATCGCCGACCGTTGGCCCGTTGATATGGCAGATGCCGGCCTGGATGCGCGCGGCGACAGCCATGGCGCGGCGGATGTCACGGCTGAAGACAGAGGAGGACAGGCCGTATTCGGTGTCATTGGCAACGCGCACCGCTTCGTCCTCGCCTTTCACGCGAATGACCGGCTTCACCGGGCCGAAGGATTCTTCCGCGTAGACGCGCATCGCCGGCGTCACGTGATCGAGGAGCGTGGCTTCAACGACCGTGCCGCTGCGCTTGCCGCCAGCCACAAGCTTTGCACCTTTCGCGGTCGCGTCGGCGATCAGCTCCTCCATCTTGTCGGCGGCCTGGCTGCTGATCAGAGAGCCGAGCACGACATGGCCGCGCGGATCGCCGGCCGGAAGTTTTGAGGCACGCGCCGCGAGCTTGGCCACGAACTCGTCGGCGATCTTCTCGTCAACGATCAGGCGTTCGGTCGACATGCAGATCTGGCCCTGATGCATGAAGGCGCCGAAAACAGCGGCATTGACCGCGGCGTCGATGTCGGCGTCGTCCAGCACCACCAGTGGCGCCTTGCCGCCGAGCTCGAGCAAGGCGGGCTTGAGGTGGCGGCCGGAGAGCTCGGCGATGATGCGGCCGACCTTGGTCGATCCGGTGAAGTTGATGCGCTTCACCGCCGGATGCGCGATCAGCGCCTCGACGATTGCCGCCGCGTCCTTCGGGTCATTGGTGACGACATTCACGACACCCTTGGGCAGGCCGGCCTCGACCAGCACCTGGCCGATCAGGCGATGCGTGCCGGGGCACATTTCGGAGGCCTTCAACACCACCGTGTTGCCGCAGGCGAGCGGCATCGCCAGCGCGCGGGTACCGAGGATGACCGGCGCGTTCCACGGCGCGATGCCGAGGCACACACCAGCCGGCTGGCGGATCGCCATGGCGAGCGTGCCGGGCTTGTCGGACGGAATGACCTCGCCGGAAATCTGCGTGGTCATCGCAGCCGCCTCGCGCAGCATGTTGGAGGCGAGCATGACGTTGAAGCCGGCCCAGGGGCCTGTGGCGCCGGTCTCTTCCATCATCAGCTTGGTGAACTCGCCGACCTTGGAGGCCATCAGGTCGGCTGCCTTGGAAAGCAGGGTACGGCGCTCGCCGGGTCCGGTCTTCGACCAGGCGTCGAAAGCAGCGGCTGCCGCGTCGGCGGCCGCGTTGGCGTCGGCGATGCTTGCGGCGGCGGCGCGCGTCGCGAGCTTGCCGGTGAACGGGTCCAGGCGTTCGTAGGAGGCCTTGCCGGTCGCTGCCCGCTCGTCGCCATCGATCAGAAGTCCGATGTCCATTGGTCTCTCCTTTGCGCCCGATCGAGCGTCGCAGATTGTCTCAGAAGCCGAGCACGTCGGCGTTTATAGATGCTTCCAGGCCGCCGTCGACCGGCACGTTGGCGCCGTTGATCCAGCGCGCGCCATCCGAGCACAGGAACAGCACGACCGGCGCGATGTCGCCCGACGTCCCGGCGCGGCCGACGCGGGCAATATCGCTGTCGACCTTGGCGTCGCCGAGGACCGCGCGGAACTGCCTCAGGATCGGCGTTTCCACCGGGCCGGGGCTGACCGCGTTGACGCGGATGCCGCGGCTCTTGAACAGTTCCTGATGCGCGGCGCGAAATGTCCACAGAAGCAAAAGCTCCTTCGAGACCGGATAGCCTTCCTCGTTCTTCACCGCATGGTCGGCAATCACCCTGGCGATATCGGGAAAGCCCTCGACGCTGACCATTGAGGCGGCGCGGTTGAGATTGGCGCGCCAGCCGAAGCCGGCGATCGAGGCGACGTTGACGATGGCGCCGCCTTCGCGAAGTTTTGGCGCCAGCGCTTCCGAGAGCGCGCGCAGGCCGTAGAAATTGACGGCGAGCGTCGGCGCGGCGCCCGTATTGCCGGAGAGGCCGGCGACGTTGCAGAGCGCGTCCATACGCTGCGGCAGCCGCGCGACGAGGTCGTCGACGCCGGCTTTGGACGAGATGTCGGCCTGGACGAAGACGCCTTGATGCCCGACAGGCTCGCGCAGGTCGACGCCGATGACGTCGGCGCCGAGCTGGCCCGCCAGTTCCGCGGTGCGCGCGCCGATGCCCGAGGCGACGCCGGTGATGAGGATCGTCTTGCCGAACAGGATGCTCATGCCTTCTCCCGAGAATTGGTGGTCTGCAGCGGCGAGGCAATCTCGCCAGTCGGATTTGACGGGCCGGGGGGAAGCTTGACGCGGTAGCCGACCGACAGCAGCCGCCAGCCGAAGCGCTCTTCCAACGTGCCCCACAGGCCGCGTGGCAGGAGCAACGAGAAGACGAGCGCCGTGGCGCCAAGCCCGATCAGGTACCAGACGCCGGTGCCGCCGAACCAGGTCTCGATGAGGAAGAAGAGCAGCGCACCAAGGATGGCGCCCTCGAAAGTGCCGATGCCGCCGACCAGCACCATGAAGATCATGTAGGCGGTCCACTGCACGTTGAAATAAGTCTTCGGCTGGAAGGTGATGGAGGTTGCCAGCCACAGCGCGCCGGCGACGCCGATGCCGAAGGCGGCGAGCACGAAGAGCAGCCGTTTGGTGCCGGTGACGCGCACGCCGACGGAGGCCGCGGCGTCCTCATTGTCGCGGATGGCGCGGATCGCGGCGCCCGTGCTGCCGCGCAGCAGGCCGAACAGGATGGCGAGCAGCGCCGTCATCGAGGCCAGCGCCAACCAGTAGATCGTCAGCCTGCGTGTCGACGCGTCGTAGACGTTGAGCGAGATCAGCGACGTGCCTGTCTCACCCTGGATCAGCCGGTCGAGATTGACGAGAAGGTGCGTAAGCGCGGCAATCACCCACATGCCGATGGCGAACTCGCCATTCTTCAGGCGAAGCATGAACAGCGAGATCGGCCAGGAGACCGCGCCGACGATCACCGCCGAGACGAACAGCGAGACGAATGGATTGAGCCCGGCATTGGCGAGCCGGATGGCGAAATAGGCGCCGAGGCCGAAGAACACCTGCTGACCGACCGACACCAGCCCGCCGAAGCCGGCAAGCGCGTTCCACATCGCGGCGAGGATCACATAGATGAACAGCGTCGTCATGCGGTCGACGGCGCCGGCCGAGAGGAATTGCGGCGAGACGGCGAGCAGCAGGATGATGGCCAAAACGCCAACACCGGCGATGCGCGAGGCGGCGGTGCCGCGCTCGATAGTGGGGGAGGCGGCGCTCATGACGCCTTCCCCGTGGAGAGACGCAGCAGGCCGCGCAGGCCGAGGCCGGAGGTGTAGAGCCGGATGAACAAAACGACCAGGAAAGCGACATGGCCGCCGATGAGGAAACCTTGCGGGTGTATCTTGGCGCCGAGCGTCTGGGCGAGCGCCAGGACGATGCCGCCGATCAGTGTGCCCCAGAGCGAGCCGGCGCCGCCGATGACGGCCGCCTCGAAGGCGAACAGAAGTTGTGTCGCGCCGGCATAGGGATCGAAGGTGGCGCGCATGCCGAGGAAGGCGCCGGCGAGACCGACCGTGACCATGGCGATCGCCGCGGCGATAGCGTTGGCGCGGCGCGCATCAACGCCGACCAGCCCCGCTGTATCAGGGTCTTCCGACGTGGCGCGGATCGAGCGGCCGAGGCCGGTGCGGGTGAGGAACAGCTGCAGCCCGCCGAGCAGGACGACGGCGGCGACGAAGATGATCACGGCGAGCTTGCCGACATAGATGCTGCCCGGCCATTCCCAGGAATCGTAGGACAGGCTGCCGATGAAAGGCGCCAGCGAGCGCGTGTCGGCGCCGAACTGTTCGAACAGCATATTGTCGATGACGATCGCAAGGCCGAACGTGGTGAGGATCGGCAGCAGCGCGCCGCCGCGCGCGCTGCGCTCGAGCAGGAAGCGCTGCAAGGCCCAGCCGATCACCGCCATCAGCGGCAGCACGATTGCGAGGCCGTAAAAGGGCGGGATGTGGAAGCGCGAGGCGAGCAGCCACAGCGCGAAGGCCGACAGCACGGCGAGGCTGCCATGCGCCAGATTGATGATGCGCATCACCGAGAACATGAAGGAGAGGCCGCAGGCAATCAGCGCGTAATAGCCGCCGAGCAGGATGCCCTGGACGATCTGGTTCATCATGCCGGCACACCTCCCGCGGCCTTCCGGTGCAGGCCGAAATAGGCTTTTGTCACCTCGTCGCGAGAGACGGTCTTGCTGTCGCCGGCGAGCGCAATCCGGCCCTCCAGCATGCAGATGACCTTGTTGGACACGGAGAGCGCGCGGTTGAGATCCTGTTCGACCAGGATGATCGTCGTGCCGGAGCCGATCAGCCCCTGCAGCGAGGCATAGACGCGATCGACGATCAGCGGCGACAGGCCGAGCGAGACTTCGTCGAGCAGGAGGAGGTCCGGGTTGCTCATCAGCGCGCGGCCGATTGCCGTCGCCTGCTGCTCGCCGCCCGAAAGATGTCCGGCCTTGGCATGGCGGCGCGGCTTGAGGTTGGGGAAGGTTTCGAGCACCTTCTCCACACTCCAGTCGCCGAGGCGGCCGGCGCTGCGGCCGAGCAGGAGGTTCTCCTCGACCGTCATCTGCACGAAGAGCCGCCGGCCCTCGGGCACCAGGGCGACGCCCTTGCGGACGCGTTCATGCGAAGGCACGCCGGAAAGGTCGGCGCCGTCGAAGACCACGCGGCCCGAGGCTGCCTGATGCGCGCCGGCGATTGCGCGCAGCAAGGTCGTCTTGCCGGCGCCGTTGGCACCGATCAGCGCCAGCGTCTCGCCGCGCGCGACGTCGAAGCTGATGCCGCGCACGGCCTGCAGCAGGCCATGGCGGACGACGAGGTCCTCGACCGACAGCAGGCTCATTTCGGGCCTCCACCGAGATAGGCGCTGATCACCTGCGGGTCGGCCATCACCGCCTGCGGCTCGCCGTCGGCGATGATCTTGCCGGCATCCATGCAGATCAGGCGCTCGGCCACCTGCAGCAGGACATGGACGATGTGCTCGATCCAGACGATGCCGATCTTGCGGCGGCGCAATTCGCGGATGGTCTCGACGAGCTCGCCGGCCTCGCCATCGGTCAGGCCGCCGCCGATCTCGTCGAGCAGAAGCAGCGTCGGTTTTGCGGCGAGCGCGCGCGCCAGCTCCAGCCGCTTGCGATCGAGCAGGCCGAGCGTTTCGGCGCGCCGGTTGGCGACGCCAAGCATGCCGCACAGCTTCAGCGATCCAAGCGCTTCCTCATAGGCCTCGTCGCGGCTGAGCCCGGCGCCATGCGAGGCGGCGACGAAGACATTCTCGAAAGCGGTCATGCCGCCAAAGGGTTTCGGCACCTGATGGGTGCGGACCAGCCCCAGCCGGCAGCGTTGCGTGGCCGGCAGCGCCGTCACGTCGCCACCCTTGAAGGCGATCGTTCCGGCGCTCGGCGGATAGGCGCCGGAGAGCACGCTGAGCAGCGTGGTCTTGCCGGCGCCGTTCGGGCCGACGATGCCGACCGCCTCGTCGGCGCCCATGGCGAAGTCGATGTCGTCGAGCACCACAAGCGCGCCGAAGCGCTTGTGGATGCCGGCGGCGCTGAGGATCGCACCGTTGGGCATGGCGTTCACGATGCGGTCCCCGATGGATCAGCCGTTGTAAGGCTGCAGCTTGGCCTCGACCGGCACGTTCGGGTCGGTGGCGTTCTCGGTCACGACATAGTCGAGCGGGAATTTCGAGCCTTCCTTGGCGGCGACCCATTGCGTGCCGATGATCGGACCGGGCGAGACATTGGGGACGGGGCCGCTGGTGAAGTCGACCTTGCCGCCCATGGTCTCGGTCTTGAGCGTGCTCAGCGCCTTGGCGACCGCCGCTTTGTCCTTGGCGTTGGCGCTTGTCTTAAGGGCCGCGAAGCCGGCATCGAGCAACGACATCGAGGCGCCGAGCTGCTGCGTCCACTGCTTGCCGCTCGCTGCCTCATAGCCATCGGCAAGCTCTGTGCCCGAGACGCCGGTCAGCGACGACTTGTAGGGGAAGGCCTTGTGCCAATAGGCGGCGCTCGAAATCTTCATGCCGAGATCGCCGAGCGCCTCGATGTCGGACGGGAACAGGCCGGTCTTGGCGACCTGGGCGATCTTGATCTGTCGGGTCATGCCTTGCTGCGCGGCCTGGCGCCAGAAGGCGGCGAAGTCGGGCGGGATCGGGAAGGAGTTGAAGATCTCGACGCCCTCCTGCTTGAACAGCGCGATCTGCGAGGAATAGTCGGTGGTGCCAGTCTCGTAGGCGCCGGGATCGACGATGGTGAAACCCTGCTTGGCCAGAAGCGGCGCCAGATGGGCGCGGATGGCGTTGCCGTCGGCGTCGTTGGGATACATGACGCCGACCTTCTTGTTGGTCTCGATCAGGTTCCACTGCGAGATATAGGCCTTGAAGAATTCCTCGACGCCGAAGCCGAAATGATAGGTCCATTTGAATGGCGAGGGCTGGCCCGGCTTGGCGCCTCGGCCGAAATACCAGGCCTCCCAGGGCATTACGGTGGAGAGGCAAGGCACGCCGGCCGCCTCGCAGGCGTCGGCCACCGGATTGATGACCTCCGGCGTGGACACCGCGAGCATCAGGTCGATGGACTGATTGTTGATCAGGTCCTTGGCAAGCTGGCCGGCGCGGGACGGATCCGACTGGGTGTCCTGGTCGACAATCTCGACGCTGTATTTCTTGCCGCCGAGCTCGATGCCGTTGGCCAGAGCCTTACGGGCGAGGTCGAGCACGTAGCCGTCGGTCTCGCCGAAGCCGGCGAGCGGGCCGGTACGCGGGCTGACGAAGCCGACCTTGAGCGTGTCGGCGGCTTGCGCGAAGGCCTTGCCGCGGCCGAATGCCAGCGCCGCGCCGCCGGCCACCGAAGTGGCAATGAACTGGCGCCGTGAAATGCCCGAAATGCCGGGCTTGCTGCCGATAATGCGAGACATCTGCTCCTCCCTCTGTAGCCGTTCGATACGGCTGCAAACGGGTCTTCCGTTTGCAGCCGGACGGCCCGGCTTTTGATCCTCCGCAGCCACATTGCACTAGCGGTTTGGTTCGGTAAAATGATATTTTACGGTGTTTCATTAACCCCTGAGTTAGTGGATACCGAACCGATAGGCCGATCGTCAGGCGTGATGCCGCGCCGCTTCGCGGATCGTCTGCAGGAGGATGGTGAAGGCGGGCGAGGGCGCGGTGTCGGTGCGCATGGTCAAGCCCACCGGCCCTTTGGTCTCTTCAGTGTCCACGGGCAGGGCGACGAAGGCACCGCTGGCGATCTCGTTGGCGACGACGCCGGCCGAGATGATCCATACCGCATTGCTCTGGCGCATGAAGGAGCGGCCGAAGGAATCGGAAACGGTTTCGATTTCCGTCGCCGGCGCGGTCATGCCGTTGGTGATGAAGAGCCGGTCGACGAAAGGACGGATGACGGATTCCCGCGTCGGCATCAGGACGGGGAACTCGTCGAGCCGCGTGAAAATGTCTGCCCCGGGCTCCGCTAAGGGATGCCCGGCCCGCACGACGAACAGCACCTGTTCAGAATAGAGGTGCTCGAAGAAAAAGCCGGTCATGTGCTCCGGCGCCGCGAGGCGACCGACGACGAGGTCTAGCGCGCCGACCCGCAGTTGCTCGAGCAGCACCGCGTTCTCGCCAGTCACGATCTTGAGCGCGGCGCCGGTGTTCTCCTCGAGGAACAGGTTCATGGCGAGCGGCATCACCCGCGCCGATACGGTCGGCAGCGCGCCGATGCGGATCGGGTCGCGATTGAGGGCGCCGTCCTGGCGTACGGAATCGACGCCGCGCTTCAATGCGGAGATCGCCGAGCCGGCATGCCCAAGAAAGATTTCGCCGAGGCGCGTGACACGGATGCCGCGCCCGTCGCGCTCGACCACCGCGACGCCGAGTGCTTCTTCCAACTCACGCAAGGTCTTGGTCACAGCCGGCGCGCTGACATGCAGGAAGTCGGCCGCGCGCGCGACGCTGCCTTGCCGGGCGACTTCGAGAAAGGCCTGCAGGTGGCGGAAGCGAATCCGGCTTTCGGCCATGGTTCGATAACCTCAGAGTTAATGAAACGCCGCAAAATATCATTTTACCGAACCAAACGGCTCGTGCAATGTGGCTTTGGAGGATCGAAATCGTGCCATTCGTCAGCATCGGCGGCGTCACGCTGCACCACCGCTACATACAAGCGCCCGGCACGTCGCGCCCGATCATCTTCATCAATTCGCTGGGCACCGATTTCCGGATCTGGGACGACGTCGTCGCGCGGCTTACCGGTGAAATGCCGATGCTCGTCTATGACAAGCGCGGCCATGGGCTGTCAGATATCGGCAGCGGCGTGCGCTCCATCGACGACCATGTCGACGATCTGGTCGCCCTCATCGATCATCTCGGCTTCGACAAGGTCGTGCTCTTCGGGCTGTCCGTCGGCGGCATGATTGCGCAGCGGCTCTATACCCGCCACCCCAGATGCGTGGAGGCGCTGATCCTGAGCGACACGGCGCATAAGATCGGCACCGCCGAGAGCTGGAACACGCGCATCGCGGCCGTCGAGCGCCACGGCATCGAGGTGATCGCCGACGGCATCATGAAAGTGTGGTTTACGCCCGAGTTCTATGCCAAGCGCGCGCCGGATCTGGCCGGCTGCCGCAACATGCTCACCAGGCAGGCACTGCCTGGCTACATCGGTACCTGCATGGCGCTGCGCGATGCCGATTTCACCGACAGCGCGCGGCGTATCGCGGTGCCGACGCTTTGCGTCGTCGGCGACCAGGACGGTTCGACGCCGCCGGATCTCGTCCGCTCGCTGGCCGGACTGATTCCCGGCGCACGTTTCGAAGTGATCCGCAATTGCGCGCATATCCCGTGCGTCGAGCAGCCCGAAGCGCTCGTCACTTTGATCCGCGATTTCGTCGCCTCGTTGCCTGAGGGAAAGCCTGCTCATGGATGATGTCACGAAGAACCGCTACCGGACCGGTCTCGAGGTCCGCCGTTCCGTGCTCGGCAGCCCGCATGTCGACCGTGCCGAAGACGCCGCGACCGATTTCGACCGGCCGTTCCAGCAGCTGATCACCGAAGCCGCCTGGGGAACGGTCTGGGCGCGGCCTGGCTGGTCGAAGCGCGAGCGCTCGATCGTGACGCTGGCGCTGCTTGCAGCACTTGGCCATGACGAGGAAGTGGCCATGCATGTGCGCGCCACCGCCAATACGGGCGCCTCGCGTGACGACATTTGTGAAGCGTTCCTGCATGTGGCGATCTATGCCGGCGTGCCGGCCGCCAACCGCGCCTTCAAGATCGCCAAGGAAGTGTTCGCGCAGATGGACGGAGCAAAGACGGCCCATGGCTGAGCGAGGCTCCAACCGCTCGCCGGAGACCGGCGCCTTCTTCCAGCGCGACCGCCAGTGGCATCCGCCGGCCTTCACGCCGAACTACAAGAGCTCGGTGCTGCGCTCGCCGCAGAAAGCGCTTTTGTCGTTCGACAACACGTTGTCGGAACTGACCGGCCCGGTGTTCGGACACGCGATGCTCGGCGAGCTCGACAACGACCTGATCCACAATTTCGCCAAAGCCGGCGAGAGCGCCATCGGCGAGCGCATTATCGTGCATGGACGCGTGCTCGACGAGCGCGGCAGTGGCGTACCGGGCGTGCTGCTCGAATTCTGGCAGGCCAATGCCGGCGGACGCTACCGCCACAAGAAAGACGGTTATCTCGCCCCGCTCGATCCGAATTTCGGTGGCTGCGGCCGCACCATCACCGGCGAGGATGGGAGCTACGCCTTTCGCACCGTCAGGCCCGGGCCGTATCCGTGGCCGAACGGCCCGAACGATTGGCGCCCGGCGCATATCCATTTTTCCGTGTTCGGCCACGGCTTCGCGCAGCGGCTGATCACGCAGATGTATTTCGAAGGCGATCCGCTGATCTGGCGCTGCCCGATCGTCGGCGGCATTTCGAGCAAGGCGGCGGTCGAGGCGCTGATCGCGGCGCTCGACATGCACTCGACGATCCCGATGGACGCGCTTGCCTACAAGTTCGACATCGTGCTGCGCGGGCGGCGCTCGACGCTGTTCGAGAACAGGCCGGAGGGCAATTGATGGCGCAGTCGCTCGACCGGCTGAAGGAAAGGCCTTCGCAGACCGCCGGCCCCTATGTGCATATCGGGCTGACGCCCAATTTCTGCGGCATCGGCGGCGTCTATGCGAGCGACCTTGGCTCGGCGATGCTCAACGGTGAGACCAAGGGGGATCGCATCGATCTCCGCATCCGCGTGCTCGACGGCACCGGCACGCCGCTCAAGGATGCGCTGATCGAGATCTGGCAGGCGGACGCCAACGGGCTCTACAATTCGCCGGCTGAAATGCGCGGCGCGGCCGATCCCAACTTCCAGGGTTGGGGCCGGCAGCCGACCGACATGGAAACGGGCGTCTGCCTGTTCCGGACGATCAAGCCTGGCCGCGTGCCGTTCCGCGACGGCCGGCTGATGGCGCCACACTTCACACTGTGGATCGTAGCGCGCGGCATCAATGTCGGCCTCCACACGCGGCTCTATCTTTCGGACGAGGAAAAGGCCAATGCCGAGGATCCGATCCTCGGCCGCATCGAACATCGCCTGCGCGTGCCGACGCTGATCGCGGAGCGCCAGGGCGATACTTACGTCTTCGACGTCCATTTGCAGGGCGAAAAGGAGACGGTCTTCTTCGACAGCTGACCGTGGCCGCTATGACCGTTTCGCCCTTCGATCATCCACTGCTTGCCGGCCTGCTCGGCGACGAGGAGGCGGCCAGGCATTTTTCCGTCGAAGCCGACATTGCCGCGCTGCTCGATTTCGAGCAGGCACTGGCCGAGGCGCAAGCCGAATGCGGCGTCATCCGTCATGAGGCGGAGGCGGCGATCGTCAAAGCGCTGGCGACGTTCCGGCCGGACACTGCGAAGCTGCGCGCTGGCGTCGCCACGGACGGTGTCGTGGTGCCGGAGCTGGTTCGGCAGGTCAAAGCTGCCGTCGGCGCGCCGCACGACGCATATGTGCATTTCGGCGCTACGAGCCAGGACGTCATCGACACCTCGCTGGTGCTGCGTCTGCGGCAGGTCGTCGACCATATCGGGCTGCTGCTTGGCGAGAACGTCGTTCGCCTCACCGGCCTCGAGCTGGAGTTCGGCAACCGCGAGCTCATGGCGATGACGCGCATGCAGCCGGCAATTCCAGTAACCGCGCGGGATCGGATCGCCGCGTGGCGAGCGCCGCTCGAACGTCACCAGGAACGCTTGAAGGAGCTTTCCGGACGGCTGCTGGTGGTGCAGTTCGGCGGTGCCGCCGGCACACTGGAAAAGCTCGGCGACAAGGCTGCCACCGTGCGCGCAGCGCTTGCCGCGAAGCTCGGTCTTGGCGACGCGCCGCAATGGCACAGCCAGCGCGACGGGCTTGCCGAATTCGCCGGCTGGCTGTCGCTGGTGACCGGCAGCCTCGGCAAGTTCGGGCAGGACGTTGCGCTGATGGCGCTGGTCGGCGCCGACATCAAACTGTCCGGCGGTGGCGGCTCGTCGGCGATGCCGCATAAGCAGAATCCCGTGAAGGCGGAAGCGCTGGTGGCGCTGGCGCGCTTCAATGCCGTCCAACTCTCCGGCATGCACCAGGCGCTGGTGCATGAGCAGGAACGTTCGGGCGCGGCCTGGACGCTGGAATGGCTCATCCTGCCGCAGATGGTCGTGGCGACGGCGGCCGCGCTGCGGCTTGCTGCCGAGTTGACCGCGCAGATCGAGAGCCTCGGTCATTGATGATGCGCACGCAGGTCGTCATCATTGGGTCCGGACCATCCGGACTGCTGCTTGGCCAATTGCTTGCCACGATCGGCGTCGAGACGACCATCCTCGAGCGATCCAGCCGCGAGCATGTGCTTGGACGCGTGCGCGCCGGCGTGCTCGAACAGGGCACGGTCGATCTTCTCGGCGAAGCGGGCGCGGCGGACAGGCTGCGTGCCCAGGGCCTGCCGCATGAAGGCATCTCGCTCGCCTTCGACGGCCGCGCGCATCGCATCGACATGACGGCGCTTACCGGCGGCAAGCATGTCACCGTCTATGGCCAGACCGAAGTGACGCTGGATCTGATGCAGAAGCGCGAAGCGGCGGGCTTGGTGACTTTCTTCGAAACGTCGAATGTCGCGCTGCATGATTTCGGCGGCGCGTCGCCTTTCGTCACCTACGACAAGGACGGGCTCACGCATCGTATCGACTGCGACTTCATCGCCGGCTGCGACGGCTACCACGGCGTCAGCCGCCGCTCGGCGCCGGAGGACGCGCTGAAGACGTTCGAGCGGCAGTATCCGTTCGGCTGGCTGGGCGTGCTGGCCGAGGTGCCGCCGGCCGACCACGAGCTGGTCTACGCCAATCACGAGCGCGGCTTCGCGCTTTGCTCGATGCGCTCGCCGCAGCGCAGCCGCTACTATGTGCAGGTTCCCGCCGACGAACGCGTCGAGGCCTGGTCCGACGAGCGCTTCTGGGACGAGTTGCGCCGTCGTTTGCCGCCGCAGATAGCGGCCGCCGTCACCACCGGGCCGTCCTTCGAGAAGTCGATCGCCCCGCTGCGTTCCTTCGTCGCCGAACCGATGCGCTTTGACCGGCTGTTCCTGGTCGGCGACGCCGCCCATATCGTGCCGCCGACAGGCGCCAAGGGCCTCAACCTCGCCGCTAGCGACGTGCGCTATCTCTTTGCCGGGCTTCGCGAATTCTATGACGGGAAATCAGAAGCAGGGCTCGACGCCTATTCGTCCAAGGCGCTGGCGCGTGTGTGGAAAGCGGTGCGCTTTTCCTGGTGGATGACGACGATGCTGCACCGTTTTCCGGAGACAGGCGAGTTCGGCCAACGCATCCAGGAAGCCGAGCTCGACTATCTCGTCCATTCCAAGGCCGCATCGACCGCTCTCGCGGAAAACTACGTCGGCTTGCCCTACTGATCTGCCTGGGCTGTCAGACCCGCTCAAGCGCGATGGCGATGCCCTGGCCGACGCCGATGCACATGGTGGCCAAAGCCAGCTTGCCGCCGCGCTCGCGCAACTCGAGCGCCGCCGTGCCGGTGATGCGCGCGCCCGACATGCCGAGCGGATGACCGAGCGCGATGGCGCCGCCATTGGGGTTTACATGCTCCGCTTTCTCGGAAATTCCGAGTTGGCGGAGCACGGCAATGCCCTGGGAGGCGAAGGCTTCGTTCAATTCGATGACATCGAACTGTCCCGGCGTCAGGCCGAGGCGGGCGCAAAGCTTCTTCGTGGCCGGCGCCGGGCCGATGCCCATGATACGCGGCGCCACACCGGCGACGGCACCGCCGAGGATGCGGGCGATCGGCGTCAGCCCATGCTTCCTCGCCGCTGCTTCGGAGGCGATGATGAGGGCGGCAGCGCCGTCATTGACGCCGGAAGCGTTGCCGGCGGTCACCGTACCACCCTGGCGGAACGGCGTCGGCAGTTTGGCCAGAGCCTCTGTAGTGGTGCCGGCGCGGGGGTGTTCGTCCTTCGCGACGACGATCACGTCACCCTTCCTCTGCGGGATGGTCACCGGCGTGATCTCCTTCGCCAGCCGGCCACTCTCTTGCGCGGCCACCGCCTTGTCCTGGCTGCGTACCGCGAAGGCGTCCTGGTCGGCTCGGGAGACGGAAAAATCCTCGGCGACGTTCTCGCCGGTCTCCGGCATGGAATCGACGCCATATTGTTTCTTCATCAGCGGGTTGACGAAACGCCAGCCAATGGTGGTGTCGTAGATTTCGGCGTTGCGCGAGAAGGCGGCGTCGGCCTTCGGCATGACGAAGGGAGCGCGGCTCATCGATTCGACGCCGCCGGCAATCATCAGCTCGGCCTCGCCGGCCTTGATGGCGCGCGCGGCGATGGTGGCGGCGTCCATGCCCGAGCCGCAGAGGCGATTGACAGTCGAGCCGGGGGTATCCTGCGGCAGGCCGGCCAGCAGCAGCGCCATGCGCGCCACGTTGCGGTTGTCCTCGCCCGCTTGATTGGCGCAGCCATAGACGACGTCGTCTATCGCGGCCCAATCGACGCTCTTGTTGCGCTCCACGAGCGCCCGCAACGGGATGGCGCCCAGATCGTCGGCGCGGACGGAGGACAGCGCACCGCCGAAGCGGCCGATCGGCGTGCGGATGTAGTCGCAGATGAAGGCTTCAGTCATCTAGGCAGCTTTCCCTTTGGCGGTCCCTTGATGCGCTGCCTTGGTGCGGGCCTGCAGGTCGCGCAATGTCTTCAGCTCGAGTTCCGTCGGCGCCGGCGTCTCGTCAAGGGCCTGCGCGAACTTGACCGTCCAGCCACAGGTGTCCTGCACCTGCTCGCGGCTGACGCCCGGATGCAGCGAAACGACGGTGAATTCCTTAGTCGCCGGGTCGGGCTTCCAGATGGCGAGGTCGGTGATCAAAAGCGTCGGGCCGGCGGTGTCGATGCCGAGGCGCTGGCGGTGATCGCCGCCGTCGCCATGGCCGAAGGAGGTGAAGAAGTCGATCTTCTCGACCATGCCGCGCTTCGACTGCGCCATGGTGATGTAGACCTGTCTCGACGAGGTGGCGATCTCCGGCGCGCCGCCGCCGCCGGGCAGGCGGGTCTTGGGATGCGCATAGTCGCCGATGACGGTGGTGTTGATGTTGCCGAACTTGTCGAGCTGGGCGGCGCCCAGGAAGCCGATCGAGATGCGGCCGCCTTGCAGCCAGTAGCGGAACATCTCCGGCACCGCGACGGTGGTGACCGCCGTCTCGCACAATTCGCCGTCGCCGATCGACAGCGGCAGCACGTCCGGCGCGGTGCCGATGGTGCCGCTCTCATAGATCAAGGTGATATCCGGCGCATGCGTCAGCCGCGCGACGTTGCAGGCGGCCGACGGCGCGCCGATGCCGACGAAGCAGACATCGTCGCTCTTCAGCGCGCGGCTGGCGGCGATCGTCATCATCTCGTTGGGTGTGAAGCCCAGATCGGTCTTGTCGCTCATGCGGCTTTCCTCAGATGCTCGACGCGGCCGGCAAAGTCGTCCGCGCTGCTTTCGATGACGTTCTTCCGGATCCATGCCTGGAAGCGCTCGCGGTCGGCGGCGATCTCGTCCCATTCGAGATAAGCGGCGTTGTCGCGTTCGTAGTAGCCATGCGTGTAGGAGGGGTGCGAGCCGCCCGGCACGACCGAAATCGTCGCGATCGTCCAGTTCGGCAGCACGGTGAGGTTGGGATGGAGGTCGTCGAAATTGTCGACCACTTCCTCGACCGTCACCACGGCGCGCTTTGCGGCAAGAACGGCCTCCTTCTGGATGCCGATGATGCCCTCGACCAGCACATTGCCTTTCCGGTCGGCCTTTTGCGCGTGGATGAAGGTGACGTCCGGCCGGATCGAGGGAACAGCGGCCAGCGCCTCGCCGGTAAAGGGGCAGGTGACGGATCTGATGTTGGGATTGACCGCGGCAAGACCTGCGCCTCGATAGCCGCGAAACACCGCGCAAGGCAGGCCGGCGGCGCCCGCCTCATAGGCGTTGGCCATGCCGGCATGGCTGTGCTCTTCGACTTCGATGGCTTGCGGAAAGCCGTTCTCGATCGCGTCGCGGGCGCGCCTGAGCAGGCCGACGCCCGGATTGCCGACATAGGAGAAGACGACCTTCTTCGCCATGCCCATGCCGATCATCTGGTCGTAGATCAGGTCGGGCGTCATGCGGACCAGCGTCAGGTCGCGAAAGCCCTGGCGGATCGCCTCATGCGCGGCGGCGGTCGGGATCAGATGCGTGAAGCCCTCGAAAGCGACCGTGTCGCCGTCATGCAGATTTTCCGCGACCGCCTCTTTCAGCGGCAGGAACTTGACCATCTCAAGGCTCCGTCGATTGCGAGAAGTTCGTATTGCGAACATATGTTTTATATGAGATACTTTTAGCTCCAATCGTTGCGTGGAGTCAACGCCAGCCCGGAGATGTCCGTGGAAGAGGAATCCATTTCACGCGACCATGTCGGTTCGCTGGAACGCGGCCTGGCGGTGATGGAGATCCTCGCGCGTCACCCCGCCGGCATGACGCTGACCGAGATGGCCGAGGAGGCGGATCTCACCCGCGCGGGGGCCCGACGTTTTCTGCTGACATTGGTCGCCACGGGCTACGCGTCGCAGTCCGGCCGGCTGTTTTCGCTGTCGCCGCGCCTTTTGACCGTCGCAAGGACTTGGCTCGGCGGCGCGTCGCTCTGGACCTTCGCGGCACCGATCATGCGCGAGGTGGCCGGCAAATTCGACGAGGCCTGCAATGCTGCGGTGCTGTCCGGCGAGGATGTCGTCTATGTCGCGCGCATCCCCGGACGGCGAATCTTAAGCGTCGCGCTCGATGTCGGCACGCGGCTGCCGGCCTATTGCACGTCGATGGGGCGGGCGCTGCTTTCCGGCCTGTCGGCGGATGACTTGAAGACCTTCCTTGCCGAAGTTGCGATCGAGTGGCGAACGCCGAAGACGATCACCGGCCGCGCCGCGCTCGGCAAGGCCGTCGACAAGGCAAGAGCGGAGGGCTTTGCCATCGTCGACGAGGAGCTGGAGCTCGGCCTACGCTCGATCGCGGTGCCGATCGTCGATCGCGCCGGCCGCACCGTCGCGGCCATCAACGTCTCGACCCAGTCGGCGCGTTTCTCGGTCGAGGCGATGGAGCGCGACATCCTGCCGGTGCTGCGACAGGCCAAGCAGCGCGTCGAGGAGTTCTTCTTCGTTTGACGGCCCGCCGATTGGCGGGCCGAAGCCCGTTGACGCTTCATTTCAGATACGTTAATGAACAGGATTATACAGGTTCATTGAACAGGTATCGATATGGCCCGTCGCACGATGCAGCTCTCACCCGGCACGGGCAAGCCCGAGCAGATAGCGACGGTTCTGGAGCATGAGATACGCTCCGGCCTGCTTGGCTTCGGCGACCGCCTGCAGAGCGAGAACGAGCTCGTCCAGCGCTTCTCCGTCAGCCGCAACACGGTCCGCAAGGGGCTCGAGGAACTGTCGAGCCGGGGGCTGATCACCACCAAGGTCGGCATCGGCTCCTTCGTCACTTTCGACGGCATGCCGGTCGATGACGCGATCGGCTGGTCACGCGCGCTTGCCAATGCGGGTGCCAATGCCGAGACCCGCACCTTGCGGCTCGAGATCATCGAGGACGCGGAACTGGCGGCGAGGCTCGGGGTCGAGAGTTCGTCCTTCATCGCCGTCGACCGTGCCCGTACCAATGCCGACGACGGCCACGCCATCTCGATCGAACGTAGCCGCCTGCCGCTGTCGCCCGAATTGGAAGACATACCCCTGCGCGGCCTGCGCGAAGGCACGCTGCACCAGACGCTGCGCGGGGCAGGACTCGTACCCGATCACGGCGAGGAATGGGTCGACATCGAGATGCTGAGCGCGGCCGACGCCGCGATCCTCGCCTGCGCGCCGGGCACGCCGTTCCTGCGCACACGCCGCCTGACGCGCGCCGCCGACGGGCGCGCCATCGAATTCGTCACCAGCCTGCTCAACCCCGCGCATTTCGCGCTTCACCTGGAGTTCTGAGCATGGCGGACGCTGCCTCGATGGATCGGGCAATGGGCGCGCTGATTGGCGGGGCGCTTGGCGATGCGCTCGGCATGCCGACGCAGCTTCTGTCGCCGGCCCGCATCGCCGAGCTCTACGGCCATGTCGAGGATTTCGTTGCGCCTGCCGCCGATCACCCGGTGTCGAAAGGGCTGCCGGCCGGCGCGATCACCGACGACACCGAGCAGGCGCTGCTGCTTGGCCGCATCCTCGTCGAGTCCGGCGAGCGTTTCGACCATGCGCGCTGGGTCAACGCGCTGCTCGACTGGGAGCGGGACGTCAAGGCGCGCGGCAGCTACGACCTGCTTGGACCATCGACCAAGCGCGCCATCGACGCCATCAACAGCGGCGTGCCGGCGGAGGAGGCGGGGCGCAGCGGCGACACCAATGGCGCGGCAATGCGGATTGCGCCCGTCGGCATCATGATGCCGCCGGAGCCGCTCGACGCGCTGGTCGCCAAGGTGGCGCAGACCTGCCGGGCCACGCACAACACCTCGATCGCCATCGCATCCGCATCCGCCGTCGCAGCTGCCGTCAGTCTCGGCGTCTCGGGCGGCGACTGGCGCGCCGCTGCCGGCCATGCGGTCGCAGCGGCACGGCTAGGTGCCGCGCTCGGCCATTGGGTCACCGGCGGCGACATCGCCGCGCGCATTGTCTGGGCGCAGGCGCTTGTTCGCGGCAAGGCGGAGAAGGAGGCAATCAAGCTGGTCGTCGACCTGATCGGCACCGGCGTCGCCAGCCAGGAATCGGTGCCGGCGGCCTTCGCGGTGCTGGAGGTCGCGCAAGGCGACGCATGGCGGGCGGCCGTCATCGCGGCCAATCTCGGTGGCGACACGGATACGATCGGGGCGATCGCCGCCGGCATGGCGGGCGCATGCGCCGGGCTGTCGAAGCTGCCGCAGGATCGCATCGCCCAACTGCATGGCATCGACATAGCGGATGTCCGCTCGCTGGCCGGGGATCTGGTCGCGGCACGCGGCTCCAAGACCGGCCCAGGCAAGGAGGACGCGGCGTGAGCGGGCGGCTCGTCCATGTCGGCAGCGCGGTGGTCGACTATGTCTACCGCATCGATGCCTTGCCGGCGGCCGGCACGGAAAAGACCGCGTCAGCTTACGCCCGGGTCGCCGGCGGCGGCTTCAACATGATGGTCGCGGCAAGCCGCACCGGCATGAAAGTGGTGTTCGGCGGCCAGCTTGGCACCGGACCGGACGGAGACTTCCTGCGCGCAGCCTTCGCCGCCGAAGGTATCGAAACGCTGACGCCACCGTCGCCCTCGATGGACAGCGGCAATTGTGTCGCCATGATCAGCGGCGACGCCGAACGCACCTTCGTCTCGTGGCCGGGCGCCGAGAGCCGGCTCACGCCGGACATGATGGCGCCCGTCCAAGCCGTTGCGGGCGATTGGGTTTTCACCTCGGGCTATACGCTGAGCTATCCCGGCAGCCGCGACGTGCTCACCGACTGGATCGAGGCGCTGCCGGCCGGCATTGCTTTCGTTTTCGATCCGACTCCGGTGATCGCCGATATTCCACGGCCGATCCTGGACAGGGTGCTGGCGCGTACGACCTGGCTGAGCTGCAACACCAATGAGGCCGCCGAGATTGCCGGCGCCGGCGATGCCCAGACCGTCGCCGTTCGATTGCTTGAACAGCACTGCCTGAAGGCGGCGGGTGTCGTCATTCGCGCCGGCGCGCATGGCTGCCTGGTGCGCATGGCCGACGGCGGCACCCGCGCGGTGCCCGGTTTCAAGGTGGAGGCGGTCGATACCAATGGCGCCGGCGACACGCATATCGGCGCTTTCGTGAGTGCGCTGTCGCGTGGCCTGTCGCCTTGCGAAGCGGCCCGCTACGCCAATGCGGCAGCGGCCCTTTCCGTCACCCGCCATGGCGGGTCTTCGGCACCGACGGACACAGAGATCCAGGAATTCCTGAGCCATCGCGATCAAGCAGCGATCGCGCATGACTGGGAGGAAGCGACTGCAACTTAACAAGCCCATCAACCGGGCGAACAATGAGAGGAAAGAAAACATGCGCATGCCCAGACTGACCGCTTTTCTGGCGGCGACCGCCGTCTTCGTTTCAGCATTCACGCTCGCCGCCCAGGCCGCCGAGGAAGTGCATGTGCTCAACTGGAAGGGCTATGGCGCCGACGAGCCGTGGGCGGTCGCCAATTTCGAGAAGGCGACCGGCTTCAAGGTGGTCAACGACTTCTTCAACTCCGAACAGGAGATGCTGACCAAGATCCGCACCAATCCCGGCCTCTACGACGTCGTCATGATCAATGCCGCCTTCAACGACCAGGCGATGGCCGGCAAGCTGATCCAGCCGATCGATACGTCCAAGCTCTCCAACTATGCCGACATCGCCAAGGATAAGGCCAGCTCGCCGATGCTGAACCATGACGGCAAGGTCTATGGCGTGCCGTGGGTGTGGGGTCTGACGGCTCTGGCCATCAACGACAAATCCTTCGACAAGCCGCCGACGAGCATCGCCGAGATGTGGGATCCGGCGCATAAGGGCCGCGTCATCATCCGCGACGACGCCGTCGAGGCGGTGCAGTTCGGCGCGCTGGCGTCGGGGCAGAACATCAACGACATCAAGGATATGGATGCTGTCAAGGCAAAGCTCACCTCGCTGATGCCGCAGATCAAGACCTTCTGGAGCTCGGAAAACGACTGGAACCAGATGGTCGCCTCCAACCAGATCGACATCGGCACCTATTGGAGCGGCTCGGCCGACCGCGCCAAGACGCATTTCAAGCTGCCGGTCTCGCTGGTCATCCCGCAGGAAGGCTCGGTCGCTTGGCTCGACGCCTTCTCTATTCCCGTCGGCTCCAAGAACGTCGCCGGCGCCGAGGCCTTCATCAACTACATGATCGACCCGAAATTCTACGTCGAATGGGTCACCAAGGTCGGCGCGCCGGTCTCGGCCAACACCAAGGCGGTCGACGCGCTGCCGGAGGATGCCTTCAACCGCAAGGTCATGGGCAGCCCCGATGTCGCCAAGCGCATCCAGTTCCAGGCGCCGATCACCGATGAGCAGCGCGAAAAATACCTGGCGCTGTGGCAGGAGCTGAAGGTCAACGTGAAGTAATCAGGCTGCTTCGGGGCGGAGAGAGGCAAATGGCTGACCTGCTTGCGATCGGTTCACGCCGCGGACTGAGGCCTGCCCTGCCGCTCCTCCTTCCCGCCTATCTGTGGCTGACGGTGGCGATCTTCCTGCCGCTGTCGGCCATGGTGTTCTTCTCCTTCATGACCGACCTGCCGCTGGCAGGCAAAGAGTGGTCGTTCACACTCGGCAACTACGCGGCCTTCTTTTCGCAAAGCCTTTATTCGACACTTCTGTTCGCCTCGCTGCGGCTTGGCCTCGAAGTGACGCTGTGGTGCATCGTCATCGGCTATCCTGCGGCCTATGTGCTGGCCAAGGTGCTCAAAGGGCGCAGTCGCGAGGCGATCTTCCTGCTCGTCATCCTGCCGTTCTGGTCGAACGGGCTGGTGCGCATCTTCTCCTGGGCGATGGTGCTGCGCGAAGGCGGCATCCTCGACACGGCGCTCAACGCGGTGCTGCCGTTCAAGATCAACATCGATCTCATGTATTCCTATCCGGCCGTCATCATCGGCCTGGTGCATTCCTATGTGCCCTACATGGTGCTGACTTGCTATCTCACGCTGCAGGCCATCGACGACTCGCTGATCGAGGCCGGCCGTTCGCTCGGCGCGTCGCGGCGGCAGGTGCTGTGGCGGGTGATCATCCCGCTGTCGATGCCGGGCCTGATCGCGGGCTCAGCGCTCATCTTCGTGCCGGTGGTCGGCTCGTTCATGGAGCCGCGCATCCTCGGCGGCCGCACCGGCACTTTTTACGGTACCGTCATCGAGGACCAGTTCGTCGCCGTGTTCAACTGGCCGCTGGGCGCCGCGCTCTCCTTCATCCTGCTCGCCGTCGTGCTGATCATCCTGGCGCTGGCCGCGCCTGTCCTGCGGAGGGCTGCGTGATGGCAACGACGCGTATCCTCGAATGGCTCGGGCGCTTCTACGTCGTGCTTCTGCTCGGCTTCCTCTACCTGCCGATCATCATCATGGCGGCGATGTCCTTCAACGCTTCGCCCTTCTACCAATTGCCGTTCGAGTGGACGACGGACTGGTACGCCTCGCTCTGGCAGAACGAGCAGCTGATCGCGGCGACCTGGAACAGCATCGAGATCGCGGTCATCACCACTTTGATCTCGACCGTGCTGGGCTCGATGGCTTCGCTCGCGTTCTACCGCCACGAGTTCCGCGGCAAGAAAGTGCTGCAGGCGCTGCTCTTCCCGCCGATCGCCATTCCGTGGCTGATCACCGGCACGGCGATGCTGATCTTCTTCTTCGGCGTCGGCATCGGACGCGGGCTTGTCGCCATCCTGCTCGGCCATGTCGCGCTGGCGCTGCCTTATGTCATCGTCGTCGTCTCCGCCCGGCTGCAGACCTTCGCACCGGAGTTGGAGGAGGCGGCGCGCTCGCTGGGCGCCAACCAATGGCAGGTGACCATGCGTGTGACCTTGCCCTGGATCATGCCCGGCGTGATCGCCGGCGGGCTGTTCGCGTTTGCCGTGTCGTTCGACCAGTTCGTGGTTTCGTATTTCCTGTCGACGCCCGGCCAGACGACGCTGCCGGTCGAAATCTACGCCGCGATCCGCAAGGGCTTCACGCCCGAGATCAACGCGGTCTCGACGATCATCATCGCGGTGTCGATGGCGCTGATGCTGCTCACGGCGCGCTTCTTCAAATTCGGCGGAGAGAAATAATGGCTGGCGTCCAGGTCGCGAACGTCTCCCGCAGTTTTGGCGCGCACAAGGCGTTGGACGATGTGTCGATCGATTTTGCCGATGGCGGCTTCTATGCGCTGCTCGGGCCCTCGGGCAGCGGCAAGACCACGCTGCTCAGGCAGATCGCCGGCTTTGATTTTCCCGACGCCGGCCGTATCGCCATCGGCGGCGAAAGCGTCGAGCGCGTGCCGGTCGAGAAGCGGCGCATCGGCATGGTGTTCCAGAACTATGCGCTGTTTCCCAATATGAGCGTCGCCGACAATGTCGCCTTTGGCTTGTCGGTGCGCGGTGAGCCCAAGGCGACGATCGCGACGGAAGTGCAACGCGCGCTCGACCTCGTGCAGCTCGGCAAGCTTGGCGGACGCAAGCCGCACCAGCTCTCGGGCGGCCAGCGCCAGCGTGTCGCGCTCGCCAGGGCCATCGTCACCAAGCCGCGCGTGCTTTTGCTCGACGAGCCGCTCGGCGCGCTCGACAAGGCGTTGCGCGTCGACATGCAGATCGAGCTGAAACGCATCCAGCGCGAGATCGGCATCACCACCATCTTCGTCACGCATGATCAGGAAGAGGCGCTGACGATGAGCGACCGCATCGGCATATTGCGCGACGGCAGGCTGGTGCAGGAGGGGCCACCGGAGGAGATCTATGACCGGCCGCAAAGCGAGTTCGCCGCGACCTTCCTCGGCGACGCCAACATCTTTCGCGGCGATGCGACCGGCTCCGGGATCAGGCTGCCGGACGGCACGACGATCGCAGCCTCGACAGGCGCATCGGTGCCGGCGGGCGCCAAGGCGAGTTGCGCGGTGCGGCCGGAGCGCATCCGGATCTCGACCGGCGCGGCAAAGCCTGATGCGGGCAATGCGAATACGCTCAAGGGGCAGGTCTCCAGACGCATCTTCGCCGGCAACAACAGCACCTATTTCGTCGACCGTGACGGCCAGACGCTGAAGGTGATCGTCCAGAACACCGGCGCGGAGCGTTTGGCAGAAGGTCAGCCCGTCGTGCTCAGCTGGTCGCCGGACAGCACGGTGCTGATCGCGGCCTGAGACTGTCAATCCTCGAAGCCAGGCCGAGACGGCTCATATTTCCGGGATGCTCTCGCGGAAGATAACCTGCAGCCGCGGCTGGTGGAGCTCGTAGGGCAACCCTCTGACCGAGTGCGACAGGATGTTGAGCGCCTCCCTGGCCTCGACCCGCGGGTTCTGGTCGATCACCGCATCGAGCGTACCGTCGAGGAGAAGCTCCTTGGTGCCGTCGGTCACCTCATGGCCGAGGAAGATGATCTCCTTCGCCCGTCCGCGCTCCTTCAGCGCGCGGGCGATGCCGGTGTTGCCGGCGCCGACATTGTAGATCGCGGCAAGGTCGGGGTGGCGCTCGAGCAAGGCGTAGGCCTCCGAATAGGCCTTTTCGCGGTCATCGAGCATTTCGCGCATCTCGACGATCTCGAGGTTGGGAGATTCTTCGGCGACGATATGGCGGAAGCCCATCTCGCGTTCCTCATGGCCGCGATAGGCGAGCGAGCCGGCGAACAGCGCGACCTTGCCCGGACGTCCGGTGCCCATGAAGCGGTTGAGAAGATAGCCGGCCAGCCGCCCGGCGGCGCGGTTGTCGATGCCGATATAAGCGACCCTCGGCACATGCAGGATGTCGGAGGCAATGGTGACGACCTTGACGTCGCTGGCCGAGAGCGAGCGGATCGCCTCGCGTACCGTCGGATGGTCGAGCGCGATGACGCCGACGCCTTGCGTCTGGCCATGCAGGTCCTGCAGCAGGCGGGCGAGCCGATCGGGGTTGAAGCCTTCGATGGTGGTCACGCGGACGTCGAGGTCGGGCCGCGTCAGCGCCTGCGCCTCGATGTGCCGATGCAGCAGCTTGATGAAGGAGTTTGTGCCGGCCGGCAGCGCGAAGTCGAGCCTTATCGTCTGTCCCGGCACGGCTCGCTGCGGGGCGCCGTTCGGCGTTTCGGCGATGTAGCCCAGGCGCTGCGCCATCTCGATGACGATTTCGCGCGTGCGAGCACGGACGCCCGGCCGGTTGTTGAGCACGCGGTCGACCGTGGCCGGCGAAACGCCGGCTTCGCGGGCTATGTCTGTCAGGGTTGACCGCACGTCGAGCACCTCATCGCAAGCATCAAAATCACGCAGCTTCCACTCAGTTCCGGAAAACGCCTCAGCAGCGACCGCGATTCTGATGTGAAATGATGTAACCGCCCTTGGCTTGCGCGCAAGCCGGCGCGGTAGATAAGGCGGCGAAGGTCGGGCCAAGCCGGTCGGATCGAGGCGAGAATCCCTCAAATCCAAGCAATAGGCGCGAGGTGACGGGTATGGTGGACTGCATTATCTCCCTCATTTGCGATCTTATGACGTGTTTTGAGTATTTATGATGTTGACAGGCTTCACGCGCTGTCGTCAATATCCCTCACGCGGGCCATGGAGGAACAGGCCCCGAGGGAGGAATTTGATGTCTCATTTGATCCGCATGTCGCGGCGCCGCCTTTTGGCGTCCGGAGGAAAGGCCGCGGTGTTCGTCGCCGCGACTGGTATTGCACCGCAGTTCATTCGTCCCGGCCGCGCCTTCGCGGCGGATGCGCTGGCGCCCGGCATGATCGGCGGGCCGACCGGCTTCGACGGTGCGGAGCGCTATCAGTACGGCCCCGACACGCCGGAAGGGCGCGCGGTCGAGGCGGCCAAGGCCCTGAAAGCGGCCGGCAAGGCGCCGGCGAAGATCGTGCTTGGCCTGTCCGACGGCTCGATCGGCCAACTGACCAAGCCGTTCCCGGCCGGTGCGCCGTCGATCAAGGATCTCTGGGAGAAGGAAACTGGCATCCAGATCGAGATCGTCGGCCTCCCCAACGGCCAGGAATTCACCAAGACGATGCAGGACATTTCCACCAAGGGTGGGGCCTATGACATCTACTCGACCGAATGGAACCGCCTTGGCGATCTCGCCGAAACCGGCGGCATCGCCAAGCTCGACGACTTCGTTGCCAAGCACAAGCCGGAATGGGACGACCCGAAGCAGGGCTACGTCAACGGCGCCAAGGGCGTTTCGCTGCTCAACCAGTATCGCGGCTCGACCTATGGCGTGTCGCTCGACGGCGACTTCCAGACCTGGGTCTACCGCACCGACCTGTTCAGCGATGCCGCCGAGCAGAAGGCCTTCAAGGACAAGTACGGCTACGACCTTGCCCCGCCGAAGACCTGGAAGCAGCACAGCGATGTCGCTGCCTTCTTCCAGCGGCCAGACAAGGGCCTGTTCGGCTCGACCGACCTGCGCAACCAGGGTTGGGGCTACACCAACTGGTACCAGCGCTATGTCTCGATGGCATCGCCTAACCAGTTCCTGTTCGGCGACGACGGCAAGCCGCTGATCAATTCCGAGCAAGGCGTCGCCGCCACCAAGGAATATGTGGAGTCGCTGGCGCATCATTCGCCGGACGCCATCTCGTGGGGCTGGCCGGAGCAGTATGGCAACTTCGCCAAGGGCGGTGCGGCGATGACCTGCGCCTTCTCCAACCTGCCGAAATTTCTCGACAATGCCGGCAACAAGGATTCCGCCGTCACCGGCAAGATCGGCTCGATGCTGCCGCCGGGACGCGAGATCGACGGCAAGCTGATCAGCCGCTCGGTGCTCTGGTTCTCGCTGACCGGCATGGTCTCGTCGCAGTCGAAGAATCCGGAGGCCGCCTATCTCTTGCTGCAGTGGCTCGGCTCGGCCCGCATCTATGCCTGGATGAGCGCCAATCCCGGCGGCTATCTCGATCCGTTCCGGCTGTCGGACTTCGCCGATCCGCTCGTACGCCAGACCTATCACGCCTACCACATGGACGTGGTGCGCGAGACCGTGGCGCGCACGGTGCCGACCATCAACTATCCCGGCGCCACGGCCTTCCACAACGCGCTCGACGAGAACCTCATGGCCTCGCTGACCAAGGCCAAGACGCCGGAGCAGGCGATGGCCGACACCGAGCGCGAGTGGAAGAGGATCGCGCGCCGCATCGGCGAAGACAAGCTCAACGAAGCCATCAAGACCAACAAGGAGGCCTGGCCGACCGTTCTCGACCCGATCAGCTGATCCGTCTCCCTGGATCAGAAGCGGAGGGGAGGGGCGTCAGCTCTTCCCCTCCTTCCTAACGTCACCAGCAAAGCAGCCAGATGAAGCGTTCCGTTCCCTTCGAGATATTCCGCTACGCCGCGATCCTCGCGGCGATGGCGGTGACGCTGGTGCCGATCCTGTGGATGGTGTCGATGGCCTTCAAGCCGATCGGCGAATGGTCGGCGACGGGCGCCGACCTGACATGGTGGCCGAGGCAGCCGACGCTTGCCAATTTCCAGTTCGTGTTCGGCCACTCGACCAACGACCTGATCGTCGCGCTCGACCACACGGCGGTGAAGCCGATCCTGTCGTCGCTGCTGTCGGCGGTGTTCGGGACCGTGATCGCCATGTCGGCGGGCACCGCCGCGGCCTATGGCCTGTCGCGCTTCGGCTCCGGCCAGAATCTGCCGCTGGCGCTGATCCAGCTCCGGCTGTTTCCGCCGATGGCCGTGATGATCCCGGTGATGATCATGTGGGCGTTCCTCAACCTCAACGACACATGGTGGGGGCTGGCGCTGATCTACGGCATCGTCACGCTGCCCTTCGCCTTCTGGCTGATGAAGACCTTCTTCGACGACTTGCCGCGCGAGATCGAGGAGGCGGCGCTCGTCGAGGGCTGCTCGCGGCTGCGCGTCTTCACCCGCATCACGCTGCCGATGATGCGCGCGCCGCTGGCGAGCGCCGCGCTCTTCGTGTTCATCCTCAACTGGTCGGACTATCTCATCGCGCTGCTGCTCACCACGCGCGAATGGGTGACGATCCCCGTCTACATGGCGTCGCTGTCGTCCTCGATGACCGGGCAGCTCTATGGCGCCAAGGCGGCGCTCGGCCTGATCGCGGCGGTGCCGCCGGTCATCATGGGCATCGCCATCCAGCGCCACCTGGTGCGCGGGTTGACCTTCGGAGCGCTCAAGCAATGAGCGCGGTGACGGCGACGATTGCGGAGGACAAGATGGAGGCGCGGACAAAGCCCGCCACGCCTAATGAAGGCGCGCGGCTGGGCTTCCGCCTGACCCTGCCGGCGCAGATCCTGGTGCTGTTCATCTCGGCCTTTCCGCTCTTGATGCAGCTCTACATCAGCGTCACCGACTGGTCGCCGCTGTCGGGCATCGGCTGGTGGAACGCCTGGGAGATGTGGAATAGTTTCGCCAACTATACAGACCTTGCCGCAGACACGCGCTTCTGGAGCGCGCTGCAGCGCACGGCGATCGTCATGCTGGTCTGCGTGCCGGCGGAGTTCCTGCTCGGCCTGGCGCTGGCGACGCTGTTCGCCGACGACTTTCCCGGCAAGCGCATCTTCTACTCGATCCTCTTGATGCCGATGATGGTCGTGCCAGCGGTCGCCGGCTACATGTTCTTCATGCTGTTCCAGTCAGGCGGACCGGTGAACGATATCCTGTCGAGGATCGTCGGCGGCCCCGTGACGATCGCCTGGCTTTCCGATCCGACCCTGGCGCTGATCGCGGTGATGGTCGCCGACATCTGGCAATGGACGCCGCTGATGTTCCTCATCCTGCTTGCTGGCCTGGTCGGCGTGCCGGAAGACCAGATGAAGGCGGCGACGCTGCTCGGTGCCAATGCGTGGCAGCGCTTCACCACCATCGTGCTGCCGAAGATGAAGACGATCATCATCATCGCCCTGGCGATAAGGGTGATCGAGAACTTCAAGATCTTCGACACGCTCTACATCATGACCGGCGGCGGTCCCGGCGTCGCCACCGAGACGATCTCCGTCTACATCTACAAGGTCACCACTCAGGACCTGATCTGGGGCTATGTGGCGGCGATCGCTCTCGCCATCCTGATCGTGCTTTCGATCGTCGCGGTCTACGCCATGAAGCGCATGGCCAAGGGCCGAGAGGTGCCGGTATGAGCGCGATCCACCTCAAGAACCTCACCAAGAGCTTCGGCGACTTCGCCGCGCTGAAGACGATGGACCTCGAAATCGCCGATGGCGAGTTCATGGCGCTGCTCGGACCCTCGGGCTGCGGCAAGTCGACGACGATGAACATGATCGCCGGCATGGAAGAGCCGACCAGTGGCAGGATCCTGTTCGGCGAGCGCGACATGGCCGGCGTGCCGATGGGACGGCGCGGCGTCGGCTTCGTGTTCCAGAACTACGCCATCTTCACCCATATGACGGTGCGCCAGAACCTCGCCTACGGACCGAAGATGCGCGGCGCCGCCAAGGCCGAGATCGACCGCCGCGTCGGCGCCATCGCCGAGATGCTGCAGCTCTCGCCGCTGCTCGACCGCAAGGCTGACCGGCTTTCGGTCAACATCCTGCAGCGCGTGGCGATCGGCCGCTCGGCGATCATGGAGCCAGCGATCTTCCTGCTCGACGAGCCGCTCTCCAATGTCGACGCGGCCTTCCGCGCGGTGATGCGCACGGAGCTGAAGCAACTGCAGCGCCAGTTCAGGCAGACGATGGTCTATGTCACACACGACCAGCTCGAAGCGATGACCATGGCCGATCGCATCGCGGTAATGGATCATGGCGTGCTGCAGCAAGTCGGCACGCCGCTCGAGGTCTACAACAACCCGGCCAATGTCTTCGTCGCCCGCTTCATCGGCGCTCCAGGCATGAACCTGCTCAAGGGCATGCCCGCCGAAAGCGATCGCGGGCTGGTCGTGGATCTGGGACCGCTCGGCGTCACACCGCCCTTGCCGGATGAGCTCGCTCCGGCCGTGAGAGCTGCGCGCGGCGACGTCCTCTACGGTTTCCGGCCGGAGCAGGTGACGCTTGCCGAACGCGGGCTCTCGATGCCGGTAAGCTTCGTCGAGCGGATTGGCGCGCGCACCATCGTCCATCTCGGCGAAGGCGAGGGCGCGGTGAAGGCGGTGTTCGAGAACGATGTCGGATCATCGGTCGGGCAGATAGCGGTCGTCGCGCCGCCAGCCTCGTCGGTGCGCGTCTTCGACGCCGCCACCGGTCTTGCAGTGAAGGCGGGCTGAGCCATGGCCGATATCGTTTTCCGTAATGTCACCAAACGCTACGGCAGCACGCTTGCTGTGGACGATGCTTCCTTCACCGTCAACGACAACGAGTTCTTCTGCTTCTTCGGGCCGCCGCTGTCGGGCAAGTCGACGATCCTGCGCCTGGTGCTCGGCCTGGAAGCGCCGGATCAGGGCGAGATCCTGATCGGCGGCAAGCCGGTCAACAGCGTCTCGCCGGCGGAGCGCAACGTAGCCATGGTGTTCCAGAACCTGGCGCTGTTTCCGCATATGAGCGCGCGCGACAATGTGCGCTTCCCGCTGGTCGAGCGGAAGGTCGCGGAAGCCGAGATCGAAAAGCGGCTGGCCGACGTCGCCGCCAAGCTGCATATCGGCCATATCCTGCACAAGCCGCCGGCGCAGCTCTCCGGCGGGGAGCGGCAGCGCGTGGCGATCGCGCGCGCCTTGGTGCGCGACCCGGTAGCCTATCTCATGGACGATCCGATCTCGGCGCTCGACGCGCGGCTGCGCGAGGAGACGCGCGTCGAGCTGAAACGCATCCAGCGCGAGCTCGGCAAGACGCTGATCTATGTCACGCATGACCAGGAGGAGGCGATGTCGGTCGCCGACCGTATGGCCATCCTCGAGAACGGCCGCATCAGGCAGATCGGCGCGCCGGCGGAAATCTACGACCGGCCGGCAAGCGCCTATGTGGCGCGCATGCTGGGCTCGCCGATGATGAACATCCTGCCGTCGGTTCGTGGCGCGAGCGGGATCGAAGCGGCGGAAGGCGTAATCCGCATTGCCGATGCCGAGGCGCCGGCCGAGGCGATCGAGATCGGGCTCAGGCCGGAGGACATCAAGGTCCGGCCCTGGACAGACAACGGGACGGCGGAAGGCCGCCCGGCGCGGGTGTTCGAGGTCGAGCCGCTCGGCGGCTACACCGTGGTGACTTTAGCCGCCGGGCAGGCGCGACTCAGGGCGCTGCTGCGCGGTCAGCCTGATATCAGGCCGGATGCTATGGTGGCGATATCCTGCGAGCCGGCCAAAGTGCACTATTTCGGCCAGGACGGGGGCGCGCTTTGACGGCGGTCGTAAGCATTGAATTTCGGGAGGAAGAGATGGCAGAAAAAGGCTTCGAGCCGGACGTCAAGGTTCGCACCAGGGACTACAGGATCGGTTGCGTCGGCGCCGGCATGATCATGGCCGAGTGCCATCTGGCGGCCTACAAGGAAGCAGGCTTTCCGGTGGTGGCGATCGCCTCGCGTACCAAGGCGAATGCTCAGAAGGTCGCCACCCGCTGGGGCATTCCGACCGTTCACGACACGCCGGAACAACTGATCGAGGATCAGAAAGTCGACATCATCGACCTCGCCTTTCCGCCGGACCAGCAGCCGGCGCTGATCAGGCACGCGTTGAAGCAGAAGCACATCAAGGCGATCCTGGCGCAAAAGCCGCTGGCGCTGTCGGTCGAGGAAGCCGTCAAGCTGCGCGACGAGGCGGCTAAGTCCGGCAAGATCCTCTCGGTCAACCAGAACATGCGCTACGACCAGTCGATGCGCGTCTTGAAGCAGATCATGGACAGCGGCGCGCTCGGCGACATCGTCTTCGCGCAGATCGACATGCACGCCATCCCGCACTGGCAGACCTTCCTTCAGGGCTACGACCGGCTGACGCTCGCCAATATGAGCGTGCACCACCTCGACGTGCTGCGCTTCCTGTTTGGCGATCCCGACGAGATCACCACGCTGACGCGCAAGGACCCGCGCACCCAGTTCGACCATTCCGATGGTATCACCGTCTCGACGCTGCGTTTCCCGTCGGGCGTGCTTGCGGTCTCGCTGGAAGACGTCTGGTCCGGCCCGCGCCAGAAGGGTTATCGCGACGATCAGCACATCAACTGGCGCGTCGACGGCACCAAGGGCGTCGCCAAGGGCACGATCGGCTGGCCGACGGGCGCGGCCTCGACGCTGACCTACGCTTCGGCCGAGACGACCAACGGCGAATGGGTGAGCCCGAGCTGGGAGACGATGTGGTTCCCGCATGCCTTCATCGGCGTCATGGAGCAGCTCCAGCACGCGGTGAAGACCGGCACGCCGCCGGCACTCTCCGTCGCCGACAACGTCAAGACCATGGCGCTGGTCGAGGCAGGCTACCGCTCGATGGCGGCCGGCCGAACGGTCAGGCTCTCCGAAATCCCGACAAACTGAATCAACTGAATCGCTTACAAGGAGGAACTCACATCATGATGCAGGCAGGCATTTTCACGGGCTACTTCCCGTACGGCCTCGAGGAGACGGCGACGAAGATCCGCGGTCTCGGTTTCAACACGGTGCAGCTCGACCTGCACTTCAAGGACATCGACCTCTCGGCCGGCCAGATCACCAAGGACAAGGCAAAGAAGGTGCGCGACACCTTCCGCGAGCACAACCTGCCGATCTGCTGCGTGTCGGGCTATACGAACATCATCCATCCCGACAAGGCGGAGCGCGAGAAGCGCGTCGGCTATCTCAAGGAGATCATCCGCAACGCGCGCCATTTCGGCTCGCCTTACGTGATCTCGGAGACCGGCACCTACAACACCGAGTCCGACTGGGTGCATCACCCCAAGAACAAGACCGAGGAAGGTTTTGAGGAGTGCCGCAAGGTGATCGCCGACCTCGCCCAGACGGCTTACGACCACGGCGCGGTGTTCCTGCTCGAGACCTATGTCAACAACGTCGTCGGCTCGGTCGAGGAGACGGTGAAGATGTTCGCGCAGGTCGACCATCCTGGCCTCGGCCTGCTGATGGACCCGACCAACTATTTCGAGACCCACAATATCGACCGGATGGACCAGATCCTGAACCAGGTCTTCGACACGCTGACCGACAAGATCCGGATTGCCCACGCCAAGGACGTCAAGCGTTCTGGCGACGACAAGTCGGAAAAGCATGCCGATATCGGCGACGCCGACGCGATGGAAAGCCACACCTTCCGCGGTGTCGGCGAGATCGAGCTGCCGGCGCCGGGCCTCGGCTCGCTGAACTACGATCTCTACCTCCAGCGTCTGGCCGAGAAGCATCCGAACATCGCGATGATCATCGAGCATCTGTCGGAAGACGACGTGCCGCGCGCCAAGAAATTCCTCGACGGGAAGTTCCGCGCCAACGGTCTCTAAAGGTCATGCGGGCGCCGTCTTTCGGACGGCGCCCGCGGCTTGGACGAAGCAACGTGGAGGAAACGAGATGTTGAAATTCGGATTGAAACTGGCGGCCGCGGCGGCCGTATTCGCCGGCGTCGCCTTCGGCTCGGCCGCGCAGGCCGCGGATGGCCAGAAGACGTTCTACCTGTTGTCGCATGGCGGCCCGTCGGACGCGTTCTGGATCGACTGGAACGCCGGCGCGACCAAGGCCTGCGAACAGCTCAAGGTCACCTGCAAGATCTCCTTCAGCGGCGGCGACATGGCGGCGCAGAAAGAGGCCTTCAACTCGGCGCTGGCCGCCAAGCCGGATGGCATCGCCACCACTTCGGCACAGCCCGGGCTGTGGACCGAGGAAGTGAAGGCGGCGAAGGCCGCCGGCATCCCGATCGTGTTCTTCAACACGGACGACCCGGCGACCGGCCGCCAGGCCTATGTCGGCGCCGACCTCAAGGAAGCCGGTGCCATCTGGGCGAAGTATCTCGTCGACCACAAGATGGTGAAGCAGGGCGACAAGGTGTTCCTGCCGGTCGAGGTTCCCGGCGCCAGCTACCAGCAGCTCGAGACCGAGGGCATCGCCAGCGTCTTCGATCCGCTCGGCATCAAATATGACGTGGTCGATTGCGGCACCGACCCGGCCGGCATCATCGCCAAGATGACCGACTATATGGTCGCCAACAATCCACCGGCGATCATCGCGCTCGGCGATTCCGTGGCGGCCAGCGTCAAGCGGGTGTTCGACGGCGCAGGCATTCCGGCCGGCAAGATCCCGGTCGTCGGCTGGGGCAATTCCAAGGAGACGGCGCAAGCGGTCAAGGACGGCTTCGTCAACGCCGCCGCCTGGCAGTATCCTTCGGCGCAGGGCTTCATGCCGGTCGCGCTGCTTGGCCTGGCGGCTTCGGGCGAGCCGATCGGCTACGACATCCACACGTTCGGCCTCTACGACGCCTCCAGCGTCGACCCGATCCTGAAGCTCTACGACAAGAAGTAAGGGAATCGGCGCCCGCCGTTCCAGCGGCGGGCGCCACGCAGAAAGCATGGTTCAGCAAGTCATGGTCCAGCAAGTCGGGGCAGTTACAACGGAAGATGGCGCGGGGCGCGCGAAAGGCAGGTCGAGCCTGATGCGCTCGCCGCAATTCTCCTCCTTCGTCATCCTCGTCGTGCTTCTGGTGGTGTTCGGTATCGCCGACAGCAATTTCCTGTCGCCGCTCAACATCTCCAACATGATGGCGTTCCTGCCGGAGCTCGGCATCATCGCGCTCGGCATGACGCTCTTGCTTACCGCCGGTGAATTCGATCTTTCCGTTGGCGCGGTGTTCGGTTTGGCGCCGGTGGTGGTGATGCTGCTGGTGCAGAATGCCGGGGTCGATATCGGCGTGGCGCTGCTTGCCGGGCTTTTGCTCTGCATCGCGATCGGCGCGATCAACGGCGTGATCGTCACCAAGATCGGCATCTCGTCCTTCCTGGTGACGCTGTCGATGCTTTTGATCGTGCGCGGTGCCGCGCTCTACATCACGCAGGGCTTTCCGCTGAAATCATGGGACCAGCCCGGCTTCTTCGTCACGCTGCTTGCCGGCAGCTTCAACATCGGCGCGTTCCGCTTCTACACCTCGCTCTGGTGGTTCATCGGCCTGTCGCTGCTTGCGGTCTACATCCTGCGTTATGCCAAGCTCGGCAACTGGATCAGCGCCATCGGCTCCAACCGCAATGCGGCGGTGGCGCGCGGCGTGCCGGCCGACGCGGTCAAGATCTGGCTGTTCATCCTGACTTCGGTGCTGGCCGGGCTCGCCGGCATGATCAGTGCCTTCCGCATCTCGGCGGCCTCGCCTGTGGCGGGCACCGGCTATGAGCTCGAGGTGATCGCCATGGTGGTGGTCGGCGGCACGGCACTGACCGGCGGGCGCGGCACCATCCTCGGCACCATCGTCGGGGCGCTGATGCTGCGGGCGATCCGCAACGGCATCGTGCTCGTCGGCGTGCCCGGGCTCGCCTACAACATCTTCGTCGGCGTCATCATCCTCGCCATGCTCATCCTGCACGCTTTGCTGCAGAAAAACGCCGCAAGGAGCTGACGATGATGCAGGAAGTGCTCCGGCTGCAGAATCTGCAAAAATCCTTCGGCAACGTGCGCGCGCTGAAGAACGCCTCGCTGACGCTCAAGGAGGGCGAGGTGGTGGCGCTGCTCGGCGACAACGGCGCCGGCAAATCGACGTTGATCAAGGCGATCTCGGGCGTCTTCCCGATCGATCGCGGCGACATCTATGTACGCGGCGAGAAAGTCTCGATCCGCTCGACGCGCGAGGCCATGGACCTCGGCATCGAGACCATCCATCAGGACACATCGCTGGCGCCCGACCTCAGCATCGCGCGCAACCTGTTCCTCGGCCGCGAGCCGGTCAATCTCAAATGGCTCGGCGTGTTCGCGCCGCTCGACCTCGCCAAATTGCGCGATGCGGCCTCGGCGCTGTTGAAGCGCGTCGGCATCTCGAAGAAGCTCGACGCCGATGCGCTGGTCTCGACGCTTTCCGGCGGCGAGCGGCAGTCGATCGCGATCTCGCGCGCCATGCAGTTCGCCGCCAAGGTGATCATCCTCGACGAGCCGACCAACAATCTGGGAGTCGAGGAAACGCATGGCGTGCTGCGCTTCGTCAAGGAGATGCGCGAGGCCGGGCATTCGGTGCTCTTGATCACCCACAACATCCACCATGTCTTCGAGGTCGCCGACCGTATCATCGTCATGCGCCGCGGCGAGATCGTCGCTGAGCAGACGGTCGCCGACACCGACCTCCTGACCGTGGAGAGCCTGATAACCGGCGCCGATCTGTCGGCCCTGATGAAAAGGGCGCAGTGACGGCATGGTGAAGCTCTACGGACAGACGCTTTCGCGCCGGCAGGTCGCCGAACGCTCCGGCATGCTGTCGCAATTTGCCGGGGTGCGCCTGATGACGCTTGGCGACGGGGTCGAGCGCGGCATCCGCATGCTCGAATTCCGCACCGGCTCGGGCCTGCGCTTCACCGCGCTGGTCGACCGGGCGCTCGACATTGCCGATTGCGAGTACAAGGGCCAGGCGATCGGCTGGCACTCGCCGAGCGGTTTTCGCAACCCCGGCCTGCACGACTATGAAGGCGAGGATGGCTTTGCCTGGGGCCGGTCCTTCTCCGGCCTGCTGGTCACCTGCGGTCTCGATCACATTCTCGGCCGCAGCGAGGTGCCGGCCGAAAACTACAATTATCCCGGACGCAAGACGGTGACGCATTCGCTGCACGGGCGCATCGGCACCATCCCCGCGCGGCTGACCGGCTATGGCGAAAGCTGGGACGGCGACCGATGCGTTTTGTGGGCGGAGGGGATCGTCCAGCAGGCAAGCGTGTTTGGCGAGGACCTGCATCTCATCCGCCGCATCGAGGCCGATGTCGGCGGCAGCGAGATCCGGCTATCGGACCGCGTCGTCAACCACGGTTTCCACCGCACGCCGCATATGTATTTCTACCACGTCAATGTCGGGCATCCGCTGCTCGACGAAGGCTCGCGCTACCTGGCGCCGATCCGCGACGTGGTCTGGGCCGCGCATGAAGGCGAGCGCTACGAGGCGCAGAAGGTCGGCTACCGCACCATGCCTGATCCACAGCTCGGCTTCAGCGAGCAGGTCTGGCAGCATGAGCTTGGCGCCGATCCCAAGGGCGAGGTACCGGTGGCCATCGTCAACGACCGCCTTGGCCTCGGCTTCGAGGTCGTCACCCGCAAGGACCAGTTGCCTTGTTGCTACGAGTGGCAGAATTTCCAGGCCGGGCAGTATGCGCTTGGCATCGAGCCCTCGACGCACCACGTGCTCGGCAATCTTGCCGCGCGCGAGCGCGGCGAGATGATCTGGCTTGAGCACGGCGAGACCCGTGCCTATGACGCGGTGTTCCGCGTCCTCGACGGTAAGGATGCGATCGCCGGCGCCGAAGGAAGGATCAAGGCCATCGCCCGCCAGCCCGAGCAAGATTATCCTCGGGCTTCCGGCAAGTTCCCAAAACTGGCGGGCAGGACATGAGCGCGACGACCGACCACCGCAAACCCTCCGGCCGGCGGACCGGATTTGATTGGAGGCCGATTTGACCATGGCGAAAAAGCGCGACTACAGCCTTGTCGGCGAAAGCACACGTACGGCGATCGAGACTGGGCTTGCCTCGGCGGAGTGGTACCACACCGACGTGGCGCGCAAGACCATGAAGGAATTGATGCAGCGCTCGGACGGGCCGGCGATCCGCGACACCATCATCTGGATCGCCGCGATCCTGGGTTCGGCCGCCGGCATCGTCTGGTTCTGGGGCAGTTGGTGGATCGTGCCGTTCCTGTTCGTCTACGGCGTGCTCTACGGCTCGTCGAGCGACTCGCGCTGGCACGAATGCGGCCATGGCACCGCCTTCCGCACGCGCTGGATGAACGACGTCGTCTACCACATCGCCTCCTTCATGCTGATGCGCAATCCGGTCCAGTGGCGCTGGAGCCATGCGCGCCATCACACCGACACCATCATCGTCGGCCGCGACGCCGAGATCGCGGTGATGCGGCCGCCGGACCTTATCAAGGCGGCCTTGGCCTTCACCGGCATCCTCGACTTCCGCTATTCGCTGCCGACGCTGGTGCGCCAGGCCTTCGGAACATTGTCGGACGACGAGAAGAGCTATATCCCGGAGATGGAGCAGCACAAGGCAGTGACCGCGGCGCGCTGGCATATGGTGGTATACGTTGCGATGATCGCTATAGCGATCGCACTTAGATCATGGATACCGCTGGTGCTGATCGGCCTGCCGCGCCTCTACGGCACCTGGCACATGGTGACGACCGGGCTGCTGCAGCATATCGGGCTCGCCGACAACGTCACCGACCATCGGCTGAACACGCGCACCGTCTACATGAACCCGATCAGCCGGTTCATCTACTGGAACATGAACTACCATGTGGAGCACCACATGTTCCCAATGGTGCCCTATCACGCGCTGCCGAAGCTGCATGAGCTGATCAAGCACGACCTGCCGGTGCCGAACCCGTCGATGTGGCACGCCTATCGCGAGGTCTGGCCGGTGCTGCTCAGGCAGCTGAAATACGAGGACTTCTATCTCAAGCGCGAATTGCCGCCGACGGCCAAGCCCTATCGCGGCGAATTCCATGATCTCGACATAACGGCCGCGGCCGCCGAATAGGCGTCGCGCGGCGACCCTGAGAAAGATGATGGCCAGGCAAAGATGATGGCCAGAGAAAGATGATGGTTGGAGAAGGACGATGGCGGATTGGGTCGAAGCATGCGCGGTCGATGACGTGGACGAGGAGGATGTGATCCGCTTCGACCATGGCGGCCGCACCTTCGCTATCTACCGCTCGCCGGAGGACGCCTTCTTCGCCACCGACGGCTTCTGCACGCATGAGAAGGCCCATCTCGCCGACGGGCTGGTGATGGACGACATCATCGAATGCCCCAAGCACAATGGCCGCTTCAACTACAAGACCGGCGAGGCCAAGGGCGCGCCGGTCTGCGTCAACCTCAAGACCTATCCGGTCAAGGTCGAGGCCGGTAAGGTGATGATCGATATCGGCTAAGGCCGCGGGCAAATTTAACAGGGACAGATCAATGAGCCGAAAGAGACCGACCGTCGCCGATCTGCGTGCCATGAAGGGCAAGCGGCAGCTGACTATGCTGCGCGTGCTGACGCTGGAGGAAGCCGAGGCCGCCGAGCGGGCAGGGGTGGATATCGTCTCGGTGCCGCCGGAGCTGGTGCTCAATCCGCAATATCGCGACGCGGCGCCCAGCCTCTTCACCATGCCGGGCGACAATTTCTTCGAGATCGGCACGACCGACGATTTCGTGCGCTGGTCGTTCCGGCTCTACAAGGCCGGCGCCGACGCCGTCTATTGCAGCGCTGGCTACGCCACGATCAAGCGCATGGCCGACGATGCGATTCCCGTCATCGGCCACGTAGGCCTCATTCCTTCTCGCGCGACCTGGACTGGCGGTTTCAAGGCGGTCGGCAAGACCGCGGACACCGCCATGCAGGTGTTCGAGGCGGTCAAGCAGTTGGAAGCCGTCGGCGCCATCGGCGCCGAGATCGAGGTGGTGCCGGTGGAAGTGGCGAAGGCGATCTCCGAGCGCACGCCGCTGATCATGCTGTCGATGGGCGCGGGAACGGGCTGCGATGCCCAATACCTGTTCGCCGAGGATATTCTCGGCACCAATCGCGGTCACATGCCGCGCCATTCGAAAGTCTATCGCAACTTCGCCGCCGAATATGACCGGCTGCAACAGGAGCGCATCGCGGCGTTTTCCGAATATGTCGCCGACGTCAACAGCGGCGCCTATCCGGAAGACAGGCATATCGTGCACATGGATCCGGACGAGCTCACCCTCTTCATGAAGAAGGTCGACTCAAAGGCCTGATCCAACGTTAGCTTCAGCCTGCAGCCGGCGGACCTTGCCAGATTCCGCTGGCCAGCGCCGCATGGAGCGCTTCGGCATCAATGCCGAGCGGCCTGTCTTCCTTGAGCGTCGCCACATGCGAGCGCACGGCCGCGTGGATGGCGCCCGTGGCCGGCGCGAGCGCTATGCCCTCGCGCAAATCGACGGCCTGCGCCGCCGCCATCAGCTCGAAGGCGATCAGCCGCCGCCACAGCACGATCATCTCGGCGCATTTGGCGACGGTGAGCGGCGTCTGCGTGGCGTGGTCCTCGACGCCCTCGGACACGGGCAGGAAATCGAGCATCACCGGATTGGCCTTGTGACGGATCGCGGCCAGGATCGCCGTCACCGTCTTTTGCAGCGGGACGAAGCCGGCAGAAGCGCCGCCGATCGGCGACAAATATTTCGGCAGGCCGTGGCGGGTCGAGCCGGTGAGCTGGACGAACCGCGCGGCTGACGCCGCCGCGCATTGCGTGATCGCCAGGCCAAGCGTCTCGAAGGCGAGCGCCAGCGACGCGGTATGGAAGTTGCCGGTCGACATGACCAGCTCATCCTCGGCAAGCACCAGCGGATTGTCGGCGGCGGCGTTGAGCTCGATCTCGACCGCCAGCCTGGCATGGTCGATCGCCTGGATCAGCGCGCCGTGGATCGAGGGCATGCAGCGGATCGACAGCGGGTCCTGGATGGTGGTCGGCGCCGGCGCTTCATCGCGCGCCAGCAGGTCGCGCAGCGCCTTCGCCGCAAGCTGCTGGCAGGCGCCCGGGCGTGCCTGATGCTGGCGCGGATCGAGGATGGTGCGGTTGGCGCCGATGCCTTCCATCGTCAGCGCGCCGGCCTGCTGCTGCTGGTCGAGCGCGGACAGCGCATCGGTCAGCGCCAGCGCCCCGGTGCCGGTGGAAACCGCCGAGGCGTTGATCAGCGAGAGACCGTCCTTCGGCGAGAGAGTGACGGGCGCAAGCCGCGCCATCATAAGCGCCTTGGCCGCAGGCATGCGGCGGCCCTGATATTCGGCTTCGCCATCGCCGATCAGCACGCGGGCGATCGCCGTCATCAGCAGAAGGTCGCCGGCGCCGATCGAACCCAGCGACGGCATCACCGGATGCACGCCGGCATTGAGCGCTTCGACCAGCGCCGTGAACACGCGCGGCGACAGGCCTGAGCCGCCGGCCGCGAGCATTGCAAGGCGGGCGAACATCGCCGCCCGCACCGCCGGCACGGGCAGGGCATCGCCGACGGCGGCGCTGCGGCCCTCGATCAATTGGCGCTGGAAGGCGCTCGCGTCGCCCTCGACGGCCGTGACGAGATTGGCGCCGAGGCCTCTGTTCAACCCGTAGATCTGCTGGCCGCCGGCCGCGGCGGCGTCGAGGACCTGGCGAGCCTTGTTGAGCTTTTCGAGGACGGCCGACGTGACCTCGACCTTGCAGGCGTTGCGCGCGGCGGCAACCATATCCTCGATGCTGACACCGGCGCCGGTGAGAACGAGCGGGCTCATGCGAAGCGCAGCCTCTGGCCGATGCCGCTTTCGCCGGCCTTGGCGAGCATCGCCTTGCCGAGCGCGATGTCGGAGAGCGAGAGGCCGCGATGCCAGAACAGGATCGTCTCGCCATCGCTTTGCCGGCCGGCTTTGAGGCCGGCCGCGATCTGGCCGAGCTCGGCATGCAGCGTCGCCTCGCTCAGCCGTCCCGTCTCGACATGGGCGCGCAGCGAGCCGAACTTGCCACCCTTGCACTGGCCCCAGTCGTCGACGACGATCTTCTGCATGATGTCGGTGAGCGACAGCTCGACGGCGCTCATCGTGCCATATGGCACGACCAGCGCGCCCCGTTTGATCCATTCGGTCTTGAGCAGCGGCTGCGGTTCCGGCAGCCGCGAGGCTTCGACAACGATGTCGGCGCCTTCCACGCAACTTTTCCAGTCGGCCACGGCCATGACCGGCTTGCCGAGGTCTGCGGCGAGCTTCGCGGCAAAGCTATCGCGGCTTTCGGGCCTGCGCGAATGAACGCGGATCTCGTCGAAGTCGAAGAGATGGTCGAGCAGCCGCACGTTCCAATAGGCGGTGCCGCGCGCGCCGATATGGCCGAGCACCTTGGACGACTTCTTCGCCAGATGCTTGGCGCCGATGGCGGTGACGGCGCCGGTGCGCATGTCGGTGATGACGGTTGCGTCGAGGATGGCGCGCGGCGTGCCAGTGCGCGGATCGAAGAGGTTGAGGATGCCGAATTCCGACGGTAGACCGTGCTTGTAGTTGTCGACATAGTCGCCGACGATCTTCACGCCGGCGGCATCGAGTGGCGCCACATAGCCGCGCAGCACGTTGAAATGGCCGTGGAAAGACGGGTCCGGCTCGAGATGGACGCGCGGCTCGATCACCGTCCGGCCGTTACCTTGCGCGACGAGCCCGGCTTCGACGGCGCCGATGATCTCGGCGTCGGTCATGGCAAGGGCTTCGATGTCGAGAGCATTGAGGTAGTCGATATAGATGGGCTTCATGCATTTTCCTCGGCCACCCCCCGGCTCATCCATAACAGGCGAAACGGTGACACGGAAGTTTGTTGGATAAGCTCTGGACTGGGCCATGCTTATGCTTTTCAACCAGCGCGTCATGACCAGCATCCCCGACAACGCAGCCGTGTCCCAGCCCGCAAGTTCCGCACGGCAAGCACGACGCGTGGCATTGATCGTTGCCGTCGCCTTTTTCATGCAATTGCTGGACTCGACGATCATCTCGACCTCGCTGCCGCAGATGGGGCAGTCCTTCAGTGTGCCGGCGGTGGCGATGAGCATCGGCATCACGGCCTATATGCTGACCATGGCGGTGTTCGTGCCGCTGTCTGCCTGGCTTGCCGACCGGTTCGGGGCTCGCAACATCTTCCTCGTCGCGATCGCGCTGTTCACGCTGGCCTCGATCGCCTGCGGCTTCTCGCAGGGCCTGACGCAGTTCGTCGCCGCCCGCATCGTGCAGGGCCTTGGCAGCGCGCTGATGACGCCGGTCGGCCGCATCCTGGTGCTGCGCAACGCCGAAAAGTCGGAACTGCTCAACGCCACGGCGCTGATTACCTGGCCGGCGCTGTTCGCGCCCGTGGTCGGGCCGGTGCTCGGCGGCTTCATCACCACCTATCTCTCCTGGCACTGGAACTTCTTCATCAACGCTCCGCTGGGGCTGGCCGGACTTGCGCTGGTCGCCCGGTTCGTGCCGGGCGATCGTGAATCGGAAGCGAAGCCATTCGATTGGCCGGGCTTTTTCCTCACCTCGCTCGGCCTTGCGGTGATGCTTTACGGGCTTGAGCGCCTGGCGCATCCGGAGGACGGCTTGCTGCCGACGGCTGGCTCCATCGGCATCGGCATCGTGATCGGCTGGTTCGCCGTTCGCCACCTGTTGCAGGCCCGGCATCCGCTGCTCGACCTTTCGGCCTTCAAGATACTGACCTTCGCGAGTTCGACGCTTGCCGCGGGCACCGTCTTCCGTGTCGCGATCAATGCCACGCCCTTCCTGTTGCCGCTGCTGTTCCAAGTCGGCTTCGGGCTGCGTCCGGTCGATGCCGGCCTGTTGGTGCTGGCCTATTTCCTTGGCAATCTCGGCATGAAGACCGTGACCACACCGACGCTGAGGCGCTTCGGCTTCCGTACCGTGATGGTGATGAACGGGGTGATCGCATCGCTGGCGATCATGGCCTGCGGCGCGATCTCGCCGCAGACGCCACTGGCGCTGACCGTCGCGTTGATGCTGGTCGCGGGCTTGTCGCGCTCGATGCAATTCACCGCGCTGTACACGCTCGCCTTCGCCGATATCGGCGCGGCGCAGCGCAGCTCGGCCGCGACGCTCTCCAGCATGCTGCAGCAGATAGCGATGCTGTTCGGCGTGGCAATCGCGGCGGCGATCCTCAACCTGTCGCAAATCGTCAGGGGCGAAACCGTGCACGACCTCGTCGACTTCAAAATCACCTTTGTCGCGATCGGTCTGGTCGGTCTCGCCGCGGCAATGCGCTTTCTGGTGCTGCCGGCCAATGCCGGGGCCGAGGTTTCAGGCCATTCGGCGAACAATTGAGGTCGCGCCGGGCACGTTTCGCGGACTCAAATTGCGCCGGTTCCGTCGCCTTCGAACGGGCTCTTCCGCCGGCCGCGCGACCGGTGCAACGGATTGCCAAAAAGCCCAAGAGTTTCCGCCTATTGCGCCAGTTGCGGCAATCGATGCGTCCACCCGGAAAATAGTCGGAGAGGCGGGGTCTTGAACGCGGATTCATTTGACGAGCCGCTGTTGAGCCGATTAGCTTTCGTGCGGGATGGCGGCCGGCAGGGCTTTGCCGTTGGGGCGAAAGACATAAGTGATGAATGCGACCGGCTGGCCGAACTGGAGGCGCCTTAATCAGGAAGGCATCGTCTTTGCCATCGCCATCCTGCTGTTCGCCGCCGCTGCGCTGGGCCTGCCCGGGTTCCTGACCGCCGACAATCTGGTGGCGATCGTCCGCTCGGTCTCGGTGCTTGGCATTCTGGCGCTCGGCATGGCGGTCGTCATCATCGGCCGCGGCATCGACCTGTCGGCGGTGGCGATCATGGCGATGTCGGTCGCCTGGTACCTGCAGCTGCTCAATACCGGAACCTCGGACGGGCTCGCCTTTGTCTATGTATTGGCGGGCGTTTTAGCCATCGGCCTGCTCAACGGCTTTCTCGTCGCCTATGCCGACGTGCCGGCGATCTTCGTGACTTTGGCCACCGGCTCCTTCGTGTTCGGCTATGTGCGCTCGCAGCTGATCACGCAGGATGCCGTGCCGGTGCCCGGAGGACACTGGGTCGAGCTGCTCGGCGGCATCCGCTTCCTCGATATTCCTATCGAGGTGTTCGTCTTCGCCGGGCTGGCCTTCCTGGTCTTCCTGTTCCTGCGCTACACCAAATGGGGCCGGTTCATCTATTTCGCCGGCGACAACCCGGTCGCCGCCCGCAACATCGGCGTTCCGGTGCGGCCCATGCTGGTGCTGCGTTACGTGCTGTCGGCTTTTGTGGCCCTGATCGCCGGCCTGCTGACGGCGGCCAGCCTGCATTCGATCAACACCCGCATCGTCAACTCGACGCTGCTTTACGACATCGTGCTGGTGGCGGTGATCGGCGGCATCGGCCTTTCGGGCGGCAGGGGCGGGGTGCGCAACGTGCTGGTAGGGGCGGCGCTGATCGGCATCCTGCTCAACGCCATGACCATCATCGACATTCCGCTGCTCTACCAGAACCTGATCAAGGCGGCGATCCTGTTGGGGGCCATCATCGTCGACGGCATTATCAATCCGCGCGACGAGCAGACCGCGCAACAGGGCGATATTTAGAGCAGATGGGCTAGCTCATCTTGCTCAGGGGTACCCGGAGCGATCGCGACGATCGGCCGGCAATGAAAACCGAACCAGAGGGATATGACATGAAACTACTCAGAACATTGATGGCCGCCGCCACGGCGCTCGCCGTTACCGCCTTCGTGGCGCCGAGCTTCGCCGCCGACGATCCGGGTCCCGCCGCCTATGCCAAATCGCTCAACGGCAAGCGCGTCATGCTGGTGCCGCTGGCGATGGGCTTCGACCTGGCGCAGGGCTGGGCGCATTATCTGAAGAAGGAAGTCGAGGCCTGGGGCGGCACGTTCGAGACCCGCGATCCGAACTGGGTCGTCGATGCCGGCGCGCAGGCGATCACCGACGCCATCGCTTCCGACACAAGGCCCGACGTGCTGATCATCCATGCGCCCGACCTCAATTCCTATTCGAAGCTGATGAAGAAGGCGCAGGCCGCCGGCACTTATGTGCTGCTCGTCGACAATCCCGCGAACTTCCCGGCGGATGCCTTCGTCGGCAGCGACTGGGACAAGCTGGGCCAGCTCGAGGCCGAAGCGGCGATCAAGGGCTGCGGCGAGAATTCGTCGAAGAAGATCGGCCTCGTGCAGGGCGACCAGGCGAACTCGTCGAGCCTCTACCAGTATGCCGGCATCATGAAGGTGCTGGAGAAGCACCCCGACTTCCAGGTCGTCGCCAAGCCTGACTCCAATTGGGACGCGACCACCTCGCGCAACGTGACGACGACGATGCTGCAGCAGCACCCGGACATCTGCTCGATCATCGACTTCTGGGATGGCGACGCCACCGGCGCCTCGGCCGCGATCCGCGACGCCAAGCTCGACGGCAAGGTGTTCCTGGTCACCACCGGCGGCGGCGAGAAGGCAGCCGATTGCGACAAGCTCGTGGACGGCACCTATGGCGCCGTGGTGATGACCGATCTTGCCCGCCAGTCGGGCGACATGAACGCCATCATCAAGTTCCTGCTGCAGAGCGGGCAGCCGGCGGGCACCTCGCACACCTATATCTACACGCTGGAGAAGGCGACGACGAAAGCCGACCTCAAGCCCGACAGCTGCTGGGACCTGAAGGCGCTGCAAGCCGAAGCTGCGGCGAAATAAGCCGCGCAGCCAGACGGCATCCACGGGGTGGCCGGACCGTTCCGGCCACCTCTTTTCCCGTTTCATGACAGCAGCAGCCGATGAATTTTCGTGAACGCCTCCAAGCCTGGCGCTACAATCTCGTGCCCGATCATCTGGTCGGCGAGATCCTGACCAAACGCTGGACCGACAACGCCATACCTTTCCTGGCGCTGGTGGCGACGCTCGGCGTGTTCGGCTCGATCATTCCGGGTTTCTTCAAGCTCACCTCGCTGCAGGAATCGACGCGCCAGCTCGGCGAGTTCTCGCTGGTGGTCATCGGCATGACCGTGGTGATGCTGGGCGGCGGCATCGATCTTTCGGTCGGCTCGATCTTCGCGCTGTCCTGTTTTTCCGCCGTCTACGTCTTCTTCATCCTCGAACAGTCGATCTGGCTGGCCTTGGCCGCCGCACTTTGCACGGGGCTCATCTTCGGCGCCATCAATGGCTACCTGGTCGGCTATCTGAGGCTGCGCGCCTTCCTCACAACGCTGGTCACCTTCATCTTCGGGCGGGCGCTGTTCGACATCCTCGTCACCACCTATGCCGCCGACGTGCAGCTTTCCCAGGCGAGCTCTGACGTGCTCGACTTCATCGGCGACGGCACCTTCTGGGGCCTGTCAGTCTCGGTCTGGCTGGCCATCATCCTTGCCATCGTCACGCATATCGCGCTGACGCGATCGCGTCCCGGCTGGCATGTGCTGGCGGTGGGCGGCTCCCGGCGCTCGGCGCACAATGCCGGCATCCGCGTGCGCCGCACTGTGTTCATGACCTATGTCTTTTCCGGTTTCTGCGCTTCGATCGGCGGCTTCCTGATCGCCTGCCGGTTGAGCGGGGCGGGGCCAGGCACCGGCCTCAACCTCGAGATCATGGCGCTGACGGCGGCGGTGGTCGGCGGCGTGAGCCTGGGCGGCGGGCGCGGCTCGGTGGTCAAGGGCCTGATGGGCGCCATCATCGTGCTCACCATGACCAACGGCCTGATCCGGCTGGGCTACGGCACCGGCACCAACCAGATGGTGCTGGGCATCATGCTGGCGGTCGCCGTCACCGTCGACATCCGCTGGCTGAAAAACCGCCACAAGGTGCTGAACGAGGTCTATGTCGCGCCGGTCTACCTCAAGATGGGCGAGACGCAGTCGGCCGCGCCCGGCTCCGGCACATCCTACGAGCTCGACAACCGGCTCTCGGCCGCGGACCATATTGGGCTCGGCGAGCTGGAAGGCCCAGAGGATGTCATCCTCGACCGCGACGACCATCTCTATTGCGGCACGCGGCATGGCGAGATCGTGCGCTTCTTCGCGCCGGACTATGTGAAGTCGGAAGTGTTTGCCCATATTGGCGGCTTTCCGCTGGGGCTCGCCTTCGACAGGCAAGGCAATCTGATCAGCTGCGTCGGCGCCATGGGACTTTATTCGGTCTCGCCGGATCGCAACGTAAAGCGCCTGTCGGCGGAGACGGCGCGCTCCTGGACCTCGATCGTCGACGATGCGCGGCTGCGCGACCCGAACGATTGCGATATCGCACCCGACGGCCGCATCTATTTCACGGACTCGACCAAGCGCTATGACGCCCACGATTGGGCGCTGGACTCGATCGAGAACCGCGCCACGGGTCGTCTTTTGGTCTACGATCCGAAGGACGGGTCGACCAAGACGCTGCTCGACGGCTACCGCTACACCAATGGCGTTTGCATGGCGCATGACGGCAAGTCGCTGTTTTTCGCCGAAAGCTGGGCCTGCCGCGTGCACCGCTACTGGCTGGAAGGGCCGAAGGCGGGAACGGCCGAGTGCGTCATCCGCGACATGCCGGGCTACCCCGACAACATCAACCGGGCTTCCGACGGCAACTACTGGATGGCCTGGCTCGGCATGCGCACGCCGAGCTTCGACCTGTCGCTGCGCCATCCCGACATGCGCAAGCGCATGACGCGGCGCCTGCCGCAGGACGAATGGCTGTTCCCCAACATCAACACCGGCGGCGTGGTGAAGTTCAACGAGAAGGGCGGCATCGTCGAGACGCTCGGCGATCTTTCCGGCAACGCGCATCCGATGGTGACCTCGATGCGCGAGCACAAGGGCTATCTGTTCGTCGGCGGCATCCTCAACAACCGCATCGGACGCTACAAGATCAGCGGCGCCGATCCGAACTGGACCAGCCCCGCTTCCTATTGGGGAGGCAACCCATGATCCTCGATCCGATCCTGGATGTCTTTCGCGGCAAGGCCGTCACCATACCGCCGCTCGATGGCGCCTTCCGTCCCAATACCAGGCTCGACGATTTGCCGGCTTTTGCCGAGTTGGCCGAACCAGACAATCTACTGGTGTCCGACGGGCGGCTGCTTGCGTCCAGCGGCAATGCCATCCTGGCGATCTCGGCTGGCTCCGAGGCTGCGGTGATCGAGAGCTTTCAATCCCCCATCACCGCTTTAGCCCTGTCGCCATCGGGCGAACTGACGGTCGGGCTGGAAAGTGGCAGGCTGCTGATCGCCGGCAAAGAGGTTTCGCTGCCGGTCGAAGTACGGTGCATCACCGCACTTGCCTATGCGGATGACGGCACGCTGTGGCTGGCCAACGGCTCCGCCGAACATGCGCCGTCGCAATGGGCGGCTGACCTCATGAAGAAGGGGGCGTCGGGTTCGCTGTGGCAGTGCGGGCCAGGAGGCATCGGTTTTCAGAAGATCGCCGGCGACATCGCCTTTCCCTATGGGCTTCACCCGATCGGCAGCGACGTGCTGGTAAGCGAAAGCTGGCGCCACCAGCTCGTGCGCTTCGACGGCTCGAACGGAATCCGCTCGACCGTGCTGGCGCATCTGCCGGGCTATCCTTCGCGGCTGTCGCCGGCCGTCGACGGCGGAGCGTGGCTCGGCTTGTTCGCGCCGCGCAACCGGCTGATCGAATTCGTGCTGCAGGAAACGCATTATCGCCAGGACATGATTGACCAGGTGCCGCCGGCCTACTGGATTGCGCCGGCGCTGGCCTCCAACCGCAGCTTCCTCGAGCCGCTGCAATGCGGCGGCATCCGCACCATGGGCATCCATAAGCCGTGGTCGCCCAGCCGTTCCTATGGGCTCGTCGTGAGGCTCGATCGGGCCCTGCAGCCGCAATTCAGCCTGCACAGCCGCGCCAACGGCACGCGCCACGGAATCTGCAGCGTGGCGGAACAGGACGGCCGCCTGTTCATCGCCTCGAAAGGCGGCGATTGCGTGCTGGCACTTGACCTTGCTTCGGGAGGTTTCTGATGGAACCGATCGTGCGCCTGGAAGACGTGACGAAAACCTATCGCGGCGTGCCGGCGGTGAAGAATGTCAGCTTCGACCTGAGGAAGGGCGAGATCCATGCGCTGCTCGGCGAGAACGGAGCCGGCAAGTCGACGCTGACCAAGATCATCGCCGGCGTCGTCGATGCCACTTCGGGCAAGATGTTCCACAAGGGTGTCGAGACGGCGTATGCCTCGCCGCATGCAGCACTTGAAGCCGGCATCGCCATGGTGTTCCAGGAAACAAGTCTGGTGCCGTCGATGACGGTGGCGCAGAACCTTTATCTCGGCACGGAGAAATTCCTCAACCGGCTGCGCGGCACCTACATTTCAGCGCAGCAATTCCTGCAGTCGCTGAACTTTCCGGTCGATCCGAACGCGATGGTGGCGACGCTTGGCGCCGCCAAGCGGCAGATGGTCGAGATAGCGCGCGCCGTTCACCACAACGCCGAGATCATCATCTTCGACGAGCCGACCGCGACGCTGACGCCGGAGGAGAAGCGCCATTTCTTCGCGCTGATCCGGCGGCTGAAGGGGCGCGGCGTGTCGATCGTCTTCATCAGCCATGCGTTGGAAGAGGCGCTGATGATCGCCGACCGCATCACCATCCTGCGCGACGGCGAACTGGTGATCACCGACGAGACATCGGCCTTCGACCGCGACAGGATCGTCGCCGCCATGGTCGGCCGCTCGCTGTCAGGGCAGATCTATCGCCAGCGCGACGAGACGAAATTGCGCAAGGCCGGCAAGAAAGTGCTCTCGGTGCAGGACATCTCGATGAGCAACATCGTGCGCAACAATTCTTTCTCGATCTTCGAAGGCCAGATCACCGGCGTGTTCGGCCTGATCGGGTCGGGCCGCACCGAAACTTTCAAGATCGTCTCAGGCATCTACAAGCGCGACTTCTTGCGCGGCGGCGCGATTGAATTGGACGACAAGCCGGTGCGTTACCTGGTGCCGAGCGAGGCGGTGGCCGACGGCATCGTCTATGTCACCGAGGACCGCAAGATCGAGGGCATCTTCGAGACGATGGGCATCGCCGAGAACCTGTTCGGCGGACTGCTCGCCGCGGGCCGGGAAAAGGCCTGGGTGATCAACCAGCAGGAGATGCGCCAGCTTTCGGCCGAATGGACGAAGACGCTGAACATCAAGGCGATCAACGACAACGCGCGCGTGGTCGAGCTCTCCGGCGGCAACCAGCAGAAGGTGGTGATCGGCAAGGGGCTGGTGCAGCAGCCGCGCATCGTCATCTTCGACGAGCCGACGCGCGGCGTCGATGTTGGCGCTATCGCCGAAATCCACCAGATCATCAACCGGCTGGCCGACGAGGGCCTCGCCGTGGTCGTCATCTCGTCCTACCTGCCGGAAATCATGAACCTGTCCGACAGGATTCTCGTCTGCCGCCAGGGCCGCATCGTCGAGGAGTTCTCGCCGGCGGAGGCGACGGAGGAGAAGATCATGTACGCGGCCGTGCACTAGGGTGTTGGTTGGTGGGTACTTTGACAATTGGCCGAATCGTCCGTCCCTTCGTCGTCCACGGGCGGAGCAAGGAGCGAAGCGACGCGCGCAGACTCTAGAATCCATGCCGTGACTTTTGGGCGCCGCTACGGTCCGGAATT
>NZ_VFUA01000119.1 GCF_006440735.1 Mesorhizobium sp. B2-7-1 | reverse complement strand
GACACCGGAAAGCGTGAGGCATGGGCCAAGCGTGGGGTGATGTTTTTCGAAAGCAGGTCCCGGCGAGTTGCTCCTGCATCTCAGCGCAACCCTCGTAGCGCTCCGGCACAACCGGGCAGCACTCAATCGCCGGCAAGCGGCACAGGCTCGCAATGACCTGCGCACCTGGCAGGTCGAGCGCCGCAAGCGCACCCGACATCTGATTGAACTCGGCGGTCTCGTCGTCAAGGCAGGCATCGTTGATCTGACCAATGACGATCGCGCAATCATCTACGGAGCGCTGCTCTGGATCGCCGCAAAGCTTCAGAGCCCTGAAGGCAAGCATTCGCGCGATTTATGGGCTGCGAGGGGAAAGCAGGCGTTCAATGCGGAACGGCATGAGGAGAAAAACGGCCAGTGAACATGCCGGTGGTCGGCGAGTGGCGGTCGGCACGAAGCCCGAACAGCCCGATACGCCAGCGCCGACGCCGCAGGCAAGCGTTTGCGCAGGAAGCTCTCCCGATCTTGGTCGGCGCGCATGATGTGGACGATGCCCAGCGCAGCTTGATGCCGATCCTCGGCAGACGCGGACTTTTTTATTCGCCATCCCCGCCCAACGTGCTTCGGACCGAAAACCCGCCCGAACTGTGGAGATTGAGAAGGGGATCAACACATTACGAGGCACCGTTCCACGCTTTGCGTCGTCTCAAGATCCACGGAAAGTCCTAGTTCAATGCCTATCAGAACCGCAAATTAAGATCGACGTTGGCGCCTTTATCCACCGTGCGACCGCCGAACTGCGCGGAATAGGACAAGCCGAGCGTTGCGTTGGCCGACATCTCCATGTCGACGCCTGCTTCGATCACCGCTACGTCTCTGGCGATCGGCACGCCGGCGATGGTGAAGGCGTCGCCACCGGCGAAGGCCACGGTTGACAGCGGCGTGGTATCGCCAAAGGCATGACGCCAGCCGAACATGCCGCGTGCGGTGGCGCTGGCATTGCCCAGCATCAGTTCGGTCGAGCCGCGCAAGCCGAGCGTCGTGAAGGTGGCATCCATGGTCGAGCCGGTGCTGGTCAGCGCCGCCGGGCCACCGGTCTCGGTGAAGTCGTCGCTGTGCACGCCGACATAAGCGAGGTTGGCGAACGGCTCGAACTTGAAGCCGTTGCTGGTATCGACCTTGTAGGCGAGTTCGCCAAAGACCTGCGCGGTGCCGGCGTCGTAGTCGGCCGAGAGTTGATCGGCAAAACCGTTGAAGCCGACCGAGCGTTTTGTCGATAGGCTGCTCCAGCTATAGGCCGCGCCGGTGCGGAAGGCGATAGCATCCCAATTGGTGCCGCCGTATAGGCCGAGGTGATAGCTGTCGGCTTTGCCGGAGGAATTGCGATCCTCGGCCTCAAAGGAGGAATGGCTATAACCGCCGAGCAAACCGACACGCCAGCCGCCCACCAGTGTGTCGGCGCCGGCTAGCAGGCCGCCGGTGGAGCGGTCGAGGGCGGCGGCATTGCCGTCGCCATCGGTCTTGCCCCAGGAGCCAAAGGCCTGGCCCCAGACGGCGAACCGGTCAGTGTCGGCGGCAGCCATTTCGAGACCGCCTTCGCCATAGGTCATCACCGGCAGCGCGGCGGAGCCGGCGTCGCCGAAAGCGGCACGAATGCGGCTGTTTGCGGCGTCGCGGACAAAGCGGCTGTCCTCGACTAACATGCCTTTGGCGGATGCGACGATCTCGCCCGACAACTGGTCGAAGGTATCGCGGGCGGCCGCCACCGTCGGCAGCACCACGATAGCGTCATGGATGGGGTTGCCACTGCCCACGCTTTCAGCGCCATTGCCTGCGGCGATCTGATTGAGCGTCTGACCTGCATCGGCGAAATCGCGCACCTTCGTCACATCGAGATAGGCGTTATTGGCGTCGTAGCTGTCCGCCATCGACAGGAACGCGGTGTTGGTGATGCCGGTGATCGAGGCGAACTCCGTGCCGCCGAGGCCGCCATCGGCGGTCAGCACCTTGAATTGCCCAACACGGGGGCCGTTGACGCTAATCGCCAGCGTGGCCCCGCTCAGATCGGCCACGCCGGTCACCCTGGCGAACGACGACGTCACGGGATCGACGAACACCTGGTAAGTGCCGCCGTTAAAGTTGAGGTTGCCGGAAACCGTATCGAAGCTTCCCGGCACGCCCGAGCCCGGCGCGAACACCCCACCGTTAATGAGAGTGTCGCCGACTGCGCCGGTTCCCTTCAGTGACCCGCCTTCATTGACTGTAATCAGCGACGATGATCCGAGCGAGCCATTTACGATCAGCGTGCCGCCATTGACATTCGTCGCGCCGGTGAAGCCCGAACTGTCGGCGGTCAGCATGGTGGTGCCGCTGTAATGGTCAAGGCTGTGCGTGCCGACACCAGTGCTGGCTAGGGCCGCGGAGAATTCGTAGGCGGCGCCGGCATGGTTGAAGACCAAACTGCCGACGCCGTCGCCAAAATTCAACAGCGCGGCATCCAGCGTTCCCGGTGCTGCGGCCGGATTGCCCGCCGCTGCCCCGATCACAAGTGTGCCGGTGCTGGTAGCGTGGTCAGCTATCGAGACCGCGCCCGCGCCGCTGGTGCCCACGCGAACCGTTCCGCCATCGGAGATAGCGAGTACGCCGGTGCCGGCATCACCGACATGGAGCTCGAGAGAATTCTCCCACAGCGCGCCGGCCCCCGAGACCGTTCCCCCACCATTGCCGCCACTGTTGGTGCCGATATAGCCAGACTTGTTCTTGACGGTGCCGCCCGCGCCGACATTGAGCGCGCCGGTTCCGGAAACACCAACAATGAGAATGTTTGAATTCTGCCACAGCGCACCTGCTCCCGCGACCGTCACGGTTCCATTGCCGGTGCCTGCCTGACCGATATTACCAAACGTACTCTTGACGGTGCCGCCCGCCCCGATAGTGAGGGCGCCAGTGCCCACATAGCCGACACGAAGACCCGTGGAAATGTCCCACAGCGCGCCTGTCCCCGCGACCGTCGCGAGCCCATTGCCGGTACTGCCTGTGCCGATATAGCCATCCCCGCTCTTGACCGTGCCGCCGGCCCCGACACCAAGCGCGCCGGTGCCGTTATTACCGACATTGAGATCGAGAGAACTCTCCCATAACGCGCCTGTCCCGGCGACCGTCACAGTGCCGTTACCGGTGCTACCGGTGCCGATAAAGCCGTACGTATTCTTGACCGTGCCACCTGCACCGACGTTGAGCGCGCCGGTTCCGGAAAAGCCGACATTGAGAGCGTGGTAATTCTCCCAAAGCGCGCCCACACCCGCGACCGTCGCGGTACCACTGCCGGTGCTGCTGGAGCCGATATAGCCATAGCGGTTAGTGACCGTGGCGCCCGCCTCGACATTCAGCGCCCCGATGCCGTCATGTCCCACGTGAAGATCGTAGGAATTTTCCCAAAGCGCGCCAACGCCTGAGACCGTTGCCGTGCCATTGCCGGTGGAGCCCCAGCCGATGTAGCCATAAGTATTGGTGACGGTACCGCCCGCCGCGACATCGAGCGTGCCGGTGCCATGATTGCCGACACTGAGTTCCTGGGAATTCTGCCACAGCGCCCCAGCCCCTGAGATCGTTGCGGTACCATAGCCGGTAGTGCCCCAGCCAATATAGCCATACGAATTCTTGACCGTGCCATCCGCCCCCACATTGAGCGCGCCGGTACCGGAAATACCCACACTGAGTTCCTGGGAATTCTCCCACAGGGCACCCGCGCCCGACACCGTTACCGTACCATTGCCGGTACCACTGCTGCCGATATTGCCGAACCCGTTCGTGACCATGCCGCCCGCCCCAACGGTGAGAGCGCCGACACCGTGCGCACCAACGTAGAGATCACCTGCGACGTGCAGATCAGGCGGAGCCGTCACCGTCGTACCGTCGATGATCATCTGGGCGATGGCGGATGTTGGCGCGAGCGCCGCCGCGACCGCCAGCACCAAACACCAGCCGTGACATCGCCCATAGACGCTTGGCCAGCGGACCATCCATGCGTCTGCAGGGTGGAGGATGGAGCCGTACCGCTCGCGCATAGTCTCGTCGGCCATTTGATGCGATCTCCGATTGAGAAAAGAACCTGGCTTGCAGGAATGCGTCTGAGCCGGCCCGCTATGGCTTGACCTTCCCAGGCTCAACGACGAGTGACGGTGCCTTGGGTGGAGGACCGGAACCGGCGGGCTTGACCGGAACGGCAGCGGGCGTCTCAGGGGCTTGCGGGCCGCCCGGTGTGAGGTTGACCGAGACGCCGTAGATTTTCCATTGCCGGTTGACCGGCTCAAACAGCAGCTCGAAATTTACCTTTAGCGGAGCTGACGGGAAGAAGCCCGCCATGTGCAGCATGCCGTTTGGTTCGATCTGCGGCAGCAGGGTCAGTTGCGGCTCAAGCACGGCAACCGCGCTGAAGTCGAGACCCTGGTTGCGCTGGCTGGCGAAGATATCACCAAGGCTGGCGGCGCTGTTTGCCTGGAAGTTCGGCGAGCCGAGATCGCGCAGCACGGTATAATTGCCGGTCTTGTTCGCCTGGTCCAAGGCCAGCAACGCACTCCTTGTCAGAATCAGCACACCGTTGCGATCGATGTCGGCGGCCTGAGCCGCCTTCTGACCGACGCGCTTTTCCTTGGTCTGCGCGTGGGCGGGGAAAGGCGGCCCAGCGATCGTCGCGAGTGCCAGAATGGCGCCGGCAACGATCGCCCCCCGCCCAAGACAGCTTGGCCGCACGCCGGTCCGCCATATGTGTGCGATCGGCACTCTCGAAGCCAAGGTCAGTTGAGGGTCCAGGACGCGCCGAGGCTGACACCGACATCGCCATGGTTCGTGGTTGCCGAGATCGCGCCGTTGAGGCGGAAGTCGAGGCTCGGGTTGTAGCCCAGTCCAAGCGCCAGGCCCGACTGCCCCTTGAAGTTGCCGAATCCGCCGGCAAGTGACAGCTTGCCAGGACGATCGTCATAGCGCAGTCCCGCTGTCGCCAGCGCCAGGGCTATTCCGGCCCGCGCCTCGGTGCGGTTCTCGCTGATCTGGCCGCCGAGATCCTGGAAGCTGGATTCCAACGCGCCGACCCGTCCATCGAGCTGCGCGATGTTGGTGGTGTTGGTGGTGACCCGCGTGTCGAGACCGGAAATCTGGGCGGTATTTACAGCGATAGCATCGGTGTTGCTGGTGATCCGCGTCTCGTGGTCGGCAAGCTCGGTCGTGTTGTTGGTGATGCGCGTCTCGTGATCGGCGAGTTCGGTGGTATTGGCGGTGATCTGTGTTGTGTGGCTGTTCACTGTGGTGTTCAGAGTGGTGATGTCGGTGCTGTTTTGGGCAACCTGGGCCGGCAGGGCCTCAAGCGTCGCGGTATCGAACGTCGAGACTGCGAGGTTGCCGCGGCCATCCGTCGTCATCAGATAGGTCTGGCCGCCTTGGGCATCTTTGCTCGCCTGCGAATTGACGCCTGCCAGCGTATAAGTGTTTCCGCCGGTGCCGATCGCGACCTGGTTGTCGCGTGTTGTCGATGCGCCTTGTCCGATCGCGGTCGAAGCGAGGAAATTGGCGGTTGCCCCAGCGCCCAGCGCGGTGGCGTTCAAGGCATTGGCGGTTGAGTTGTGACCCAATGCAGTAGCTTCGTTCTGCCCATCAGCCGCTACGCCCGCCTCGGCGCCCATGCCGATGGCCGTGCTGCCGCTGCTCAGAAAGCCGATATCAAGCCCCGCTTTTGAATAGGCCCCGAAGGCAGTGCCCTGCGCCCCTGCCTTCGCATTATAACCCACGGCCGAGCCTTCGAGCTCTCCCACATACGCGCGCGGACCGACGGCTGTGGCGAAGGCAGCCGATGTCTGTGCCTGTCCTATATCGATACTGGTATCATTGCCGCAGGCGAGGCTGTTGGAATGGCCAGTGTCGTGGCCGCCAGCGCACTCACCTGCTGACGCGTTCCCCAGGGCGAGTGTCCCGAGGGCAAGCCCTATCGAACCGATCAAAGCCACGGTTGAGACCCGATGGCCTCGGTCAGGTTGCAGCGTTCCGGCCGCTACGCCCACAATGCCCGCCAACGCTCGAATGTCCATGATAGCCCCACCCGACTCCAAGTCCTCGTTGAGACCGGAAGAGCCGGTCCGAGGACATCAATGGCGGGAGCTTTGCCGGGCGACTGCTGCTTTGCCTACCTGTCATATGGCAGGGGTGTGGCCATTTTTTCCACCTGTGGCGCCGCAGCCTCGGGCTGACTTTCATCTTTGGCGACTGAGCGGCGTGGCACTTTTGAGCAGCGCAACGAGCTGGCTCTGCTGGCTTGTGCCGGTCTTGCGAAAGATTTGCTCCAGATAGTAGCGAGCGGTCGTGGGTTGAATGCCGCAGACCAGCGCTGTCTGCTTCAATGACTTGCCGGAGGTGAGCGTCGCGGCAAGCCGGGCCTCCGCCGGAGTCAGGTCGAACAGGCCGTTCAGCACACTCGGCGACGGCACCATGTTGCTGGCACTAACCGCTGTCGCGGCTACCAGGATGTCACCACCTGAAAAGATGTCGTGTGCCGCCCGCCGCAGTGGTACAAGGTGAATGACCAGCCCCGGGTCTTCCTCCTTCGCTGGGATGGGGATCGAGCGCACGATCTGGCTGAGCTTATTGTGCGTAATTGCTTCCTGAAAAAGCGCATTGGCGACTGTGTTGGTGAGTGCCATGCCGCCATGAGCGGTAGCGAGGAACACCGACCCCATGTCTTCCAATAGGGTATTGGTCGTCAAGGTCCGCCCTGAAGCGGTCAGCACCGCCGCAGGCAACCCGATAGCATCGAGCGCCGAAACGGTAGCCTTGGCTTGTTCCATTCCCAATCGTGCCGACACCAAGCCAGCACGCGCAAAATGCGGACGAAGCAGGTTGAGCCGGTCTACCGACGCCTGATCTGGAATGCCTTGGTCGGTCCATCGCTGGAAGACGAAGGTGACCAGCTCGCCGCTCGGCATGGGGACCGCCGAACAGAGGTGAGAGCCAATTCCCGCCGCCCGCAGCCGCATCCGCACCGTGTCCTGTTCGATTTCCTCCTCGCTCATGTAAGCTTCTACATGGACAAAGCTCGCCGGGTTCATGTCATACATCCGCACGACGCCAGGAGACATCTTCCAGTTGTGGCCGACCAAAAATTCTTCGAATAGCGGCCGGACGTGCTCGTAAGCGGCGTTTTGGCCTAAGGAATTGTCGCTTATTCTGCCGCGTGTTGGAGAACTATCGCTGATGACGATGATAGAACCGCTTGCGGAGGCCGAAATACCGCTGGCAGCTTCAAGAACGCCGCCCCACAAATCCGGGACAAAGGCGGCCTCGTAGATCTCGTCCGTAAGATCATCGAACATCGCGCATTAACCCTTTTAAGGGAAAGTGTCAGACATGCTGGAACGCGGTCGCGCGCGTCAATCGACCCTGCTCCTAACATGCCATGCTTCAACCTGTGGTCAACCCGAAATGCCGTTAAGCCATTTTATCGGCAGGAAGACGAGGCGCGCCATGCGTCGTGCCATGTACGCTGTCCGAAGTACCAATTCGACCAACTGATTGTGGCACATTGTGCTGGACACCTGAGCTAGTTCCGGCGTTTCAAAAACGGGTCACTCGAAGCAGCGAGTTCTAGTCCCGTCCCGATCACTTCGATTAGGTCACGTGCTGCTTCGAGAGAAATCTCGGCCGGCGCACTGGTCGCAATTGCCGAGACGAGAGACACCGCTCGGCACGAGGCATTGGCCAAGCGTGGGGCTATGTTTTTCGAGAGCCCGTCCCGGCGAGCTGCTTCGCCATCTCAGCGCAATCCTCGCAGCGCTCCAGCGCAACCGGACATCTGGTCGAATGCGTGAAGGCGACTGACACTGTCGTACGACTTGGTGGCGATGAGTTTGTTATCGTGCTGTTCGACCAGCCGAACAACGTCGACCTCGCCTCCGAGACCCTGCAAAACCTCCGGGCGGCGATTTCCTGATCCCGGCCTGGAAGTTTGCTAGGAGTCGAGACGCCCAGGGCCTCACGCCGCTCACGGGATTGGTGTTCGCTTTTCAATTTGTCGAACACCCGCCTGAGCAGCGCGATATCTGAGGAACTGAAGATACCGGCTTCTTCGGCCCTCTTGTAAATGGGCATAGATCCCTCCCCAAGCGGAATGCAAATTCCTAATCCAGTTAGGGACCCACGCAACAAAAAACTCACCCATCCAGCCTGACGGAATCGCGACCGTCGCCGGCGGCCTTCAATGCCTTCCCTTTAGGAAGCGCGCCTCTCGCACGAGCAACGGCCAGTCGGTGCCGATCATCTCGATCAGCTCCCGTGCTTGTTTCTCGTCTCGGTGGTCTCTTTGACCAGCCTAATCACCAAGATTTCGATCTGACCCTGTTCGGCCCTACCATCACGACCCATGCACAATTCCGTGAAGCTCCGGTCATGCCTTCCGAACTCATCTCCGAGCCCAAGGTTTCATTCCGCGATTAGGCTGTAACACAACGTGAAAAAACCCGCCGGCCGGAGCCGACGGGCGAGTTGAGGGGGTTGAAATGGCCAGGAGCCTCCTGGACAGCCCTTAAATTTCGGAACCAGTAAAAGGTTCCGGTTACGGCCCGCTTGCTTGCACCGCAGCCCGTCGACTTCGCGCTTCATGTCCTGGATGACGTCTAGGAGCGGGTTTCGCCTTCGAGGAAGTCGGCCTACCGTGGGCCGATTCACAGCTGCTAGAGCACCATTCCAGCCATTCGTACGCATTTTGGCAAGTGATCGATTCCGATCCTTGCGGACACCAACCAGAAGCGAATTCGAACCTCGCTTTACACAAATGAAATTGCGGCGAGTCCGCGCCGGAACTCCCGTTTCATTGTGGACGGCGCGCTTCACAGGATTGCCACTCTCATGAGCGAGCAACCGCTGACGGAGAATTTCTTCCCGGCCGGTGCCGACAGGGATCCGGTTGGCCCTTCGCAAGCGGATCAATCAACTCATCAAGAGCGCGAGAGCGTCCCGCCGGACCTAGAGGCCAGAGGCGAGAGCATTTCAAAGTGCGACACTGCCCGCCACTCCACTGCGCCGCCCCCCGCACCTCGGCACCGTCGGATCGATCAACAGGTCAAGCGCGCACCAATAAGTTGAAACTAACGGCTCGAAAAACTAAAAGTTGACACGCCGGGCGAGCCGGGATAGACAAGCAGTCGTCGATATTGCTGGCTGAGCTTTGGTTATCGCGCGCTTGGCACCGCGCCCTGAACGAACTTCCTTTCAAAATCGTCATCTACCTAATCGGCAGCGCGCTCGCGTTGCCGTCATTCAATAATTGCTATGAAAGGGTTCATCATGACCACTGGCACAGTTAAATGGTTCAATTCCACCAAGGGATTCGGTTTCATCCAACCTGACAACGGCGGCGCCGACGCGTTCGTTCACATCTCTGCCGTCGAGCGCGCCGGTATGCGTGAAATCGTTGAGGGCCAGAAGATTGGCTATGAACTTGAGCGGGACAGCAAGTCGGGCAAGATGTCTGCCGGCAAGCTGCAGGCCGTCTAAACGGATCAGCTTTCCTTTGACCACGGATGTACTGGCACTGTTGAAAGCATGAGACCTAATGGGTCAGGCAAATCTGCCTGACCTTTTTTAGTTCTGGCGGAATGTACGCTTCGAATAATGGATATTGGCGGCGTGCCGAAGGCCCTGATGATCGAGGAAACCTCGATGACCAACAAAATACACGAGCTTCAGACAATTAATACCGCGTGGCAAATCGCCGTTCAGGAAATTCTCCGATTAGTCGTGCGGGACATCTACAAGACAGGCGACGAGGCTGTGTTCCTGTCGCACATCAAGCGCCTTGAAGAGGCTGCGATAGAGAGCATCTCCACGGACCTGAGGCTGCGAGGGACTGACGAATGGACCGAGGTTCTCGTCAAAGAGAAGGCAAGCAACTTCGTCACCAGTCTTCTGACGTCCTTCACCTTTGATCGCATCTGAACAAAGCAATCTTGTGGCCGTACTCTGGGCGAACCATTTGCTCACACCGACGGCGTTCCGACGATCTGGCACTTGCTATCCCGTATCGTCGCTCTTCGAGCGATTAAGCTGCATGGCGGGGTGACGAGGGCCGCCGCGGCGCTGGGCCTGACGCAGTCGGCCGTGAGCCACAAGATCAAGCGGATGGGGACCAACCTGGGTTGCGAAGTGCTCGACCGGCGTTCGGGCGGAGGCATGTTCATGACAGATGGCGAAGGCTTCTGGCCTATGCGGCGAAGATCCTCGGGCTTCACGATGAGGCGGTCGTCAGCTTCGCGAAATCGAACCTGGCTGGCCGCATCCTGCTCGGGTTGACTGAGGATACGACTGCTCGGACCTGTCCCGCATCCTCGGTCGCTTCCGGCCCCTGCACCCGCAGGTTTCAGTCCGGATGAAAGTGCGCATGAGCCTGGTGCTCCGGTCCATGCTGGAACATGGCGAACTGGACGTCGCGATTATCCAGCTCTTCGGGCATGAAGTCCGGCCGATAGATGTCGTGTCGTTCCGCGAAAACCTGCGTTGGGTGAAGTACCGCGAGCTGGCGCCGGAGGACGGGCTCCCCTGCCTTTCCTGTCTTTCGATGACGACTGCTTCTACCGACGTTGGGCCATCGACATCGGTCAGGACGAACGCTCGAACCTGGCAACGGTGTTCGAGTGTTCCAGTGCCGCAGGCATCATCGCCGGCGTGCAGGCGGGTCTCGGGGTCGCGCTCCTTAACGATCGTCACGTCCGCCCGGATATGGAGATCATCAGCGAGCGCCTGCCGGCTCCGGCGTCGCTCGTCTACATCGTGCGCCGCGCGAAGAAAGCGAGGAACCCCGCGTTAAAAACCTTATCTCGGAGATCGAAAGCGAGATCAACTGATACGGCAAGCTGGCGCTGGCGGGTTGACAAGACGCAAAGCGCGGCGTGGTGCCGCCGCAGTGACCTGGCCAGGTTGCGAAGTGATCACGCCGCCTCGTCAAACCGCTTCGTCACCTGAAACAATGACTGATCAGGTTACGATCATTCGTCAGCATTCGGGGTTCTGTACTAAGGCTCCCAATCACTGGAATTGAGGCGTAAAGCAGGCGGTGCACTCGATGCCTCCCGAACTACCCTAAGACCAAATCTGCTGGCCCGCCTTATCCATATACATCCGCAATTCGGGTTGAGGTGAGGCGCAGAAAGTTCGAAAAGCTTCCAAGAACCCCAGCCAACCTGGACTCTCTGACGATCAGCTGCTGCCGCTATAGCCCAACGGTCCGCCAATGTTCAGGCGTGCCTGGTTGCCGGGTCGGCGCTGAGCAGCGCTGTTGGCAATCACCGCTCAATTTGGCCAAGCCGAGCCAAGGATTATCGAACAGAAATTCTGGCGGACATAGTTCACATCCTTTAGCGCCAGCACGTCGGCCTTCACATTCCCAAAGGTCGTCAATGGTTTGCTGACGGTGCCTATGGCAAAATGATCGATGATGTTCTCCTTGAAGTTCGGCTCGCGGGGATGATCGACGCAAACATGATCGCGCTGTTCATTTGTGAAGTCGTGATATGCGATGCCGAGCACGTCCATTTCAACACCTGCGGTCACCAGGGCGATCGTCGGGCGCATATGTTCGGGGATTCCGGGCGTGGTGTGGAGAGCGATAGCGGTCCAAACGTCCTCTACATCACGAGCGGGCACGCTGTAGCTTTTCATGAATTCGCGGGCTGCGTTTGCGCCATCGACCTCGAAGCGGAGCTCGGGACTCGAATATTTCTCGGTTAGGCCCATGTCGTGGAACATAGCGCCCAAATAAAGTAGCTCCGGATCGTACTTCAGGCTGCGACGCTCGCCGGTTAGCGCGCCCCAAAAGAAGACGCGGCGGCTGTGACGGTAGAGCAAGTCGTCTTCGGTATCACGCACGAGCTGCGTCGCGGCGCGCGCGATAGCACTGTCAGGTACGCGGATGCCGGCTATGATCTCGGACATCGAGCAAACTCCTTCGTATGCCAGTTAGACTAGTTGCTGGTTGGCATTAAGCAAAAGAGCCGTGGTTCGAACAACGAACAGGATGCTATGAATCAGGACAGCCGTACGTCGTATCATGACAAACAGGTCCGTCAGAGTGTTTATGGCAGTACGAGGGACAACAATCTTGTTGCAGGATCGATCGCTACCTATTCCGACGCGGACCGCCGGAAACTGGTGCGATATTGAGCCGGTGTCACTCCAAGGCGCGTGCTGAATACGATCCTCATCCGATCGACTGACCCGAAGCCGCAGTCGAAGGCGACTGCCTTTAAAGGTCGGTCGCTTGCTTCCAGCATCATACGCGCCGCATCAACGCGAGCGCGCTCGACGAATTCGTGAGGCGTGGTCCCGGTTACCTGCCCGAAATGTCGAGCCAGATTCCGCGGGCTCATGCCGATGACCACTGCCAGCGAATCCAGCGTGTGCCGATCTCCAATGTTGGCCATGACGTGATCCTGGATACGCGCGATTGGCGATGCAGGATCAGCAGGAGCCGTAAGGTACGGACTGAACTGGGATTGTCCGCCCTGGCGCTGGGCAACTACAACCAGACGCTTGGCGACCTTAAGCGCCGTTTCCGCGCCGTGCCGCTGCCCGACGAGCGCCAAACCCAAATCTATGCCCGCAGTTACACCGGCAGCTGTGATCAACCGTCCGTCGCGGACATAGATCAGATCCGGCTCGACCTTCGTCTTCGGAAATCGGGCTGCCAGGGCCTGTGCATCCTGCCAATGGGTCGTGACACGCCGGTCGTCGAGTAATCCGGCATGGCCGAGCACAAAAGCTCCGGTACAGATCGACCCATAAACACTCGACCGCCACGGCAACCCCTGAACCCACTGAAGCAGGCTCGGGTCGGACACCGCTTCTGGTGGCGTCGGAGTGCCGGCGACCAGTGCGATATCGAAACCGCCCTCCGCCTCCTCGAAGGTCGCGTCGGCCACCAGCCGCATGCCATTCGATGCCCGCAACGGATTGCGGTGGGCGGCGACCAATACTGTTTCATAGTGGTCCGTGCTGGCGAGAAACGCGTTGGCCTCGCTGAATACGTCCATCGGCCCTGCCACATCCAGAGCCTGGACCCCCTCACAGATGACGATCGCGACAGATTGTTTGGGCACCTCTGACAGCCTCTTTAGTCTGGCGCCGCATGATGCAAGAGCCTCCGAAGGCTACAACGACCGAACCTGATCGAGAACCAATAGTCGGGAATTGATCACAGCGTCGACCGATTACTGCAAAGTCCGTTGGTGGTGATCAAGAGCGACGCAGAGGCCTATTATTGGGAGCCTGTCCCCTTGTCTGGGGCCGTCAATGGTGCGTCCTTGGCGTCCACGACGAAGACTGCCAACAAGCTTGCAGGTTCCTTATTGCTCGCATTTTGGCTGATTCTGTGATGCGAGCCCGGCACTTCGTAAAAAAATTCACCGACGTGATACACTTTGGCAGGCTGATCGTCGACCTGGCTGCGGACGGTCCCAGAAAGTACGTAGGCGTAGATAAATGCTGAGACTGCGTGCCGATGTGACAGCGATTTTGCTCCTGCGGGATAGCTCACAGTAACAGCCACCATCTTCTTCCCTTGGACATTCGGTAGCGCTTGCTCGAAGATGACTTTAACTTTCTCCCTGTTCTGCGCCATCGTCGGCGACGCATGTAGCGTCATCACGGCTATCACCCACACGAGGAACGCCCCTCGCACCAGTCGCTTCAGGGCTTCAGCTGCAATCCTTCCGTGGCTCGACGCCGTATCTGGCCAAATTGACAATTCATTCATCGACATAATCACACCTCATTTGGTTCTGCATGCGTCTGCAGTGTCGGGGAAGGGAGACGCGGCGATGAGGTCGCACGCGTTGGGACTCTTGAACCCGCGGATGAAACGCTCGCAAAACGCGGCATTGACCGTGCCATAAGTGGTGGCGGGCTTGTGAGCGAATCCGGCAAAATACTCCCGAACGAAGCCTTCCTTGAAATCTGTGCGCGGGTACTTCGCCACGATTTCATCGCGAAGACCCGCGGGGAATTGGTCGAACCCCATCCCCAGCACATCGAGAAGAACGCCGGAATTGAGCAGCGCCACTTCGGGGCGCATGTACTTCGGAATGCCAGGGGTGGTGTGTAACGCGATAGCCTCCCAAACGGTTTGCACTTGATCTTCAGAGATGTTGTGTGCGCCAAGGAACTGGCGAGCAGCGTTGGCACCATCGACTTCGAAGCGCTCGTCCGGGCTGGAGAACTTCCGGATTAGTCCGAGGTCGTGAAAGGCCGCCGCGACATACAGGAGTTCGGAATCGAAGCGCAGTTTCCTCTGGCGGCCCTGCTCGGCTGCGAACAGATACACGCGCATCGAGTGATTGAAGAGCAGCGCGGTGGAATGCTCCCGAAGGATGTCTGTCGCCTCTTTCGCAAGCAAAGAATCCGGGATGACGATGGAACGAGCGAGGTTTTCCGCAGTCATTGTTGTTCCTTTCCAAAGCTGGCGCGGAGCGATGACGCGCATGTCCGCCTTCACGAGCGCAACGCGAAAGCTTGATCGGTCAAATCGCTCCGGTGGCGAGCACGATCTTTCCCTTCGGCTGGGGCCGCGCGCCTTCCAACATCAAATGAGCCTCGCGAGCCTCCGCCAGCGGCAAGACTGCCCCCACCCTGGCCGTGAGATTTCCGCCTTCGATCAGACGAGCGATATCGGCGAGATGTTGCCTGGTGACGTTGACCAGAAAGAACTTGGCCTCAACACCATGGCGTTCTGCCAGATGCTGGTCCGGATTTGAGACCGCCGATATAAGCTTTCCGCCTCGACGAAGAACCTGGAAGGAACGTCCCTGTGTGTCACCGCCGACCAGATCGATAACCGCATCTGCGTCTCGCACTTCCTCCTCGAATCGATGCGCTCGATAATCGATGACCCTGTCCGCGCCGAGATCTCGCACGAAAGGAATGTCGTCCGCACCCACGGTGACCACCGTTTGGATCCCAGCGTGACCCGCCAATTGAACGGCGTAAGCCCCCACATTCCCGGCGGCCCCGTGAATGACCACCGTTTGACCCGGCTTGAGCTGGGCGTGGTCGAACAATGCCTGCCAGGCCGTCACGGAAACGACGGGAACGGTGGCGGCTTCGACGTGAGTCAGCGAGCCTGGCTTAAGCGAGATCATCGTAGCGTCAGCCAAAGCGTACTCGGCATAAGCTCCGATAAATCGGGGGTTTGTGACACCATAAACCTGATCACCCGCGTACAGTTCGGAAACCCCGGAGCCGGTCGCGACGACTTCGCCGGAAATATCCGAGCCCAGGATCAACGGGAGCGGTTGCGGCAACGCGCTCTTGCCGGCCCGAATCCAGCCATCCCAGGGACCGACCCCAGCCGCGCTAACCTTGACAAGGATTTCGTCGGGACCGGGCTCAGGGCGCGGAACACGCTCGAATCTCATGACCTCGGGTGGCCCGAACTCGTGCACGCGCCAAGCCATCATCGTCGAATGGATCTGCCCTTCTTCTACCTGAGGGGACATGCTGCTGCAGGCGGTCATTTCGGTCTCCTTGCGCTTGGTCGACCACCTGCCCGAGACCTGCTGTAACCAGCTGGCGATAACATCCCAGCCGTCCTTGTCTCCGAGGCGGCGCACCATGGCGATTGTCTGCTCGCCCGTATGTAGCAAAGGTGTCCGCCTTGAACGACAAAAACGATGCTGCGAATCAGGACAGTCGTGCGTCGTTTTCTGACAGCGGTTCGTTTTTCACCTGAAAGACGATTTCGCCTACTTGGCAAGCCGTCGCAGCTGGGAGAGGGTCGCCAACCGAGCAATTTCTGGTAGTGAAAGAGTGGGGTTAGGGTAATCCGCTAGGGCAGCAGTCAACTTCTGCCCTCAAAACTAGAAAACTTCGACCAAGCGGCGTGCCTCCGATAGCAAAAGAATGCCCCTTCAATAGTGGGTGTCGCGATGTAGCGGTCTTCCGCCTCGAACGCCCAGATATGAGCTTCGATCAAAGTCGCAACACTGCGGATCCAAACCGCCCATTTTTTTATCCGCGCGCAAAATTCAGCTGCAGGCTCAACGCAGAAAGTTCGAAAAGCTAACCCCAGTCGACACGCCAAAAGCGGCAGAAGTTTAGTTATGGAACTAACTTTTATAATTCATGTCAAGCACTTAGCTTCTCATAATATCCATTATGTAAACGTAGGGCGGTGATCACCCCCTCCAGCGCGTCTCTGCCTGGCGTTGTGGGGCGCCAACCGGCGACTCGTGGGACGTGCCGATCGGCGGCATTTCTACTCGACGGTAACCGCCTCAACGATGAGATCACCAATGTCGAGCGCGAAGCCTCGGCCGCCAAGCTGATCAACGTTTTCCCGCACGTAGGCTGTGAATTCCGCACGCGTCATCGCCTTGCGGGCATCACACAGGCACCTAAACGCATGCCTGACGGCTGTCTGTGCCTGCGCAGGTGTCGGGCGCCGCCAAGCGTCGTTCACGAAACCCACCACGAGAGCGGGATCAACAGGAGGGTGAACACGATGCTTGGCCAGAAGTAGGCAACAAACTCCAATACGGTATCGCGGGTGTTGCCGGTGCGGACTCGCTTTTGCATTTCGCCATGTTCCTTGATAAGAAGGGCAAGCTCTCGTTTAGCCAACGCCTTGCCCCGCTTACCTGCCCTGACGTTTCAAGCCGCTTCGATGCGCCAGTCATGGCTCCTGCAGCAGCGCGGCCGTCCTGTCGAGCGCTCCCGGAAACCCGTTCAGCGAAAGAGCCAGATTGGTCTCCTTGCCACCGTCGGCGACGACCTTGATCTTGAGGCTCTTTCCACTGCGCAAGGCCGCCAAGGTGTCGTCCTCGAAGCTCAGATTGACTAGGCAGCCGCCAGGAAGACAGGTGCGGAAGCGTAACGCCGGAAGCACGACCCCATCGTCGATCTGAAGCGTCACGCCTTGGTCCAGCGCCAAGCCGAATGGCAGCACCAATGTTCCCTGGACGGCCTGGCCATTGGGGCGCAGTTCAATGGCCAGCACGCGCTGGCGCGACTGGGCGTCGGTCTGCTCCTGTGAAAGCGCGCAGGCTTTGCTGGAGGCGCCGTTCTGCGTCGTGATGTTGCAGGACACAGTCCAGTCGCCATGCCCTTCCCTCAGGGATGTCGCTCCACCTGGCAGCCCAGCCTCCTGCGCAAACGCGGAGATGGCAAAGCCCATGACCAGCAGCGCAGTGGCGGCCAGCAGGACGCTTCTGCCCCAATTCTTCCGATTCATGTTCTTGTCCATTCTATCAAACACCGGTCCGCGAGCGTGCATCGCCCTCGGATCTTTAGCTGGCGCATATCAGCCTACAGCGGCACTCGCAGCTACCAGCGCACGCTGAAGCCGAGCTTGGCGCCGATGGAGTTGCTGTCGCCGAACTTCTCCAGACTGGTCTTTGCCGTCGCCTCGCCGAAGACGGCGTACTTGCCATCGGCGAAGTCGAGCGAGCCGCCGAGGCCGACACCACCCCACAGAGCCTGGTTCTGGCTGACCAGCTTCACACCTGAGACATCGACATCGGTTCCGTCGAGGAAGTCGTAGTAGAGGTTGGCGATGCCATAGATGTGTGTGCGGCTGACCTGGCCCGCGGCATCCGCCCACTGGTTCTCATAGTCCGCCGACAGGCCGAGACGGCCGATAAGGCTGTCGCCGCTGCCGGGCGACACAACGGTACCAAACTTGTCGGTGAATGTGTCGAAGCGGACATCGGAGTAAGCGAGCTGAGCCTGCGGCGTCAGCGACCATTTGCTGGAGAGCGCGATCTTCTGCCCGCTCTCGACGCTCAGCGCATAGCCGAAGCCGTTATTGCCATCGGCCAGTGTGCCGAGCGTGGCTGAGCGGATGTCACTATCATACCATGTCGCCTGTGCCTGCGTGTCGATATAGAAGCCGCTGTTGCCGTACCAGGTGAGCGTGCCACCGACGCCGTAGCCGGTCGCTGCGATCGAGCCTGTGCCGAAGATCGAGGATATGTCCGACGAAGCGGTGCCGTAGTGGGCCGTGATCCCGCCGATCAGCACACCGGCCTCGTTCTCATGCAGCAGGCCGTCGACGCCGGCATAAAACTTCCAGGTCGTCACGTCGTAGTCGGTGCCGGTGGTCGAGGTCTTCGGATCGAGCTTGGCGTGCGCCGCCTCGATGCGGGCCCATATCGCCTTGCCGTCGACCGGACCCTGCCCGGGAACATCGGCACCTTCCGGCGTCGCGCCCTCGCCCCATGACCGGTTGCCGATACGCTGCTGCAAGGTCCCGAGTTCATTGAAAGTCTGCAGCACCCCTTCATAGGCCTCGTACAGAGGCGCGCTTGGGGCGTAGAGCGGCCCTGGCGGGTTGTCGGGGGTGGTGAGTGCCGAGCGCAGATACCAGTCGCCGTCATCGGGCGTGCTCACGCCATTCTTGTAGAGCCGGTAGGCATAGGCGCCGCCGATCACCGCCTGGTCGCCCTGGAAGACATAGTCGCCGGCGAGCGAGAAGGTGCCGGCCGACGTGCCGCCGACATCGATGATCTTGATGCCTTCCACCGTCTGTGCGCCGCCGCCGCCGAGATTGGCGACCTTGAGCGTGGTGGTGCCGGCGGTGTTGCCGGTGACAACCAGCCGGTCGGTGGCGGAGGCATCGCCGCCAAGCACGGTCTCGATCTCCAGCGTGCCGCCATTGCCGGTATAGTTGCCGGCAATGGTGAGCGTGCCCGGCACACCCGGATTGCCGGCTGCGATGGTGCCGCCTGTCGCGTTGGTGGTGTCGCAGACCGTGCCGGTGCCTTCGAGGCGCCCCCCGGAAAGCACGTTGACGTCGCCGCACAGGCTCCCCGAGACGTTGACGGTGCCGCCGCCGATCGCGGTGGTGCCGGTGAAGCCGGAAGAGTCGGCCGTCAGCGCCAGCGTGCCGGCGCCGCTCTTGGTCAACGCGCCGGCGCCCGAGAGCACTCCGTTCAAGGTCAGCGTGGTGGCGGCGTCGGTCGAAAGCGTGCCCTGGCCGATGATGTCGACGGCGCGGCCGCTGGCAAAGCTGGCGGTGGTGTCGAGCGTGCCGCCGTTGAAGGAGAGCCCGCCTGCCGCGTCGCCGAGATTGGCATCGGCCGAGACCCGCAGCGTGCCGCCATTGACCGCCGTGCCGCCGGTGTAGCTATTGGCCCCGGTCAGCACCAGCGTTCCGGCATCCGTCTTGACGAGTTGGGTGTCGCCGGTGAGTGCGGAAGCGATCGTCGCCGTGAAGCCAGCGCCGGCGCTGGTGCCGTCACCCACCCGGATCGTCGACTGCGGCCCGATGAGCCCGATGCCGCCGCCCTGGATGACATAGCCGTCGGTGGCGAACTGCATGCCGGCTGCCGTCACCTGGCCGAGCGCATTGTCCACAGTGACCGTGCCGGCGGCGCCTGCGAAGATGGCCAAGGCGCCGTCTGAATAAGCGGCGTTGATCAGGCCCGTCTGTTCGGTCCAGTTGTCGTTGCCGGAGGAACTCTGCCAGGTGCCGTTGCC
>NZ_VFUA01000118.1 GCF_006440735.1 Mesorhizobium sp. B2-7-1 | reverse complement strand
CGCGGACCTTCAAGGTCCACCTCCATGATCTCAAGCGGCTTTCCGGCGGCAACGGCTACGGCGGCACGCGTTTTCATTTTTCCCTCTCCCGATTTGGTTGGCCGAAGCGAGCGCCCGGCTTCGTGGCTTGAAACTTATGCGGCGGCTCTGGCGGGCCCGGCCGGAAACACGCCCGACATGACGACAAAGCCCTTGATGCGCTTTACGCGATCGCACCAGCGCCGGATCGCCGGATAATCCTGGCGTGGAATACCCCCCTCTTCCGAGAGCATGATGTAGGGAAAGCAGGCGATGTCGGCGATCGTCGGATGCGCCGCCGAACAGATCCATCCGCGGCCCTCCTGCTCGCCGAACCAGAGATGCTCATCGAGGATGCGGAACAACCGGTGCGCGCCGGCGCGCGCGGCCTCGATGTCGAAATCGTAGAACAGCGCATCGTGCAGGCGGGCGGCCGAGGCCGTCCCTGTGATGCCGTCGGCAAAGGCCAGCCACTGGCTGATCTCGCCGAGCAAGGCCGGATTATCCCTCGGGTACCATGTGCCGGACGGGTCGTATTTCGACGCCAGATAGACAAGGATCGCCTGCGCGTCGCGCAGGATCAGCCCGTCGTCGTCGATTACCGGCAGTTGTCCCAGCGGATTGAGCTTCAGGAACCATTCCGACTTGTGCTCGCGTCCGGGATAGAAGTCGACCGGCACGGTTTTGTGGTCGATGCCGAGGAAGCTCATCAAAAGCCGCAATTTGTAGCAATTGCCGGACAGCTCGTAATCGTAAAGCGTGATCATCGGTAGCTCCTAAGCAATTCCAGGAAAAGTGCGTAGCGGTTTTCCGTTCGGAATTGCGTAAAACAAACAGTTAGATATCCAGCACGAGGCGCGCCGATTTGGCGCGCGAGACACAGGTCATGATCTTCGTTCCAGCCTTGCGCTCGGCGTCGTTGAGATAGACGTCCTGATGATCGGGCTCGCCTTCGATCACGGTCGCGACACAGGTGCCGCAAGCGCCCTGCTCGCAGGACGACGGCACGTCGATGCCGCTTTCGCGCATCACCTGCAGGATCGTCTTGCCGGCCGGCACCTGCAGCGTGACGCAGGAGCGCGCCAGCGCCACCTCGAAGCTCGAACTGTCATCGATCTTGTTGGTGTTCTTGAAATACTCGAAATGCACGGCGCTGTCTGGCCAGCCCTGCTTTGCCGCGATCTTGCGCGCCGCCTCCAGCATCGGGCCTGGGCCGCAGATGTAGAGGTGCATGCCGTTCCGGTAGAGGGCAAGCACGCGGCGAAGCTCGGCGCCGGTCGCGTCCGGCGACAGTCCGAGATGCGGCTTCAATGACTCGCCGAGCAGCTTCAGGCGATCGGCGAAAGCAAGATGTTCTTCGCCCTGCGCGAAATAGTGCAGTTCGTGCGTCAGATCCTGGTTCTTCAGCGCCTGCGCCATGGCCAAAAGCGGTGTGATACCGATGCCGCCAGCGACGAAGATCGTCTTGATGGCATCGCGGCGCAGCGGGAAGTTGTTGCGCGGCTCGGAAATCGCCAGCACGTCGCCCTCCCGCACCGTCTCGTGCATGCATTTTGAGCCACCCTTCGAATCCTTCTCCAGCTTGACGCCGATGGTGAAACTGTCGGTTTCGCCGGGTCCGTTGGTGATCGAATATTGGCGGATTTCGCCATTGGGCATATGGACGTCGATATGCGCGCCGGGCTGGAAGGTGGGCAGGATGCCCTTGATTGGCCGCAGCTCGAAACCGGCAATGCCGTCGGCCGTCTGCCACTTCCTGGCCACGGTGACGCGCAGCGCCGCCTTGCGGCCATGCGCGGTCAATTCCGGCATTTCAGCAAGCTCAGCCGACACCCGTTCGTAAGTCGGCTCGATAGGCGCCGGCGCTGGTACGTTGGCCACATTGCGCTCGACCTCGTCGCGGAGCTTGGACAGCCGTTCGTTGTGGTGGCGCAGGATAGCGATGCGCGCAGACCCTTCAGCCTCATGGTCGAGAACGCCGCGGATGACCGAACGGTTGGAATCGACCGGCTGGACAAAGAACACGCCAAGCGTCTCGGCGCCACTGTCGCGCGAGCGCAGCGCCACGGCAAAATCCTGAGCGGCCTCGACGGCTATTTCGGCGCCATTGCCGCCGATCGCGCCACTCGGTTGGAAGCGATAGGCCTTCAACGCCTTGGTAATCTTGTCGGCCGGCGCGTTGACCGGGATGCCACGCAGGGCCAGCAGTTTGCCCTCGGCAAGGCCTGCGACATCCGGCACCTCGCCCAACGCCTCTTCCGAGGACCAGACCAGGCCATAGCGCTCGACCGCCGGATAGGTGCGGTTGGTGATGGTGCGGGCCGGCGCGTCGGCCGGATGCGCGGGGATATAGGTGCAGCCGGCGGTGCGGTTCGAATAGCGCCAGCCGTGATATTGGCACTTCAGCTCGCGGCCGTCATTGATGCCGATCGACAGCCTCACGCCGCGATGCAGGCAGCGGTTCTCCCAGATGTTGACGTAGCCGTCATCGGCGCGCCAGACGGCGAACTCGCGGCCGAGCAACTGGCCATGGAACACATGGCGGTAAGGCAGATCATGGGCAGCGGCGATCGGATGCCACTGGCTTTTGGCTACTTCCAGCATTCGTCGTCTCCAAAAAATGTCTTGCTCAGGCCGCCGCGGGAATGACCCCGTAGGTCACGCCCTTCTGGCTAAGCCAGCGCCGGTAGGCGATCGCCGATTTGTCGGCGCGGATCGGGGTTTCGGCGCGCGGATCGAGCGGCAGGCGCTTCGGCACCTGGTTCTCCAGGATCGGCTTGTCCTGGCCGAAGATCGTCTGCTGGAAGCGCTTGATGACCTTGTCTTCGCTGTTCTCGTCCAGCACGCAAAGCAGCATGTGGGCGCGCACATGCTCCTGGTCGACCGGCTGCAGGAAGATGGCGATCACATCGCGCCGGCTCTCGTCGACCGGGCTCGATTTATAGAGCACCGAGCAATAGGGATGCGGCACGCGGTAGACATAGTCGACGTCGGCTCCGCCGTCGGACGCTGTCGAAGCCATCGGCTGGAAGAAGCGGCAGCGTGTCGCGAGAATCTCGTCGCGGTCGACCGATATCTCGACATCGTATTCCTTGACCTCGGTGTGCGGCTCGGCGCCGAGAATGTCGGTATGCACATAAGGGAAGTGGCCCATGTCGAGAAAGTTCTCGATGGCGCGCGGCGCCGAGACGTTGACGCCGAAAGTCGCCGCGTTGAGCCGGCGACGGTCCGGCTCGGCATATTCCGGGATTGGGAAGAGCTCAGCCGGAGGCGCGCCCAGCGAGGTCCAGACATAGCCATAGGCGTTTTTCGCCGGCAGCCTCTCCGCAGCTGTAATCTGGTCAGCCCGCTGCATATCGGGCCGCGAGCGCCAGACGATCGGCGAACCATCCGTGCCGACCTCGAAACTGATGCGCTCTTCGAGCAGCACGGTCTGCTGGGCGATACCAGGAACGGCCTCGGCAATCGCGCCAATCGGATGCCAGAGATCGAGGACCACGGGGTCCGTGCATTTCGTCATCGCATTATCCTTCGAATATCGCCGGCCATCTGTCAGATCCGCGCCGGTATGGCGCCGTAGGTGACGGCGCGGTCGCGCAGCCAGCGGCGGTAGGAAACCGAGACGGCATCGGCCCGGATCGGCGTTTCGGCGCGCGGATCGAGCGGCAGGCGCCTCGGCACCTGGTTCTCCAGGATCGGCTTGTCCTGCGCGAAGATCAGTTGCATGAAGCTGCGCACCGTCGCCGCCTCCATGCCTTCCTTGAGGTAGCAGAGATAGGGATGCGCGATGCAGTTCTCTTCATCGACCGGCTGCACGAACAGCGTGATGACGTCGAGACGATGCTTCTGGATCGGATTGCTCTTGTAGAGCGCCACCGTATAGGGCCGGATCACCTTGTAGATGTAGTCGACGACGAAGCCTTCCTTGGCGTTGGGCGATGCCACAGGCTGGTAGAATTTGCACTCGGTCGCCAGTACTTCGTCCTGCGCGGTGATCTCGACATTGTAGGGCGCCACCTCGGTATGCGGCTCCTCGCCCAGCCATCCGGTGTGGACGAAGGGGAAGTGACCCATATCGAGGAAGTTCTCGACGGCGCGCAAGCCGGAAACCTTGACCGCGATGGATCCACCGCTGACGAGGTGTCGGTCCGATTCGTTTGCCTCGGGGATGTAGACGATATCGCGCCAAGGCTTGTCGAGACAGGCCCAGACGAAGCCGTAGCGCTCGGCCGATTTCAGCGCGGCGCCCGTGTCGTCGCGAATGACCTCGACGCTCCCCGAGCGCCTGCGTACCACAAGATCGACGCCAAGCAGGCGTGTTGCAAACGGCTTTTCCTGGGGGAGCGATTCCTGGTCGGCGACGATGTGCCAGTCGTTCAGGAGCTCTCGGTCGACGCAGTGGGTAGCCATCGGCATCCCTTCCAACTCGGCTAGCCCTTCACCATGAACCTAGCCCGGCGTTTCGACAGGACGAAAACACAAGATTGGATATCAATCAACGATTTTTTGTCAGCCAAAACTCATTTTTGTGTTGACAGGTTTCGATGATTGACTTCCGATGTATGAAATTCTGAATCTGGGATATGCCGTGTCCTGGCGGCGCATGTCTTCACTACGGAAAGCCTGCTGATCATGTCCTCGAACTCGCGGAGAACCGCGCCTTGAGCAGCCGTTCCCAGACGATAGCGGATATTCTGACGCGCGCCATCATCGACCATCGGCTGGTGCCTGGTTGCAAGCTGGGCGAGCGCGAGCTTTCCGAGATTTTCGACGTCAGCCGCATCGTCGTGCGCCAGGCGCTGATACGGTTGGCCGATGACGGACTGGCGCAGATCGAGCGCAATCGCGGCGCTTTCGTCGCCAAGCCGAGCATGCAGGAGGCGATGGAGATCTACGACGCGCTGACGCTCGTCGAACAGGGCGTGGCCGCGCAGCTCAGCGATCGCCTCGGCCCTGCCGGATGGGCGGAGCTGCGCCAGCATGTGGAGCGCCAGCGCCAGGCGGTCGCCGCCGGCAACGACGCGCTGGCCGACGTGCTCGGCCAGGAATTCCATTCGGTGTTCGTGCGGCTCAGCCGCAACAAGGTGATGCAGGAAATCCATGCCCAGCTCGTGCGCCGCACCACATTGCTGCGCTCGCTGATCACCGCCGATTTCGACTACTGCAATCTGCTCGACGACCATTCGCGCGTCGTCGACCTTCTCGAAAAGGGCCGGCTGAAACAGGCCATGGACCTGATCGACACCCATCACCGCGCGGTGGTGCGCGGCTACATCATGGATCGCGAGGTCTACGCGGAAATGACGCCGGCCGAGGCGTTGGCGCCCTATCTCGACGGCCGGGCCGACAGCGCGGCTCCGATCGCGCCGCGAGCACCGACACGCCCATCCGGGAATGGCAACGGCACAGCGCATGTGCATGTCCATCTCCCCAAGCAAGATCCGGCACCGAAAAGCCGGGCATCAGCTAAAAAAACCAACAGAGGGTTACCAGCATGAACGACCTGACAAGACGTGGATTCCTGAAATACAGCGGCGCGCTGGGTGCGGCGCTCGGCACCGGCGGACTGAGCACCATCGCCAGGGCCGACGACGTGCTCAAGATCGGCGTCGTCTATGTCTCGCCGATCGCCGAGATCGGCTGGACCAAGCAGCACAGCCTTGGCGTCGAGGCGATCAAGTCCGCGTTCGGCGACAAGGCAAAGCTCACCGTCATCGACAACATCTTCATGCCGCAGGATGCGGAGCGCGTTTTCCGCGAGCTGGCCAGCGCCGGCAATCAGCTCATCTTCGGCACCAGCTTCTCGCACGGCACGCCGATGCAGAAGGTGGCGCCGCGCTTCCCCAAGATCGCGTTCGAGCATTGCTCGGGCATCGTCCACCTCGCCAATCTCGGCACCTTCGAAGCAAAGTATTATGAAGGCACTTTCGTCGCCGGCGCGGCCGGCGGCTATATGTCGAAATCAGGCAAGATCGGTTTCATCGGCGGCTTCCCGATCCCCGACATCGTCGGCCCGGCCAACGCGCTGCTGCTCGGCGCGCAGAGCGTCAATCCGAACGCCACCTGCAACGCCATCTTCCTCAATTCCTGGTTCGATCCGGGCAAGGAGAAGGAGGCTGCCAAGACGCTGCTCTCGCAAGGTTGCGACGTCATCTGCTCGATGACGGATACGGCGACCGGTGTTCAAGTCGCCGGCGAAGGCGGCGCGTGGTCGATCGGCTATGCCAGCGACATGTCGAAATTCGCCTCGGGCAAGCAGTTGACGTCCTTCGTGCTCGACTGGACCAGCGACTATGTCGGCGCCGCCAAGGCTGTCGCGGCCGGCACCTGGAAGCCGGAAGTGCGCTGGGACGGACTGGCCGCCGGCGTGGTCAAGATGGCGCCCTACAATGAAGGCATCCCGGCCGACAGCAAGGCCAAGCTGAAGCAGCTGGAAGCCGATATCGGCAGCGGCAAGGTGCATCCGTATGCCGGCGAACTGAAGGACCAGGACGGCAACGTCAAGGTCGCGGCCGGATCGGTGCTCGACGACGACGGCATTCGCGGCATGAACTGGTTCGTCAAGGGAATGATCGGCAAGCTGAGCTGATCAGCTTCATAGACCCCGCGAACGCCGAGGCTCTTTCCTCGGCGTCGCCCTCCTGGTTCCCGTCCAACCCCGCTGCAAGCCCGGCAGGACCCGCCATGCATCCGCGACTAGAATTGCGCAACATCTCCAAGCGCTATCCCGGCGTCGTCGCCAACGACGACGTCTCATTGACGATTCAGCCCGGCGAAATCCATGCAGTGCTTGGCGAAAACGGCGCCGGCAAATCGACCCTGATGAAGATCATCTATGGTGCGGCGCAAGCCGATTCCGGCGAGATCTATTGCGACGGCAAGCTGATCACCGCGCACAACCCGGCGATGTCGCGCGCGCTCGGCATCGAGATGGTCTACCAGCATTTCGCGCTGTTCGAATCCGTCTCGGTGGTCGAGAACATCGCGCTCTCGGCAAGCAGCGCCTTCGATCTGCCCTCGCTCGCCGAGAATATCCGCGAGCTGTCGTTGCGCTACGGCATGCCCATCGACCCGCATCGCCAGGTGCACGACCTGTCGGTCGGCGAGCGGCAGCGCGTCGAAATCGTGCGCTGCCTCTTGCAGGCGCCGAAGCTCCTGATCTTGGACGAGCCGACTTCGGTGCTGACGCCGCAAGCCGTGGTCAAGCTGTTCGACACCCTTCGGCAGCTTTCGGCCGAGGGCTGTTCCATCGTCTATATCAGCCACAAGCTCGACGAGGTGCAGGAGCTCTGCGATACCGCCACCGTGCTGCGCAACGGCAAGGTCACCGGTACGGCGCGGCCGAAGGAAACCACCTCGCTTGAGCTCGCCCGCATGATGGTCGGCTCGAAACTACCGGAAATGCATGTCAGCCCGGCGGCGCCGAGCGAACGGCCAGTGCTCGAGGTCAGGAACCTTTCGGCGAGCGCCCGCGACCATTTCGGCGTCGACCTGAAGGATGTGTCCTTCAACGTGCATGGCGGCGAGATCGTCGGCCTGGCAGGCGTCTCCGGCAACGGCCAGGCCGAGCTCATCGCGCTGCTCAGCGGCGAGCGCCGGCACGCTCAAGGCGGCGCGATCAAAATCAGCGGCATGCCCGCGGCCGCATTGCGGCCCGACGAGCGCCGCAAGCTCGGCCTCGCCTTCGTTCCGGAAGAGCGGCTCGGGCGCGGCGCGGTGCCCTCGCACACGCTGTGGGAAAACGCTGTACTGACCGCCCATCGCTTCGGCACCGTGCGCAAGGGCCTTGTCGACCGCCGCCGGGCCAGCGCCTTCGCCGCCGGCATCATCGATCGGTTCAAGGTCAAGGCCAACGGGCCGGGTGCGACGGCGCAGAGCCTGTCCGGCGGCAACCTGCAGAAATTCATCGTTGGCCGCGAGATCGCGCTGGCGCCGAAGCTGCTGCTTGTCTCGCAGCCGACCTGGGGCGTCGATGTCGGCGCAAGCGCCTTCATCCGCCAGACCATCGTCGACCTCAGCCGCGCCGGCACAGCGGTGTTCGTCGTTTCGGAAGAGCTCGACGAGCTGTTCGAGATTTGCGATCAGCTGCTGGTGATCTGCCAGGGTCGCGTTTCGCCGCCGCTTGTCCGCGCAAGCACCGACCGCGAAGAGATCGGGCTCTTGATGACTGGACGAACGACCAGCAACGACCAGAAGGGGAGTGGCAGCGTTGCACTTCAGGATTGAACAACGGCCGGAGCCCTCGGCCGCGATGCGCATTGCCGCACCGTTGCTGGCGTCGATCCTGACGCTGATCGTCGGCTCGATCTTCTTTGCCTCGCTCGGGCACGATCCGCTGCCGACGCTCTACGCCTTCTTCGTCGAGCCACTGAGCTCGATGAACGGCCTGTCGGAATGGCTCTTAAAAGCCTCGCCATTGATCCTGATCGCCTGCGGGCTGGCGATCGGCTTCCGCGCCAATGTCTGGAACATCGGCGCCGAGGGGCAGTTCACCTTGGGTGCGGTTGCAGCCAGCGGTGTCGGCCTGTTCTGGCCGAACCCCGAGAGCTTGCTCTTGTTGCCGCTGATGTTTCTGGCCGGCATGGGCGCGGGAATGGCTTGGGCCGCGATCCCCGCCTTCCTGCGCTCACGGATGAACACCAACGAGATCCTGGTCACGCTGATGATGACCTATATCGCAACGCTGTTCCTGTCCTATCTCGTGCACGGACCGTGGCGCGATCCGGCCGGCTTCAACTACCCGCAGACGGCGCTGCTGCCGGCCGCGGCAATGTTTCAATTCTTCGATCCCGCTTACCGGCTGAATTCCTCCATCTTCATCACCGTGGTCGCCGTGCTGTTGATGTGGCTGTTCACCGACCGCAGCTTTCTCGGCTACAAGATGTCGGTGAGCGGCGCAGCCCCCCTGGCGGCCCGCTATGCCGGCTTTCGCGAATCCGCCGCCGTCTGGATCGGGTTGCTGGCGGGCGGCGCCGCGGCCGGCGTCGCCGGCATGGCGGAAGCCGCCGGGCCGCTCGGACAGCTCTCGCCGCAGATTTCTCCCGGCTACGGATTTGCCGCCATCATCGTCGCCTTCATTGGACGGCTGAACGCCTTCGGCATCGTGCTCGGTGGGCTATTGATGTCGCTGCTCTTCCTCGGCGGCGAAGGCGTTCAGATGACACTTGGCCTGCCCTCGGCGCTGACGCGCATCTTCCAGGGCATCCTGCTGTTCTTCCTGCTCGCGGCCGACTTCTTCATCTTCTATCGCATCCGCCTGGTGCGGCCGGCCACAGACACCCATGCGATAAAAGCGGCGCGGTAGCGGGAGACATCGGATGGAACTCTTTATCGCCATCTTCACAGGCACCGTCATCGCCGCCACGCCGCTGATCTTTGCAGCGCTTGGCGAGCTCGTGGTCGAGAAATCCGGCGTGCTCAATCTCGGCATCGAAGGCATGATGCTGATGGGCGCGGCGCTTGCTTTCTGGGCAGTGACCGCCGGCTGCTCGATGCCTGTCGCGATCATCGCCGGCGCGCTGGCTGGTGCCGCCGCCTCGCTGTTGTTCGGCGTGCTTGCCCTGACTTTCCTCACCAACCAATACGCGGCCGGCTTGGCGTTGGCGATCTTCGGGTCTGGCGTGTCGGCATTCATCGGTCGCGGCTTCGGCAGCGATCCGATCGAAGCGCTGCACGGGGTCAACATCCCGATCCTGTCCGACCTGCCGCTGATCGGACCCTTGCTCTTCCGCTTCGACCCGCTCGTCTATCTGGCACTCGCAATGTTCGTCGTTATCAGCTGGTTCCTCTATCGCACGAAGGCGGGCCTCATCCTGCGCACGATCGGGGAATCGCCGCAGACCTCGCATGCCATCGGCCATCCCGTAATCCGGATCCGCTACATGGCGGTGCTGTTCGGCGGGCTGATGGCGGGCCTTGCAGGCGCCTATCTGTCGGTCGCCTACACGCCGCTCTGGGTCGAGAACATGACCGCCGGCAAGGGCTGGATCGCGCTGGCGCTGGTGGTGTTCGCGACATGGCGGCCGCTGCGCGTCCTGCTCGGCGCCTGGCTGTTCGGCGGCATGACGATCCTGCAACTCCAAGGACAGGCGCTGGGCCTTCAGGTGCCATCCGAACTGCTGTCGGCCCTGCCCTATCTGGCAACGATCGTGGTCCTGGTGCTGATCTCACGAAACCGCCAGATGCTGGCGCTGCATTTTCCAGCCTCGCTGGCAAAACCGTTTCGCCCGGCGGGTTGACTTGATCGAACCGCGTCGCGGTCTTGCCCCGACACCGGACGCGCTTCGATCAGCTCCTATGGACAGTCCACCACCGCGCAGCGGGAGCCGGTCGCAAAGCGAGAGCGGAAAGTGAAGCAGGATCGGGAGCATGGCAGGACTTCGGCTCGGGTACTTTGCTTCAGCCGGGACGAGTTTCGGTGACGGCGCGCGGCGGCATGCGCGGCAGCGGCATGCGCCGGATGAAAGGCGCGACCAGCGGTGCGTTTGCCTGGTGAAACGACGCCACCGGCCGCGGGCGGCAACCATGACCAGGATCGACGCGACCTAGGGGAACGCCAGCAAGCTGGTTGGAACGGCCGCGCTGACGGCGATGCGCATTCGCCCCGGAGAACTCACCGGTTCTGGTGAAGAATGGTTTCGGCGGAGATGAAACCCCAGGTCAAATTGGGGCCAAGCGTCGTGCCGGCTCCAACCGCGCGCGTGCCGATCGGGTTCGCCATGGCAAGCCCGGCTGCGTAGAGTCCGGGGATGATCGAGCCGTCCGGCCTCAGCACCTGTGCCCTCTCGTTGGTGCGCGCGCCGCCCTTGGTGCCCAGGATCGAGCGATTGACCGTCATGCCGATATAGGGAGGCTTGTCGATCGGCTTCAGGCGGTTTTCAGGACCGTGCGCCTTGTAGTCTTCCCAGCCGTTCTCGCCGCGCCTGAAGTCCTCATCGCGTCCCTTCACGCAAAAGCTGTTCCAGCGGGCGACCGTCTCTTCGAGAGCCGATACCGGTAATCCCAGCTTTGCCGCGAGGCCGCCGATCGTGTCTGACTTCTTGATCCACTGCCGCTCGTAGGACGCGTACCAGCGGAAGGGCAGAGACGTCCTCAGGAAGCGATGATCGCCTATCAGGTAACAGGGCAAGTTTACCGGCGCGCCGTCCGGCCCGCGCGCGTCGATCGCCTCGCCGATGTTGAAATCGTTCTCGCTGACAAAGCGTCTGCCATCGCGGTTGACGACGATCGAATGCGGTTCGGCCTGAAAGGTCATGGGCAGGCCATGCGGCTTACCCTGGTAGAGCGTCGGCAGGCAGGGATAGACGTTCGCCTGGTCCATGCGATCCAGCTCCGCGCCGACGGAAGCGGCAAGCTTCTGGCCGTCGCCCTCATTGGTGGGAGGACTGCCGATACGATCCAGGGCGCCGGGAAAATGCCGCGCCCGCATCTCCGCATCCCATTCGAATCCTCCCGTCGCTATGATCACGCCGCGCTGGGCAAGAAGTTTCGTCCGCCGGCCCTCGCGCTCCACCTCGGCGCCGATCACGCGAGAGTCCGTGTCCTGGATCAGACCCACAGCGCGAGTTTCCAGCCAATAGGTGACACCTGCATCGAGGCACCCCCTGATCAGCCCGGTCATGAGGGCCGTACCCTGCCCGCCGGAATTCGTCAGCCGCCGCCAAAGCAGCTTCGGCCAGAGCCTGAGGCCGGCGCGAATGGGGTGGTGATAGAGATCGGTATCGACGATCTCCTGGTAGCTGAAGCTGTGCGGCAGGGTGGAACGGCGCAGCCGCGCCGCGAACTTGCCCAGCATGCGGCGGCTGAGCGGCAGCGGCGAAACCATCCGGCCGAAAAGCTTGCCGCCAGGCGCTTCGGCGAAGGGGTCCGGCTCGTTGACCAGTCGGAAATCCAGAGGCGTGCTGTCAGAAAGGAAACGCAGCATATCGGGAGCCGCCCTGACGAAGGCGCTCCAAAGCGCATCTTCCTTCAGCGCCCAATCCTGGGGAGACACGGCGCGCAAATAGGTCAGCGCATCGTCCCGGCTGTCGGCGACGCCGGCATCCGCGGCCAGGTGATTGGCGGGTATCCAGACCCCCGCGCCGGACATGGCCGAGGTGCCACCCAGCCATTCGCTCTTTTCGATCACCAGCACTTTGAGGCCCCCCTTGGCCACCCTCAATGCCGCCGAGCAGGCCGCCGAACCGGAACCGATAACCAGAACATCGAATTCGCCCATTGGTGTTCCCCAGACTGTCATCGCGGCGTCACTATAGGTGCGGGAAATTAAATCTGTCTACTATTGTGTCGACACTTTTTGCGTTATACGTTCCGTCGGGTGAGCGGCATGCACCCGCACGATAATCTCAAGCGCTTTTCGAGAGGCAGAGCCATGGATGACACCCACCTTCCGCCAGCTCCATCCGGCATTCATATCTCCGGGTCCGAAACGCGCGAAAGCTACTGGCAGCCGGTGCCGGCGAACGGCCATATCGACGTGGCGCTCGCGCCTCATATCGTCGGCATGGAACACCCGTTCGCGCTTGGCACGCAATCGGTGGCGCCTGGCGGCTATGTGCGCGAGCACACGCATGAGCGCAATGAGGAAGCGATCTATGTGATCGAAGGCCGCGGCCGCGCCGTCGTCGACGGCAAGGAGCATCCTCTAGGTCCCGACAGCGTGGTGTTCCTGCCGAAGAATGTCAGGCACATGTTCATCAACGATGGCGAAACGCAGCTTCGCTGGCTCTGGCTGATCGTGCCCAACGGGCTCGAAGACTTCTTCCGCCTCATCGGCAAGCCGCGCAAGCCGGGCGACCGCGTGCCCTCCAACTTCCCACGCCCGGAAAACGTGCTGGAGATCGAGCGCAGGACCGTCTTCGGCGCCGATCTCACCGACAAGTTCGATCCCGTGAGCCGCGGCTCCTGAAGACGCCGGATGACGACGCTCGGCCTCATCGGCTACGGCGCGATCGCGCGTGACATCGTCTCGGCCTTTCCGCCGGACGCGGTCGATTGGCTGGTGTTGCTGCGCGAAGGCGCCAGCCCCGAACTGCCGGCGAATGTCAGCGCGGTCACCAGGGTCGAGCGGCTGATCGAGGCAAAGCCGAGGGCTGTGGTCGAGGCAGCGGGCCAGGGGGCAGTGGCGACCTACATACCTGCCTTGCTCGAAGCCGGAATACCAACCGTCGTGGCATCGGTCGGCGCGCTTGCCGATGCCACGCTTCACGCCCGGATCGCCGCCGCCGGCCGCAGCGGCGGCGCGCGCCTTATCCTGCCGGCGGGAGCGCTGGGCGGCCTCGATTATCTGCGCGCCATAGCGGTCCTTCCCAACGCGCGGGTGCGTTATACCTCGCGCAAGCCACCGGCGGCCTGGGAAGCCGAGCTCGCCGCGCTTGGTCTATCGGCCGAGCGCGATGCCGTGACGCTCTTCGAGGGCACCCCCGCCGAAGCGGCATCCGCCTACCCGAAGAACCTCAACGCGGCTTTCGCCGTGGCGCTGGCCGTGGACGACGAACGAGTCACCGTGCGGGTGATCGCCGACCCGAAGGCGACCGGCAACAGCCATGAAATCGAGGCCGAGAGTGCCGCCGGCACCGCCTTCTTCAGCATGGTCAACGCGCCCTCACCCGTCAATCCGAAGACTTCGGCACTGACCGCGCTGAGTCTCGTCGCCGCTCTGCGCGATCTGCTCGACATCGACCCGCCCGAAACGGGAGGCCGCCGCTGATGGCCTTCTTCGTCGCCGCCGATGGCTGCCGCATCCACTACGAAACGTTCGGAGCGAAGGGGCCGCGCCTCGTCCTCATCCCGGGACTCGGCGGCGACGGACGATTCTGGCCCGGCGTCGTGCGCCTGCTTGAGGCCGACTACCGCCTCATAGTCACCGATCATCGCGGCGCGGGCCGCAGCGACCGCCCGGACGGCCCCTACTCCGTTCCGCTCATTGCCGGCGATGTCGCGGGCCTGCTGGCGCAGACGGGCGGGCCGGCGCATGTCGTGGGGCATTCCACGGGCGGCGCCGTCGCGCAGATGCTTGCCCTCGACCATGCCGACCTCGGGCTGAGCTACACGATCAGCAGTTCCTGGGCGAGAGCAGACGCCCGCTTCCGCACGCTCTTCACCGCCCGCGCCGAACTGCTCGAAGCCGGCATGGCCGAGACCTACCAGCGCCTTACCCATGTTCTGTGCCACGAGGCTTCCTATCTCGCCACGCATGCCGCCCAGCTCGAGGCCGCGGTTGCCACCGCCTCACGGATCCTTGCTCCGCTGCACGTCGCCGCGGCGCGCCTGCGCATGCTGCTCGACCACGATTGCCTCGATGATCTCCCGGGGATTGCCGCTCCGGTGCAGGTGCTCGCCGCCACGGGCGACGTGCTGACCCCGCCCGCACTGACACAAGCCATTGCCGCCGCGATACCGGGCGCCCGATACGCATCCGTCGACGGCGCGCATTTCCATCCCCTCGCCAGGCCGGAAGGCATTGCCGCCGTCATCCGCCGTTTCATCACCGAAGCCGAGCAGCAGGTATCATGACCGCCGACATCGTCCCCGTCCTAACCGATCCGCGTCTCAAGCCGGGCCCAGACCTGCTCGCCGAGGGCCGAACGATGGCGCGCGACTGGCGACTCGGGAGCTGCAATTTCCTCATCGAAACGGGAATGCCGTCCGAAGCCGCGTGGAAACGCAAGGCGGCAGCGGAAGGGCGCGTCATGCAGCATGCTCACATCGGTTTCCGCAGCGTCGACCGCACCATCGCGGCGATCGGCGAAGTGCATGAGCAATGCCGCAAGGCAGGTGTCAGGGTCGATCGTTTCGGCATCACGCTGGACTGGTCGATGGGTTATCCGCAGGCCATGCGCGCCAAGGCCGCGCGCGGCACAGGCATCGTGCTGACCGGTCCGGAGGATTTCGCGCGCATCACCAATGCCGCTTCCGCGGCCGCGCATTTCGGAGACTTCATGCTCGGCCTGCCGGGCGCCGTCGAAAACACGCGTGCCGCGATCGCGGCCGGAGCGACGGCCATCGGCAATCTCGGGCAGTATTTTACCTTCCGCCTGCCCTACTGGGACGACGACGTGGCGACAACCGAGGCGACCGTCACCGCGCTCGGGCTGATCGCGGCGCAGGATGCGGAGATCCTGGTCCATTCGAATCTCGACGACGGATTCGCCGGGCTTTTCATCGACATGGCCTGCGCGCTCGGCATGGTGCTGTTGGAGAAGCACATCGTCGAGACGCTGATCGGCGCGCACCTTGCTCATTGCTACGGCCATCACTTCAGCGACCCGCTTTCGCGCACCGCCTTCCACGCGGCACTCGTGCGGGTCACCGACACGCCGGGCACGATGATCTTCGGCAACACCGTCTCCTACCAGTCGACCCCTGCAGGCAATTACGCCAGCCTAGCGAGCTACCTGATGGCCGACATACTCGCCATGGGGCGCTGGCCTTCGGGCCATGCGATCAATCCCGTGCCGGTGACGGAGAACCAGCGCATTCCCGACGTCGACGAGATCATCGACGCGCAGACATTCGCCCACAGGCTGACGCTGCACGCGCCTTTCTACGACCCGGTCTTCGACTGGTCCAAGACCGAGGCGATGGCCGACGTGCTCGTCGAAGGCGGGCGACGCTTTGCCGATGCCGCCCTCGCCGGACTCGCCGAACGAGGGATTGATGTGGACGACCCTGCCGCGCTGATGCTGGCCATCCGCCGCATCGGTCCGAAACGCCTGGAAGCGCTTTTCGGCCCAGGTGCGACGGGTCCGCGCGGGCGTGTGCCGCTGATCCACGCCGAATGGGCGCGAGAGCTCAACCACAAGGCGGTAACCTGGGTGGCGGCTCAGAAGCGGATGGAGGCGGCAAGAAATCTCACTATCTGCATCGGCACCACGGATGTTCACGAGCACGGCAAATATCTCGTCGAACAGGCGCTCGAAGGTCTCGGTGTCGCCATCGTCGACGCCGGCGTCGCCGTCGACCCGGAAGCGCTCGTCGCCCATGCCGCCGAAACCGGCGCGGACGCCATTGCGGTCAGCACCTACAATGGCGTCGCGCTGCGCTACGCGCAGGCTGTGAAGGCCGCGATGGCGGCGCGCGGACTTTCCTTGCCCGTGCTGATCGGCGGACGGCTGAACGAGGTGCCGAAGGATTCGAATTCAGGCCTGCCGGTCGACGTGACCAAAGATATTGCCGACCTCGGCTGCCTCCCTTGCGCCGACCTCGACGAGATGCTCTCCGCCCTTCGTTCCATCGCGCCGGTCGCCTGAGTCCTCTCCTTTTTCGAACTTGTTTCGCCACATCCTGCAGAAGCACTTGCAAAGTGTCGACACTTTTGTATTTAATTTCGGCGCGCAACTGGGGATAGCCCGTGAAGAACACTCCGTCCGTCGAACAGCATTTGGATATCTATCGTCGGATGCTGCTGGTACGGCACCTCGAGGAGAGGCTGGGCGCGCTTCATAAGGAAGGCCGCACGCGTGGCCCTATCCATCGGTGCGACGGCCAGGAGGCTGTGGGCGTTGCGGCCACGGCTGCCCTGGAAGCCGGCGACAAGGTTGCCACCACCCATCGCGGCCATGCCGTCTATATCGGCAAAGGCATGGCCATGCGCCCAGTCGTAGCCGAGATATTCGGCAGGGCGACGGGCGCCTGCGGCGGACGTGCCGGACATATGCTGGTGGCCGATGCCGAAAAGGGCGTGATCGGCGGCAACGCGATCGTCGGAGCCGGTATCCCCGCTGCTGCCGGCATGGCGCTGTCGATGCAGATCCTCGGCACGGGCAATGTCGCCATGTGCGTCTTCGGCGACGGCGCCGCCCAGACGGGCATCTGCCATGAGGCGATGAACATGGCCGGGCTGTGGAAGTTGCCGGTCGTGTTCGTGCTCGAGCACAACCAGTTCGGCCTGACCGTTCCTTCCGATGTCCAGTCGCCGGTCGCGGATCTGTCGATCCGCGCTGCCGGCTACGCGATGCCGGCCGAAATCGTCGACGGCAACGACGCGGTCGCCGTCTACCGCGCCGTGGCGGCGATGGCGGAGAGGGCGAGGCGTGGCGAAGGTCCCGGCATGGTCGAATGCAAGACCTATCGCGTCGAAGGTTTCTCGACATCCGATATGGGCGGCTACCAGAAGCCCGAGGATATCGCTGCCTGGAAAGCGCGCGACCCGCTGATCATCTCCCGCAAGGCTTTGCTAGGCGATGTCGGCGAGGCACGGCTCGCCGACATCGAGGCCGCGGCCAAGGCCGAGACGGACGAGGCGTTCGAGATCGCCCTTTCCGACCCGATGCCCCAGTTCCTGGTCGACGAAGCCTGCAATCCTTACAGCGAGGCGCGCTGACATGGCGATGATGCGATACGCCGAGGCCCTCAACGCGGCGCTGCGCGAGGAGATGCAGGCCGATCCTTCCGTTTTCCTGTTCGGTGAGGACATCGGCCGCTACGGCGGCGTGTTCAAGGTGACGAAAGGGCTGATGGAGGAATTCGGTGAAAAGCGGGTGCGCGACACGCCGATCTCGGAACAAGCGCTGACCGCGATGGCGGTGACCGCAGCCATGACCGGCACCCGGCCAGTGCTGGAAATCATGTATGCCGACTTCATACCGCTGTCGCTCGATGCTTTGGTCAATCAGGCATCGATCTACAACTATATCTGGAATGGCCAGGTGAAGATGCCATTCGTCGTGCGCACCCAGGGCGGCGGCGGCGCCGGCGCGGGCGCGCAACATTCCAAGGCGCTGGATTCCATGCTGGCTCAGATACCGGGCATCAAAGTGGTCGCGCCGTCGACGCCGGCCGATGCCAAAGGCATGCTGAAGGCCGCCATCCGCGACAGTCAGCCGGTCATCTTCCTCGAGCACAAGCTGCTCTACAACATTCGCGGCGAGGTTCCGGAAGGCGACGTGATCGTGCAGCTTGGCAAGGCGGCAACCGTGCGCGAGGGCAGCGACATCTCGATCTTCGCCACTTCCAAAATGGTGGTTGAAGCGACAAAGGCGGCCGACCTGCTGGCCGCGGACGGCGTTTCGGCGGAAATCGTCGATCTCCGGTCGCTGCGCCCCCTTGACGTCGACGCCATCGTCGCCTCGATCGCGAAGACGCACCACGCGGTGGTGGTCAACGAGGGCTGGCGCTTCTGCGGCTACGCCGCCGAGCTTTCGGCAACGATCATGGACCATGTCTTCGACGAACTCGATGCTCCGGTCGCGCGCGTGACGCTGCCGGACATGCCGATCCCCTATTCCGAGCCTCTCGAAACGGCGATGCTGCCGAGCGCCGAGAAGATCCGCGCTGCCGCGCTGAAAACCTTGAAGTGACGGAGGCGGCAGATGGCAACCCATCCGATCAGCATCGACAGCGCCGGCGGCGAGTATATGGAAGCCGTGCTAGTGATTGCCTGGGCGGCCAAATCCGGTGACCGGATCAAGGCTGGCGATCTGATCGTCACCGTCGAGACGGCCAAGGCGGCGACCGAAATCGAGGCCGACCGTGATGGCTGGCTAGCCGATATCTATTTCACCGAGGGGCGGGAGGCGCCGGTGGGCGCCGTGCTCGGCACCATCTCGGACGAAAAACCGATGGCGGGCCAAGCGGCTCCAGCAGCAACCACCGATCCCCTCTCCGTGGCCGACGCCCCTCCCCCCGCCCGCCAGGCTGGCACCCGTGTGATCGCAAGCCCGCTTGCCCGCCGGCTTGCGGCGGCCGCGGGGCTGGACCTGTCGACCGTCCCGGGGACCGGTCCAAGGGGACGCATCAAGAAGCGCGACATTGACGCCGCACTCGCCGGGCGTTCGGATCGGTCCGGCGGCATCCAGGCGGAGCCGGCCGCGTCCCCGGCATCGCCCGCCGCCACGCCGGCGACAGCGCGGCAAACGGCGCCGGCAGTCCTCATCCACGGCTTCGGAGCGGACCGGTCCGTTTGGCGGCAGGTCGTGCCTTTGCTCGAACCAGGTGTTGCGACGATCAGCCTCGACCTGCCCGGCCATGGCGCGGAGGCCGCGCGGCCGGCAAGGAGCATCGAGGAGATCGCCTTCGACCTTTCCGACCGGCTGGAGGCCATGGGCGTCGGGGACGCCCATCTCGTCGGCCATTCCCTGGGCGGGGCGGCCGTTCTTGCGCTTACGCGGCTCGGCCGTCTCACCGTACGCTCCGTGACCCTTCTCGCCCCGGGCGGTCTCGGCCCCGAGATCAATGCCGGCTTCATCGCCGGGCTTGCGCGCTCGACCACCGTCCAGGCGCTCGAGCGCTGGCTGGCGTTCATGGTGGGCGATCCTCGGGCCCTGCCGGCCGGCTACGCGCAAGCGGCGCTGAGGCAGATGGAAAAAAACGGCAATAGGGATGCGCTGGCCTCAATGGCCGAAGCGCTGTTCCCAGATGGAACGCAGGGCTTCGACCTGACGACCGCTCTCGCCGAACTTGGCGTGCCGACACGGCTCGTGTGGGGCAAGCTCGACCGCGTGGCGCCCGCCGCCCATGCCGCGCGCGCGCCCGGCTTCGCCGCCGTTCACCTGCTCGAAGGCGTTGGCCACGTACCGCAGATCGAGGCGCCGGCACTAACGGCCAGGCTTATCGCGGAGACGGTGCGAAGTTGCGGTTGAGACGACCCGTGCGTGCCGCGCCGGCGAAGCCGAGCCGGACAAGACTTCTCCGGCGTCGACGAAGCCGGAACAGGAACCAGAAGGAGTGACCGAGATGATCTTCGACCACCGCACC
>NZ_VFUA01000117.1 GCF_006440735.1 Mesorhizobium sp. B2-7-1 | reverse complement strand
GTGTTGGGGATGGGGGAAGCCGGTTGAGGTTGGCGATCCTTCGCCCCCCTCTCTGCCCTGCCGGGCATCTCCCCCTCAAGGGGGGAGATCGGGAGTTCGGGCGCTCTGCCAACCTTCTTACGTTGAAAATTGGCGAAGGCCGAAGTGACATCCAATCTCCCCCCTTGAGGGGGGTGAGGAGTGGTCCGCATAGCGGACGGAAAGCCAACTGCTTGGCTTTCCGAACGACGAACGCCCGGAGCGACAGCGAAGGACCGGCGCCGGCAGGCCAGAGAGGGGGGCCTAGGCGCAGGCGTCTCAAATCATGCTAGCTCTCTTCCTCCGCGACATCCGCCTTTCCATCCGTGCCGGCGGCGGCGCGTTGACCGGCGTCATCTTCTTCCTCGCCGTCATCGTCACCATCCCCTTCGGCGTCGGCCCCGACCTCAACCTCTTGTCCCGCATCGGCCCGGCGATCCTATGGATCGCCGCCCTGCTCGCCTGCCTGCTTGGGCTCGACCGGCTGTTTCAGGCCGACCGCGAGGACGGCTCGCTCGACCTTTTGGTGCTCAACGGCGACCGCCACATGCTGGCGCTGACGGTGCTGACGAAATGCCTGGCGCATTGGACGGGCAGCGTGCTGCCGCTGGTGGTCGCGGCGCCCTTGCTCGGCCTGTTCATGAACATGGAGCCGCTGGGCATCGGCGCCACCGCGCTCACCCTTCTCATCGGCACGCCGGCCATCACCTTCATCGGTGCCGCCGGCGCCGCGGTCGCTGTGGCGCTGCCGCGCGGTGGGCTGCTGATCTCCGTGCTGGTGCTGCCTTTGACCATTCCGGTGCTGATCTTCGGCGTTTCGGCGAGCTATGGCGCCGTCGCCGATCCGGCGCCGTTCCTGCAGCCCTTCCTCATTCTTGCCGCGCTGACGCTGTTTCTTGCGGTGCTCGGTCCCCTGGCGGCGGCGCTGGCGCTGCGGCACGGGACGGATTGAGGCGAGGAAGACGTTCCTCCACTGCGGCACCGCGACAAATTGCGGACCGGCCCGAGCGAGGTTATGGGAAAGACATGATCGCAACGATTGGCACGATGGAAAGCGGGGCGCAGCCGATATGAGCGCGCACGCCCTGTTCGTCACCGCCGCCTATGCCATCACCGCTGTCGTGCTCGCCGGGCTGGTCGGCTGGATCCTGCTCGACCAGCGGGCGCGCAAGCGCGAGCTGGCGGCGTTGGAAGCGGCTGGCGTGCGGCGACGCTCCGACAAGGCCGTCAAGTCATGAGCATCGAAACGTCATGAGCATCGAAACCGAAGCCCCGGCGCCGCGCCGCCGCCTGTTCGTGCTGTTGCCGCTGCTGGTGTTCCTGGGGCTGGCCGGGCTGTTCCTGTCGCAGCTGCTCTCGGGCCGCGACGCCTCGGAAATCCCCTCGGCGCTGATTGGCCTTCCGGCGCCGCGGACCGATCTGCCGCCGCTCGAGGGGACGAGCCTGCCGGGGCTCGAGTCAAAAGATTTTGCCGGAAAGGTGACGCTGGTCAACGTGTTCGCGTCCTGGTGCGCCCCGTGCCGCGAAGAGCATCCGGTGCTGCTCGGCCTGTCGCAGGACAAGCGCTTCACGCTCGCCGCGCTGAACTACAAGGACCAGCCCGAAAACGCCCGCCGCTTCCTTGGCGACCTCGGCAATCCGTATCAGGCGATCGGCGTCGACCCGGCCGGGCGCGCGGCGATCGACTGGGGCGTCTATGGCGTGCCCGAGACCTTCGTCATCGGCAAGGACGGCAAGATCGCCTACAAGCATGTCGGGCCGCTGACGCCCGACTCCGTGAGGGCGTTGCTGTTGCCGCAGATCGAGAAAGCGCTGGCGGCGCCTGGTTAGGCGCCCCCTCATCCGGCCGCTACGCGGCCACCTTCTCCCCGAGGGGAGAAGAGGTTGGCGCCGGCGATTACCTGCTCCTCTCCCCTGGGGGAGAAGGTCGGATTGCCCCGAATTGCCCTTCGCAATTCGGTTGGCGATCCGGGTGAGGGGGAATTCCCCTCGACCGGAAAGACTTAGCCGTAGATCTGCTTGTGGACCTGGTAGAGCATCTCGGAACGGTCGGCGCGCAGATCGGCGAGATCGCGGCTGGACAGGTTCTCGATTTCGGCGACGAGGCGGTTGTAGTGGCGGCGCTTGGCCATGCTGGCGCGGGCGCGGGAGACAAGATTGTCGAACATGACAGGGTTCCTTTAATGCCGCATTGGCGCGGCCGGTTGTTCCTCCCTGACGATTGTGAGGATGACATAGGAATGGTGCATTGCAAAAGAAAGATGTTGCAATGCACCATTGCAGCCAGCGCATAGCCGGTTAACCGCGGGCTAACGGGCCATGCGTCGGGCGCGGCCCGCAAGGCCGGTCCGCTTCACGCAGTTCTCATCTGTTTTGTCATACAAATTCCTGGTCTGCCGTCTTGCCAGATCGCCTTCGGACTGGCTTGATCCGCCCGTCACGTGAGTGCCGGGAGGAAAATGCATGGCGGCCGCAGACTATTACGACGTTCTCGATCCGCGCTTCGCGCGCCTGTTCAACGGCAGCGCCCAGGTGGAAAAGCTGTTCACCGGCTGCCGCTGGGCGGAAGGGCCGGCCTGGTTTGCCGCCGGCCGCTATGTCGTCTGGTCCGACATCCCCAACAACCGCATGCTGCGCTATGACGAGACCGACGGCAGCGTCAGCGTGTTCCGCCAGCCGTCCGGCAATTCCAACGGCAACACGGTCGACCGCCAGGGCCGGCTGGTGACCTGCGAGCATTCCGGCCGCCGCGTCAGCCGCACCGAATTCGACGGCTCGATCACCACCATCGCCGAGAAGTGGAAGGGCAAGCGGCTGAACTCCCCCAACGACGCGGTGGTGCGCTCGGACGGCTCGATCTGGTTCACCGACCCGAGCTACGGCATCGACACCGACTATGAGGGCGACAAGGCCGAGAGCGAGATCGGCGCCTGCAACGTCTATCGCGTCGATCCGGAGACCGGCGATGTCGAGGCCGTCATCACCGACATGGTGCGGCCGAACGGGCTCGCCTTCTCGCTCGACGAAAGCCTGCTCTATGTCGTCGACACCGGCCGCACGCATGGCGAGAAGAACCCGGCGCATATGCGCGTCTTCAACGTCGGCAAGCACGGCAGGAAGGTTTCCGGCGGCAAGGTCTTCGCCGACTGCACCGCCGGGCTGTTCGACGGCTTCAGGCTCGATTCCGACGGACGCATCTGGACCAGCGCGGCCGACGGCATCCACTGCTACGATCCGGACGGCACGCTGATCGGCAAGGTCAAGGTGCCGGAGGTGACCGCCAACTGCGTGTTCGGCGGCAACAAGCTGAACTGTCTCTACATCGCCGGCACCACCTCGCTCTACATGGTGCGGCTGATGGTGAACGGGGCCAAAACCTATTGAGCGAGACTGTTTGGAAATTCTACTCCGGCGGCCATCTGATGGCGGTTTCTGCGCTTCCGGTGCTCACGGACCCACAAGTCCGCTCCGCTCCGGTTCTCGAAACCACCATCATATGACTCGCCGGAGCGAATTTCGAAACAGTCTCGGCCGTGCAAGCAACTGAAGGGGAGGGAGAAAAATGCCATTCGTCAACATCCGCATCGTCAAGGAAGTGATCGCCGCCGATCCGGCCGGCAAGAAGGCTGACATCGCCAAGAAGGTGACATCGGCCATCATGGAGGCCACCGGGCTTAGCAATAACGATGTCTGGGTGGTGTTCGAGGAGGTCAACGCCCGCGACTGGTATGTCGGCAAGACCGATGTCGAGACGCTGCGGAAGGGGTAGGGCCGCACGTTCGGGTGCGGGCGCGCCCCTTCTCGCTCAGCTCGCCGCCGCCTGCTCGGCGGCTTCCTCGATGCGCTCCATGTCGTCGTCCGACAGGCCGAAATGGTGGCCGATCTCGTGGATCAGCACATGGGTGACGATGTCGCCCATCGTCTCCTCGTTCTCGGCCCAATAGTCGAGTATGGCGCGGCGGTAGAGCGTGATGCGGTTCGGCCCCTCGCCGGTCTGCGGGTTCCAGCGTTCGGCGATGCCGCGTCCCTCGAACAGGCCAAGCAGGTCGAAGGGCGTCTCCAGCGACAGGTCGTCCATGATCTCGTCGGTCGGGAAATCGGCGATCTGGATGATGATCTCACCAGTGAGCTTGCGGAACTCGTCCGGCAGATGGGCATAGGCCTCCAACGCCAGAAGCTCCATCTCGTCGATCGACGGCGAGAGCTGATCGTGCCAGGTGCGTGTCTTATAGATACGGGCCATGAAATGTCCTTTGATCCCGGCATATAGGCTTTCGCGCCGATAGAGGCAAATGAGCCGGCCGGGCGTCCGCTTTCACGGTAAAAGGTGAAGGAATAAATTCCTTGTGACTCTGCTTGACTCTTCCGGGCGCCTCTGGAATCTATAGGAACATAACAGGAACAATTGCTGCCGGAAGTGAACGTCATGGCGATGAGTGCCGTGGCGCGGGACACTGTTTTTGCCCTGCGCCGCCAGATCGCGAAGATCGAAGGAACGCTGCCCGAGCGCCTGCAAGCGCCGGCGCCTGGCGCGCCTGCTGATGTTACCGGATCGGACATGACGATCGTCCGGCGCGGCCTTGCCGTGGCCGCGGCGGACGCCTTCCTGCGCACCGGCATCGAGCGCCTCGACGCCGCCCTTGGCGGCGGCCTGCCCAGGGCGGCGCTCAGCGAAATCCATGGCCTGGAAACCCGCGATGCCGGCACTGTCGCCGGCTTCGCGCTCTCGCTCGTGAGCCTCATCCTCAAAGAGAAGCAGGGCCTCCCGATCCTGTGGGTCGGCACGGCGGAAATCTTTCACGAGGCGGGCCTTCCCTATGCCAGGGGGCTGCACGCCCTGTTCGGCATCGAGCCGGAGCAATTGCTGTTCTCCGAGGCGCCCAAGCTGCTCGATGCGCTATGGATCGCCGAGGAGGCCGCCCGCATGACCGCCTTCGCCGCGGTCATTCTGGAAGTCCGCGGCAGTCCGCAACGGCTCGACCTCACCGCCACGCGCCGGCTGCACGCCCGCGCCCAGAACGCCAGCCGGCCGCTGCTTTTGCTGCGCCAGGCGGGCGAGGCCGACCCCACCGCCGCGCCCGTGCGCCTCATTGTTTCGGCGGCGCCCGCGGCAAGCCGCGAGACAGTCGCCGGGCCGCTCGCCGGCTCGATCGGCCGCCCCGCCTTCAAAGTCGATATCGGCAAGAGCCGCACGGCCCTGCCCGGACAATTCACACTGGAGTGGAACCCAAATGAGCACGCTTTTGCAGAAAGAACAGAGAATTCTGTCGCTGTGGTTCCCGCATCTGGCCGCGGAACGGATCCTGCGCCAGCGTCTGGGGCGGTCCTGGCGTTCCCGGCCCTCGCAGCACCTGCCACTGGTGATCAGCCATCGCGACAACAACACCCAGCGCATCGCAGCCCTCGACGAGCGGGCTGAGGCGCTGAAGCTGAAACGCGGCATGGGCATTGCCGATGCCCGCGCCATGCACCCCTCGATCGATGTGGTGGAGGCCGACGCGGAAGCCGACCGCCGCTTGCTCGAAGGCCTTGCCGACTGGTGCGACCGCTACACGCCCCTGGTGGCGATCGACGCCGAGGACGGGCTGTTCCTCGACGTCACCGGCTGCACGCATCTGTTCGGCGGCGAGCGCGCCATGCAGGACGAGATCCTGACCCGCTTCTTCCAGCAGGGTTTCGATGTCCGCGCCGGCCTTGCCTCGACCCCCGGCGCCGCCTGGGCGGCGGCGCGCTTCCATGGCGACCGTATCGTGGCCGGCGGCGAGGAGGAGGCGCTGCTGGCGCCGCTGCCCTTGTCGGCGCTGCGCATCGCGCCGGAGACCCGCGCCGGCCTTGAGAGCGTCGGCCTGCGCACCGCCGGCGCGGTGATGGCAGCACCCCGCGCGCCGCTCGCCCGCCGCTTCGGCGCCTCTCTTCTTCTGCGCCTCGACCAGGCGCTCGGCCGCCTCGACGAAGCCGTGTCGCCGCGCCTTCCCGTCGCGCCGCTCTCGGTCGAGCGCCACCTTGCCGAGCCGGTCGTGCTCACCGACGAGATCGAGCGGCTGGTGAGCCGCCTTGCCGTCGCCTTGAAGAGCGACCTCGAACGGCGCGGCGAAGGCGCAAGGACACTGGCGCTGCTTCTCTTCCGCGTCGACGGCGCCGTCAGCCGCATCGCCGTCGGCACCTCGCGCCCGATGCGCGAGCCGCGGCTGATCCAAAGACTGTTCCACGAACGGCTGACCGCGCTGGAGCAGAGCATCGATGCCGGCTTCGGCTTCGACCTCGTGCGGCTGTCCGTGCTGTCGGTCGCCGCCTTCGACATGTTGCAGGGCGACCTCACCGGCGAGGCGGACGACGATGACGCCGACATCGCGCTGTTCGCCGACCGCGTCCGCGCCCGCCTCGGCGAGGCCGCCGTGCTGAAGCCGGTGGTCGTCGAAAGCCATCTGCCCGAACGCGCCGTCAAGACCGTGCCTTTCGCCGAGGCGCCGCAAAGGCGCGCGCCGGCGGCCGGCCGGGCGGCGCTGCCCCGAACAGCGCCGCCGATGACCATCTATCCGCCGGAGCGGCCGGTGCGCCTGTTCCGCTCGCCCGAGCCGATCGAGGTGCCGGCGACCGAGATCCCGGAAGGCCCGCCGATGAATTTCCGCTGGCGGCGCGCGCTCTACCGCGTCGCCCGCGCCGAGGGGCCGGAACGCATCGCCGCCGAATGGTGGCGGCAACTGCCCGGCGAGGAAGAGGCGCCGACCCGCGACTATTACCACATCGAGGACAGCGAGGGACGCCGCTACTGGCTCTACCGCCAGGGTCTCTACAGCACCGCGCCGCAGGCCGCGCCGCCGCGCTGGTTCATGCATGGGGTGTTCGCATGAACGCGCTGACCGTCATCCCCTATGCCGAGTTCGGCATCAGCTCGAATTTCTCCTTCCTGCGCGGCGCCTCCAAGCCGGAGGAGCTGGTGGTCACGGCGAAATTCCATGGTTTTGCCTCGATCGGCCTTGCCGACAGGAACACCGTGGCCGGCGTCGTGCGCGCCTGGCAGCAGGCCAAGGTGGAGAAGATGGCCTATCACCCGGGCTGCCGCCTGGTATTCGGCGACGGCACGCCGGACATTCTGGCCTATCCCCGCGACCGCCAGGGCTGGGGCCATCTCTGCCGCATGCTGACCCAGGCCAATCTGCGCGACGAAACCGAGAAGGGCGCGACATTGCTCGAGCTCGACGACCTGCTCGAATGGGGCGATCGGATGTCGCTGGCGATCCTGCCAGATCTGTCGACAGACGCGGATGGCAATCTGGCATTCATTAGCCGGCTTAAGGATCGCTTCGGCTCGGTGCTCCGCCTTGCCGTGGCGCCAAATTATGCCGGGAATGACCGCTTCCGCATCGAGCAGGCGGCGGCGATGGCCGAGCATGCCCGCGTTCCGCTGATGGCGACCAATGACGTGCTTTATCACGCCGCCGAGCGTCGCCCGCTGCAGGATGTGCTCACCGCGATCCGCCTCAACACCCCGGTTTCCGACGTCGGGCTGGAGCTGACCGCCAATGCCGAGCGCCATCTGAAGCCGCCGTTGGAGATGGCGCGGCTTTTCCGCCGCCACCCGCAAGCGCTGGCCGAGACGCTGCGCCTCGCCGACGAGCTAAGTTTTTCGCTCAGCGATCTCGAATACAACTATCCGGACGAGCCGACCGAATCCGGGCTGGGGCCGCAGGCCGAGCTCGAACGCCTTGCCCGCGAAGGCGCGGCAAGACGCTATCCGGCCGGCATTCCCGATTATGTGCTGAAACGCATCGACAGCGAGCTCGGCTTGATCGAGCGCCTGAACTATGCCCGTTATTTCCTGACCGTCCACGACATCGTCAAATTCGCCCGCAGTCAGGACATCCTCTGCCAGGGCCGCGGTTCGGCCGCCAATTCGATCATCTGCTTCTGCATCGGCATCACCGAGGTCGGCCCCGAGCGCATCGACACCTTGTTCGAGCGCTTCATCTCCGAGGAGCGCAACGAGCCGCCCGATATCGACGTCGATTTCGAGCATGAACGGCGCGACGAGGTCATCGCCTATATCTATGCGAAATACAGCGCCAAGCGCACCGCCTTGGCCGCCGCCGTCATCAGCTATCGCGGCCGCTCTGCCCTACGCGAGGTGGCCAAGGCCATGGGCCTGTCGGAGGACGTGCGCAGCGCGCTGTCCAGCACCATCTGGGGCTGGTCGACCTCCGAGCTCGGCGAAAGGGAGGCCAATGCCGGCGGCCTCGACCGCACCGACCCGCTGTCCAGGCAGGTGCTGGAACGCGCCAACGAGATCATGGGCTTTCCCCGCCACCTTTCCCAGCATGTCGGCGGCTTCGTCATCACCCGCGACCGGCTCGACGAGGTCGTGCCCATCGTCAAGACGGCGATGGAGGAACGCAAGATGGTCGAATGGGACAAGGACGACCTCGACGCGGTGAAGATCCTCAAGGTGGACGTGCTGGCGCTCGGCATGCTGACCTGCCTGAAGCGCGCCTTCACCTTGCTCACCGACCATTATCCGCGGGCGCGGGATCCCTTTGGACGACCTTACGTGCTCGCCACCCTCCCCGAAGAGCACGAGGACGTTTACGCCATGATCCAAAGGGCCGACACGCTCGGCGTTTTCCAGATCGAGTCGCGCGCGCAGATGTCGATGCTGCCGCGCCTCAGGCCGGAGAATTTCTACGACCTCGTCATCGAGGTGGCGATCGTGCGTCCCGGCCCGATCCAGGGCGACATGGTGCATCCCTATCTACGCCGCCGGCAGGGCAAGGAGGCGGTCAATTATCCCAGCCTTGAGCTCAAGAAGATCCTCGGCAAGACGCTGGGCGTGCCGCTGTTCCAGGAACAGGCGATGAAGATCGCCATCGTCGCCGGCGGCTTCCGTCCGGGCGAGGCCGACGAGCTGCGCCGCGCCATGGCGACCTTCAAGCGCACCGGCACGATCGGCAATTACCGCCAGCGCATGATCGACGGCATGGTCGGCAATGGCTACGACAAGGAGTTCGCCGAACGCTGCTTCAAGCAGATCGAGGGTTTCGGCGAATATGGCTTTCCCGAAAGCCATGCCGCGTCCTTCGCGCTGCTGGTCTACGCCTCCTGCTGGTTCAAGACCTTTTATCCCGACGTGTTCTGCGCCGCGATCCTGAACGCTCAGCCGATGGGTTTCTACCAGCCGGCCCAGCTCGTTCGCGACGCGCGCGACCATGGCGTCGAGATACGCGAGGTCGACATCAACCATTCCGTCTGGGACTGCACGCTGGAAGCAACCGCCTTCGATCCGTCGCGCATCCTCGAACGCCACGCCTCGATGCGCGGCGTCATCGAAACGGCGCATGCCGTCAGGCTCGGCTTCCGCCAGATCAAGGGCCTGTCCGAGGAACGCATGGATATAGTCGTCGCGCATCGCAGCGACGGCTATCGCTCGGTCAGGGATGTCTGGCTGCGGTCGGGCCTCGATGTCGGCGAGATCGAGAAGCTGGCGCAGGCGGACGCGTTCCGCTCGATCGGCCTCGACCGCCGTGCCGCGCTCTGGGAGGTGCGGGCGCTCGACGGCAAGAGCGCCGCCGAGAAGCTGCCGTTGTTCGACCAGCCGTCGCTCAGCCTGCGCGAGCTGGAGCCGGAAACGAAACTGCCGAAAATGCCGCTCGGCGAGCATGTCGTGCATGACTACCGCTCGCTCGGCCTGTCGCTGAAGGAACATCCCGTCGCCTTCCTGCGCGAAAGGCTGGATCGCGCCGGCATCACCCCGAATGCCCGCCTGCCATCGGTGCGCGACGGCCGCCGCGTCTCCGTCGCCGGCCTCGTGCTGGTGCGCCAGCGCCCGGGCAAGGGCAATGCCATCTTCCTCACGCTGGAGGACGAAAAGTCGATCGCCAACGTCATCATCTGGCCACGCGTCTTCGACCGCTTCCGCTCCATCGTCATGGGCGCCCGCTTCATCCGCGTCACCGGCAAGCTGCAGCATGAATCGGACGTCATCCACATCGTCGCCGACCGGATCGAGGATCTGACCTCCTGGCTGAGCGTGCTGCTGGAGTCCGCCAATCGCCCGGTCATCGAGCATGATCCCGCCGAACGGCCGGTTGGACCGGCGTCCGCCGCAAACCGTGGCCTGCCGGTCCGCCAGGACATCGCGGCGCTGTCGAGCACCGCGCGGCAAGTCATGCCCAAGGGACGGAATTTTCAGTAAGGCGCAGCGCCGAAGCTGCCAATCTCCCCCTTGCGGGGGAGACGTCCGGCAGGACAGAGAGGGGTGCTGTCCCGCCGGCATTTTGGATTTTCGTGCAGCAGGAGCGTTAGGTAGTCACGAGCGCCTCCGCCAACCTCGAAGGCTTGCGACGTCCCGCCCTAAGACGGCCCGCTCAACCGCGGCGTCGGTGGCGCCAGCATGTCCTCGGCCGAGATCGTGCGCGCCTCCGATGGCAGCATGACCGGGATGCCGTCGCGCACCGGATAGGCGAGCTTCGCCACGCGCGAGACCAGCTCGCTGCGCTCTGGGTCCCAGGTCAGCGGCCCCTTGGTCAGCGGGCAGGCCAGCAGCTCCAGCAGCTTCGGGTCGACCTCGGCTTTTCGAGCGTCACGTCCGTCCGCCGGCATCGCACTTTTCCATTGTCCAATTCCCCCGGCGCTAAGTGTGTTGAGATTCAGGTCAGGCCGAGCCGAAAACGGTGGTTTCCGAGAACCGGAGCGGAGCGTACTTGAAGTACGTGAGCACCGGAAGCGCAGGAAGCCGGCGTTCGCAGGCCGGGCTCACCTGAATATCGATGCACTTATTGCAGGCTTGACCCAAACTCGTCATCCTCGCGTGCCAGCGTCATTTCGGTGATGGCGATCAGCGTTTCGGCGCGCGTCTTCAGGTCCGGCGCTTCCAGCAGCGCCTGCTTCTCGGCCGGTCCATAGGGCGCCATCATCGACAGCGCGTTGACCAGCATGCCGTTTTCGGCGCGGCTGACGCTTTCCCAGTCGGCCTCGAGGTCGTTGGCCTGCAGATAGGCGCGAAACGCCTTGAGCAGCGCCGGCCGGTCGACCTCGGCGGCGGCCGGGTCTTCCTCGAGATCGGCGAGAAAAGGCGTGATCTTGGACTGCCGGAACGGCGCCTTTGCCGCGAGCTCCTGCACGATGCGGAACCGGCACACGCCCTGCAGCGAGATCAGGTAGCGGCCGTCCCCGGTCTCGGCGAGCGATATGATGCGCCCGGCGCAACCGACGCTGCACAGCTCCGGCTCGCCGTCGTCGCGCAAGGCGCCGTCGAGGCTAGGCTGGATCATGCCGATCAGCCGCGGGCCGGCCATCGCCTGGTCGATCATCTGCAGATAGCGCGGCTCGAAGATGTTGAGCGGCATGCGGCCGCCGGGCAGAAGCAGCGCTCCGGCGAGCGGGAACACCGGGATTGCCGACGGCAGATCCTTGGCGAGCCGGTAGAGGGCGTTACCGACGCGCACCGCAACCCTCCCAAAGCAACGCCGGCAAGCGCATCACCCTGCAATCTCCTCTCGCACCGGCAAACCCTTCTTGATCGGCACAGCCCTTATCTGGCGCTGGCGCTCCGCCGCTCAACCCCGCCGGCCGCGACAGCTGGCAAAAAACTTTGAGCGCAATCCCGAAACAAGTACGGTGCCCGTCCGGAATTGCGCAAAAAAAAGCCTAGAGCAATTCCAGGAAAAGTGTGAAACGGTTTTCCGTCTGGAATTGCGTCGGAACAGGATCGGTTCGGCGATTCCGTGAAACGCCGAAGCCGCCCTACGAGAACAGCAGCGACGAGAGCTTGCGGCGTGCGCCAAGCGTCGCCTCGTCGGTCATCCCCCAGGCCTCGAACAGCTTCAGAAGCTGCGCCCTGGCGCCGTCCTCGTTCCACGTCCGGTCGGCCTTGACGATCGCCAGCAGATTGTCGGCGGCCGCATTGCGTTCGCCGCGCGCGTTCTGGATCATCGCCAGGTCGAAGCGCGCCTGATGGTCGGCCGGGTTGGCGGCCAGCCGGCGCTCGAACTCGGCTGGATTGCCGAGCGCGGCCGCTTCCGCCGCCAGGGTCATCTTGGTGCGCAGCGCGGCCAGCGCCGGCGCGTCCTTCTTGTCCTCGGGCGCCCGGGCGAGCACGGCTTCGGCGCCTTCCGCGTCGCCGGCGTCGAACAGGATCTCGCCCAGGCCGGCGACCGCCTCGATCGTCTCCGGCGCCTGCTCGAGGATCGCATCGTATATGTCGGCCGCGGTCTGGAGGTCGCCGGCTGTCCGCGCCTCGGCGGCTGCGGCAAGCGCGTCCGCGATCTGCGGCGCGCCGCCGCCCTTGCCGCCGACCTTCTGGATGAACTGGGCGATCTGGCTTTCGGGAACAGCGCCCATGAAGCCGTCGACCGGCTGGCCGTCCTTGAAGGCGATGACCGCGGGTATCGACTGGATGCCGAGCTGGCCGGCGATCGAGGGATGGTCGTCGATGTTCATCTTGACCAGCTTGACCTTGCCGCCGGCGGCCTGGACCGCCTTTTCGAGCTGCGGCGTCAACTGCTTGCAGGGCCCGCACCATGGCGCCCAGAAATCGACCAGCACCGGCTGGCGGCGCGATTCCTGGATGACGTCGGCGGCGAAGGCTGCGGTTGTCGTGTCCTTGATCAGGTCGGCCACCGCCGGCGCGTCGCCGAGCGAAACCTTGGCGCGGTCGCCGCCGCCATACTGCACCGTCTGGGCGTATTGGCCGCCATTGCCGCCGAACGCGCCGCTATACGGATTGTTGTCACTCATCTTGTCGCCCTTTCGGTCGCGCTCTTAAGGCGTCGGCGCCCGGCGCGTCATTGTCGGATTTCGAAAACCGCCTTGCATGTGGCGATCAGCCCCTGACTTTCAAGGTTAAGGGGAGCTTCAAGGTCATGAGACTTTCAGGATAACAGGATCGTGGCCGGTTGCCTCGACGAATCTGATCAGGTCGGCGGCCGCGATCGAGGTCGTCGCCTCATTGGTCAGCGGATGGCCGTTGATGACGTCATGGCTCATCAAAGCCTGGTCGAGCACGATCTTGACCTTCCCTTCCGTGTCGTTGATCAGGCCGAAAACGGTGACCGCGCCGGGGATGACGCCGAGCAGTTCCATCAGCATCTCCGGCTTGCCGAACGACACCCTGCTGGTGGCGCCGATCAAATGGTGGATCTGCTTCAGGTCGACCACGGCGTCCTCGCCGACGGTGACGAGGAAATAATTGTCCTTCTTGTCCTTGAGGAACAGGTTCTTGGTGTGGCCGCCGGGAATCTCGCCGCGCAGGCCTTGCGAATCGGCGACTGTGAACAGCGGCGGGTGCCGCACCGTCGAGACGGAAATGCCGAGGTCGGCAAGAAATTCGTTGAGCTCGGCTTCGGTCTTCGGCATCGGTCCTCGCGCGGTCGAACAGGGCTCATGCCGTTTACGGCCAACGGTGCCATCGGGGCAAGGCCGCCGCTGCGATTCCGGGAAAGGCGGGCGGCGGCTTCGCATGCGGATTCGTGACCGGTCCGGTTTCGCGCCGCTTCGATGCTTTCGAAGCGAACGTCGCCGCGGCAGGAATTCGCGCCAAAAAGACCGTCATTTCCCTGTTGCAATCGCCGCGCTCTTCGGCCATATAGGCGCGGCTTGCGGCCCTAGGCCGCGCGAGCGGGTGTAGCTCAGGGGTAGAGCACAACCTTGCCAAGGTTGGGGTCGAGCGTTCGAATCGCTTCACCCGCTCCAGTTTCCTCAAGGAAAGCAAGCAAACGAAAAGCCGCGGACCTCCGCGGCTTTTTCGCGTTTGAGGCTTGCAAGCGGGGCCCGCAGCGCCCGGACCGTTGGCGAAAAGCCGCCAACGCTTCCCGCCACGGATCTCCCGCGAAGGGATCAAGCACACGGATCAGGCGATCCTTCCCCCGGCATGTAGCATCCACCGTCTGGAAAATATCAACCGCCCATCAGACTTGGGTCGCATGCCGAAGGGACTGTAGAGCCTCTTTTGCCGGACGCCCGACAACTATATGTTGAGTGGAAGTGCTGGAACTAATCCGGCCGGGCAGTCTCGCGGGGAGCATTCCCGCAAGTCGTTACGTTGGGGCATAGCTGGTGCAATTCGGAAAAGTGTGAGCGGTTAGGTTCGGCGCCTTCGCCGTAACCGAGTCCGGCGCCTTCGCCGCGATCTTCCGTTCGGAATTGCGTCAGAACAAAGAGCTGGAACAAACGGCCATGAGGTTCACAGCCTTACAGGATCCGTGCGGCCAATGGATGGTGTACGATCTGCGGTCCGGTTGCCCGGCGCAGATACCGGACATGGTGCTGCTTGGCTTCACGCGCGCGCAAGCGGAAGAGCTGGCCAGCCAGGCGAATGAACTCGTCTCGACTCCGCGGCCGGCGGTGCTTTCTCGATATTTCAGCCTTTTATCGATATTTTACTGGCCTGAGCCGGAACAATCGGACTCTATTCGGACTTCTTTGCGTGTCGTGGAATCGCGCTGCGGTTCCGGGTCGGACGCATGTGTCAGAACAAGGACTTAGGGCGGTTCAGCGATTCCGTGCGCACTGGACCGCTCTCGCCGCGCCAAAACAAGGAGCGCCGATGAGGTTCGCAGTGATGCAGGATCCGTGCGACGACTGGCTTGTCTGCGATTTGGTTTGTGATCTCCCGGCGGAGATGGATGGACGGCCGCTTATCGGGTTGACGCGCGCCGAAGCCGAGCAGCTTGCCGACCGGGCCAATGCCGGAATTGGCGGGCAGGGCGACAACTCGCCGGTCCGCTTCGCCAGCGTCGCCTGACCGCGCTTGCGCGATTTCAACGCAAGTTCACATCGGATAACGTTTGCGTTCCAATCCATTTCAACGTTGCGCCGGCTTCTATATCTCCTCTTGGGCCGAGAAACGCCGGCGGTGAATGGCCAGACCGCGACACGACGCGACCGGACGGCCCGTTTCGGAAAAAGCGGTTCTGCCGCTTCCTCCAGCACGAGGAGATGTCATCATGCGTTCTTTCACCCCCAAAATCATCGTGGCCGCCTCGATCTTCGCGGCCATCCCGCTTTCCAGCGCCTATGCCGTGCACCGCCACCATAGAGCCGCGGTCGACACGACAACCACGGCATCGGTGCCGGTGGATCCGGAGGCGAGAGCCGCGACGGAGCAGCTGCTTGGCGTGAAACAGGGTATCCGCGACGCCAGGGAGCTCGGCAAGATCTCCGAAGGCAAGGCCCGCGAACTGATGCAGCAGGCCGACAGCATCCAGCGCGGCGGATCGGCGATCGGGCAGATCAACGAACTGGATCAGCGCCTGCAGAATGCCACCGGCCAGGGAACCTATATGGGCGACGGCTCGGACGGCGGCTACTATCCGAACGGCTGACGAACATCCGCCCTGGTAAAGCGGCTGCCGGTGTGATCGGCCCTTCCTTCGCCTCACACCGGTGCTGCCGCTCATTTGCGTGAAATCAGCGCAAACGCTGGGGATTGGTTGAAGCCGCCCCAACGTCGGTGAACCGCTCGAATGCCCGTCGCCTAATGGTTGTGGGACTGCTGGAACCCGGACACATCATATTGCGACACGCTCTTCGGGTTCTTCGAGTTCTGCGGCTGGGTGCCTGCGTAATGCGTTCCCGCATTGCCGTCCGGGTTGAAGGCCGAACCCGGAGCGGAGGCGGCGTGGCCCGGCGTGGCATCCCCTGTCTGAGGCGTGCCGATGGTTTGGCTCGGCTGACCTGTCGTGCCGGTCACGCTGTGGACGTTTGCGGCCAAGGCCACGCCGGTGGAGGCCATGAACAGGCCGGCTGCTATTGGCGTGAGGAGACGTTTCATCGTGTTCTCCCAAAAGCATTGGATTTCAGGAGGGCGCTCGGGTCTCTGGAGCACCCGGCGAGTCGTATATTATGCACCGCTAACGCTTTTGGACCGTCGATCGTCCCGAGCCTCACGAAACCGTGACGGGCGAGCGGGTCCGCAAGCAAGCCTCGGCCCGCGATATGACTACGCCAGCCGCGCCCTCGTCGTCCTCGGCGTCGCCAGCAAGAGGCTGGTCTCGCTTCCCGTTATGCCGGGGATCAGCCGGATACGCCGCAACACCGCGTCGAAATCCGTCAGCGTGGCGGTGCCGAGCTCGACCACAAGGTCCCAGCGGCCGTTCGTCGTGTGGATGGTCGAGACCTCGGCGAGGCCGCCGAGCGCCTTGACGACGCGGTCGGCGGCATGGCCCTCGATCTCGATCATCATCACGCCGCGGATCCTCTGGTCGACCGCCTCGGCGCGCAGCACCACCGTGTAGCCGATGATCTCGCCGGATTTTTCCAGCCGCTCCATGCGCGACCTGACCGTGGCGCGTGAGACGCCGACATCGACGGCGAGGTCGGAGACGCTGCGCCGCGCATCGTGCCTGAGCAGCGTGACCAGTCTTTCGTCTAGCGCATCCATGATTGCCACTTCGGTCAAGTTGCTTGGTTAAAATGATAAATCATTCTTCTCGAAATGCCAATTTTCGCTGTTCAAACCGCCAGCGGCCAATGGTTCACTGCTCCGATCAATCACAAGGTGAGAAAAAATGCGCTGCAGGATCGTCGGCGCGCCGGTGCAGGACGGCGCGGGCAGGATGGGATGCGAAATGGGGCCGAGCGCGCTGCGCACGGCAGGCCTGGTCTCGGTGCTGGCCGAGCTCGGCCATGAGGTCGAGGACTGGGGCGCGGTCGAGAAGGCCCAGGCCCGTGCCGTCGTTCATGGCAATCTCGCGCTGAAGGCGCTGCCGGAGATTTCCGCCTGGACGGCGGCGATCGCCGAGACCGCCTATGCCGCGTCCAGGGACGCCATGCCGATCTTCCTCGGCGGCGACCATTCGATCTCCGCCGGCACGGTGTCGGGCGTGGCGCGCCGCGCCGCCGAACGCGGCCGGCCGCTCTTCGTGCTGTGGCTCGACGCGCATCCGGATTTCCACACGCTCGACACCACCACCAGCGGCAATCTGCACGGCGTGCCGCTCGCCTATGCCAGCGGGCAGGCCGGTTTTCAGGGCTATTTCCCCGACCTGCCGCAAGCCGTCGATCCGGCCCGCATCTGCGCCATCGGCCTGCGCAGCGTCGACCCGGCCGAGCGCCGCGCGCTGACTGAAGCGGGCGTCACCGTGCACGACATGCGCGCCATTGACGAACACGGCATCGCGCCCTTGCTGCGCGCGTTCCTGGCCCGCGTCGAGAAGGAGAACGGGCTCTTGCATGTCAGCCTCGACGTCGATTTCCTCGATCCCTCGATCGCGCCGGCGGTCGGCACCACGGTGCCCGGCGGCGCCACTTTTCGCGAGGCGCATCTGGTGATGGAGATGCTGTCGGACTCAGGCCTCGTCTCCAGCCTCGACCTGGTCGAGCTGAACCCGTTCCTCGACGAACGCGGCCGCACCGCGACCCTAATGGTCGACCTGACCGCCAGCCTGATGGGCCGCCGCATCATGGACCGCCCAACCCGCAGCCACTCCGGAAGCCTCTGATCATGACCCAGCCTTCGCGCCTCGCCATCGTTCCCTTCGTCAGCGTCGACCGCATGATGAAGCTCGTGCTCGCCATCGGCGTCGAGCGTTTCCTCACCGAGCTCGCCGCCTATGTCGAGGAGGATTTCCGCCGCTGGGAATTGTTCGACAAGACGCCGCGCATCGCCTCGCACAGCCATGACGGCGTCATCGAGCTGATGCCGACCAGCGACGGCAAGATGTACGGCTTCAAATATGTCAACGGCCACCCGAAGAACATGCGCGAGGGCCGCCAGACCGTCACCGCCTTCGGCGTGCTCGCCGATGTCGGCTCCGGCTATCCGATGCTGCTCACCGAAATGACCATCCTGACGGCGCTGCGCACCGCCGCCACCTCCGCCGTCGCCGCCAAATATCTGGCGCCCAAGGGCGCGCGCGCCATGGCCGTCATCGGCAACGGCGCCCAGTCCGAGTTCCAGGCCATCGCCTTCAAGGCGCTGCTCGGCATCGACCGGTTGCGGCTCTACGACATCGACCGCTCGGCCTCGGAGAAATGCGCGCGCAACCTCGCCGGCAAGGGTTTCGACATCACCATCTGTTCGACCGGCCAGGATGCCGTGGAAGGCGTCGACATCATCACCACGGTGACCGCCGACAAGCAGTACGCCACGATCCTCACCGACAACATGGTCGGTTCCGGCGTCCACATCAACGCCGTCGGCGGCGACTGCCCGGGCAAGACCGAGCTCCACCGCGACATCCTGCTGCGCTCCGACATCTTCGTCGAGTTCCCGCCGCAGACGCGCATCGAGGGCGAGATCCAACAGCTCGACGCCGACCATCCGGTGACCGAGCTGTGGCAGGTGATGACCGGGAAGGCCGAGGGCCGCAAGACGGCCAAGCAGATCACGCTGTTCGATTCCGTCGGCTTCGCCACGGAGGATTTTTCGGCGCTGCGCTATGTCCGCGACCAGCTCCAGGCCACCGGCCTCTATGAGGAGCTCGACCTGCTCGCCGACCCCGACGAGCCGCGCGACCTGTTCGGCATGCTGGAGAGGGCGGCCTTGGAGCCGGCGGCTTGAGGGAATGGGTGGGTAATCTCCCCCCTTGAGGGGGAGGTGGCCGGCAGGCCAGAGGGGGTCGGTCCGACTGGGCTCGGCTTGCTTCTGCAGATGGAGGTTGGCGCTTCACGCGCAGCGACCCCCTCTGGCCTTCGGCGACATCTCCCCTCGAGGGGGGAGATTACGAGCTACCGCCGCGCCGCGCAGCTTTCCCGCTCCACCAGCACCGGCGCCAGCACCTCGCGGCGCGAGGGCGCTTCCGGCTCGCCCAGCCGCTCGAGCAGCAGGCTCACCGCGCGCGTGCCGATCTTTTCCACCGGCTGCGCGATCGTCGTCAGCGGCGGCCAGGTGGTGACGGCATAGGGGATGTCGTCGAAGCCGACCATCGAGATGTCGTCGGGAACCCGCAATCCGCGCGAGCGCAGCACCGTCAGCGCGCCCATCGCCATCAGGTCGTTGCAGGCAAACAGCGCCGTGATGTCCGGCGCCCGGGCCATGAGCTGCTCCATCGCCAGGCGCCCGCCGGCGAAATGATAGTCGGAATCGACGATCGACGAGGCCGGCAGCGCGAGGCCTGCCTCTTCGAGCGCGCGCACGAAGCCGCGCAGGCGGGCGGGACTGGAGCTCGAATCGCGCGGGCCGCCGATGACGCCGATCTTCCGGTGGCCGAGCCCGGCCAGGTATCTGCCGGCCAGATAGCCGCCATGGTCATGGTCGACCAGCACCGAATCGACATTGACCGACTGGATCTCGCGGTCGAGCAGCACCGCCGGCACGCTGGGCAGGAGCCGGGCGAACACCCGCGCATGGTCGGACGAGCCGGCGAAGATCAACCCGTCGATCTGCTTGGCCATCAGCACCGAGAGATAGCGCTCCTCCTTCTCGGCATTGCCGTCGGAGTTGCACAGGATCACCGTGTAGCCGGAGACGAAGCCGGCATCCTCGATCTGCCGCGCCACGCTGGCGAAGAACGGGTTGGAATTGTCAGGAAGCAGGAGCCCGATGGTCTTGGTCTCGCCGCGCCGCAGACTCCGCGCCACCGAGTTCGGACTGTAGCGTAGCGCGGTGATCGCGGCGCGCACGCGCTCGGCCGTCTCCGGCTCGACATGGCGCGTATGGTTCATCACATGCGAGACCGTTGCGACGGACACACCCGCGTGACGCGCAACATCGGCAATCGTCGTCATGGACCCGTTTCCCGAAGCAATCCCTAGAGCGTTTCACCGTTTCACGGAAACGGCGAACCGCTCTATCTCTTTGTTTTGACGCAATTCCGGACGGAAAA
>NZ_VFUA01000116.1 GCF_006440735.1 Mesorhizobium sp. B2-7-1 | reverse complement strand
CCTGTCGACGACCGGATTGCCGTAACGATCGTTTATGTCCTTGAAATGATCGATATCGGCAAGAATCAGCGCATTGAACAGGATGCCGCGATTGCTGTTGTAGATCCGGGTGATCTCCTTGTCGAAGGCGCGGCGGTTCCACAACTGCGTGAGCGGGTCGGTGTCGGCAAGCCGCTTGTATTCCTCGAGCTTCGACTTGACGCTTTCGAGCTCGGCCGTCTTTTCGCTGAGCGTGCTGGCGATCTGGCGGCCATGGTCGATCGTCGAGCTGGTGGCGGCCGACATGGCGCCTGCGATCTTCTGCAGGAGTTCCTGCGAAAGCAGGCTGCGGTTGCTCAGGCCGATCGAGGTCTCATCGAGAATGCGGCCGTATTTCTCGATATGCGAGTGCTCGCTGCGCAACAGCGTCGCGATATCCTCGAGCTCCTTGGCCACCATCTCGCGGGCGTGCTCGACAATGGCCGGACCGTGATGCTGCGGAAAGAACGTGCGCCCGATGCGGTCGAGATCCTCCTGTGTCGGGCGGTTGCTGAACGAGACGACGGCAAGGCTGAGTTCGTGATTGCTGCCGCAGAGCGCCTCGTAGAAGATTTCGTAGTTGCGCGGCAGACCAAGCACGCCGAGCTGACGCATCGTCGCCACGACGGTGCTGGCGATGTCGGTGTTCCTGTCGGTCGGAATGGCTGCCGGTTGCATGTTCTGTTCACTGCCCCTTCAGTGCGACCGGAGACCTGCCACCGCCGGGAGTCGCTTATGCGGGGATTTGAATCAGAATTGCCGATGCGACGTCGTGTCCCCAACACGACCACCGCTTGTGGGAAGCATAAATGCAGTTGCGCTAAAGTTTCCTTAATGGCCTGTATTTGCTCATTGTCATTGCTACCACAGGCTGCAGTCCGGTGCAGGTGCAGCTTCTAAAACGCGCCGCTTCGGTGTCGCATTTGCCAGTGCCCAGCCATTTCAAAACTGAAATTCTATCCGGCAATGGACCGGGCAGATGGTCGAAGGAGGCCGGAATGGATGACAACCACAGCGGATCGTGCCTGTGCGGGGCGGTGCGTTTCAGGACGAGCGGGCCGTTGCGCGGCGTCGTCTATTGCCACTGCTCGCAGTGCCGTCGGCAGACCGGCCATTTCGTCGCGGCAACCGCGTCCAAGGACGCCGATATCGTCATAGAGGGGGCCGACGCACTCAACTGGTATGGCGCTTCCGACGTGGCGAAGCGCGGCTTCTGCCGCACCTGCGGCTCGCTGCTCTTTTGGAAGCACAATGAACTGGACACGATCTCCATCATGGCCGGATCCTTCGAACGGCCGAGCGGTCTTGCCGCGGAAAGCCATATCTTCGTCGGCGACAAGGGCGATTATTATTCGATCGAGGATGGCTTGCCTCAGTTCGAGAAATCGACGCCGTCGATAAAGGTCGCGGACGGATGAATTTTGGGGCGGCTGGCTTATTCCCTTGATCCGGCCGTTGCGATATCCCCTGACGGTAATTCGAAACGGGGCTGGGCATGCAGCGGCTGATCGACGCTTTCATCAATTCAGTGCGGGCCTTCCGCAAGTTGGCTGCCCACGAAAAGGCATTCCAGCAGGAATTGCTTTTGCTCGCGCTTGCCCTGCCGGCCGGCTGGTTCATCTCGGTCTCCTGGCGCGGTTATGCCCTGCTGGTCGGCGCGGTGCTGCTCCTGATCATGGTCGAAGTGCTCAACACCGGCATCGAGGCGGCCTGCGACGCGATCTCGCGCGAATTCCACATCGACATCCAGCTCGCCAAGGACTGCGGTTCGCTTGCGGTGCTGATTTCGATCGTGATTGCCGGCGGCGTCTGGGGCATCGCCCTCATCGAGCGCCTGATCGGCGCGCCGATCTGATCCTTGCGGATCAGGATCCGGCCTGATCTTCCTTGGCGCGTTCACGTTTTGCGAAGTGATGGCCTACCAACCAAGCGACCACGGCGATAACGATGCCGACGCCGAGGGCAATGAGCAGGCGCTCATGGCGTGCAAACGCCTGGCCCACCATTTCCTCCGCGCCCAGGCCGAAGACATAGCCGATGCCGCTGAACAGGGCCGCCCAGACCGCGGAAGAGATGGCATTCAGGATGACGAAACGCAGCACGGGTACGGTCGACAGGCCGGCGGCGATGCCGCCGACCAGGCGCATGCCGTAGATATAGCGGTTGGTCAGCACGAAGATGTTGGGATGCGTGTTGAGCAGGCGGTAGGCGCGGCTGAAGCCAGGACGCCTGCGCAACCTTCTCACATAGCGATGCTCGGCGAAGCTACGCCCCATGGTGAAGAAGAACGTGTCGCCGGCGAAGGCGCCGAGAAAGGCCGCGAGGAAGGTCTGCCAAAGCACGAAAACATGCTGATGAGCGAAGAAGCCGCCAAGGATCGCGGCGCTTTCGCCTTCGGCGACGCAACCCAGGAAGACTGCGATCAGCCCGTATTGCTCGATAAGATGGTGGACGGTCACGCTCATTCCGTTGCGGGCCGCGCCGACAGTTTCTCGTCGATGCGCCTGATCTGCTCGGCCATGCGCAGGATTTCGTCACGCATGCCGATGATCTCGCTGTGGCGCAGCTCGTCGAGCTTTTCATGCAGGGCCATGATCTCGATCTCGGCCTTCAGATTGACCTCGTAGTCATGGGCCGCGTCGATGCGGTCGCGTTCGGTCTGGCGGTTCTGCGACATCATGATCACGGGCGCCTGGATCGCCGCAAGCATCGACAGCACGAGGTTGAGGAAGATGAAGGGGTAGGGGTCGAAGGCGTCGCGCGTGAGCAGCCAGGCATTGCCGGCGGTCCAGATAACGAGAAAGGCCAGGAAGCTTAGGATGAAGGACCAGGAGCCGCCGATCCTGGCGATGCTGTCGGCGATGCGGTCGCCATAGGTCTCGTGGAAGGCCACGGCCTTGTTGGTGTCGCGCGTGATGGTGGTGCGCTCGAGCGTCGACTGGAGGACGCGGCTCTCGAGCGGACCGAAACCTTCCGGCTTCCGCTTGAGCAAACGGTTCGCCATGTCCTCGACGATCTTGTTCATCTGTCTCTCCTTCGGCCGGACGTCGATAGAGGTAGAGGCTGCCGGGCCGGACGTGAAGTGCTAGATTGCGGCGAACAGGCGAGGACAACGATGCTCGATTTCAAGAAAATCCACGCGCGGGCGGCAAAGCGCAAGGGCGGAGAGGCGGTGCTCGCACCGCTGCTTGGCCCGGCGCCCGACAACAAGGCGGTGGCGAAAATCCCCGATGACCGCATTCTCTCCACCATGGCCGAGCGCATTTTCGCCGCCGGCTTCGTGTGGCGCGTCATCGAGCAGAAATGGCCCGGTTTCGAGGAAGCGTTTCTCGGCTTCGAGCCGAAGCGGCTTTTGTTCCAGCCGGACGACTTCTGGCACGAGCTCGCGTCCGACAGCCGCATCGTGCGCAATCCGCAGAAGATCAAGTCGGTGCGCGACAACGCCGCCTTCGTCGATCGCGTCGCGAAGGAGCATGGCAGCTTCGGCAAGTTCATCGCCGGTTGGCCGGCGGACGATCAGGTCGGCCTGACCGCCTATCTCGCCAAGCATGGCAGCCGGCTCGGTGGCAACACCGGGCAGTATTTCCTGCGTTGGCTGGAATGGGACACGTTCGTCGTCTCGGCCGACATGGCGGCGGCCTTGCGCGATGCCGGCCTCGACATCGCCGAGAACCCGACCTCGAAGCGGGACCTCGACAAGATCCAGGCGCAGATCAACCGATGGTCGGCCGAAACCGGCCTGCCGCGCCGTCACATCTCGCGCATCCTGGCGATGTCGATCGGCGAGAACCGCTCGGCAGAGGCGCTGCGCGCGTATATGGGCGATTAGGCGATCGGGATACGACCTGCAGGGCATGATCGGCTGATTAGCCAGGTACGATCTTCGATCGATCAGGACATAATCGGCTTTGCCGATTAGTCTTATTTGGCACAAGCAATCGCCATTGCGGCGCGTTTTCGGCCACGCTACATCCACACCATGACCAAGACCGCTCCCGATATCCTGCGCATCGCCGTCGCCCAGCTCAACCCGACCGTCGGCGACGTCGCCGGCAATCTGGCAAAAGCGCGCGAGGCGAGGGCGGACGCGGCGCGGCAGGGCGCCGATCTGGTGCTCTATACCGAGCTTTTCCTTGCCGGTTATCCGCCGGAAGACCTGGTGCTGAAGCCTTCCTTCCTGACGGCTTGCGAGAAGGCGGCGCAGGATTTCGCCAAGGACACCGCCGATGGCGGTCCCGGCGTCATCATCGGCACGCCGCTCAAGCGCAAGACTGGCACGCATAACTCCATCGTCTTCGCCGATGGCGGCAAGATCATCGCCGAACGCTACAAGCTCGATCTGCCGAATTATGGCGAGTTCGACGAGAAGCGCGTGTTCCAGGCCGGGCCGGAACTGCAGGGTCCGGTCAACTTCCGCGGCGTGCGCATCGGCATTCCGATCTGCGAGGACATCTGGGGTGACGTTGCCGTCTGCGAGACGCTGGCCGAAAGCGGCGCCGAGATCCTGCTGGTGCCGAACGGCTCGCCCTATTACCGCGCCAAGATCGACGTCCGCCACCAGGTCGTGATCCGCCAAGTCATCGAAACCGGCCTGCCGATGATCTACGCCAACCAGCTTGGCGGCCAGGACGAGCTGATCTTCGACGGCGCCTCGTTTGCGATAGGGTCTGACAAGACGCTCGCCTTCCAGATGAGCCAGTTCGAGGACGCGGTCGACGTCACCACCTGGAAAAGAAAGGGAGAGACCTGGGTCTGCTCGGAAGGCCCGATGTCGAAGATCCCGGAGCGGGAGGAAGCGGACTACCGGGCCTGCATGCTCGGCCTGCGCGACTACGTCAACAAGAACGGTTTCAAGAACGTCGTGCTCGGTCTCTCCGGCGGCATCGACTCGGCGATCTGCGCGGCACTCGCCGTCGACGCGCTGGGCGAAGAACGGCTGCGCACCGTCATGATGCCTTACCGCTATACGTCGAAGGATTCGCTGAAGGACGCCGAGGACTGCGCTCGCGCGCTCGGCTGCCGCTATGACATCGTGCCGATCTCCGAGCCGGTCGAAGGGTTCAAGCATGCGCTGACGCAGCTCTTCGAGGGCACCCAGGAAGGCATCACCGAGGAAAACCTGCAAAGCCGCGCGCGCGGCACCATCCTGATGGCGATCTCGAACAAGTTCGGCTCGATGGTGGTCACCACCGGCAACAAGAGCGAGATGTCGGTCGGCTACGCCACGCTTTACGGCGACATGAACGGCGGCTTCAATCCGATCAAGGATCTCTACAAGATGCAGGTCTATGCGCTGTCTCGCTGGCGCAATTCGCATGTGCCGCCGGGCGCGCTCGGACCCTCCGGCGAGGTCATCCCGAACAACATCATCGACAAGGCGCCGTCGGCGGAGCTGCGCGAAAACCAGACCGACCAGGATTCGCTGCCGCCCTATCCGGTGCTGGACGACATTCTCGAGTGCCTTGTCGAGAACGAGATGAGCGTCGACGACATCGTCGCGCGCGGCCACGACCGTGCGACGGTGACGCGCGTCGAGCACCTGCTCTACATCGCCGAATACAAGCGCCGCCAAGCGGCGCCCGGCGTGAAGATCACGCGGAAGAATTTCGGCCGCGACCGCCGCTATCCGATCACCAACCGGTTCCGGGACCGCGGTTGATCTCTGGTGGCGGCGCGGCGCATGCGAGACATTGAAATCAGTTTCGACCTGTCGCGGATCGACTTCCGTGCGACCTCCGATCAGCTCATGCAAAGCTATTGGGCGGCGTCGCGAACCGACGAGGCCAACCGCCGCGCCTTCGACAACTCGCTTTGCGTCGGGGCTTATCTCGATGGTGAGCAGGTCGGTTTCGCCCGCGTGATCACCGACCATACTGTCTTTGCCTATCTACTCGACGTCATCGTCTGGCCGGAGCGTCGCGGGCATGGGATCGGCAAACAGCTTGTGCAGGCACTCCTCGATCATCCCGATATGAAGACCGTTTCTCATTGGAGCCTCACGACCAACGACGCTCACAGCCTCTATCAGAAGTTCGGATTCCGGACGGAGGGCCGCTACATGCGACTGGACCGCTCACCCCCTGGCTGAGGCTCGGCCACAACCCGCCGTTGTTGCAAATTCGTCTCAGTGCTGGACCAGATGTCGTTTTGGCGATGGGCCGACTTGGCGATCGGCTGATGCCTCCCTATAAGGGCCTCTCCGCGATTCCCTTGTGGGAGGACCGTATGGCAAGATTTGACATCGTTATGCGAGGCCGCGAGGCCTAGGTCTGCTCGGGCTTTCCGAAGGTTTTTCGGAGAGCAGGACGCAGAACTGGCATTTGCCGCTGCCGGTCGCCGCCTTCGGGCGGGCGGCCTACCCATACTGAACCTCCCGTTTTCCAAGGCGCCTTAAGGCCGGACGCGGGTTTTCCAATTTGATTTTTACCGGGACCGGGCTCGTTTGCGCCCGGATGACATCATGGCTCGTTTCAAGATCGATCTGCGCGCGAGCGCCTTTCGCAGCGTGCTTGGCTTTACGTTCAGCCACTGGCAGCGCCAGCCGTGGCGGCTTTCGCTCATTATGGGCGCATTCCTGCTCTCGACGCTGGCCGACGTGCTGACACCCTTCTATTCCGGCCGCCTGGTCGATGCGGTCGCCAGCGGCGTCGGAACCGACGCGGTCGCCTGGAATGCGGCGATGGCGGCGTTCTCTATCCTGATGGCGCTGGCGCTGGCCGGCGTCGTGCTGCGCAATGTCGCCTTCCTGTGGATCGTCGAGCTGACGCTGAAGATGATGTCGGACATTGCCGCCGACGCCTTCCATCGGGTGCAGCGCTTCTCGACAGACTGGCACGCCAACAGCTTCGCCGGATCGACGGTGCGCAAGGTAACGCGCGGCATGTGGGCGCTGGATCTGCTCAACGACACGATCCTGATCGCGCTTCTGCCGTCGGTCGTCATGCTTGTCGGGTCGACGCTGCTGCTCGGCTGGTTCTGGCCGCTGATGGGGGCCGTGGTGGCGGCCGGCTCGGTGCTGTTCATCGCCGTCACGGCGATGCTGTCGCTCGGCTATGTCGCGCCCGCCGCGCGGCTCGCCAACAGCTGGGACACGCGACTTGGCGGCTCGTTGGCAGACGCGGTGAGCTGCAACGCCGTCGTCAAGAGCTTCGGCGCGGAGACCCGGGAGGAAGCGCGGCTGGCGCGCGTCGTCGCCAAATGGCGCCTGCGCACCGGCCGCACCTGGATGCGCGGCACCGCCAACGGCACCACGCAAGGGGTGCTGCTGCTGGCGATGCGGGCGGCGGTAATCGGTCTTGCCCTCATGTTGTGGGCCTGGGGGCAGGCGAGCGCCGGCGATGTCGCCTTCGTGCTGACCTCGTTCTTCGTGCTGCAGGGCTATCTGCGCGACATCGGCACCCATATCCGCAACCTGCAGCGCTCGATCAACGACATGGAGGAACTGGTCGACTTCCAGTCCGAGCCGCTCGGCATCGAGGACCGGCCCGGCGCCCAACCGATCCGGATCACCGACGGGCACATAGCTTTCGACAAGGCGACGTTCCACTACGGCAATCACCGGCTGCCGCTCTACCGCGATTTCTCGGTCGATATCGCGGCCGGCGAGCGCGTCGGGCTGGTCGGGCATTCGGGCTCGGGCAAGACGACCTTCGTCAAGCTGATCCAGCGGCTCTATGACGTGAACGCCGGAAGGATCCTGATCGACGGGCAGGACATCTCGCAGGTCGAACAGGCTTCGTTGCGCAGCCAGATCGCCATCGTCCAGCAGGAGCCGATCCTGTTCCACCGGTCGCTTGCCGAGAACATCGCCTATGCGAGGCCCGGCGCCAGCCAGGCCGAGATCGAGCATGCGGCCAAGCTTGCCAGCGCGCATGATTTCATCACCAGCCTGCCCAAGGGCTACGGAACCCTGGTCGGCGAGCGTGGCGTGAAATTGTCGGGCGGCGAGCGCCAGCGCGTGGCGATCGCCCGCGCCTTCCTCGCAGACGCGCGCATCCTGATCCTGGACGAGGCGACATCGAGCCTCGATTCGGAATCGGAAGTGCTGATCCAGAAGGCGATGGAGCGGCTGATGGTCGGGCGCACGACGCTGGTGATCGCGCACCGGCTCTCGACGGTGCGGGCGCTCGACCGGCTGCTGGTCTTCGATCGCGGGCGTATCGCCGAGGAGGGGTCGCATGACGACCTGATCAGGCTGAACGGCGGCATCTACCGGCGGTTGTTCGAGCGTCAGGCGCTCGAATTGACCAAGGGCCTCGTCGCCTGAGGAAAGGACAGCGCCCGGCCTCGGCCGGGCGCTGTCTCTCACAACCAGGCCTGGGCTTGAGCTCGACACCGGTGAACCGGTCGCCTGTGGCTGGCATTTGCAGGGACCGAGCCGAACCCGTCGCCATGACCCGGGCAATCCGTCTGTAGTTCTGCAGCTGCAACCGCTCTCCCGTTATGCGGTTAAAGTGGTTCAATATGTCATTCAAATTACTTTATGTGTATTGAAGTTTTAGAAGGCCCTATTTTAGTTTTTATATATTATCTTGGATTGTAGCAATTATCGGGATGTATTTACAGAAAAGAAAATCGGATGTGGCAGAAGAAGGTCTCTTGGAGACTTTTTTGCAGGAGGCCGACCTTATGGAGATTTTCTTTGGGAAGCACGGCTGCCTTTAGCGCTTTCGTATAGGCATTGACGATGAATCCTGTTTCCGCAAAAGCGGGTCCGGGAAAGGCGGCTGCACCGCCGGCACTGGAATCCCATGGCTCGGTTCGGCCTTTGGCCACCGAGGATCTCGAGCATGTCGCCGCGCTCTTCCTGACGAAGTTTAGGCATCGTCGCAGCCAGCGCGATCGAGCGATCGCACGGACGGCGGACTATATGAGGGAGCTTTACCTTGGCGGTGATGAGAGCAAGGCTCTTGTCCAGATCAACCCCCAGGGCCGCCTGGGCGGCTTCATGGGCGTTCTGAAGGCTCGCTACGAACTCAATGGAAGGGCCTTGAACGCTGCCATCATCGGTCCCTTCATGACCGATTCCAGCACCGATCACGGTTGGGCCGGGCCGCAATTGCTGCGTGCCCTGCATCAAGGCGAATTCGATCTGTACCTGACCGATTCCGCCAACCGGACGTCCTTGGCCTTCGCGCGGCCGATGAAGTATCAGCTCCTGCCGGTGCATTGTCTGGAATGGACCTGTGTTTTCCGACCAGGTGCGATGGGCGCCGCTGTGCTGCGCCGCAAATGGCCCGGCCTGCCTCGCCCGGCACTCGATCTTAGCGCGAGAGCATTCGACGCTCTTGCAAGAGCAAGGTTCGAGCCGTCGCCCCAGCATTCGTCGTCCCAACGGACCCACCGGGAGCCGATCGATGCGGCCCAATTTGCGGAACAACTGCCGATCCTCATGACCGATTACTCCCTTCGGCCGAATTGGAGGGAGGGCGAGTTGCCGCGGCTGCTTGCGCTCGCGGCCGAGAAGCGGGCCGACGGGCCGCTTCATTTCGGCGGGATCTACGACGAAACGGGCAAGATGCTGGGCTGCCATGCCTTTTACGGCCAGGCCGGCGGCATCGCGAACCTGCTGCAGATCCAGGCGTCCGGATCCCACTGGGGCGCGACGCTGGATGCTCTCATCGCGGCGGCGCGGGATATGGGTTGCGTGGGCATTACCGGGCAGACCCAAAGCAGATTCATGCCTCAACTCTTCGGCTACAAGAACGTCTTCTTCCACTATGCCGGGGGCACGATGGTGCGTTCACGCATCGCCGAGGTCACGGAAGCGGTCCGCTCCAGCGACATCTTCATCGGCGGGTTGATGGGCGATCGCTGGACCCGGCTCAGTTCCGATGATTTCGGCCGCGCCTGAAGATCTTCCGGGATATGACGCAATTCCGGCGCGGAGAGCTACTGCGAAGTCGCCCAGCCTGACCGTTTCCAGTTTCCTAGGCGAACTTATGCGGCGCGGCGCAGAAGCCGGCAATGATCTGGCAAAGGTCGGGTTCGTTGACCATCCGGACGGCTTCGTTCGGGCCGACCCATTTGCGCGTTCGCGCGCGCTTTTCTTTCCAGCGATCCGCGACACGGTCGACATGCAGCGGAAAGACCAAGACCTCGCAAGGTACTTCCTCGCCGGAGGCGAGGACCTTGGCATAGAAATAGCGGCCGGCTTCAAGATGCGAGACCTTGCCGCGCAACCCGGCTTCCTCGCCTGCTTCGCGGGCAGCCGCCTCGCACAGCGGCTCCCTGGCCTCCGGCCAGCCCTTGGGCAGCACCCAGCGCCCGGTGTCACGGCTGGTGATCAGCATGATCTCGACGCCGTTCTCGCCTTCACGCCAAGGCAAGGCGGCAACCTGCAGGCGACAAGGCGCAACGCCGAAGAGCCGCCGGACTCTTTCGGCCATCTGGTTGTGCGTCGTCGGCCTCGTCAACATGGTAAGAAGCTGCCCCCAGCCTCCAGAATCGTTTGCCACCTTAGGAATCTTACGGCGAATTGTGAGCTTTAAAAGTAAAAAACTTCACTCCATCGGAAAACCCCACCAGAAAAAGTCAATCTCGCAAAGTAGTCGTGCTCGTTAGCTCGACTGCACGATGCAGATTCAGCGAGATTCTCTGGAAGATATGAAGGCCGTTCAGCCGGCGTGATCGTCCGCGATCGGCTTCTGGTAAGTGAAGCCCATGTCCCAGGGAAAGTAGATCCAGGTGTCCTGGCTGACCTCGGTGACGAACGTGTCGACCAGCGGGCGGCCTTTCGGCTTGGCATAAACGGTCGCGAAATGCGCCTTCGGCATCATGGCGCGGACAATGCCGGCCGTCTTGCCGGTGTCGGTCAGGTCATCGATGATCAGCACGCCGGCACCGTCATCGGCGAGCAGCGGAGGCGAAATCTCCTTCAGCACCTGCAGCTGACCCTGGCTGGTGTAGTCATGGTAAGAGGCGACGCACACCGTCTCGATGACCCGGATGCCGAGCTCGCGCGCGATGATGGCGGCGGGCACAAGGCCGCCGCGGGTGATGCAGACGATGGCTTTCCACTGTCCCTTGTTGGCGCCGGAAAGCCGCCAGGAAAGCGCGCGGGCGTCGCGGTGGAACTGGTCCCATGAGACGGGAAAGGCTTTTTCGGGAAGGGACATGGTTCGCACTCCGCAAGGCGCGCCGTGGCGCTAAAAACACTGGAATGCAGGCGGAATTAGCCGGAAAGCGCCAGGCTTGGCAAGGGGAGGCCGGCGATGGCTGTGGACTTAAAGCGCGTCGCGCTAAAAATGAATCAGCGCGACAGGAAGGCCGCCACGTTCGTGGTGCGCAGCACCGTGCGGGTGACGCCGCCGAACAGAAGCTGGCGCAGCCAAGAATGGCTGTAGGCGCCGAGCACCAGAAGGTCGGCGCCGGATTCGACAATCCTGGCCTGAATCATGTCGTCGACCGAAGTGCCGCCGGATTTCTGCACGCAGACGCTGACATTGGCGCCGTGGCGCGACAGCGCCGCGGCGATCTCGGCGCCGGCGGCTTCCGGAGATTCATCCAGCGTCTCCGGCGGATCGATGACGAGGATGTCCGTCTTGTCGGCCTCGGCGATGAAGGGCAGGGCGTCGAACGCGGCGCGCGCCGCTTCCTTGCTGCCATTCCAGGCCAGCAGCACACGTCGGAAGGTGGTGACCAGCGGCCCGGCATGGGGCACGACCAGCACCGGCCGGCCGGCGTCGTAGACCAGCGTGTCGACATCGGCGCTCGGATCGCCGCCGGCATCGCGCTGCGCGGCGATGATCAGGTCGGCGGCGCGCACGCTCGATATGCCGGTCAGCGCGCTGTCGCCGGAAAAGCTTTCCAGGCTTCGCCATTCGAACGAGAGGCCGGATTCCTCGATCCGCTTCAGGAAATAGGCCTCCAACTTGTCGGCGCGCTCCTTGTTCATCTCGGCCGAGACCTGGAGGAACTCGGTATCGGGGAAGCCGGTGGCCGATGTGTAGGGGACGGGAAGCGCCTCGGCATGGATGCCGACGAGATGGCTCTCGAACCTGTCGGCAAGCGGAAGGGCGCAATCGAGGACGCGCTCGGCGTCCTGTTCGTTCTGCAAAATGGCGACGATTGTCTTGAAGCGCATGACCGGTCCCTCAATTGTTTGCCCTGCGCGTCCGCGCGGCAAAAGGAACGCTTCAGCGCGTTGACTGGTTCCAGCCGAACTGCCGGTCAGCCTGCCTTGGCGAAGCCCGCCACCATCGCCTCGACGTCCTTGCGGGCGGCCTCGAGCGCTTCCCCGCTGCGGGCACGCACGACGAGCTCGGTCCAGAACTTGCCGTCGCCATATTTGGGATACGAGCCGATGATGGTGTCGGGATGCGCTTTCTGGATCTCGGCCAGCGGCCCGCCGATCAGGCCCTCGCCGAAGGGACAGTGCACCGTGGCCGACAGCATCTTCGTGCCGGCCTTGAGCGTCGGCACGACATTGTCGAGCATCGCCTGGAAGATCGACGGCACGCCGGCCATGACATGGACGTTGCCGATGCGGAAGCCCGGCGCGATGGAGACGGGATTGTCGATGTGGTCGGCGCCGCGCGGCATGCGCGCCATGCGCTTGCGCGCTTCGGTGAATTCGATACCGCGACCGGCATAGCTTGCCTCGAGCAGCGCGTAGGCCTTGGCGTCGTATTCGCACGGCACGCCAAAGGCCTTGGCGATGGAGTCGGCGGTGATATCGTCATGGGTGGGGCCGATGCCTCCGGTGGTGAAGACGTAGGTATAGCGGGCGCGCACGGCATTCACCGCGGCAACGATCTCGTCTTCCTCGTCGGCGACGATGCGCACTTCCTTCAGGTCGATGCCGATCGCGGTCATGATGTCGGCGAGGTGGCCGATATTCTTGTCCTTGGTGCGGCCGGAGAGGATCTCGTCGCCGATGACGAGCATGGCGGCGGTGACGATTTCAGGCATGACGGGCTCCGGCGCAAAAGGTCGCCTGAGATAACGCGGCCGGCGGCCGGCCGCAATGCGAAAGCCGGATATCCGCTTGTGGCGGCGGCCGTTGCGAATATGGTGCGGTCGGTCGCCTTGGGGTGAAAACATGCTGATATCGGTTGTCCTGTGGCTGCTTGCCGGCTTGCTCGTTGCGGCGGCGCTTGCCGTGCTCGCCTTGATGCTTGCGACCTGGCGGATCGCGGCGAATGCCGAAAGACTGGTGCCGGCTTGCGGGAAATTCGTCGAGATCGACGGCAACCGCGTCCACTATGTGGAAGAGGGCGATGGCAGGCCGATCGTCTTCGTGCACGGGCTCGGCGCTCAACTCCACCATTTCCGCCACACGCTGTTCGGACGCTTCGGTCCTGGGTACCGGCTGATCGCGCTCGACCGGCCGGGCTCCGGCTATTCGGTTCGGGCAAGCGGCGCGACCGGCAGGCTGCCGGAACAGGCGGACATCGTGCGGCGCTTCATCGAGGAATTGCGCCTGGAGCGGCCTTTGGTCGTCGGCCACTCGCTCGGCGGGGCCATCGCGCTTGCGCTGGCGACCAGGCATCCGGCGGTGATTTCCGGCATTGCGCTGCTCTCGCCGCTGACGCATCTGGAGGCGAGTGGGCGTCAAGGGTTTGATCTGCTCTATGTCCCATCCAGGCTGCTGCGCCGTGTTCTGGCCTATACGGTGGCGATACCGCTCAGCCTTCGCTACGCGCAACCGACGCTGCGGTTCATTTTCGCACCGCAAGCGGTTCCCGTGGACTACATGGTCAGCGGGGGCGGATGGCTCGGCTTGCGTCCGTCCCACTATTTCGCCACGTCCACCGATGTCGTGGCCGTGGAGCGGGATCTTGGCGAAATCGAACGGCGCTACCGCGACATAGCGATGCCGGCAGGCATTCTGTTCGGCACCGGCGACCAGGTGATCGGCGAGGCGGTGCATGGCGAACCGATGCTGGACAGGATCGAAGGCCTCGATTTCGAACGGGTCGAGGGTCTCGGCCATATGCCGCAATTTGCGGAGCCTGAACGGGTCGTCGCCTTCATAAAACGGATTGCCCCGCGCGCCTTCGCCGACCCTCATTGACCACAACTGACCTTCGCGGGGTCTCGCGGCTCTTCACGCGGCGTCACGCAAAAGTGTCGGACATTCTGTCCCACCTGGAATTTCCAGTGGAACCTTCGTACTCGACCCAGGGTTTCGTTTGTATCGCTGTGGGGCTTCGGCCCCACGTATTTTGCGATCAAGAGAATGGAGAAATCCGATGCTTACAAGACTTATTGCAGCTTCGGCGCTGGTGCTGGCCATGGGTGGCGCGGCCATGGCGCAGTCGTCAGACGACTGGTGGTGGTGGCACCGCGACCATCGTTCCGCAGCGAGCGAGCAGGTAGACCCCTATACCACAGGCAGCATCAACGGTGGCTCCGGGCTGACTACCTATGGCAGCACAGGCGCCATCGGGCCGTGCGCCGACACGACCCCGGGTCCGGATGCCAACTCGCAACAGAACGTCAACGACCATTACTGCGGCAAGTAAGGTCGCATAGCCGCCGGCGGCCGGTATGAAGCCTTGGGCTTCGCCGGTCGCGGGGGCGCCTGCGCCTTATCAATCAGATACTTCGGTCTGCGGGCGATCGCGGCCATCGGCCAGTTCGTCGTGCCACTTTCCTTCGGAATCCTCATACTGGATGCCGTCGGTGGTCCCGGCTACCTGCTGCTCGGCCGAGGCGATCTCGGCGGCGCGCAGCGCCTCCTGGTGCGTATGGAACGTTTCGGAAAACGTCGAGCCGACCTTGTAGGCCCAGCCGCCATCATGCTCGACGATCTTGTAAGTCAGCTTCGCCATGAAATCCTCCGGTTAAGAAGCCTGCTAGTGCGTTTCACCGTTTCACGGAAACGGTGAAACGCCCCGTCTCCTTGTTATACGCAATTCCGGACGGAAAACCGCTCACACTTTTCCTGGAATTGCTCAATGCAGCTTTGCGTCGGGCAGCCTGTCTTCGGGAACCAGCACTTCCGATTCCCGGGCCGCCTCGACAAGGGCGCGACGCGCGTCCGCTGTCGAACGATAACCTTCCAGCGCCTTGAGGCAAGTGTCGAGAGCATTACGATGGCGCTCGCCGCGATTGAGCGGCCAAACGGTCATCAGGCACTCGGCGGCCTCGCGGGTGCTTCGGATCTGGCGATATTTGCCGACATGGCCGAGTTCGACCACCACCGGCGTTTCAAAGGGCTTGTTGTCCATCATGGCGGCAAACGTAAAGCGGCCAAATTGGTTGCAGTTGTGGCGAGGATCCTGCGCCCAAACGTCTCAGGACCCCGCTGATTTCCGGTTTGTTTCGACGCAATTTCGGACGCAAGGCTACGGCGAGGTCGCCGAGCCTGACCGTTCACACTTTTCCTGGAATTTGCTCTACCCGGCGGCCTTCATCCAATGCCGCATCGTCGTCACCGAACGCGCCAGCTGCGGCGCCGGATGGATTTCCTCACCGAAGGTCGCCGCCGCGCGCCAGCCCCAGCGCGGGTCGGCGAGGAATGCGCGCGCCAGCGCCACCATGTCGGCACGACCGTCGGCGACGATCGCCTCGGCCTGGCTCGGGTCGTCGATCAGCCCCACGGCGCGCGTCGGGATGCCGGCGCCCTTGCGCACGGCTTCCGCCAGGTGCACCTGGTAGCCGGGGCCGGGCGGAACCTGCTGCAGGGGCGAATTGCCACCGCTTGAGCAGCAGATATAGGCAACGCCCTCGGTCTTCAGCGCCTTGGCCACCTCGATCGCGTCCTCGACGTCGAAACCGCCGTCGACCCATTCCTTCACCGAAAGGCGCGCGCCCAGCATCATGGACGGGGCGGCCTTGCGCACCGCCCTTGCGATCTCGACCGCGAAGCGCATACGGTTTTCCAGCGACCCGCCCCAGCGGTCCGTCCGCTGGTTGGAGAGCGGCGAAAGGAACTGGAAGATCAGATAGCCATGCGCGGCGTGCAGTTCGGCAAAGTCGAAGCCGGCGCGTACGGCGCGCACGGCCGACTGCGCAAAACGCGCGATGAGCTCCAGGATCTCGCCGTCCTCCAACGTGTGCGGCACATTCCAGCCCGTGTCATAGGCGACAGCCGAGGCCGAAACTGTCTGCCAGGGATCTTCGCCGGGCTGCAGCGGACCGCCGCCTTCCCAAGGTTTCCTGTTGGAGGCCTTGCGGCCGGCATGGGCCAGCTGGACGCCGAACTTCGTGCCGGGCGCGGCAACGCGCCTGGCGGCGTCGAGCGTGCGCTTGGCGGCCGCCTCGTTGTCGTCGGAATAAAGCCCGAGGCAGCCATGCGAGATGCGCCCGCGCCGCTCGACATCGGTCATCTCGACGGTAACCATGCCTGCGCCCGACATCGCCAGGTTCATCCAGTGATAGAGATGCCAGTCGCTGGCCGAGCCGTCCTCGGCCGAATACTGGCACATAGGCGCAACCGCGATGCGATTGGGGATGGTGAGGCCGCCGAGGGTGATCGGGTGGAAAAGCGATGACGTCATGAAACGGGCTCCTGGAAAGATACCGCTATCTAGGCAGTCGCGGCGCGTCGCGCCAGACACGAGCCGGTGAAACTCCCGCTGGACCAGTCGGTTTCCAGGATTGCGCAGGGGCGTGTTCATCGCTACCCCTTGCCGCCAATACGGAGGTCATCATGGAAGATCGCATTCGCATTCGTTCCGAGGAGGTGCTCTCGGACGACTGGGCGGTGCTGAAGAAGACGGTGCTCGACTATCGCCGCCGCGACGGGCGATGGGAGACGCAGACCCGCCAGACCTACGATCGCGGCGACGGCGCGGTGATCCTGCCCTTCGATCCGCAGCGCTCGACCGTGCTCCTGGTGCGTCAATTCCGCTTCCCGGCCTACGCCGTGGGCCACCGCGAGCCGCTGATCGAGGCCTGCGCCGGGCTGCTCGACGAAAACGACCCCGAAACCGCCATTCGCAAGGAAGCGGAAGAGGAGCTGGGCTACCGCCTCAAGGATGTCGAGCGGCTGTTCGCGCCGTTCATGAGTCCCGGCAGCGTGACCGAACGGCTCTGGTTCTTCATCGCGCGCTATTCGCCGGCCGACCGCATTTCCGACGGCGGCGGCGCGCCGGAGGAGGGCGAGGACATCGAGGTTCTGGAAATGCCGCTGGACGAGGCGCTGGCCGGCATTGCCGACGGCCGCATCGTCGATGCCAAGACGATCATCCTGATCCAGCACCTGAAGCTCAATCCGATCAAGGTTTGAGACAACGAGGGCGCGGCTGCCCCGCCGGACAACAAAAGTGGTTGTCTTTCCCCTGTGCGTCTGGTGCAATTCCTGGCGATGGGTGGTACGGGGCTTGAGAATCGAACCGGCAACGGGGCGAGGGCGGTTTTAGCCGCCTTCAACCTATGGTTGCTTGTTCGGCACAATCGCATGGCCCGGTATTTCTACCGGCTGCACGGGCGCCTGCCGAATTTGTCGGCCCCTGTCTACTACACGGAGAAGGTGCACTGGCGAAAGATCTTCGATGACGATCCGCGTTTCGCCGTTCTCCTGGACAAGCTGAAATCGAAGGCCTTCGTGTCCGGGCGCGTGCCCTGGCTGACCTTTCCGCCCGTGCTCTGGCAGGGCGCCGACGCGGCCCGGATACCGTTCGATGAACTCACCGCCCCTTACATCGTCAAGTGCAACCACGGCAGCGGCATGAATGCCGTCGTCGCCGACCCGAAGATCGTCGATCGGGCCGGCGTGGTCGCGCAGATGGCGAAATATCTTGGCCGACGCCACGGAACGAACCTCGGCGAGCGGTCGTACTGGCATATAGAGCCCAGGGTCTTTGTCGAACCGCTGATCGGCGCCGCTGAAGCCTATATGCCGACCGATTACAAGTTCTGCGTGGCGGGCGGACGCGTCGTCTATGTCCTGGCCATAGCGGGACGCGCCACGGTCTTGCGGCGCGGCTTTTACGATCGCGATTGGCAACGCCTCGCGATCGCCGAATCCGCGGACGATGCGAGCCTGGATATCCCTCGACCAGTGAGCTTTTCGCGCATGGTCGAGGCGGTCGAGGTGCTGGGCGCCGATTTCGACCTGCTGCGCATCGATCTCTACGAAGAAAACGGCGCGCCCGTCTTCGGGGAATTCACCATCTATCCGCGCAGCGGCCTGTTCCGCTTCGATCCACCTTCATTCGATCTGGCCGTCAGCGAGAAATGGGACCTTGCCCGGTCAGCCTATCTGCGCGACCCGCCAAGCTGGTTTGCCCGATGCTACAAGGCGGTGCTGATGGCGGCGGGCCGTATCAAAGCTTGAATGGTCTCGTGTTGGTGCGACTTAGCGGTGAAAATTTCAGCCGGCGATGGTCCTCCCTGGCTAAAGCTGCAGGGGACACAAAGTACGGCCGATCCGAAACATCGCTTGACGGCTTATATCAGGCATCTGAAAAGGGCACGCCTGCGGACGTGGCGGAATTGGTAGACGCAAGGGACTTAAAATATCCCTTGCGTCTACAGCAATGTTTTCAATGGTTTACCTCGGCACCCCGCCTTACCTCTGCACATTCCTGAGTTGCGACGGTTTTCAACCCCTGATTTTGCCGCGCCATCTTATTGAAATCGCGTCGCTATATTTCCTCCATTGAAGCGATCTTCCCACTGCCGATACCGATGCCCACGAAAGGAGAAAATGTGGGAAATCTTGTGGGAACGCCCTCAGTCAGTGCTGCTGCTCTTCGGCCGCTTCGTTTTCGATGGCCACGCGCTTAACCACCTCGGGGGACACATGCATGATGGTAATATCGAAAGCCCGATAGGCCTCATCTGGCGTAATGCCGCGTTCGATTTCCGCCTTCGTCATGCCGTCCTTCAGTTGCTCGTTGCGCAGTTTGGCCAGGATTGATCCAAGCCCATGGTGATGGCCGAAACTCGGCGCGATATATTCGCCTGAGGGCGTCCAGCCGCCGAAGTGCATCGCAAGATGCACATCGTGGAGTTCCTCCGGATCAGACGCGCTAATCCTGACTAACTCTTTGATGAGGTCCTCAATTGCAGCTTTGGTCATGTATGCGGTTACGCCCATGACATCCAATCGCAGCGCCAAGCTGTGCGGCCCGGCCGACATCTTTTTCGCTGGTTTTTTCGTTGGTCGCCTAGCCATGCTTAATTGCCTCCGTGCCGTGATACGTTCTATCCTATGGGAAGCATGGTGCGGGCGGCGGGACTTGAACCCGCATGGCCGAGGCCTCCGGATTTTAAGTCCGGTGTGTATACCAATTTCACCACGCCCGCAGTGCCCGCACATGTACGCGTGGTGTGAGATTTTGCAAAGACCAAGGGAGCATGCTGGCACACTTGATTGTGTGGGAAATATCGTGGGGATTTCCCACGCATGTGGGAGAAACCGGGCTTCACCATCAGCTCGAAGTCCCGGTTTTCCAGACTGTGGAGCGGGAAGCACCGCAGAAAAAAGGACTTAAAATCCCTCGATCTCTGATCGTACGGGTTCGATTCCCGTCGTCCGCACCACTCTTCGAGCTTCCGGTGACATGCCGTACCGAACTCGTTAGGCGGATGTGGTGCCCGCGGCCGTCATGCGTCCTGCGATGTAGATTTAATATTAGCGATGTTTAAAATACCAGGCACTCCAAACCGATCTCATTAGCCTTTGTCTGCGAGCATAAGGCCGGCTTTGATGGTGGGAACCATGCGTGGGGCGGGCTGGATCAGGGGGTTGCGGGAGGCTGAGGCGCGGCAGCTGCGCAGCGAGATCGATCGGCTCGAACGGGGTCTGATCGAGGCGGCCAATTCGAAGGCCAAGTGGAACCTGCATGAGGTCGCGCACACGCTGCGCTGGCAAAAGGCTAAGCTTCGGCGGCTGGAGGAGTGCCTCGACGCGATGCCGGAGGGAAAGACGGCTTCGGACCGGTCCTGACCGGTCCGCGTTTTGCCCGGCTCCGGCGCGAGCAGGGCGTTTGGAAAGTGGCGCGATCGCGGAATTTCGGATTGCTGAAGGAGCGCTAAGT
>NZ_VFUA01000115.1 GCF_006440735.1 Mesorhizobium sp. B2-7-1 | reverse complement strand
GGCAGAATTGGCGAGGCCGAGAAACTGCTGATCTCCCCCCTTGAGGGGGAGATGTCCGGCAGGACAGAGAGGGGGGCCTCGCGCAAACCTTCATCATGCCGGCTCGTCCATCAGATGCAGGCTGTCGCGGTTGAAGGTGAGCATCACCGCCTCGCCTTCCGCCGGCAGCGCCGTTCCCGCCGGCACCACGGCATGCAGCCTCAACCCGTCGGCATCGAGCGCCAGCCTCGTCGTGGCGCCGAGATAGTTTGTCCCGACCAGACGCGCGGCAACGCCGTCGCCGCCGGTCGCGCTGGAGACGCGGATCGACTCCGGGCGCAGACTCCCCCAACGATGCTGGCCGGAATAGCGCTGGACGAAATCCGGCGGCAGCACGTTGGAGGAGCCGACGAAATCGGCGACGAAGCGGGTGTTCGGGCGCTGGTAGATATCTTCCGGCGTGCCGACCTGCATGATCTTGCCGTCGTTGAAGACGGCGACACGGTCGGCCATGGAAAGCGCCTCGCCCTGGTCATGGGTGACGAAGACGAAGGTGATGCCGAGCGCCTTCTGCAGCGACTTCAATTCCTCCTGCATGTTCTCGCGCAGCTTGAGGTCGAGCGCACCGAGCGGCTCGTCGAGCAAGAGCACCTTGGGCTGATTGACCAGCGCCCGGGCGAGCGCGACGCGCTGGCGCTGGCCGCCGGAGAGCTGGCCGGGGCGGCGCGCGCCGTAGCTCGGCAGACGCACCAGCGACAGCGCTGCCTCCGCCGCCTTCAGGCGCTCGGCCTTGCCTACGCCCTTGACCATCAGGCCGTAGGCGACGTTGTCGAGCACGTTCAGATGCGGGAACAGCGCATAGTCCTGGAAGACGGTGTTGACGTTGCGGCGGTAGGGCGGAACGCCTTCGGCGCGCTCGCCGAAGATCGAGATCGAACCTGTCGTCGGCTGCTCGAAGCCGGCGATCAGCCGCAGGCACGTCGTCTTGCCGGACCCGGACGGCCCGAGCATGGCGAAGAACTCGCCAGGCACGATCTCCAGATCGACCGCGTCGACCGCGCGCACGCTGCCGAAATGGCGCGAGACTTGTTTGAAGGAAACGGCAGAGGTCATGGGCCCTGTCAGTTCAGTTGCCGGTTAAACGAAGGCGAGTTCGCACGACGCCCCACCTCCCCCTCGATGGGGAAGGTCGCGGCGAAGCCGCGGGTGGGGGTGGTTAGCGCCAAAGGTCAGCGCTGCCCCCACCCCGACGCTGTGCGTCGACCCTCCCCGCAAGGAGAGGTCAAGGAGATCACCGGCCGCCGATGACGCCGATATAATCCGACACCCAGCGGTAGTAAGGCACGCACTGGTCGTTCTGGCTGGCGCATTTCGACACCGGCGTCTTCCAGAACTTGATCTTGTCGAAATTCTCGTAGCCGTTGGTCTTGCAGCCTTCCTCGCCGAGCAGCTCGTTGCCCTTGCAGGCGGCGGGCACGACCGGCAGCGAGCCGAACCAGGCCGAGACGTCGCCCTGGACCTTCGGCGACAAGGAATGCTCAAGCCACATATAGGCGCAGTTCGGATGGGCGGCGTCGGCTTCCATCATGGTGGTGTCGGCCCAACCGGTGACTCCTTCCTCCGGCACGGTCGAGGCGACCGGCTTCTTGGCGGCGACCAGCGTATTGACCTGATAGGGCCAGGAGCCGGAAGCGACCACGCCCTCGTTCTGGAAGTCGTCGACCTGGATCGCGGCGTCATGCCAGTAGCGGCCGACCAGCGTGCGCTGCGTGCGCAGGAGATCGAGCGACGCCTTGTACTGGTCCTCGTTGAGCTCGTAGGGGTCCTTGATGCCGAGTTCCGGCTTGTGGAACATCAGGTAGTTGGCGGCATCGGCGATGTGGATCGGGCCGTCATAGGCCTGGACGCGGCCCTTGTTCGACTTGCCGTCGGGCAGCTTCATTTCCTCGAAGACGACGTTCCAGCTCTTGGGCGCTTCCTTGAAGACATCGGTGTTGTACATCAGGATGTTCGGGCCCCACTGGTAGGGAACGCCGTAGTGCACCTTGTCGACGGTGAACCAGGGCGCGTCCTTCAGCCGGTCGTCGACCGTCTTCCAACTCGGGATGAGATCGGTGTTGATCGGCTGCACGCGCTTGCCGGCGACGAGGCGCAGCGAAGCATCGCCCGAAGCGGTGACCAGGTCGAAGCCACCCTCGTTCATCAGCGAGACCATCTCGTCCGAGGTGTTGGCGGTCTTGACGTTGACCTTGCAGCCGCTTTCCTTCTCGAAAGCCGTGACCCAGTCGTAACCCTTGTCGGTCTCGCCGCGCTCGATATAGCCCGGCCAGGCAACGATGTTGACCTCGCCCTCGCCCTTGCCGAGTTCCTTGACCTGGGCAATGGCCTGACTGGAAAAAGTCAGCGCGACAGTCAGCGCCGTGCACGACTTCAGGAATGCATTCATCGTCGATCTCCCATTTTGGCGCATGACCCCGAAAACCAGTTCGGTTTTCGGAAAGGATCATGCGCAAACTACAAAGGGTCGGAGCTTCATGCTCCGACGGCAGCGCTCTCAGGGCGCGGCTTTGTTCCCTGAGCGAAAGGTGCTGTGAAAATTCCGGTTTCGCAAATTCATTTATCAGAAAGCCGATATCGGTTTTACCGATAGTTCTTTTGAGCGCAATTCCGGACGGAAGGCTACGGCGAAGCCGCCGAACCCAACCGCTTCACACTTTTCCTGGAATTGCTCTTATTTGACGCAATTCCGGATGGAAAACCGCTTCACACTTTTCCTGGAATTGCTCTGGTCACGGCCGTTGACGGACCATCCGCTGCGACTGCGCGAGGCCGATGAAGTCGCGCGCGGCCTGCGGCAGGCCGGAGCCGCGGCGCCAGACCGTGCCGACCTGGACCACCGGCAACGAGCCGGAAACGTCGCGCGATTCGATGCGGTCGCCTTCCAGCGACCAGGGCCGGTAGACGAGGTCGGGCAACAGCGCCACGCCGGCGCCGGTGGCGACAAGGCTGCGCACCGCTTCCACCGATCGCGTGCGGAAGGCGACATGCGGCCGCGCGCCGATCGCCGACAGCAGCTTGCCGGTGTTCTCCTCGATCTCGTCGACGGTAAGCATGATCAGCGGCTCGGACGCGATGTCGCCGATCGAGATGATGTCGGCGCTGGCGAGCCTGTGGCTGAGCGGGATCCACAGCCGGTAGGCCGAGACTTCGAGGATTTCCGACTGCAGCGCGGTGCGGTCGCGCAGGTTGGACGTCACCATGACGGCGATGTCGAGCTTGCCGCCAACCAGAAGGTGCTCGAGATAGTCGCCATTGTCCTCGATGGCCGAGACTTCGACGCCGGGATAGGCGCGGCGGTAGCGGGCTAGCAGGTCGGACAGCACATAGCCGGCGACCAGCGAGGTGACGCCGAGTTGCAGGCGCCCGCCCGCGGCGGCCTGCTCGCCGGAAAAGGAACGGCGCGCGTCCGAGACATCGGCCAGGATCTTGGTCGCGTGGCGGAGAAACTGGTGGCCCTTGTGGGTGATGTTCAAGCCACGCGGATGGCGCTCGAAGAGCTCGACGCCGAGGTCGCTCTCCAATTCCTTGATCGCCTCGGTGACCGAGGATTGGGAAATCGACAGGTTCTGCGCCGCACCCGAGACGGTGCCCTGCTCGGCGACGGCGACGAAGAACTGCAACTGGCGGATGGTGAAAGCCATGGCCGGACTAAACACCGGCGCGCACGGGAAGGAAAGCGGGCGCGGCCGGCTTGTTCGCCCCGGCAACTTCTAGCCCCTTGCGGATCCGACGCGGCGCCGGTGGGAGCGCAGCGCGATGAGGAACGCGACTTCCAGCGCGAGCACGATGGCCATGATGCGAAACGCCACCGTGGGCAGATCGTGGACGCTGCCACGCATCGCATAGCCGGCAAGAAGAAAGCCGGCGTTCCACAGCATCGCGCCAAGCAAGGTGGCCAAGGCAAAGGGCAAGGCCGGCAGGCGCAACGCGCCGGCGGCGATCGGCAGATAGTTTCGCACCGTGGGCACGAACTGCGCCAGGAGCGAGGCCCGCATGTGGTTGCGGCGGTAGGCGTCGCAGAAACACAGATAGGTTTCTTGGCGCAGGAAGACGTAGCGACTGAAGCGCCGGACCAGGGCGTCGGCGCGCCCCTGCCCGAGCCGGGCGCCCACAGCGAACCAGAACAGGCAACCGGCCGTCGAAGCCAATGTCGTCATCGCCAGCAGGGCGCCGAGCGCCGCCAGATCAGCCGCCCTGGTCATGCCGAGAAAGAGCAGCAGCACATGCGACGGCGGCGCAGGAAGGATCTTTTCAGTGAAGGCGAGACATGCCGCGCCAAACAGGCCAAGCCCCAGGACCGCCGACAGGACATCGCTCATGCGAAGCGCCAGTCATAGGTGCCGAGGCTCTTGATCCTGGAAACGCGATAAACCGTCGCCGGCGGAAAGTTGCGCAAGGTGCCGCCGATGCGGACTGCCTCGAGGTCGAGCCTGTCGAGGACCGACTGCTCGAAAGGGCACCGGCGGCCAAAGGTAAACTGGTAGAGTGCCGCGCCCGGCCGAAGACTGGCAAAGACGCCTTCCAGGATCGCGGATGATTTGCGCGGCGATATCAGGCGAAACGGCAATCCGCTGACCGCCGCGCCGACAACCGGGCCATCGAAGAGCGGCAGATGGCGCAGGCCGACCGCATCCATCTCGACGATGCGCGCCGCCGGGAAACGGCGGCTGAGCAACGAAGCGAAATCCGGATCGGACTCGACCAGGGTCAGGTCGCTTTCGCGGACGCCGCGCTGCAGCAAGGCGCGCGTGAAGGGGCCGGTGCCCGGCCCGAGTTCCAGCACCGGACCCGTGTCGGGACCGATCTCGCGCGTCATCAGCGCCGCGAGGCTCGGACTGGAGGGCGTCACCGAACCCATGCGGAACGGCGCCAGCGTCCAGGCCATCAGGAAGGACAAAGCATCACTTGCAGGCATGTTGACCTCATTGCTTGCGCGGGCGATTCGAACCTGCCCGGCATTCGACGAGGCGCTGTTTGCGGGGTGCGGATTGCATGGACATTGCGCATGGCGTGGCCTCACGAAAGAAAGGCTCGCGCCGTCGCCAGGAAACTGGCGCCATGTTTGCGCAATCTTGGCGCGATAGTCGGCCGGCAAGGAATTGTAAGAGGTGGGATTGGAAGAGGTTTTGAATGCGTATCCTGCTGGTCGAGGACGAGCCGGAAATGGTTTCGGCGCTGCGGGCGGCGCTGAGGCGGCACGACATGGTGGTCGACCATGCCGGCTCGCTGCTGGAAGCGGGAGGGTTCATCGCGGTCGACAGCTATGACGCGATCCTGCTCGACCGGCAGTTGCCGGACGGCGACGGGCTGACGCTGGTGCCGAAGCTTCGCGCCGCCAAGAACACGACGCCGGTGCTGATGCTGACGGCCCGAGGCGACATCGCCGACAAGGTCGACGGGCTCGACATGGGCGCCGACGACTATCTGGCCAAGCCCTTCGCCTTCGAGGAGCTGCTGGCGCGGCTGAGGGCATTGCTGAGGCGACCGGCGGCGATCGCGACGCAGACGATCCGCGCCGGCCATCTTTCGCTCGATGTCGGCCATCGCGAAGCCTCGATCCGCGGCGAGCCGCTTACCCTGCCGCGCCGCGAGCTGCTGGTGCTGGAAGCGTTGATGCGGCGTACCGGCCGCATGGTGCAGCGAGAAGCCCTGATGGAAGCCGTCTTCGGGCTCGACGACGAGATCCAGTCCAACGCGCTCGACACCCATGTCTCGCGGCTGCGCCGCAAGCTTGCCGACGCCGACGGCGGGGTCGTCATCAACGGCATCCGCGGCGTCGGCTACCTGCTGCGCGAGACGACATGAACCTTCGCCGGCCGCGCTCGCTGAAATGGAGCCTGGTGCTGCGCATCGCCATCCTGCAATGCGTGATGCTGACGCTCATCATCGTCGTCATCATCGGCGCAATGCTCGCCACCGGCCTCATTCCGCACGACTATGAGGACGGCACGATGGACGTGCTGGCGGATGCGGTGACGCGCGACGCCAATGGCGCGCTGGTGCTGAAGGAAAACTCCGACCTGACCAAGCTGCGGTCGGAGGTCCCGGACCTCTGGTTCATCATCCGCGACAAGCAAGGGCACCGGCTTCGGGAAGGGACGGTGCCGGTCGCCTACCAACCCTTCGTGGGACTGCTGGACAATATCAGCGATGCCCGCATCGACCTGGCCATCGGCGAAGCTGCACCGCCGGGCGGCAAGATCCGCTGGACCGACACTGCAGCCGGCAATGTCCAGATCATGTGCGGCACCAAGGGCGGGCTGTCGCTGCTGCGCGTTCTCGGGCAGGCGCCCGAACTCTTCCTGCAGGGGATTTTGCCGCTGGCCGGGCTGATGGCGCTGGCGACGCTGTTCGTCACTCCCTGGGTGGTGCGCGGCGCGCTTTCCAGCCTGGGGCGTGCGGCGACCGCGGCCGGCCAGATCGACATCGACAAGCGCGGCGTGCAACTGCCGCTGGACGGCGTGCCCAAGGAAGTCACGCCGCTGGTCGACGCGGTCAACGCGGCATTGTCGCGGCTCGACGCCGGTTACGCGCGGCACAAGCGCTTCCTGACCGATGCCGCGCATGAGCTCAGAACGCCGGTCGCCATCCTCAACACGCGGCTCGCCGCGCTGCCGGCAACGCCGGAGCGGGCGCGGCTTCTGCAGGACGCCGCACGGCTGTCGACGCTTGCCGACCAGTTGCTCGACCTGCAGCGGCTCGACCGCCAGGCTGAGCATTTCGGGCCGGTCGACCTGGTCCTTCTTGCCCGCAACGTCGTGGTCGACCTCGCGCCGATGGCCTTCGCCGCCGGCTATGAGATGGCGTTCGAGCCGGCCAAAGAGACGCTCGTGGTGCGCGGCGATCGCACCGCGATCGAACGCGCCGTGACCAATCTCGTCCAGAACGCGATCGACCATGGCGGCAAGGCCGGCCGGATCACCATCAGCGTAATCACGCCCGCGGTGATCGAAGTGCTGGATGAAGGCGACGGCGTGCCGACCTCCGAACGCGAACGCATCTTCGAGCCGTTCTACCGGTTGCATCCGCAGGATCATGGCGCCGGACTCGGCCTCAACCTTGTCCGCGACCTGATGCAGCTGCATGGCGGCCAGATCGAGGTGCTTGACGGTAAGGCCGGCGGCGCCTGTTTCCGGATGATTTTCCCGGCCTGACATCCGTTCGATTGCCATGGCAATCGGTGAGGATTTGACATCGGCATTATTCGTAACTAACTAAGTTACATGAAACGCAACAGCCGGCTGTCCTCGACCCTGCACATCCTCGTCCATATGGCCGACGCGCCCGACCGGGCGCTAACCTCCGAACAGCTTGCCGGCTTCATCCACACCAATCCGGTGGTCGTGCGCCGCACCATCGCCGGGCTGCGCGAGGCCGGCATCGTCACCTCGTCGCGCGGCCATGGCGGCGGCTGGCAGCTCGGCCGCGCGCCGGACAAGATCTCGCTCGCCGAGATCAGCGCCGCGCTCGGCGAGACGCTTTTGCCGTTCAGCACCGAGTCGGAAAGCCCTGGATGCCTGGTCGAGCAGGCGGTGATCGCCGTGCTCGACGATTTTCGCCTGGAGGCGGAAAGACTGCTCACCGAGCGGCTCAGCCATATCACGCTGGCCGACCTGACGGCCGACTTCCGCCGCCGTTATGACCTGATTGGAGTATCCAGCCATGCAGTATGATGTGATCGTCGTCGGCGGCAGCTTTGCCGGCCTGTCCGCCGCCATGTATGCGGCGCGGGGCCGACGCAAGGTGCTGGTTATCGATGCCGGACAGCCGCGGAATCGCTTCGCCGAGCACTCGCATGGCTTCTTCGGTCAGGACGGGCGGGCGCCGTCGGACATTCTCGACGAGGCCCGGGCGCAGTTGCTTGCCTATCCCACCGTCACGGTGATCGACAGCCGCGCCGAGCGGGCCGCCCTTGCCGGCGCCGGCTTCGAGATCGAGATGGACAATGGCGAGGGTTTCGGCGCGACGCGGCTGGTGCTCGCCACCGGCGTCCGCGATATCCTGCCGGACGTCCCCGGATTGGCCGGGCAGTGGGGCAAGACGGTGCTGCATTGCCCCTATTGCCACGGTTACGAGGTGGCTGGCGGGCCGCTCGGCGTGCTGGCGACCGGACCGATGTCGCTGCATCAGGCCGAGCTGATCTCCGACTGGGGCGACGTCACGCTGTTCGCCAACGGCTTGTTCGAACCGGATGCGGACCAGGCGCGAGCCTTGGAGAAGCGCAATATCCGCTTCGAGCCGGACAAGGTGAGCGAAGTGCGGGAAGACGGCGCCGGCGGCCTGGTCGTCAGGCTCGATGGTGATCGCCGCGCAAGCGTGCGGGCGCTGTTCACCGCGCCGCGCAATGTGATGGCAAGCCCGCTCGCCCAGCAGCTTGGCTGCGCCTTCAACGAAGGCCCGCTTGGCCAGGCAATCGTCGTGGACGACAAGCAGCAGACATCGGTGCCCGGCGTCTTCGCGGCCGGAGACGCCGCGCGGATGATGCACAACATCGCCTTCGCGGTGTCCGGCGGCGCGATGGCCGGGGTTGCGGCGCATCAGTCCCTGGTGTTCGGCTAGCTTGCTTCCTGTTCCCCGGGGGATCAGGCCGTCGCAATGGTCAAGCGCGCGCCGGCCTGGCTCAGCGCGGCGGCGACGTCACGCGGCGGCGGCTGGTCGGTGGCAAGCTCGGAAAAGCCGTCGAAGCCGCAGACCCTGACCAGGCCCTGGCGACCGAACTTGGTGTGGTCGGTGATGACCAAAGAGCGCTGGCCGCGCGACAGCACCATGCGGGCGAATTCCGCCTCGTCCAGATCATAGTCGGTCAAGCCGGCGACGGCGTCGACCGCACCGATCGAGATCACCGCGTGATCGACCGAGAAGCGGCTGACGAACTCGATCGCCGAAATCCCGAACGCCGCGCCTGAATCGCTGCGCAGCTCGCCACCGGCCATATAGACCTTGTTGCCGTTCACCGTCGCCAGCGTGCGGGCAATGTCGGAGGAATTGGTGACCACCGTCAGCCGGCGATGCGCCAGCAGCTCGCGCGCCAGGAAGGACGTGGTCGTGCCGGTATCGAGCATGATCGCCTCGCCATCGCGGATCGTGGCCGCGACCATCCTGGCGATCAGGCGCTTGGCTTCGGCATTCTCGCGCATGCGCCGCTCGAATGGCGCCTCGCCCACCATCGAGGCAAGGCCCACGGCGCCATGCATCTTCAGCACCGACCCGTCATCGGCGAGCGGCTTGACGTCGCGCCGCACCGTTTCCAGCGACACGCCGAGACGTTCGGCGAGGCTCGCTATGGTGACCGTGCCTTCCTCGTGGAGGATGCGCAGGATTTCGCCATGCCGTTTCGAATGGATCATGTGGATGTCCGGGATTTTGACCGAATTTAAGGCTTTGACAACGCTTTGAAAGGAGTTGCTTATATTTTCGGGCAAAACACCCAAAAAAGGTCACAGCTTTTGATTGACAGTTCTGCCACCACGGCATGAGAGTGGTTGCAAGTGACAGGCTCGGAACTGCTAACGGGAGGGTGATGGCAGAGCCGCAACCTAGTGACCAGATCGTCTGGAGACAGCCAGACGCGGGCTTTTATCGAATCCGCGGGGGCGGATGCCGGGATACTAAACCTGGCCAAGGGGCTCGTCGGTGCGGTGCGGGATACCGATCCTGGCGTCTCGCACCGACGAGGCTTTTTCGTTTTCTCTCATCACTGTTTTCCGGAGGACCGGCTTTGGCCGGAGCAGAACCGTGAGGGCCGAAGACCGCATCCGCGCCCTGCCGTGCTGGAACGGCGGCATCGAGATCGAGCCGCTGCCGGGCGGCCTCAGCAACGCCAATTTTGTCGTCACGGATGCGGCCGGGCGGCATGTCGTGCGCTTCGGCCAGGATTTCCCCTTCCACCATGTCTTTCGCGAGCGCGAGGTGATGACGGCGCGAGCCGCGTATGCGGCGGGCTTCGCACCGGCCGTACACTATTCCGAGCCCGGCATCCTAGTGACGGCGTTTCTGGGAGCGAAGACCTTTCTCGGCGAGGACGTGCGCGCCAATCTCGGCCGCGTGGCGGCGCTGCTGCGCGGCTTCCATCGCGAGATGCCTAACCACGTCTCAGGTGCCGGCTTCATGTTCTGGGTGTTCCACGTCATCCGCGACTATGCGCGCACGCTGGACGAAGGCGGCAGCCGCAAGAAGGACCAGCTGCCGCGCTACCTGGCGCTGGCGGACGAGCTCGAGCGGGCGCAGAAGCTTTTGCCGATCGTCTTCGGCCATAACGATCTTTTGCCGGCGAATATCCTCGACGACGGCCAGCGCCTGTGGCTGATCGACTTCGAATATGCCGGCTTCAACACGGCGATGTTCGACCTCGCCGGCGCGGCCTCCAATGCCGGGATGAGCAACGACGAATCCTTCGCCTTCATGACCGCCTATTTCATGAAGGAGCCGGACAACGAAATCCGCCGCTCGCACGCCGCCATGCAATGCGCCTCCCTGCTGCGCGAGGCGATGTGGAGCATGGTGTCGGAGCTTTATCTCGACGCGCCCGGCATCGACTACGTCGCCTACACCGAGGAGAACCTCGTGCGGCTCGACGCGGCGCTTGAGAACTACCGGACGAAATACGGGACCAAGTCATGACCTTGCCCAGCCATGCCGGGATCGTCGTCATCGGCGGCGGCATCATCGGCTGTTCCACTGCCTATCATCTGGCGCGCGACCACCGGGCGGACGTGGTGCTGCTCGAGCAAGGCAAGCTGACATCGGGCTCGACCTGGCACGCCGCTGGCCTGGTCGGACAGTTGCGCTCCTCGGCCTCGATCACGCGCGTGCTCAAATATTCGGTCGAGCTCTACAAGGGGCTGGAGGCCGAAACCGGCCTCGCGACCGGCTGGAAGATGACCGGCTGTTTGCGGCTGGCGACGAATGCCGACCGCTGGACCGAGTTCAAGCGGCTGGCGACGACGGCCAAAAGCTTCGGCATGGACATGCAATTGCTGTCGCCGGCCGAAGTGAAGCGCATGTGGCCGCTGATGGAGACCGGCGACCTGGTCGGCGCCTCGTGGCTGCCGACCGACGGGCAGGCCAGCCCCTCCGACATCGCCCAGTCGCTCGCCAAGGGCGCGCGCATGCATGGCGCGAAACTGTTCGAGGACGTGCGCGTCACCGGCTTCACGATGAAGGACGGCCGCATCACCGCGGTGAAGACCTCAAAAGGCGACATTGCCTGCGACAAGGTGGTGAACTGCGCCGGGCAGTGGGCAAGGCAGGTCGGCGCGATGGCCGGCATCAGCGTGCCGCTGCAGCCGGTCAAGCACCAGTACATCATCACCGAGAAGATCGAGGGGCTCGCCAACGACGCGCCGACGATCCGCGACCCCGACCGCCGCACCTATTTCAAGGAGGAGGTCGGCGGGCTGGTGATGGGCGGCTATGAGCCCGACCCACAGGCCTGGGCAACCGGACTTTCCGGCGGCGACGTTCCCAACGACTGGGAATTCCGCCTGTTCGACGACGACTACGATCACTTTGAGCAGCACATGACCCAGGCGATCGCGCGCGTGCCGGCGCTTGGCCTCGTCGGCGTCAAGCAGATGATCAACGGATCGGAAAGTTTCACGCCGGACGGCAACTTCATCCTCGGCGTCGCGCCCGAATGCTCCAACATGTTCGTCGGCGCCGGCTTCAACGCCTTCGGCATCGCCTCGGGCGGCGGCGCCGGCTGGGTACTGGCGCAATGGGTGGTCGACGGCGAGGCGCCGCTCGACCTTTGGGTCGTCGACATAAGGCGCTTCTCAAGCCTGCATCGCGACCGCGACTGGGTCCGCGACCGCACCCTGGAAGCCTATGGCAAGCACTACACGATCGGCTTCCCGCATGAAGAATATCTGACGGGACGGCCGCGCATCGTTTCGCCGCTCTATGAGCGGCTGAAGGCGCACCGCGCCGTGTTCGGCTCCAAGCTTGGCTGGGAACGGCCTAACTGGTTCGCGCCGGATGAGGCGGCCGCCGAGGACGTCTATTCGATGGGCCGCCAGAACTGGTTCGGCCCGGTCGGCGACGAGCACCGCCATGTGCGCGAGAAAGTCGGCATCTTCGACCAGTCCTCCTTCGCCAAGTACGAGCTGACCGGCGCCGACGCGCTGAAGGCGCTCGACTGGATCTGCGCCAACGACGTCAACAAGCCGGTCGGTCGGCTGACCTACACGCAGCTTCTCAACACGCGTGGCGGCATCGAGGCCGACCTCACCGTGTCGCGGCTCGGCGAGGACCGGTTCTACATCGTCACCGGCACCGGCTTCCGCACGCATGACCTGTCGTGGATAAGCGACCATATCGGCTCGGGCCTGGACGCGCGGCTGACGGACGTCACGGAGGAGTACGGCACGCTGTCGCTGATGGGGCCGCGCGCCCGCGACGTGCTGGCGGCGGTGACGGAGGCCGACGTCTCCAACGCCGGCTTCCCCTTCGGCCATGCGCGCGAGATCGCGATTGCCGGCCATAGCGTGAAGGCGCTGCGCGTCACCTATGTCGGCGAGCTCGGCTGGGAGCTGCATGTGCCGATCGACGCCACCGGCGAGGTTTTCGACGCGCTGATGACGGCGGGCAAAGCGCATGGCATTCGCCCGGTCGGCTACCGGGCGCTGGAATCGCTCAGGCTGGAGAAAGGCTACCGGGCCTGGGGCTCCGACATCACGCCGAACGACACGCCGCCGGAGGCGGGGCTGGGCTGGGCGGTGAAGCTTCGCAAGAACACCGATTTCGTCGGGCGCAGGGCGCTGGAGAAAGCAGCCGGCAAGCCACCGACGAAACGCTTTGCCGGCTTCACCGTGGACGACCCGGAGATCGTGCTGGTCGGGCGCGAGACGATCCTGCGCAATGGCGAGCCGGTCGGCTACCTCACCAGCGGCGGCTATGGCTATACGGTGGAGAAGAACATCGGCTACGGCTATGTGCGCAACGCCGACGGCGTCGGCGACGAGTTCCTCGCCTCAGGCGATTATGAGCTTGTCGTGGCGATGGAACGCACGCCGGCTAGGATCCATCTCGAGCCGATGTATGACCTGGCCGGGGCGAAGCTAAAGGCCTGATCACGGAGAGCGGGTCAGCTGACGCGCAGCACCAGGCCCCTGCTCGGCACTGTGTCACCCTCGCCCGGCATCGAAGCGTATGGCCGTGTCTCTTCGAGGCGGGTTACGGTGCCTTCGGCCTCAAGCTCGAGGATGCGCTCGGCAAAGCCGGTCTGCCAAAGCGTGTTCTTGACCGTCAGCACGATGACGCCGCCGGGACGGCAGATGCGGATCAACTCGTCCAGTCCCTCGACCCCGACATGGCCGGAGGTGAAGACGCCTGCCGAAATAATGCCGGCATAGGCGCCGTCGGCGAAGGGCAGAGTGTCACCCATCGCCAGGCGATGCAGCGCCATGTAGACGCCCTTGGCGCCTGCCTTGTCCAGCATGCCTTGTGAGATATCGAGCGCCTCGACCCTGGGATAGCCGGTGATGGCCAGCCATTCGCCGATCAGACCGGTGCCGGCGCCGGCGTCGAGTAAGGGTTCAGCGCCGCGCGGCAGGTGCCGGGCGAGCAGCGCCAGGCAGATCGTCGGATGGCGATAGCCGGCCGCCGACATGTCGGTGTCGTAGGTGTCCGCCCAGCTGTCATAGATCGCGGCCACTTCCTCCGGCCGCTTCGCGGCGTAGGCCGCGCTTAGCGAGCCGCTGTGCTTGCCGTCCGTCATTGTCGCCCCTCAAAGCCGATTCATGTGCGAAGGATCATAGCCAAGCCGCCAAAACTGTGGAACCGTCCAAGCTAGAACAATGGCGTGAAGGGGGACACGACATGACCGATGAGCTGCGCGCGGCGCTGGCGGCCATTCCGGTGCTGTCAGGCTATGACGGACCGCTGGAGCGTTTGGGCGGCCTCACCAACATGGTCTACAGGGCCGGCGAAGCGTGTCTGCGCGTTCCCGGCAAGGGCACGCAGGAATATATCAACCGCGCCAACGAGGCGGTTGCGGCGCGCGAGGCGGCCAAAGCCGGTGTCAGTCCCGAAGTGCTTTATGCCGATCCGGCGTCCGGCCTGATGGCGACGCGTTTTATCGCTGGCGTCGAGACGATGTCGCCCGAAAAATTCAAGGCGCGGCCGGGCAGCCCGGCGCGGGCCGGCCAGGCCTTTCGCAAGCTCCACTCTTCCGGCGCGGTCTTTCCCTTCCGCTTCGAGCTGTTCGCGATGATCGACGACTATCTCAAGGTGTTGTCGACCAAGGACGTGGCGCTGCCCGCCGGCTATCACGACGTGGTGCGCGAGGCAGGCGCGGTGCGCGCGGCGCTTGCCGCGCACGCCATCCCACTCGCCGCCTGCCATTGCGACCCGCTGTGCGAAAACTTCCTCGATACCGGCGAGCGGATGTGGATCGTCGACTGGGAATATTCCGGGATGAACGATCCGCTCTGGGATCTCGGCGACCTCTCGGTGGAGGGCAAGTTCGATGCGGACCAGGACGAGGAACTGATGCGCGCCTATTTCGGCGGCGAAGCGATGCCGGCGGAGCGCGGCCGCGTCGTCATCTATAAGGCGATGTGCGACCTGCTCTGGACGCTCTGGGGGCTGATCCAGCTCGCCAACGACAATCCGGTCGACGATTTCCGCGCCTATGCCGACGGCCGCTTCGCCCGCTGCAAGGCGCTGATGGAGACATCGGAATTCTCCCGCCATTTGGCGGCTGTGCGCCTGGGCTAGAGCAATCCAAGCGTTCTACCTGAAAACCCTCTGTATCTCATTCAACGACCCTGTTTCGTCGGACTTTTTGCAGTACCAGATGAGCAGCGCGATGGTGCCGATGGGGAACAATCCCGCAAGCAGCTGATGCCAACCGCTTCTGTTGATGTCGTGCAGCCGGCGCGTGGTCATGGCAAGTGTCGGCAAAAGGATGGCAAGATTCCAGATCGATGAAATAAGTTTGTTTCCGACGATGGCATCGACCACGATCATGATGACGCCGACAATGATAATGAACAGATAGGCATACCAGAACTCAGAGCGGCTGCCCTGCCGGAAAAGTTCACGTAGTTTCGGAAAAAGCTTGAAATCGCCTCACCAATGTCCATCGACGGCGATGTGTCTCCGAAACGATTGACGCCGGCTGGCGGCGCCCTCAAGACAAAAAACAATGGCAAGCCGATCAGGATCAGAACTATAAGCCAATGCCATATAGAGAAACTACCCATCATTTCCCCCCAAGTAACCCGATTTCCAGGCCGTAAATATACTGCCTGTCCCGCCGGAATCAATCTCAGATTGTACCCTGTAGGCGATTTGCACCGGAAAATACTTTCCAGACGGGAGGCTACGGCGAGTCGCCGAGTCTGACCGCTAACACTTTTCCTGGAATTGCTTCAGTTCACGCCCTTCGGCACGTTCTCGGGCGGCACCTCGGTCTCCACCACCTTCTGGCGATGGAAGATGAACATGCCGGCAAGCACGACGATCGCCGCGCCGATCAATATACGCGGCCCCGGGACATCGCCGAAGAACACCAGGCCGAAGACCACGGCCCACAGAAGCAGCGTGTAATGCAGCGGCGCCAGCGTCGAGGCCGGCGCCAGCTTCAGCGCCCTTGTGATCATCAGATGCGCTGCGCAGGAGACGACGCCGAGCAAAAGCATGGCGCCGAAATCAAGCCCCGACGGCGTGCGCCAGGCGCCGATGGTGAGAAGGCCGCCGACAATCAGCGTGCCGATGGTCTGCCAGGTGACCAAGGTGGTGTCGCTGGTGCCGCGCAGCAGGCGGCCGAGGATGATGGCGAAGCCGAAGGCGATGCTGCCGACCAGCGCGAAGGCGGAAGACAGCGAGAAGGCCGCCGGGGACGGCTTCAGGATGATCAGCACGCCGCAGAAGCCGACCAGGATCGCCAGCCAACGGCGCCAACCGACCTTTTCGCCGAGCAGGAGGTGCGACAGCGCCGCGACATAGATCGGCCCTGCCATATAGAAGCTCATCACGTCGGCCAGCGGCAAATAGACGACCGCGGCGTAGAAAAGCCCGGTATCAGTCGTGGTGGCCACGACGCGCAGGAACTGCAAGAGCGGCCGGTCCATGTGGAACAGCCTGGCCGTGCCCTGGTTGGCGATCATCGGGCCGAGCACGATGAAGGCGCCGATCGAGCGGATCAGCACCACCTGTCCGACGGAGAAGCTCGCGACCAGCCATTTGCCCATCGCGTCGTTCAGCGCGAACATGAAGTCGCCGGCCAGCATCAAGAGGATGCCGGCGAGCAACATGTTCCTGATCGTGAAATTGCGGGCGATGGTCTGAGCCATGCCGCTCCCTAGCCGCAAGCGGCTGGTTTGACGAGGGAAATCCGTAAGACCAGCGCCGGGAATCGAGGTTGGCCGAAGACCCAAAGCATCATGAACGGTTCGCGATTGACCGGAACGCTCGGGACTTCGTCATTCTATGGCGAAGCAAGGAGCGAAGCGACGCGGCGCAGACCATAGAATCCATGCCGTAACCTCGGAGCGTTGCTGCGGCGCAGAATGACCTTAGTTCTGCACCGCTTTTACTCCTCGCACAACGTCACGGAATGGATCCTCGGGTCTACGCGACGCTGCGCGTCGCTCCGCCCGTGGATGACGAAGTTCGGGCGAAAACGCTATCCTCTCGCTCGCCAAACCGAGAATGCAGAGACCTACGCTGTCTTGTGCCGCCGGTTCACCTGCGCAGGCCGGCCGGCGATCGACAGCCGCGTTTCCTGCCTGGTCCGCTCCGCCACGACCTTGCCCCTGGCGATGACGCAGAGGCGTTCGGGGCGCAGGCGCACGGCCTCGATCGCATTGCCGGCATCGAGCACGACGAGGCTCGCCCGCTTGCCGACCGCAAGGCCAAGATGATCGAGCCCCATGATGGCGGCGTTGACGTTGGTGACCATGTCGAAGCAGCGCGCCATATCGGCCGGGCTCGACATCTGCGCGACATGCAGGCCCATGAAAGCGACGTCGAGCATGTCGGCGGTGCCCAGCGAATACCAGGGGTCGAGCACGCAATCCTGGCCCCAGCCGACACGGATGCCGAGCGCCTGCATCTCCTTGACCCGGGTCAGGCCGCGTCGCTTCGGGAAGGTATCGTGGCGCCCCTGCAGCATGATGTTGATCAGCGGGTTGGGAATCGCCGAAACGCCGGCCTCGGCGATCAGCGGCAACAATTTCGAGACGTAGTAATTGTCCATCGAATGCATGGAGGTGAGGTGCGAGCCGGCCACCCTGCCCTGCAGGCCGAGGCGCTGCGTTTCGTAGGCCAGTTGCTCGATATGGCGCGACAGCGGATCGTCGGTCTCGTCGCAATGCATGTCGACCATCAGGCCGCGTTTGGCGGCGATCTCGCAAAGCTCCGTGACCGAGCGGGCGCCGTCGGCCATGGTGCGCTCGAAATGCGGAATGCCGCCGACGATGTCGACGCCCAGGTCGAGCGCCCGGATGGTGTTCTTGAGCGCCGTCGGGGAGCGGTAGAGGCCGTCCTGCGGAAACGCGACCAGTTGCAGGTCGATATAGGGCGCGACAATTTTCTTGACGTCGAGCAGCGCTTCCACCGCCAGCAGCCGGTCGTCGCAGACATCGACATGGCTGCGGATGGCGAGCAGGCCCATCGAGACGGCCCAGTCGCAATAGGCGAGCGCGCGCTCGCGCACCGCCTCGTGCGTCAGCAGCGGCTTCAGTTCGCCCCACAGCGCGATGCCTTCGAGCAGCGTTCCGGAAGCGTTGATGCGCGGGATGCCGTAGGAGAGCGTGGCATCCATATGGAAATGCGGATCGACGAAGGGCGGGGAGACCAGATTGCCGCGCGCGTCGACCTCGGTCGGCGCGGAGCCCGGCAGTTTCTGCTCGACCGCCCGGATGGTTTCGCCGGCAATGCCGATATCGGCAATTTTGCCGTCCGGCAGCGTGCCGCCGCGCACGATGAGGTCGAAATCCATCTGTCGTCACCCTCTTCCTTAAGAACCGGCAATCATCGTGGCCGAAAAGACAGCCTGGCGCAGCCTTTTCTTTCGCCTGCAGCCGAAAGGTTCCATCGCGCCGCAACTCGCTCTATAAGCCGCCTCTCGCACTCGTGGCGAATCCGAAATTCTTTGCAAGCCAGACATAGGATCGGCCGTTGTTTCGCTTCTTCCGTTCGACGGAAAACCAGCGCCTTATCGCGAGGCTGGTAAGGGAATCCTTCCACGAGCATAAATTCGGCTATGGCGCCGCCATAGCATCGATGCTGGTGGTGGCCGCCATGACCGGCGCCAGCGCCTGGATCCTGCGCGAGATCACCAACGAATTCGTCGTCTTCAAGAGGCTCGACCGCGTCAACCTGATCGCGGCGGGCGTCGCGGGGATCTTCCTGCTCAAAGGTCTCGCCACCTTCGTCCAGGCCTATTTCATGAGCCGCGTCGGCAACGCCATCATCGCCGACCGGCAACGCAAGATCTACGATCGGATCCTGGCGCAAGGCATCGAATTCTACCATTCGACCTCATCGGCCGACCTGATCGCCCGCATGACCAACAATGCGCAGGCCGCGCGCAGCGTGCTCGACCTCGTCGTCACCTCTTACGTGCGCGACCTGGTGACATTGATCGTGCTGGTCGCGGTCATGGTCTGGCAACAGCCGTGGCTGTCGCTGATCTGCTTTGCCGTCGGGCCGGTGGCGATCTATGGCGTCAACCGCATCCTGAAACGTGTGCGCAAGATCGCGTCCATGGAATTCATATCGCTCGGCCAGATCGTGCATGTGATGCAGGAGACGGCGATCGGCGTGCGCGTCGTCAAATCCTTCAACCTCGAAGGCGCGATGCGCAAACGCATGTACAAGGCCGTCTCCGATGTCGAGAACCGCGCCAACAACATCGCGACGCTGGAAGCCGCCACCAGTCCGGTGATGGAAACGCTTGCCGGCATGGCGATCGCCGGGGCGGTCTTTGTCAGCGGGTTCCTGGTGCTGCAGGGCGGGCAGATGCCGGGCAACATCATGGCCTTCATCGCGTCGCTGCTCTTGGCTTATGAGCCGGCAAAGCGTCTGGCCCGCGTTCGCATATCGCTCGAGACCGGCATTGTCGGCGTGCGCATGATGTTCCAGCTCGCCGACCGGCCGCTGACGCTCGCCGAGAAGCCCGGCGCCACGCCGCTGCAGCCCGGTCCGGGCGAAATCCGCTTCGACAATGTCAGCTTCGCCTATCCGGAAAGCTCGCCGGTGTTCGAAGGCCTCAACCTGACGCTCAAGGCCGGCAAGATGACGGCGCTGGTCGGGCCGTCCGGCAGCGGCAAGTCGACGATCCTCAATCTGATCATGCGCATGTACGACCCGCAGACCGGCAAGGTGATGTTCGACGGCCAGGACATCTCATTCGCGACGCTCGATTCGCTCAGGCAGAAGATCGCCTATGTCAGCCAGGACACGTTCCTGTTTGCAGGCACCGTCATGCATAATATCCGCCTCGGCCGCGAGGGTGCGACCGACGAAGAGGTGATCGCCGCCGCCAAGGCCGCCAATGCGCATGAGTTCATCAGCACCATGGCCAAGGGCTATGAGACCGAGGTCGGCGAGAACGGCTCGCTTTTGTCCGGCGGCCAGCGCCAGCGCATCTCGATCGCGCGCGCCATGCTGCGCAATGCCGAGATCCTGCTGCTCGACGAGGCGACCAGCGCGCTCGACGCCGAGTCGGAAGCGCTGTTCCGCGACGCGCTGCAGCAGCTCACCGTCGGGCGTACGACGATCGTCATCGCGCACCGGCTTTCCACCGTGCACCAGGCCGACACGATCGTGGTGCTGGAAAAGGGCAAAGTGCTGGAAAGCGGCCCGCACAAGACCTTGCTCAAGCAGGGCGGGCTCTACCAGAAGCTTTATGAGTATCAGCTGATGCCGTAGCGCCGGCTTTCCCTTCTCCCCTTGTGGGAGAAGGTGTCGCCGAAGGCGACGGATGAGGGGTGTTCCAGGGAACGCCAGCGTCTCACTC
>NZ_VFUA01000114.1 GCF_006440735.1 Mesorhizobium sp. B2-7-1 | reverse complement strand
GCCCATTCCTCGCCGGGCTTGGCATGATGCTGCTTCGGGAAAGGCGGAACGGGATACCGGCGCGCGCCGGCCTGCATCGCGCCCTGCGGTTGCGGCTTCGCCTTGCGGCGATCGGTGGCGTCAACTTCACGCTGCACGTTTCGCTGGTGGGCGGCCGATTTGGATGTATCGGTTTTCGCAGCGGCTATTCTGGTCATACCTGTTCCTTCTCCGAGCGTCCTATGATTGCCTAAGCGGATTTCCTTTGCGGCTTGGCTGCGCCCTTGCGCGCGATGCCTTCCTTGGCCAAGCTTTTGCGAAGAATGGAGGCGAGGTCGACGACGTTTTCTTTCGGCCTCGTCGCGGCTTTGGGAGGCTTCTTACCCTTGCGTTTCGCGTCGATCATCGCGATCAACGCATCTTCGTAGGTATCTTCGAATTTCGATGGATCGAGTTTCGTGACCTTCTTGTCGATAAGCAGCCCCGCGATCTCCAGCAGGTCGTCGTCATATTTCGGGTTCGTCAGATCATCGAGAACGGTCTTTTCCGACGCCATCTCATTGTGCGTTCTGAGTTCCGTGAGCAACATGCCTTTGCCGAAAGGCTGTACCAGAACCTCCCGGCCGCGCTGGTAAAGCACCACGCAGGACCGCGCCGCGCCGCGCTTCTTCGCCATGGCCTCGCGCAACACCGAAAACACCTCCAGCGCCGCCCCGTCCGCCGGAATGACATAGTAGGGCTTTTCGAGATAACGAGTGTCGACGTCGTCGATCGCGACGAAGCTCTCGACCTCGAGCGTGTGGGCAGAGCTCAGCTTCAGCTTCTTGATCTCATCGGGCTCGATCTCGATGAAATCGCCCTTCTCCAGCTCATAACCCTTGGTCTGGTCGGCGGCGTCAACGACGTCGCCCGTTTCTTCGTCGACATAGGCGCTCTTCACGGGAAGTCCGTCTTGCCGGTTGAGGATCTTGAAATGGATCTTGCCGGCCTTGCTCGTAGCACCCACAAGCTTCACGCCGCACGAGACGGATCCCACTTTCAAGAAGCCTTTCCAAACCGCGCGTGGCGCCGCCATGGCCAATCCTTTCGGCAAATGCGAGCGTCCGCCAGCTTGCGCCAACGGACGTCTTTGTCAGGGACAAATCGAATAGCCGCCAATTTCCTCGGCAATCGAGGTGAGCGCCCGCGACAGGTGAAAGAGTTTCTTCTCTTCGTATGACCTCGCCCGCTCACGCAGCAACAAGATGCATCTGGCCCGCTCCGCCACTGCTATGCTGTCTTCGAGGTTCTCAGGCTTGGCCAGGGCCTCAATGGGAAGCATGATGCTCACGGCTAGCCCGCGTTTTGGCGGCCTTATTGGCTGAAGCCGAACGCTCTGCGGCCGACCGGTTCGCCGACGCCGAGCCACCCTTCTTACCACCCTTGTGCGCGGCGGGATGGCCGGTGTGCTTGCCACGACCCGAACCACCTTCTTTCTTGCCGCCGCCGTCGTCCTTGTTCACGGTCGCCCAAGCGCGCCGCTCGGCTTCCTTCTCGGAAACGCCGCGCTTTTCGTAGCCCTCGGCAATGTGATCGGCCTTTCGCTCCTGCTTGCCGGTGTATTTGGATTTGTCGCCACGTGGCATCAGAATCTCCTGTTGGTTTCCAGGCAGACTCGTCTAACCGGCGTGACGCTGAAGGGTTCCAAGGCGGGATAAAATCCGTGGAAGCTTGGCCTGTCGCCGGACAGCGAGGCTGCCCGGCCGGGGTTCGCCGGGCAGCCTCGCTTAAGGTGACGTCTCGGGAGGATGAACGTCACAGCTCGCCGAACCCCGGGTCAACTATAATGTTCCACCGGTTTGGCTGGGAATGTACCCCCGCACTCGATCGGAAGCATCACGAAATATTTCGCGGGGAACGCCTGCCATCTTTTGAGGTTGGAAGAGGCGCGGGACAGCATCCCAACAAACCACGGAGATATCCATGCCCAACCAAGGTGGAAGCCACGAAGACCATGCGAAGGCCGGCCAGCAGAGTCACAAGAGAACTGACGACAACAACCGCCAGCGTTCCGGCCAGCAGCAGGCGGACGAAAACCAGCGCGGCGGACAGCAGCGCGACGGCAATTTCGCCGACGATCGCGAGAAGGCATCCGAAGCCGGCCGCAAAGGCGGACAGTCCTGAATCTCGTATCGGCGGCGCCCAGGGGCGCCGGTCGGGTTTTCAACGGAAGGAGACAAGAAATGCCGAAGACCAACGGCAATGGGCTGGAAAGCCTGTTCATGGACGGCCTGAAAGACATTTACTACGCCGAGAAGAAAATCCTGAAGACCTTGCCGAAGCTTGCCAAGGCCGCGGAATCGGAGCAGCTCAGCGCCGCCTTCGAGAAGCACCTCGCGGAGACCGAAGGTCAGGTCGACCGGCTGGAGCAGATCTTCGAGCAACTCGGCAAGGCTGCCAGGGGCAAGACCTGCCCGGCCATCGACGGCATCCTTGAGGAAGGATCGGAAATCCTCGAGCAATACAAGGATTCGCCGGCGCTGGACGCGGGGCTTGTAGGCGCCGCGCAGGCGGTCGAGCACTATGAGATCGCGCGCTACAGCACGCTGATCGCCTGGGCGGAACAGCTGGGCATGAAGGATGCCCTGCCGCTGTTGCGTGAAACCCTTGAGCAGGAATCGGCGACTGACGAGGCGCTGAGCCAACTTGGCGAGGGCGAAGCCAACGAACGGGCTCTGCAAGCGGCTTGAGCACTTACCCGCGCCGCTCATCCGGGCGGCGCGGATTTTCTCAGCGATCGTCTTTCATCCGACTGCTGGGATCGCCAATGGCGGGGTCCCGTGGTCGGCTATATCTCCGCAGGCGGGGCAAGTCGTCCGCGAATTCGACCCACGGCAACTTCATCGACCAGAAAGCATGCACCGCCGGCTTGAAGCGCTCGGGATGATCCATGAATCCGATGGTCAGCCAATATTCATTGGCCAAACCTTCATCGACATAGCCGATCGAGGATCCACATTCCTCGCAGAAGCTTCTGACGACACCGGACGTCTTGCTGAAAGTTTTGGGCGCTTGACCGCCGAAGCGGATTTGCTCCTGCTTGTAGCCGATCCAGATAGTGAGCGGGCTGCCGAGCGCCTTCCTGCAATCATCGTCATGATCGTAGTTGACCCAAAACGGCTCTCCGTGGGCTTCCGCCATAACCTTCCCGCAGAAACACGATCCTTTCTCGATCCGGTCTCTCATGAAGCCTCCTCATGCCTTGCCCAGCCGCGAGCTCTTCTTACTTCCACCAATCGAGGATCTCCTCGACCGACCCCACCTCGACGTGATGCGAATAGCGCTCGTTGAACAGCTTTAGGATGTTTTCGTAGGCGACGTCGGACGTGCTGCAAATCGCGTCCTCTGCAAGCACGACGCGGAATCCCAGGTCGATCGCGCCCATGACGGTCGCGAGAACGCACATATCGGCTTCGCCGCCGCTGATGACGAGTGTGTCGATCTCCTCGGAAAGGAAGGCCCGGGCCAAATCTCCGCCGAACCAGGGCGAATACACTGGCTTATCGAAAGTCCTGGCGGGAGGGACGAACGAGTCCAACGGCGGCGCCAGTTCGATGATCCCATTGCCGGCTCTTTCCAAGGTCATCTCCTGCCAGCGGTGGAAATAGCTGCGCCACATACCGTGGCCATCGCCCGGTCTTCGGGCGGGGATGAAACGGGTGAACACCGTTCGGCTCGGGTCCTTTTCGACGAGACGGATCACCATCGGCAACGTCGCCGGCAACCAGCTCACGGCCCAAGGGCCGGGCGGCATGAACATCTTTTGCATGTCGACGCAGACATGCGCTGTTCTGTCGGAAAGGGGCCGCTCAACCGTCATGGTCAACTCGGCCGCCGACGGCGGAAAGCTTTCATGCCCTTGCGCAACGAAATGGCCGCCTTGCTGGCGCTCTGCCAGCCCTTCAGCTTTATCTTCTTGCCGGTGCCGAGGACCGATGAAAAGAAGAACTGCTCTATCTCGCGGCGCAGTTCGTCCGGGACATGGTCGGCGGCAACGGGTTCATCGGGCGCGTCCTCCTTATGCGGGCAGAAGATATAGCGGTCGTTTCGGATTTCGTTGCCATCGCGATCCTTCTGCTTGATGCGCAATGCGCCGAGCAATTCGCATTTGATCACGACGCCGGGCGCGGTCGCGGCCTGATGGATCACCATGCCATCCAGGGGATCGCCATCCTCACCCAAGGTCGATGGAATGAAGCCCCAGTCGAAGGGGTAAGTGTTCCCGACAGGCAGCGGTCGCGAGTATTGAAAAACGCCTTCTTTCGGTACGTAGGCGAGCTTAGCCGCCGAGCCCCTCGGCGTCTCGACCACCATCCGGAAAAAATCGCCCGACATTGTGGGAAGCTTCAGAAGATTGGTCATGGCGCATGTTCCGACCGATTGCCGGTATAGCACGCGCCAGCGCGAGAAAAGTTCCATCTTTTTCGGCAGCGCCAAGAAACCCGTTGCCGGCCGGCGCGTTCACTTTGCGCTACAGCGGAGTGCGCCCATGCCTGACTTTCTGCCTCTCACCGTCAAATTCCCCGGCAGCAGCCAGCCGACCGTTGTCTGCAATCTTGCCGAGGCTGCGGCCACGCTCGGCAAGCGGTGGCCGAACCGAGCATCCAACGATTATGTCAGGGCTGCGGACTTGCTGGGAAAGGCCATGGCTGGTGACTGCGCGCCCCGCGTTGCTTTCGAAGCCTACCGGATAGCGGCGGGACAGCAGCGCCTGCTGATGGACACCAGTCGGAGCGCCGCCCTGCAGGTGCTCGATTCCCTCGCCGGGGAATCGATGGTGGTTTCGCCGGACCCCGATGCGGGCGCACTGAAATGACAGACACAAGCGCTTCGGTGGAGCGTGACCAGAGCAGCAAAGTTGCCAAAGGCCCGTTTCAACGTTTCCTTCGTACGATCGGACCCGGCTTCATCACCGGCGCTTCCGATGACGACCCGTCGGGAATAGGGACCTACAGCCAGGCCGGCGCAGCTCGGGTTCAATATCGGCTGGACGATGCTTTTTAAATCGCTGGTCGGATCGGGCGCACAACGGGTAGAGGCATCTCCGGAAATCTCTATCGCCATTATCCGCGGGTGCTGCTCTATTCTGTCGTGGTCCTGCTTTTCGTCGCCAATGTCATCAACATCGGCGCCGATCTGAGCGCGATGGCGGATGCGCTGAAGCTTCTCGTTGGAGGGCCCAGCTCGCTCTATGTGCTGGCCTTTGCGATGATCAGCGTGGCGGCGATCGTTTTTCTGAAGTACAGCCGCTACGTCAAAATCCTCAAATGGACTACTCTCAGCCTATTCGCCTATGTCGCTGCCATGTTTGCGGCCAAGGTACCGTGGATTGAGGCGGCCAAAGGGTTGCTGATCCCGCATGTCGAATGGAACGGCACTTTCTTCACCACGTTGCTTGCAATCCTGGGAACGACCATCTCTCCCTATCTTTTCTTCTGGCAGGCCTCGCAGGAGGTGGAAGAGGAAAAGCAGGACCCGGCTGCGCAGCCCTTGAAATGGGCTCCGTGGCAAGCGTCGCAAGCCTTTCAACGCATTCGCGCCGAACGCTGGTCGGAATGGCGCTCTCCAACCTTATCGCGATCGCCATTATCTTCACGACGGCCGCCACGCTGCACAGGGCAGGTGTGATGGATATCTCGTCGTCCACGGATGCTGCAAAGGCGCTGGAGCCTGTAGCCGGCAAATTTGCCTTCGTGATCTTCTCGGCAGGGATCATCGGAACCGGCCTGTTGGCCGTTCCGGTGCTCGCGGGGTCGGCTGCCTTCGGTGTGGGAGAAGCGCTGCAGTGGAAAGTCGGGCTCGCACGCAAGCCCAAGGAGGCCGTGGCGTTTTACGGCACGCTTGCGGCGGCCACGGTGCTGGGAACCGGAATCATGTTCACCCCGATCGACCCTATCAATGCCCTCTACTGGAGTGACATCATCAACGGGATCTGTTCCGGTCATGGTCGTGATGATGCTGATGGCGGCGCGCGCCGACATCACGGGCGAGTTCCTTGTCCAAGGCTGGCTGCGCTCGTTAGGCTGGATCTCGACGGTGGCCATGGGCCTTTTGCGTGGCAGGCCTAGTTGCCCAATGGGTGGCATAGGTCACAGCTTGGTCCCCAGTTCTCGAGCCCAAAGACGAAGCTTTCTGCAGGCCTCGATGAAGGTGTCGATCGTATCAGCGCCGCCAAGCTCGATCATGCCCTCATCGGGTTCAATGCCAGCCTTAGCAAACAGTGGCGTCGCTCCCGACGTGAAAGCGATGTATTTGCAATGGGCGAAGGCATCGGCGACGAAATCGCGAGCCGCTGCTTCCGCCGTCAGGTGCTGTGCCGCTTCTTCGGTGAGCAGCAGCGCCACCGCGTCGAACAGGACGGACGGCCCGCCGTCGATCATGTGCTTGGCCTCGATCCAGCTGCCGTCGGCGGCCTCCACACCGCCGACCTTTGGCGCGATGACCTCCATGACCGCGCCTTCGGTCTCGATGCCAGATTGCAGTTTCTTGAGAAGCTTGGGATCTACCCCGTTGGCCACGAGCACTCCGACCTTCCGGCCGGCGAAGCTGTCGGGTCCATTCTCGATGATGCTGAGGGCCGGGGATAGCTCAAGGTCGTCGCGCGGCCGCACCGCGGCATCGGCCGGCTTGGGCAGGTCTTTCATCCCCAACTTGTCGGCGACGGTTTCGGCAAGTCCGTTGTCGATGTTCAGCAAATGCGACACCATCCGCTCACGGATGATCGGCATTTCAACCTTGCTCAGCTCAAAGGTCAGGGCCATCGCGATATGGCGTTGCTCCGGCTCGGTCTGACTGTTGAAGAATTGCCTCGCCTGGCTGTAGTGGTCGGCAAAACTCTCAGCCCGTATGCGCTGCTTCTGGCCACTCTCGGCGTCGGCGAAAGAGCGGAAACCGCGGTCCGGCGACTCTCTCGGGCCTTCGCCCCACGAATTCGGCTGATAGTTCGCGCGACCGGTGGGATTGCGCATTGCCATATGTCCGTCCTGTTGGAAATGGTGGAACGGGCACTTCGGCGCGTTGATCGGAAGGTGCGTGAAGTTGGCGCTGCCAAGCCGTTTCAGTTGGGTATCGAGATAGGAGAAGTTGCGACCTTGCAGCAGAGGGTCGTTTGAGAAGTCGACGCCGGGTGGCACGTTCTGCGTCATAAACGCTACCTGTTCCGTCTCGGCGAAAAAGTTGTCGGGCATCCGGTCGAGGACCAGTCGCCCAACCGGCATCGGCTCGATGATCTCCTCGGGAATGATCTTGGTCGGATCCAGTATGTCGAAATCGAAGCTGTCGGCGAACTCCTGGTCGAAGAGCTGGACGCGCAACTCCCACTCCGGGAAGTTGCCCGCCTGGATGGACTGCCATAGATCGCGGCGGTGGAAGTCGGGATCGGCGCCGTTGATCTTGACTGCCTCGTTCCAGACGACCGATTGAAGTCCGAGCTTCGGCTTCCAGTGAAACTTGACGAATGTGGATTCGTCCTTGGCATTGACGAACCGGAAGGTGTGAACGCCGAAACCTTCCATGAACCGGAAGGAGCGGGGGATCGCCCGATCCGACATCACCCACATGATCATGTGCATGGATTCCGGCGTCAGGCTGATGAAGTCCCAGAAATTGTCATGCGCCGATTGCGCCTGCGGGAAGGCCCGGTCCGGTTCTTCCTTGACCGCATGGACCATGTCCGGGAACTTTATCGCATCCTGGATGAAGAACACCGGGATGTTGTTGCCGACGATGTCCCAGTTTCCTTCCTTGGTGTAGAGCTTCACCGCGAAGCCGCGGACATCTCGGGCGAGATCGAACGAGCCTTTGCTGCCGGCGACGGTCGAAAAGCGGACGAAGGCCGGCGTCTTCTCGCCGGCGCGTTGGAAGATGTCGGCGCGCGTGTACTTCGCCAACGGCTCGTAAGTCTCAAAGAAGCCGTGGGCGCCATAGCCGCGAGCGTGCACCACGCGCTCCGGAATACGCTCATGGTCGAAATGGAAAATCTTCTCCCGGAAATGAAAGTCCTCGAGCACGGTGGGCCCACGATCGCCGATCTTCAGCGAGTTCTGATCGTCCGATACAGGTCCGCCTTGCGCCGTCGTCAACAGCGGCGTGTCGCCCTCGGCTATCTGGTGCAATTCGCCGCCATTGCCGCGGCCAAGTTTCTGATCGTGAACGACAGCTTTGCTGTTCGAGCTGCGCGAGGGCTTTGCCATATGGGATGCTCCTGATCTGATGCAAATCCCGCTCCGCACGCGGCGGCCGGGGTTATTTTGATTGGGCGCATTGATATGCGACGCGGCTGCGTTCCCTCTCAACGTCGTCATCGGGAGCATCGCTGGCGTCTAACAAGCGCCTGCGGTGTTTGTTCCGGAAGCTCCGGCTGGTCGTTCATTTTCATTGGCGTGAAATGTTGGAGCGTATTTAAAAGGCATGCCGGTTCGCCGAAAAATCGCTGAAACTGCCAAGCTGATTGGTGAGTGGCCGCTGACGCCATCCGCGACGGTGGGATCGTCGGTGAGGGCGAGGGGTATCTTCCTCGACACGAGAGAGATCGGTAGCGATAGAGGCTTTGATCGAGATTTGGTGATGCCCAGGTACAGATCTGAAATGTCTCTCGACGGGCCTTGACGCTGAAAATCGGATTTCACATATATTTTTTCGGGTCGCTCCGACTTGAGGCGACCATACTTCAACCGTCTGAAATCGTTCAAGGAATTGGAGGTTAAGATGAGCGATAGGACATTCGACAGCCCCGTATTCGTGAGAGTCGCAGAAGGGCTCGTTCAAGAAATAGCGTGTCTTGAGGACGCATTCGACTTGCTCGACGAATGGCCTCGACACCGGCGCGGCGTGATCTATGAAACAGCGAAGCGGGCATGCCAGCGGGCCTTCGACGGATACATTCCATCGACCGTTGCACGCGACGCATTCGCCGGGTTCGCGCGATCGGCAAAAATTATTGAGGATGTCTCCACAACGGTGCCTTGGATGGTCGGCGCTAAACCTGGCCACGCCGGCGGGTCACCCGCATGACTGGTAGGAAGGAGGAAAACGATGCTTTCCCAACCTTTCGAAAGCCCGTCCGCGTATGGGTCGGACTTGGCTTCCCTCGTCAATTGAATTCCGTGGTGGATGCCTACCAGTTCGTCATCGACTGGTGTGGGAATAGCCCGGAACAGAAAGCTGCGATCCGCGCCTGCAAAGCTGCGTTGGCGGGTGAGATCGACGCCGAGACTGCGCGAGGCATCTTCGTTCAGTTCGCCAGGAGGAAGGACATCCTGGTCGAGCAATCCCCAAGAAACTGCGTAGCGGGTTTCCGCCCGAGCGGTGCGGCGATTCTGTGAAACGCTGAACCGCTCCAGGGCCGAATGGACAGCCTCCTGGAATGTTCATAGCCACTCTGTGTCTTACGAGCGGCGATCCCGAAAACGGTTCCATGCATGCGTGCGGTTGGCGATTTGCACCGCGATCGGATGAAACGGAATCGGCTTCATGTTGGTGACCGGCAGCGACATCTGCTCGTCGGTGCGGCGGCCCGCCGCCCAGCGGCCGATCTCCTGGCCGAGCGACATCGAAAGCGCTACGCCGCGGCCCGAATATACGCCGCCGAACACAAGCCCCGGAGCCAACCGGTAGAGGCGAGGTCTGCGGTCGGGCACCACCGCGAAGGTGCCGTGCCAGTACTCCACTATCTCGGGCTCGCCGCCGAAGGCTTGGAATGCCTTGCCGAGCATATGCGAGACCTTGGCGCGGCCGCGGTCGGCCTCATTCAACCAGAACGTATGCGTGCCGCCGCTGACCAGCCGGTTGTCGCGGTCGTAATGGAAGTAACGAAGGTCCTGGCGCATGTCGGACACGGCCGGGTTGCCGACAAGAATTCCGGCGCGCAATTCATCGGACAACGGAGCGGTCGCAGCCTGGAAGACCTTGAAGGGCACCAGCGTCTTCTTCAGGCCCGGCCAGATGTCGCCGGTCAGCGCGTTGGTCGCGAGGATCACCTGGGGCGCGCTGACGCTTCCCGATCCGGTGAAGACGCGCCAGCCGCCTCGCAGGCGTTCGATCCTAGTCGCACGGGAGTTCTCATGGATGGTCACGCCTTCGCGTTCCAGGGCGGCGGCGAGACCGATTGTCATGGCGAACGGATTGATGTGGCCCGAATTGTGGACCTTCCAACCGCCGAGATAGGGGCTGCCGATGCGAGCGCTGACCTCTGCGCGATCAAGCCAGGAGACATCCGCGCCGAAGGCTTTCCACTCGTCGTGGAACTGACGGGCGCGGGCGAGGGTAGCCTCGGTGTGGGCGGGCTGGATCCAGCCTTCCTGTACCTGATGGGCATCGATATTGAAGCGCTGCATCAGACCGAAGGCGACGCCTGCGGCGTCCGCCACCATGCGGTTGTAGCGCGTGCCGACGGTCTTGCCGTAGACAGCCTCGAATTCCGAAGGCGATGCCTTCGAATGATGCGAGATGACAAGGCCGTTGTTGCGGCCGGAGGCGGCCGATCCGATCTCGTTGCCTTCGAGCAGGACGACGTCGACCCCGCTGTCGCGCGCGCCAAGCGCCGCGGCCATGCCGGTGAAACCGCCGCCGACAACCAGCACGTCGGCCTTCGCGTCGCCTCCGAGCGCAGGCGCCGTCTGTCGTGAAATGGCGGTCTTGCGCCACAGATGCGGCGTCTTCCAGTCGACCTCAAACATGAAGGACAGTCCCGGTGACGCCGCCAAGGTAATGCTCGCTCAGCGCGGAGTGCTCGGCTATCTCCTGTGCCGGCCCGTGAAGCTTCACCTTGCCAGTGTTCAGAAGATAGGCGTAGTCGCCGCATTCCAGCGCGAGCTGGACGTTTTGCTCGACGAGCAGGATAGAGATGCCGTTGCGCGACAGGTCCAGGATGATGCGGAATATCTGGTGGACGATCTTGGGGGCGAGGCCAAGGGACGGCTCGTCGAGCATCAGCAGCTTCGGTTCGGCCATCAGTGCGCGGCCGATTGCCAGCATCTGCTGCTGTCCGCCCGACATCCGGCTCGCTATGCTGTTGCGGCGCTCCTTGAGCACCGGGAAGAGATCGAACGCCTCGGCGCGCAGCGCCTCAAAGCTCTTACCCGCTCGGCGGATGTGAGCGGCGACAAGATTCTCCTCGACCGTCAGCCGCTGGAAGATCTGGCGGCCTTCCGGGCAATGGGTGATGCCGAGGCGCACGACCTGCTCTGGACGCATACCGGTGATGTCGCGCCCCTCGAAGGTAATCGAGCCAGCGCTCGGCCGTGCGACGCCGGAGATGGAGTTGAGCAACGTCGTCTTGCCCGCGCCGTTCGGACCAAGCACGACGACGATCTCGTTTGGATCGACCTCGATATCGATGTTTTCAAGAACGCCGACGCGCCCGTATCCCGAGCTGAGCCCGGCGATCCTGAGCAGCGGCCCGGATTTCGTCGATGTCATTGGCGGTTCCCAGATAGGCGAGTTGGACGTCGGGGCTCGCCTGGACCTCGGCGGGCGTGCCCTGGAAGAGCAGCTTGCCGTGATGCATGACGATGATGTTGTCGCAAAGCTTCATGACCAGATCCATGTCGTGCTCCACGACGATCGTGATCCGGTCGGGTACGCGCTGGGCGGCCAGCCTTGCGGTCAGTTCCGCCGTCTCGTGGTGGTTGAGACCAGCGGCTGGCTCGTCGAGCAGCAGCACACGCGGTTCGCACACCAGGGCGCGGGCGATTTCCAGCATGCGCTGGCGGCCGTAGGGAAGGCTTCCGGCATCGGTCTCCGCATAGCCTTGCAGGTCGAAGAAACGCAGAATGTCCATGCATTTCTCGCGTCGCTTTTCACGTCTGGCCGATGCATAGGGCGGCCACACCACTTCCTTCCAAGTGCCGCCGACATCGGCCGGATAGAAGCATACTTCCAGATTCTCGAGCACCGTCATCTGGTCGAAGAGGCGGATGTTTTGGTAGGTGCGGGCCACTCTGGAATTCGCGATCTGGTATTTCTTGAGCGTGTCTAGGCGCTTGCCGTCGAGGGCGATCGATCCCGAGGAGACACTGTAGGAGCCGGCGGTCATGTTGATGAGCGTCGACTTGCCCGCGCCGTTCGGTCCGATCAAGCCGTGGATGAGCCCGGGGGCGAAGGAGGTCGTCACGTCGTCGATGGCGACCACCTGCCCATATTGCTTTCGCAGCTTGTCGAAGACCAGGGTCATTTGCCGAAAAGCCTCCGGATGAGCTTGTCCGGCCCGAAGCTGCGCGGGACGATGCCGGCCGGGCGCACGATGATCAGGAAGATCATCAACAGGCCGAGGAAGAGGATGCGCCATTCGGCGAATTCACGCAGCACCTCCGGCAATAGCATCAGGATCGCTGCGCCCGCCACGATGCCCAGAATGTTGCCGATGCCGCCGATCACGATCATCAGCACGATCAGAACCGATTCCTGGAGCGTGAAGCTCTCCGGGCTGACGAAGCGCTGGGAGGCGGCGAAGATCGCTCCCGCGATCGAGCCGATCGTCGCGGACGTGGCGAAGGCGGCAAGCTTGGCGTTGGTCGTGTTTATGCCTATGCCGCGTGCGGCGTCCTGATCCTCGCGGATGGCGGCCCAGGCCTTGCCGAGGATGGAACGCTCCAGACGCCAGACCAGCACGCCGGCCACGAGCACGGTGATGAGCAGCAGCCAGAAGAAATCGATCGGGCGGGCAACTTGAATGCCAAGGATCGAGGCCTTGTCGAGGCGCGCTATCCCCTTGGGGCCGCCCGTGAGCCAGTCGAGATTGTTGATGATGATGCGGATGATCTCGCCGAAGCCGAGCGTGACGATGGCGAGATAGTCGCCGCGCAATCGGAGCACCGGTATGCCGAGCAGTATGCCGGTGGCCGCGCCGAGGCAGGCTGCGACCGGGAGTATCGCCAGGAAAGGCCAATGCAGGTCGAGTTGCGGGCTGGCAAGCAGCGCGTAGCTGTAAGCGCCAACCGCGTAGAAGGCGACGAAGCCCAGATCGAGCAGGCCGGTGTAGCCGATCACGATGTTGAGCCCGATGCCGAGCAGAATGTAGATCAGCAGGCTGTTGATGACGCGGACATAGTAGTTGGGCAGGAAGGGGCTCGCCGCGATGAGCGCGATCGCGATAGCAAAAACGAGGAACGAAATGGCCCGGCCCGAATGCGGCTTGGCTGCGGTCAGGGTTTCGGCGACGGACATCAGAACTCCCTCTTGTACACGATGCTTTCCTCGGACACGGCTTCGCCCAGTATGCCGGCGGGGCGGATCAGAAGCACGAGTATGAGGATCGCGAAGGAGAGCACGTCGCGGTATTCGGTGCCGAGCATGCCATGCGTGATCACGGGCAGCAGCGCCGTTCCGCCGACCTCGACGAAAGCGAGGATGAAGGCGCCCAACATGGCGCCGGGAATCGAGCCGATGCCGCCGAGGATCGCGGCGGTGAAGGCCTTCAGGCCGATGACGGCGCCCATCGTCGGCGTCATGATGCCGTAGTAGCTGGCATAGAGGATACCGCCCGCCGCGCCCAGCAGCGGCCCGACGAAGAACACCATCGAGATCGCGCCGTTGACGTTTATGCCCAGGAGCTGAGCTGTCGGTCGGCTTTCCGACACGGCCCGGACGATGATGCCGATACGGCTGCGGTTGACGAGGAATTGCAGGCCGAACATCAGTGCGAAGGCCGCGATCAGGATGCCGATCTGCATGGAGGTGATGGTGCCGCCAAGCACCTGGTATCGGACGACTGGAAAGAAGCTCGGAAAGGCGACGGGCTGTGGGCCGGCAAGGATCTGGATGCCGGTGACCAGCGAGAGCGATACGCCGAGCGAGGAGAGCATCGGCGCGAGTCGGGTGGAATTCCTCAAGGGCTTGTAGGCAACCCTCTCGATGCCGACACCGATGACACCCACCAGGAAGATGGCGATGACGAAGGCCGCGGCGAGCGCAATGGCGCCGGCGGCGCCCACGGTGCCGATCAACATGCTGAGCACAAGGAAAGCCACGTAGGCGCCGAGCATGAACATTTCGCCATGGGCGAAATTGATCATGCGCAGCACACCGTAGACCATCGTGTAACCCAGAGCGATCAGCGCGTAGATGGAGCCGATCGTCAGGGCATTGACTGTTTGTTGGATGAGGCTTCCCAGCATGGGCCGGCATCCTATGCAATAGGTTCCGCGCGGCTGGCGCAGCCGGGGAAAGGAACAATCGGCACGGCCGCGCTTCCGTGGAGCGCGGCCGCAAACAAGCAAGAAGACCGCCGCCGAGGCAAGCGACTCCGGCGCATGCCTATTTCTGGCCGGCCAGTTTGAAGTCCGAGCCCTCGACCTTGTAAAGATACGACGGGGCCACCTTGAGTTCGCCGGTGTCGTCGAACTCCAGTTCGCCCACCGCGGTCTTGACCTTGACCGCATGGAGCGCGGTGTTCATGTCCTCGCGCGTAAGGCCCTTGGTCGTCTTGAGCACCTGCTCGAGGATTTGGCCCTGCACATAGCCGTAGATCGAATATGGCCCGGCATCCTCGCCATACTTGGCCTTATAGAGCTTGGCGAAATCCGCGATCTCGGGGGAAGCGTCCATCGGCGGGACCTGGATGGCGACAAGCGTGCCCTGGACATTGGCCTCGCCGGCCTGCTTGATAAGGTCCGGGGTATAGCCGCCGTCCGGGACCATCAGCGCCGCGGTTATACCCTGTTCGTGCATCTGCTTGGCGAACAGCGCAAGCTGCGGCATCACGGCGCCAAGATAGATCGCGTCCGGCTTTTTGGTCTTGATCTGGGCCAGCACGGCGGTGAAGTCGACGTCGGTCGGTGCAACCGCCAGGGTATCAAGGACCTTGCCGCCGCCCGCTTCGAAGTTCTTGGCGAATATCTCGGAAATCCCCTGTCCGAAGACCTGCTTGTCGTTGACGATGACGGCGGTCTTCGCGCCGAGCTTGCCTAAGGCGTATTCAGCCGGCAACAGCGCGCCGGCCAGGTCGTTGGCGACGGGGCGCACCATGAACTTGTAGCCCTGTTTGGTCAGCGACGGGTTCGAGCCGAAGGTCATGGTGGGCAGCGAGCAGTCCTCGTAGATCGGCAGCGTCGACTGGGCAACGCCGGAATTGAAATTCACAAGACCGAGCACGACCTTGTCGTTGTCGCAGAACTTCTGGGCGACGAGCGTTCCCTCGCGCGGGTCGGCTTTGTCGTCCTGCTGGTCGTAGGCAATGGTGACGCCGTTGACGCCGCCATTCGCGTTCAGTTTGTCGACGTAGAGCTTGAAGCCGTTGTGCCAGGTATTGCCGAAATACGCCTGTGGGCCAGAAAGCGGCGCGGCCATGCCGATGGTTATCTGCTCCGCCATGGCGGGTGCCGCGAAGAGTGAGGCGCCGAGAAGGAGCGCGGCGGTAAGTTTTCTCATGAAGGTTCCCCTTATCTGCTGTCACGTGAGGGCGGCCGTTCCGGTCTTCTCCCCTCTTTGCCAGCGCATCGAAGCAGACAAAGGAGTGGCAGTCAAGAAAGTGTCGACACTATTGCGTTCAATCTTGTGGTCAGATACCGATTAGGCATCGCGGACCTTTCGGCGACGCTTCAAATCGGCGGCATTGTCGGGCGCAAAAACCTTGAGCAGCGCGTCCTTGAGCGCCTGCTGTGTGGCGGAGACGGTCATTTCGATATGTTCGCGCAACAGTTTCATGCCTTCCTCGGCATCTCGTTTGACGGCGGCGGCGACGATCCCGGAGTGGAAGGTGACTTGCGCCTTGTCGTGCGAAGGGTGCTCGATCTGGATACGGCGGATGAAGCGGATGCGCGCATTGATGGAGGCGAGCTGCGCGACAAGTTCGGGATTTCCCGAGAGCTCGGCGATGAGCAGATGGAAGCCTTCGTCCTCAGCCAGAATGATATCGGCCGGCTGGTCTCGGTAGCCGTCGACGATCGCCTCCCAATATTCCCGCAGCCGATCGATTTCGCGGTCTTCGGCGCGCTCGCACATCAGCTTGAAAGCGGCGCATTCAATGATGGAGCGCAGCTCATAGAGATCGAGCAGGCCTTCGGTGCTGAGGCTCCTTACGAAGAAGCCGCGATTGGGTGTGAGCGAAACAAAGCCTTCGGAGGCGAGCCGGTTCAACGCCTCGCGGATTGGCGTGCGCGAGACACCCAGGCTGCGCGAAAGCTGGACCTCATTGATGCGCTCGCCGGGCTTGAGCGTGAACTCCACGAGATGCTTGCGGATCGTGAGATAGGCACGTTCGCTGCTGTCGGCGCTGCGTCGCGTTTCGGCCTCGTTCATGGCGGGCTGATCGCTGCCGGCGTCGCCCTCAACTCGTTCGGTCATGAAAGTTCCAATCGGATTTGTCTGCAGATTGTGTCGACACTTTGCGGCTCACACTTCTTTCGCAAGTTCATACGAATGGCAAGCGGCGCTTCGGGGGGAAGGAAATGATCATTGGCATTCTTGGCGTCGGGCATCTGGCCACTTCCATGCTGACCGGGTTTCTGCGGTCCGGGTTGGATCCAGCGGCAATCATCCTGTCTCCACGCGGTAAGGCCGCGGCCCTTGCGCTCCAGCACGGCTTTCGGCTCGCCGCCGACAATCGCGAACTCGTTGAGTTTTCCGATGTCGTCCTGCTCGCTGTGCGGCCCATCCATGCGCCGGAGGCAGTCAGCGGCTTGCCGTGGCGAAAGGGGCAGACCGTGATATCGGTTTGCGCCGGCGTGCCGCTGGCCGGTCTGGATGTCGCGCCGGCGCGCATCGTTCGCGCCATGCCGCTCACTGCTTCCGAGATCGAGGCCAGTCCGACGGTCTACTATCCCGACGTGGAGCAGGCGAGGGCGGTGCTGGACCGGTTAGGCCCCCCGATAGCACTCTCCAGCGAGAGGGATTTCGAGGTCGCGACGGTCAGTGCCGCGGTCTACGGCTGGGCACAGGACCTCATCCGCAGGACGGCGGAATGGTCGAGTGCCCAAGGCCTCGATCCCACGGCGGCTCGCCGGCTAGCGGCAGGGACCTTCGTGGCGGCTGGGCGACTGATCGCCGAAAAGGGAGACCCGATGGAGCGGATGCTGCAGGAATTGGTGACGCCGGGTGGGATCACCGAACGGGGACTGCAGGTTCTCTCGGCGCGCGAGGTGCCGATGGCCTGGGAGGAGGCCTGCATGGCGGTTCTCGCGAAGCTGACCGGCGGGCCTGCCGATACATAGAAGCGGCTATGCGAGGCTAGTCATCGTAGCGGCGGCGGTGGGTATTTCTGGCCCCCGGCCGCCTGTTCGCTTGGCGCGATGGTCAATTCCGCGATGTCGACATGGTCAGGCATCCGCAGCGCTGAAACAAGCGCGGCGGCAATGTCGGCCGGGCGCAATGGCCGCTGCTCGCAATACATGCGCTTGCGCAGGTCTTCGCGGTCTCCGTCAAAGGCCTTGAGGTAGAAATCCGTCTCGACGCGTCCAGGTGCGATTTCGGTCAGCCTCACGCCGGTGCCTGCAAGATCGAAGCGCAGGATGCGGCCCGCTTGCGACAGGCCGGCCTTTGCCGCGCCATAGGCTGTCGTACCGGCAAAGATACCGCTGGCCGCCGTGCTGGTCAGGGTGAAGATGTGGCCGCGCTTGCGCGCGATCATACCGGGTAGGAGAAGGCGGATGAGTTGCAGCGGCGCGGTGAGATTCAGTTCCACCACCTCCGCCGTCTCTTCGGCGCTTTGTTCATGCAAGGGGCGCACCGTCGCCAAGCCGCCGGCATTGTTGACCAGCACGTCGATTTCGGCGGTGCCCAGCGCGGACATGATTGCTTCGCCATCGCGAACGTCGGTTGCAATGGGCTTGATCTGCGGCCCAAGCCGCTCCCGCAAGGCAAGCAGCGCGTCGTTGCTGCGCGCCAGCGCATAAACCGTCAGCCCTTCCGCCACGAGACTCTCAACGATCGCCGCGCCGATGCCTTTGGAGGCTCCGGTGACGAGAGCGGTGCGATAGTCCATGCGCGTCCTCCCAAGCTGCTATGATCAAAGCGCGCCGTGTTCGGCGACCGTCCTCAGGATGCCAACCAGCCCGGCGTCCCGCGCTGCCCTGAGTTCCTCGGGGCCGCGGCCATGCGTGGCAGCGCCCGTCGACGCCGAAACCGCCCGGATCGTGTCGGCGTCGAGCCTGGCCTCGAGCAGCGTATCCCAGATGGCCTGATAGGTGGGACCGTATTTGCGCAGGAAGTCCTCGATGCCGTCGGCATTGAGGCTGTTGGAAATGAATGAGCCCTGCAACGTCCATTTCGGTCCTGGTCCGTACATGAATGCCCGATCGATGTCCTCGACCGACGCGACGCCGTCGCGCACCAAGGCTATGGCTTCGCGCCACATCGCGCCCATCAGGCGCAGGGCGATATGGCCCGTCACTTCCCTGTTGAGCGTGACCGGCTTCTTGCCGACGTCTTCGTAGACGGCGCGCGCCCGCGCGATTGCCTGCGGATCGGTCGCCCTGCCGCCGACGATCTCGACGAGCGGCATCAGATGCGCCGGGTTGAACGGATGACCAAGCACGATGCGGCCAGGCACTCGGCACTCGGCCTGGATGTCGGAGACGAGCAGCGCGGAGGAGGAAGAGGCGACGATGACCTCGTCGCCGATATGGTCTTCGATCTCGGCAAGCAGCCGCCGTTTGAGCGACAGGTCTTCCGGACCGTTCTCCTGCACGAAGTCGACGCCTTCGAGCGTCTCGGCCATCGTCGGGAAAAGCCTGATTGCCCCCGTCGCGGGCGCGGGGCCCTTCAAGCCGTCCAGGTCTGCCGCAAGCGCCGGGAGGACTTCGTTGAGGACTGTCTCTCGCCGCTCCGCCGGATCATATACGCGCACGTCGTGACCAGCATGGGCAAAGCAAGCCGCCCAGCGCTGCCCGATGACGCCGAACCCGACGACGCCGATGGTCAGTTTGTCCATTTCAGACCCTTCCTCCATCGAGCGCGGCACGGAATGCCTCGTTGAGGTCGTTCCATGGGATGAGCAGGTCGAGCCAGGCGCCGATACGGCCGGCGACGAGGATCGCCTCATTGATAAGCGGGTCGAAAGGCACTTGCTCCTCCATCGCCCTCTCGAGACGAAACAGCAGCGACGGCGTCTCCTCGAGATGGCAGAAGTCTCGCAGCCGCGTAGCCGCCTTGTTCAGCGCAAGCGCCGCCGTCTGGCGCAGCACCGCCTCGTCGACGCTTGCCCGCTCGGAGCGGATCCACCAGAGCAGTTCGTGCAGGACGCGCGCCTCCGCCTCAGCCGTGAAGACCGGTCCGGCGGGATGCATGATGGCCCGCGAAGCGGTGATACGGGCTATGTCGTCGGGCATGCGGTCCCAGATCACCTTGCGTCCGGCCACGATGTCGTGTGCAAGCGTCGATGCCGGCGGCGCCTCCCCAGTCCCTCCGTCGGCCAGCGCCAAGGTCCCGTCGATGACGCGGCGTCCCTGTTCCCGCTTGAGCACCGCGGCGAGCTCCGCGATGCCCTCGACCGGCGCATCGAGATGGCCGAGCACGGTGATCTCCGCCGTCTCGGCCTGGAGCGGTGCGAAGGTGATTTCCAGGAACTGCCGCACCGGCCAGTAGATGAAGGCCCCCGCCTTGGCGTCGAGCACATGGGTCGCGCCCTCCACGTCCTCGACGAAGGGGGCGTGCCAGTAGATATGGCTGCCGGCGATCTTGGGCGTGTGCAACTGCAAACGCAGGGGCAGGGCGGCCAGCAGCGAGCGGCGGGTGCGCAGAGCGTCGCCGTTCAGTTGGATAGGCCAGACCTTGCCCTCGGCCGAGAAAACGAGCTGCATGTCACTTGCCGGGGTTGAAGAACGAAACCGGCTTCAGGATCTGGTTGTGCATGTCGAGGAGATAGTCCGTCTCGATCACCTTGCGCCGATAGGCTTGCCATTCCGGGTCTGCTTCCATGCGGTCGCGACGCTCCTCACGGTCGGCAAGGCTCTCGTATTTCCACAAGTGCACGGTCCGGGAGAGATCGCCGATGTGGGTTTGGAAGAAGCCGAAAGGCTCTCCCAGATAATGCCGCTGCATGGGCAGGCCGACATCCTCGTAGAGCTTGAGGAAATGGGAC
>NZ_VFUA01000113.1 GCF_006440735.1 Mesorhizobium sp. B2-7-1 | reverse complement strand
CGGAAGCGACAGGCGGTAGGCGGCGAAGCTCAGCCGGATCGCCCCCTTCCGCACCTGCTTCGACCGGATCCGCTGCGCGGCGCCGGCGCCGCGCAGCGGATCCTGTCGAAGCAGGTGCTGAAGGGGGCGATCCGGCTGAGCTTCGCCGCCTACCGCCTGTCGCTTCCGATCTCGCCATCGAACACCGAAAATCATGACCGGAAAATTGCGTAAAAGCCATCTTCTCCTCGTCGCCGTACTGGTCGCGGCCGGTGTCGCCGCGATGCTGAAGGCCTATGGCCGCGGCGCGCCGGAGCCGGAGGTCGGGAAAGCCGCGCCTGCTCAGGCTGCCACGCTCACCGTTTCAGTGGAGCGGGTTCATGCCGAGGCGATCACATCTTCCGTCGGCGCCACCGGCACGGTGGCTGCCTGGCAGGAAGCGACGATCGGCGCGGAAGAGAGCGGCCTGCGCCTGACCGAGGTCCTGACGGCCGAGGGCGACCATGTAAGGGCCGGCGATGTCGTCGCCCGGTTGGACGACTCGCTTCTCAAGGCCCAGCTTGCCGAGCAGAAGGCAGCCGTCGCCCAGGCGCAGGCGGCGCTCGACTCCGCGCTGTCGGCCGCCGCGCGCGCCGACAAGCTGTTGGCCAGCAACGCCGTCAGCACGGAGACCGCCGAGGAAAAGGCGACCGCCGTCAAGACCGGCAGGGCAGGCATCGACCAGGCCGAAGCCGCCGCCGAGCGGCTGCAGGCCCAACTCGACAGGACGACCATCCGCGCCCCCTTTGATGGCGTCGTCTCCAGCAAGCCGGCCGTGGCTGGCTCCATCGTCCAGGCCAGCACCGAGCTGATGAAGATCATCCGCGACGGCAAGTTGGAGGTCGGCGTCCTCGTCCCTGAAAAGGATCTGGCGGCGATCTCGGTCGGTCAGGCGGCGAAGATCGTCGACGCGTCCGGTCGCGGCTTTTCCGGCAGCGTTTCCCAGATAGCCGAGACGGTCAACGCGACGACGCGTCTCGCCACCGTCTATGTCGCGGTCGGTGAAGGCTCGGGCCTGAAGCCTGGCATGTTTGCCCGCGTCACCATCGAGACGGCGGCGTCCCGGCAACTCGCCGTCGCCGAGACGGCCCTGGTCTGGCATGACGGCAAGCCGGCCGTGTTCGTCGTCGACGATCAAGGCAAGGTCAGCGCGCGTCCCGTCGCCACCGGCACGCGCCAGAATGGCCGCGTCGCCATCCAACGCGGCTTGTCGGAAGGCCTCTCCGTCGTCGTCGCCGGCGCTGACTTCCTCAACGACGGCAACCTCGTACGCGTCGCCGCCGGCGAAGCGACGGCCGATGCCGCAAGCACGGCGGAGCGGGCACAATGAATGCCATCTCCTCCTGGTCGATCCGCAATCCGGTTCCGACCATCGTGCTATTCCTGTCGCTCGCGATCGCCGGCGTCTACGGCTTCATGCATCTGCGCACCAACAACATGCCCGACATCGACCTGCCGACCGTCACAGTCACGGTGGCGCAGCCGGGCGCGGCGCCGAGCGAAATGGAAGTCCAGGTGGCGCGCGTCATCGAGAACGCGGTCGCGACCCTCGAAGGCGTCGACGACGTCTCGACTTCGATCAGCGAGGGCTCGTCCGTCACCACGGTCGAGTTCACCCTCGGCACCGACCCGGAGACCGCCACCAATGATGTCCGCAACGCCGTTTCCGGCGTGCAGTCCAGCCTGCCTGCCGCCGCGCAGACGCCGGTCGTGGCGAAGGTCAACGCAACTGGCAATTCGGTGCTGACCTTTGTCGTCGAGGCGCCGACCATGTCGCCCGATCAACTAAGCTGGTACATCGACAACGACGTCGCTAAGGTCCTGCTCGGTGTCGACGGCGTCTCCAAGATCACCCGTTCCGGCGGCGTCGACCGGGTCATCCGCGTCGAGCTCGACCCCGACCGCCTTGCGGCGCTCGGCATCAGCGCCGGCGATGTCAGCCAGACGCTCGCCTCCAACAACGTCAACCAGCCGGGCGGCCGCGCCAATATCGGCGGCCAGGAACAGTCGGTACGCACGCTCGCCAGCGCCACGACGCTCGAGGCGCTGGCGGATACCCGCATCGCGCTGAGCGGCGCCGGCGACGTCAAGCTCTCCGACCTCGGCACCGTCGTCGACAGCTGGGAGAAGCCGCGCCAGGCCGCCTATCTCGACGGCAGGCAGGTCGTCGCCTTCAACGTCTACAGATCGGTCGGCTCGAGCGAAATCGATGTGGTCAAGGCCGCCCGCGCCGCGATCGCCGACATGGGCGCGAAGACCACGAAGGCAAGGTTCACCGAAGTCACCTCCTCGTCCGGCTTCGTCCAAGAAAGCTATGACGCCGCCCTCGAGGCGCTCTGGCTCGGCGCCCTGCTCGCCATCGGCGTGGTCTGGCTGTTCCTACGCGACATCAGGGCGACGCTGGTGTCGGCGGTGGCAATGCCGCTGTCGCTGATCCCGACCTTCGCGGTGATGGCGGCCTTCGACATCTCGCTCAACAACATCACCTTGCTGGCGCTGTCGCTAGTGGTCGGCATCCTCGTCGACGACGCGATCGTCGAGATCGAGAACATCGTGCGCCACATGCGCCAGACCGGCGTCAGCGCCTACCAGGCGGCAATCGAAGCTGCGGACGAGATCGGGCTGGCCGTGGTGGCGACCACCGCCACCATCGTCGCCGTGTTCCTGCCCGTGGCCTTCATGCCCGGCATTCCCGGCAAGTTCTTCTTCTCCTTTGCCGTCGCCGTCTGCGTGTCGGTGCTGTTTTCGCTGCTGGTGGCGCGCATGCTCACCCCGCTGATGGGCGCCTATCTGGTGCGTGCCGGCGGCCATGACGAGGACGACCTGCCAGCCTGGGTGCCGACCTATCTCTGGCTGCTGCGCAAGGCGCTCGACCACCGCTGGATCACGCTATTGGCCGGCATCGCCTTCTTCGCCGGCTCGATGGCGCTGGCAACGAAGCTGCCGACCGAATTCATGGCGGCGGCCGATCGCGGCCGCTCAATGATCTCGGTCGAGCTGCAGCCCGGCTCGACCATCGAGCAGACCACGGCGGTGGTGCAGGAGATCACCAAGCGGTTGGATCAGGAGCCGGCCGTCGACAGCGTGTTCGCCACGATCGGCACGGCCGCCTCCTCGGGTGGCGGGCCGAACCAGGGCTCGAGCTCGGCCGAGGTGCGCACCGCGACCGTCACGGTCAACCTCAAGCCGCGCGCCGAACGCAGCATGAGCCAGCAGCAATTCGAGGCCGAGGCTTCGCCGAAGCTCAACGGCATCCCCGGCGCCCGCATCCAGTTCGGCGCCGACGGCTTCGCCGGCGCCAAGGTGTCGATCACGCTGGTCGGCGAAGACGGCGCGGCGCTCGAGAAGGCGAGCAACGCGCTGATCGAGGAGATGAAATCCGTGCCGGGCCTCATCAACCCGACCTCGACGGCCGCAACCACCAAGCCCGAGCTGATCGTGCGGCCCGACAGCGCCAAGGCTGCCGAGCTTGGCGTCACGCCGACCGAGATCGCCGCGACAGTGAAGATCGCCACCATCGGCGACACCGACACCAGCTTGGCGAAATACAATCTCGGCGACCGCCAGGTGTCGATCGTCGTCACCTTGCCCGACGGAGCCATCGACGACCCGGCCAAGCTTGCCGTCCTGCCACTGGCCGGCAGCAAGGGCACGGTGCCGCTCGGCGCCGTCGCCGACATCGGCTTCAATGCCGGGCCGAACAGCATCACGCGTGTCGACCGCAGCCGCAGCGCGACGATAGAGGCCGATCTCTCTGGCCTGACGCTTGGCCAGGCGACGACCGCCATTCGCGCGCTGCCGATCATGGAAAGCCTGCCCCAAGGCGTGCACGAGCTGGCGCGCGGCGATGCCCAGCGCATGCAGGAGCTGTTTTCCGGCTTCGCCACCGCGATCGCCGCCGGCATCATCCTGATGTACCTGACGCTGGTGCTGCTCTTCCGCAGCTTCGTGCAGCCGGTGACCATCCTGGTGGCGTTGCCGCTGTCGGTCGGCGGCGCGCTCGGCTTCCTTATGGTCACCGGCAAGGCACTTGGCATCTCGCCTTTGATCGGCATACTGATGCTGATGGGCATCGCGGCCAAGAACTCGATCCTGCTCGTCGAATATGCCCTGGTCGCCGAGAAGGAGCATGGCATGAGCCGCTTCGAGGCACTGCTCGACGCCGCCCGCAAGCGCGCCCGGCCCATCGTCATGACATCGATCGCCATGGGCGCCGGCATGCTGCCGATCGCGCTTGGCATCGGCGCCGACGCCGAGACCCGGGCGCCGATGGCGATCGCCGTGATCGGCGGGCTCCTCTCCTCGACCGTGCTCAGCCTCGTCTACGTGCCGGTGATCTACACCTTCATGGACGACATCCAGAGCTTCCTCGCCCGCCATCTCGGCAAGCTGTTGGTCGAAGCCCCCGGCGCGGCCGGCCAGGCGAGAACCGCAACTCCAGGGAAAGATCCAACCAATGCATACCCAACCTGATCGTTCTCCGTCGCTGGCGAGGCCGCGCCGCCTGTCTCCCTGGGCAGGAATACTGTGCGCCACGCTTCTCCTGGCGGCCTGCTCGCAGGAAAAGAGCCAGGTGCCGCCCGGCATGGGCGGCGTCGGCAGGCCCGAGGTCGGCGTCGTCACGCTGCATCCGCAATCGGTCGCGATCACCGCCGAGCTGCCCGGTCGCACCGCCGCCTCGCTCGTCGCCGAGGTGCGCCCGCAGGTCGACGGCATCATCCAGCAGCGCCTGTTCCAGGAAGGCGCCGAGGTGGTGGCGGGACAGCCGCTCTACCTCATCGATCCGGCGAGCTATCAGGCCGCCTATGACAGCGCCGTCGCCACGCAGCAGAAGGCGGAAGCCGCCGTCCCCACCGCGCAGGCGAAGTTCGACCGCTATTCCGGGCTGCTGAAGCAGAACGTGGTCTCGAAGCAGGATTACGACGATGCCGCCGCGACGCTGGCGCAGGCCCAGGCCGACGTCGCTTCGGCCAAGGCCAGCGTCGAGACCGCCAAGATCAGCCTCAACCGCACCTCGATCACCGCGCCGATCGCCGGCCGGATCGACAAATCGACATTGACGCCGGGTGCGCTGGTCACGGCCAACCAGGAAACGGTGCTGACCACTATTCGCTCGCTCGACCCGATCAATGTCGACGTCACGCAGTCCAGCACCAACCTGCTCAACCTGCGCCAGGCGATCAACGAAGGCAGGCTGAAGTTCAGCGGGCCCAATGTCAGCGTCAAGCTGAAGCTCGACAACGGCACCATCTATGCGCAGAACGGCAAGCTGGAATTCGCCGGCGCCAATGTCGACCAGTCCACCGGCACCTTCGCGCTCAGAGCCCAGTTCCCCAATCCCGACCGGCTGCTCTTACCCGGCATGTATGTGCGCGCCATCGTCGAGGAAGGTGTCGCCCAGAACAGCTTTCTTGTGCCGCAGCGCGGCGTCACCCGCGATCCCAAGGGCCAGGCGACGGCCATGGTCGTCAACGCCCAGGGCAAGGTCGAGCAGCGGACGCTCAGCGTGCGCAACAGTGTCGGCAACAACTGGCTGGTCGATTCCGGCATCAGCGATGGCGACCGCGTCATCGTCGAGGGTTTGCAGCTGGTGCGCGCCGGCGGCGATGCAACCGCCGCCGAGGTGACGATCGACGAGACGACCGGCGAGATCAAGGACCGCGAGCAGAGCTCCGCCTCGGCCGCCCCCGCAGGCGGCAACGCCGCCGGCGCCGCAAAGCAACCAGCCTCTGGCGCAACCGGGAACTGAGCGATGTCGGGTTTCTTCATCAACCGGCCGATCTTCGCCTGGGTGATCGCCATCGTGATCATGCTGGGCGGCCTGCTCGCGCTGCAGTCGCTGCCGATCTCGCAATATCCGCAGATCGCACCCACAACCGTCAACATCAGCGCCACCTACCCCGGCGCCGATGCCCAGACGGTCGAGAACTCGGTGACCAAGGTCATCGAGCAGGGCATGACCGGCATCGACAATCTCGATTACATGACGGCGACGTCGACCTCGACCGGCTCGGCCTCGATCACGCTGACCTTCACCAGCGGCGCCAATCCCGACACCGCCCAGGTGCAGACGCAGAACAAGCTGCAGCTGGTGCAGTCGCAGTTGCCGCAGGTCGTCCAGAGCAACGGCATCACCGTCTCCAAATCCTCGACCGGCTTCCTGATGGTCATCGGCTTCGTCTCCAGCGACGGCAAGATGAACTCGACCGACCTCGCCGACTATGTCGACAGCACCGTCAACGACACGCTGAAGCGCGTCGAAGGCGTCGGCTCGACGCAGCTCTTCGGATCCGGCTATGCCATGCGCATCTGGCTCGACCCCGACAAATTGGCGCAATATGCGCTGATGCCGAGCGATGTCGCCACCGCGATCGAGGCGCAGAACACGCAGGTTTCCGCGGGCCAGCTCGGCGGCTTGCCGGCGCGCAAGGGCCAGCAGCTCAACGCCACGGTGACGGCCAAGAGCCGGCTGCAGACCGCCGAACAGTTCCGCAACATCATCCTCAAGAGCAACACCGACGGCTCGCTGGTGCGGCTGAACGATGTCGCCAAGGTCGAGATCGGCGCCGAAAGCTACACCACGCAAGCCCACTACAACGGCAAGCCGGCCGCCGGCGTCGCCGTCAACCTGGCGACCGGCGCCAACGCCATCAGCACCGCCGAGGCGGTGCGCGCGACCATCAACCGCCTGAGCTCGACCTTCCCGCAAGGCGTCGAGGTCGTCTATCCGTACGACACCTCGCCCTTCGTGCGCCTGTCGATCGAGGAAGTGGTGAAGACGCTCGCCGAAGCGATCGTGCTGGTGTTCCTGGTGATGCTGCTTTTCCTGCAGAACCTGCGCGCCACCATCATCCCGACGATCGCGGTGCCTGTCGTGCTGCTCGGCACATTCGGCGTGCTGTCCTTCTTCGGCTATTCCATCAACACCCTCACTATGTTCGCCATGGTCCTAGCCATCGGCCTGCTCGTCGACGACGCCATCGTCGTGGTCGAGAATGTCGAGCGCGTGATGCAGGAGGAAGGCTTGCCGCCGAAAGAGGCGACGCGCAAATCGATGAACGAGATCACCGGCGCGCTGATCGGCATCGCCACCGTGCTGTCGGCCGTGTTCGTGCCGATGGCTTTCTTCGGCGGTTCCACCGGCATCATCTACCGGCAATTCTCCGTCACCATCGTCTCGGCGATGGTGCTCTCGGTGCTGGTGGCACTGGTGCTGACGCCGGCGCTCTGCGCCACGATCCTGCGCCCGGCCAAGGACCATACGACGCAAAGAGGTCCGTTCGGCTGGTTCAACCGCGTCTTCGATCGCGGCACGATCGCCTACCGCGACGGCTCGCACGGCATCATCAACCGCTCGTGGCGATTCCTCGCCGTGTTCCTGGCCATCGTCATCGGCATGGGCTGGATGTTCGCCCGCCTGCCGAGCTCGTTCCTGCCGGACGAGGATCAGGGCATCCTGATCACCAGCGCATCGCTGCCGGTCGGCGCGACGCAGGATCGCACCGAGCGTGTGCTGGCTGAGGTGACCAACCATTATCTCAACGAAGAGAAGGACGCGGTCGAAGGCGTGTTCACCGCTTCCGGCTTCGGATTCGGCGGCGCCGGACAGAATGTCGGCATCGCCTTCGTGCGGATGAAGGATTTCGACCAGCGCAAGACGCCGGCGCTCGCCGCCTCGGCGGTCGCCGGCCGCGCCATGGGCGCCTTCTCCAAGATCAGGGACGCCCAGGTCTTCGCGCTTGCCCCGCCCGCCATCCAGGGCTTCGGCAACACCAACGGCTTCGATTTCTACCTGCAGGACGTCAATGGCGCCGGCCATGAGGCGCTGATCCAGACGCGCAACCAGCTTCTCGGTCTTGCCGCGAAGAGCACGCTGCTCGCCAACACCCGCCCCAACGGCCAGGAGGATCAGCCGCAATTTTCGGTCGACATCGACCAGGAAAAGGCCAGTGCGCTCGGCATCAGCCTTGCCGACATCAACAACACGCTGTCGACCGCCTGGGGCAGCGACTACGTCAACGACTTCATCGATCGCGGCCGGGTGAAGCCGGTCTATCTGCAGTCGGACCCGGACTTCCGCATGCAGCCGGAAGACCTCGACAAATGGCAGGTCCGCAACTCCGGCGGCGCCATGGTGCCGTTCTCGGCCTTCGCCTCCAGCCACTGGACCTACGGATCACCCCGCCTCGAACGCTACAACGGCTCGGCGGCTGTGGAGATCCAGGGTGCCGCGGCCGCGGGCCAAAGCTCCGGCGCGGCGATGGACGAGATCGACAGGCTGGTCGCGCAACTGCCGGCCGGATATTCGCATGAATGGACCGGGCTGTCGCACCAGGAGCGGCTTTCCGGCAACCAGGCGATGTCGCTCTACGCGATCTCGGCGCTGGTCGTCTTCCTCTGCCTTGCCGCGCTTTACGAGAGTTGGTCTATCCCGTTCGCCGTCATGCTGTCGGTGCCGATCGGCATTTTCGGCGCGCTGGCGGCGGCCACCCTCTTCGGCCAGACCAACGACGTCTATTTCAAGGTCGGGCTGCTGACCACGATCGGTCTTGCCGCCAAGAACGCCATCCTCATCGTCGAGTTCGCCATCGAGCGGCAATCGGCCGGAATGGGGCTGGTAGAAGCGACGCTCGAAGCGGCGCGACAACGCCTGCGGCCGATCCTGATGACCTCGCTGGCCTTCATCCTTGGCGTCACGCCGCTTGCGATTGCCAGCGGCGCGGGCTCCGGCGCGCAGAACTCGGTCGGCATCGGCGTCATGGGCGGCATGATCGCGGCGACGGTGATCGGCGTCTTTTTGGTGCCGCTATTGTTCGTCACGGTGCGCCGCATCTTCAAAGGCAGGGCGGCCAAGCAGGATACGGGCGGGCAGAATTCGGGCGGGACACAAGCCACAGCCACTCCGGAATAAAGGTTTCTCTCAAATGTTTGATTTTGAACGCGGTCTCGCGACCGCGAAGGGGCTCTTTTTGCCCGCGTTTGCCGCTGCCCTGCTTTCGGGATGCGTCGTCGGTCCGGATTACCAGAAGCCTTTGCTGGCGATGCCGGCAAGCTGGGGCGGGCAGAAGGCGGGCAAGCCGGCCAAGCCGGCGCAATTGTCGAAATGGTGGCAGCGCCTGCGCGATCCCGAGCTGAACGCGCTTGTGGACGAAGCGGTTGCCGGCAATCTCGATGTGGCAAGCGCCAAGGCCAAGATCCGTGAGGCGCGGGCGAGCTACCGCCAGTCGGTCGGCACGTTGCTCCCCTCCGCGGACGGTTCAGCATCGGCCAGTCGCAACCGGGTCTCCGCAGCCAGCGCGGGCACGACGGCCAGCGAGTCCTACAGCCAATACCAGGCGGGCTTCGATTCCAGCTGGGAACTCGACCTCTTCGGCGCCAACCGCAGGGGCGTCGAGGCGGCGAGCTACGGACTGAACGCCTCCGAGGAGGAGCTGCGTTCAACCCTTCTCACGCTGGTTGGCGATGTGACTTCGAATTATGCCCAGGCACGCGGCTACCAGGCCCGCATAGCGCTTGCCCGGCGCTCTGCCGCATCGCAGCGGCAAACCGCCCAACTCACCCGCACGATGGCTCTGGCCGGCTCGGCGACCGCGGCGGATGTCGCCAAGGCGGAAGGACAGGCCAGCAGCACGGAAGCCGGCATTCCAAGCCTGGAAGCAAGCTATGCCGAGGCCGTGCATCGCCTTTCCGTGCTGACCGGGCGCCCGCCGGCGGCGCTCAACGAGCGCCTGAAGCGCCCGACACCGATCCCGGCGCCGCGCCTGCCGATCCCGACCGGTATCCCGGCCGACATCCTGCTCACCCGCCCGGACGTGCGCTTGGCCGAGCGGCAGTATGCGCAGTCCACCGCCAAGATCGGCCGGGCCGAGGCGGCGCGCTATCCGAGCGTCAGCCTGACCGGCGACATCAGCACCACGGCTCTCAAGCTCGGCGATCTCGGCAAGAACTCCACCATCGGCTGGTCCTTTGGCCCCACGCTCAGCGTGCCATTGTTCAATGGCGGCCAGTTGCAGGCGGCCGTCGACGTCGCCAAAGCCCAGCGCGACCAGTATTTCGTCGCCTACAAGGCTGCCGTGCTGACGGCGCTGGAAGACGTGGAAAACGCCACGGTTTCGCTGTCGCAGGAGCGCATCAGAAACGGCAAGCTCGCCTCCTCCGCGAAGTCCTATGGCGATGCCGCGCGCCTTGAAAGAACGCTCTACAAGGCCGGCGAGACCAGCCTTCTCGACGTGCTCGATGCCGAACGCTCGGCCTATTCCGCCGACGATTCCGTCCTGCAAAGCCGCGTCTCGATCGCCACCGACTATATAGCCCTCAACAAGGCCCTAGGCGGCGGCTGGAACGGTGCGATCGAGACCGCCAGGCCCGAAATCATCGACGTCCGCACCGGTCCGCGGCTGGCGTCGAAGACCCAGTGATACGAAGGCCAGCGGGGATCGGGGCGCACGGTGTCTACAAATTCGCGTGAGCGATGCCCGCACGCAATATCCCGCTATATAAAAGCGTCGTTGAGGTAATGAGATGTCAGGCGCCTACGATCTGGGAACCAATCTGGTCCGCCGTATCTATGAAAAGCGCATAGATGCACCGGCCATTCTTGATGCCGGCACGCATTTTCCCAATGCCGCGAAGTTCACCGCCGCCTGGCAGGATATCCGCGATGAGGCGCTGGCGGCGAAGCTGAACAAGGCGCCGCGCTTCCACGACATCATGCCGGAGCAGGCCGATATCTCGGCCAATGATGGTCTCGACTGGCGCATGTTCGTGCTCAAGGCCTACGACATGACCGTTCCGGAAAACATCGCAAGGATGCCGGTCCTGAGCCGGTTGCTTTCGGAGTGCCCCGAGGTCAAATCGGCGGCTGTCTCGTTCCTGGCCCCGCGCAAGCACATCCCGCCGCACCGCGGGCCTTTTCGCGGCATCATGCGGTTCCATCTTGGCCTGGTCATCCCGAAGCAGCCGGACGGTCGTCCGGCAACGATCATGATGATCAATCACGAGGAAAGGCGCATCGCCGACGGCGAATGCATGCTATGGGACGATACTTTCGAGCACGAAGTCATGAACAACTCGGATCAGCCCCGTGTCGCTCTCCTGCTCGACGTGTGGCGTCCGCAAATGCCGCTGGATATGGAAATCCTGTCGCGCGTGATCGTACGCGGCGTGCAGGTGGGGATGCGCTATCGCGGCGTGTCGTTCGGCGGCTGAACCAGCTGCAAAGGCTCAAGCGCGTCACGCTTCAAGCACGTGCCTCGCGATAGGTCCCTGCCCTGCTGCCACGCTTGCCGGGGAACATGGCGTCCCTCGCCAGCAATCCGCTGACGCGGCAGAAGGCTGCGAAGGCGCGGCAGGCTTCCTCGGCGCTGGCCACATCGACCGTCGCGCCGAAGCAGGCGTTGAACGCGGCGTCGTAGACCTTGCCCTGCCGGCGCTTCGGCCAATCCTGCAGGAAATCGAGCGCCTGCTCGACGCTGTAGATTTCCTCGACCGGCAGGCCAGGCGCGGGCGTGATGCGCACCGGCACCTCGAATTGCAGTCTGTCCATTCCCTGTCTCCCGAACTGGCGCAACCGGAGCAACGCCGCTCGTTCTGAAAAGTTTCTTTTGCGGCCTTCTGACTCGCAAATGTGACCTCAGTGCGGTGAAGATTAGGTTCGCCGGTGCGGCAGATCGGCGTCAGTCCGGATCGATGCCGGCTGCATTGCCAATGCCGGATTTCCACCGTATTGCCGGCCATCATAGCTGCCGCGGGCGAAAAGATGAGCGAAATCCGGGTCGAGTCTCTGGTCAAGCGCTATGGCGGCACCACCGCGCTGGACGGCGTTTCGCTGGCCTTTCCGCAGGGATCGTTCACGGCGCTGCTCGGCCCTTCCGGCTGCGGCAAGACGACGATGCTGCGCCTGGTCGCGGGCTTCGAAGCGCCGAGCGAAGGCCGCGTGTTCCTTGGCGACGCGCTTGTCGCCGACCCGAAGCGGCAGCTGCCGCCGGAGGCGCGCAATGTCGGCGTCGTCTTCCAGTCCTATGCGCTATGGCCGCACATGGATGTCGCCGAAAACGTCGCCTATCCGCTGAGGGCTCGGCATGTGCCCTCCGCGGATATCCCAGTTCGCGTCGCGGCGGTGCTCGACATCGTCGGTCTGGGCGGCTTCGCCAAGCGCCGCATCGACGAGTTGTCGGGCGGTCAGCGGCAGCGCGTCGCGCTCGCGCGCTGCCTGGTCGCCGAGGCCAGGATCATCCTGTTCGACGAGCCGCTCGCCAATCTCGACATGCATCTGCGCGCCGCGATGGTCGACGCCTTCCGCGATATCCATCGCCGCACCGGCGCGACCATCGTCTATGTCACGCATGACCAGGCCGAGGCCCTGGCGCTTGCCGACCGCGTCGCCGTGATGAGCAAAGGCAGGCTGCTGCAGGCCGCGCCACCGCAGGAAATCTATCGTTCTCCCGCCGACGCCGCTGTTGCCGGCTTCGTCGGCCGTGGCAGCCTGGTCTCAGGCAACACCGTCGGCCATTCGGACAAGGCCTCGATCATCGATATCGCCGGCCACCGGTTCGCGGCGCGCAGCCACGACAAGCCGGCCGGCGCGGTCAAGGTTCTGCTGCGCCCGGAAGCCTTGCGCATCGCGGCCGAGGGCCTGCCGGCGACGGTGCTGGACAGCGTCTACCGAGGGCCGGTGCACGAAGTGCGGCTGGCGCTCGCCGAGGCCGGACAGCATCTGCTGGTCGACAGCACCGAGGCGCTGGCGGCGGGGCAGCATGTGCATGTCGCCGTGTCCGACGCCTGGGTGGTGCCGGACGCCTGAGAGCAATTCCAGGAAAAGTGTGTAGCGGTTTTCCGTCCGGAATTGCGGAAAACAAAGGTCATCGCCAGGGCAACACGCCTGCCGGCAAACGGCGCCCGAGCCGATCGAGCGCCAGTAGCAGCACGATCACGACGGCGATCGTGGATACCGCGATTGCCGCCGCCTGTGTGCCGAGGCCCGCCTCTTCCAGGCTGAACAGCACGACACCGAGCGTTTCCTTGCCGCTTGACCACAACAGCGCCGAGACCGTCAACTCGTTGAAAGCGCTCATGAACACCAGCAGCCCGCCTGCCACGGCCGCGGGCGCCGCGAGCGGCGCGGTGATCGTCGCCAACCGCCGCAACGGACCGGCGCCGGACACGGCCGCCGCCTCGTCGAGATCGCGCGGAATCTGCCCGACGGCGGTGGCCACCGGTTTCATCGCCAGCGTCAGGAAGCGCATGGCGTAGGCGACCAGGATGATAGACGCGGTCGCATAGAGGCTGCCGATCAGCGGCAGCGGCCGCAGGAACAAAAGGATGCAGGCGATCGCCAGCACCACGCCGGGGATCGTGTAAGGCAGGTCGACGATGCCGCCGAGCACGCGCCGCCAGCGCCTGTCGAAACGCTCAAGCCGAGCGGCCATCGGAATGACGCCAAGGGCAAGGATCAGGGCCGCGCCGCCGGCAAAGAGCAGCGAGTTGCGGAAGGCCCGCACCGTGGACGCTTGCCGGATAAGCACTTCCGTATAGTTGGCGATCGTTGCCGTGCGCGGGCCGAGCGGCACGCCGAAGGACGGTACCAGCGACGTCGCCAGCAGCGCGCAGGCCGGAAGTATGAGGACCAGGCCGATGACCGTCCAGCCGGCACAGGCGAGCGGCACCCGCAAGCCTCCGAGCTCGAATTGCGCCGGCGTGCCGGCAACGATGCGGTGCCCGGCGCCGCGCAGCGCCAGCGACTGGAACACCATGCCGATAAGCGCCAGCGCGCCGACCAGCACCGACAGGGCCGCGATCTGAGGCAACACACCAGGGCCAAAACTCGATAGGTCCTGATAGATCAGGGTTGGCAGCGTCAGGTAATTGACGGGCATACCGAGAAGCGCCGGTATGCCGAAATTGCCGACACCGGAAACGAAGGCAAGCGCCGCAGCGGCCACCACATAGGGTCGCACGACGGGCAGCACGATGGTCCGCAGCACGCCGAGCGGCCGCGCGCCGCAGGACCGCGCCGCCTCGACCAGATCGCGCGGCACGCGCGACAACCCGGCCCGCATGGTGATGAACACGATAGGCGCGTGTTGCACGCCGTAGAGAAGGATGATGCCGCCACGGCCCAGCATCGGGTTGCCGGTGCCTGGCGCCGGCGCCAACCCAAGCATGCCGAGCAGCGTGCTCGACGGGCCGAAGAGATGCAGCCAGGCGAGCGCCGTGACCTGCGGCGCGATCATCAGCGGCAGAAGCAGCAGGAAGCCGAGGATCTTTCGTCCCGGCAGATCGGTCATCGTCACCGCGATGGCGAACGGAATGCCGAGGCAGAGCGCCAGCAGCGCGCCGAAAAAGGCCGTGTCCAGCGTGTGCGACATCGCCTTGAGCGCGGCGGGGCCGGCAAGCCGCCCGGCAAAGGCGGCGAAATCGACCGCTCCCCCGGGCGCGATCGCCGCAAGCACGAGACGCGCCATCGGCAGCAGGCTGAGCACAGCGATGACCAGCAGCACAGCCAGCGCCGACAGACGCCGGCCAGATATCGGGCCTGGCAGCGCGAAACCACCCGCCTGCGGTGATGCCGGGCTTGGCTCGGCAACGCGATGTTCCGCGGAGGCCAAAGCTTCGTTCCGGGGCCGCTTACTGGCTCATCACCGCGCTGAACTTTTCCTTGTTCTGCGCATCATTGGCCAGCGCCGCCGCCGCGTCATAGTCGAGCACCTTGATCGAGGCGCGGTCCGGATAGCCGGCCGGCAGCGCGACATCGGCACGGGCCGGGATGTAGCCCATCTTGGCGGCCACTTCCTGCCCGTCCTTCGACAGCAGGAAATCGACAAAGGCCTTGGCGGCTTCCTGGTTCTTGGCAGTCGAGAGGATCGCGACCGGTTCGGTGACAGCGGAAACGCCTTCCTTCGGGAAGACGAACTCCACCGGCGCGCCCTTGGCCTTCTCGCGGATCGGCATGTAGTCGACGATCATGCCGAACAGCTTGTCGCCGCCGCTGACCGCCTTCAGCACGTCGCCATTGCCGCCGCTGGCCTGCGCGCCGTTCTTGGCGAGCGCGCCGTAATAGTCCCAACCCTCCGCCAGATTGCCGGTGAGCGTGACGGTGTGGATCATCGCCGCGCCCGAGGTCAGCGGGCTGGGCATCGCGATCAGACCCTTGGCTTCCGGTTTCTTCAGGTCTTCCCAGCTCGTCGGCACGAAAGGCGCCTTGGTGTTGTAGACGATGCCGGTGGTGATCAGCTTGGTCGAGAAATAGGTCCTGTCCTTGTCGTAGAGCGCCGCGTCGAGGCCCTCGACCTTGGCTTCCGGATAAGCGAGCAGCCGGCCTTCCTTCTTCAGGCCTTCCATGGTCACGACATCGGCGATCAGAAGCACGTCTGCCTGCGGCTGGCCGGCCTCGATCTCGGCATGCAGCTTGGCCAGGATCTTCGGTGTGCCGTCGCGCACCCAGTCGACCTTGATGCCCGGGTTCTTCGCCATGAAGGCGTCGACCGTCTGCTGGGCATCGGTGTTCGGCTGGCTGGTGTAGAGCACCAGCGTGCTGTCGGCGGCGGCGCCCGCAACGGTGGATGCCAGCAATAGGGCGGCGAGAACGATCTGGCGCATGGAAATACCTGTTTCTTGATTACGGCTGGGGAAGTCCGGCAGGCGCCGGGGCTGGAAAACCTGAGTAAGGCCGCAGGATAACCATTATGTGACAGGGCGACGCAACCCGCATCGCCCTGCCCCTTGTCCCTCTTCCATGCTCTTGCCGTTACTGGTTGGCCGGATCGGTCTCGGCGTCATAGGCCATGCGGGTAACCACCATCAGCACATAGGCGGACGGCAGCGCGAAGATGGCTCCGAGCACGATCGCCGCCGTTCCTTCCATGCGAAGGGTGGCGGCAACGGCCCTGTAGACGGTACCGAGGCAGATCACGGCCTGAATCGCCAGAAAGCAGGCCGCGGCGGCCGCGCGTGTAAGTGTCTTGAACGTCTTGATGCGTTGCATTGAATGGAATCCGAATTGACGCGCACGCAACCGGCCAGCGGCCGTCGCCGGATCGCGACGCGAAGGAATGTTTGTGATTGAAGGCCGCGCTTGGCGGCTAAGGCTTTACGCGGCGGGCGGCGCGCGCGGCTGGTTGGTGCGTGCGGCTGTCACGCTTGCCGATACGGGCGTGACGCCCATTTCGGCGGGCAACGCCTGGCCAATAACCGGGAAACCGGATGCGGGCGCAAGCGCGCCGTGATTGCCGCTGACGAGCTTGACCGGGAGCGGACGGCTGGCCCGCACTTCAAGCGCCGGGGCCTTGCCGGTGGTTCTGAGCAGCGCGATCGTGTCGCCTTGGCGGGCGGCGCTGACGCTGGAGCCACCCGAGAGCGAGACGGCCGACGCGGAGATTTCCGCCTGGGCGAAGCCCAGTAGCGCGAGCATCAGCAGCGCCATCAGGCCCGCAAAAGCGGTCCTGGCCGGCAGCAGCATCGATCTTTCGCGTTCAGGTGCCGTCAAGGCAATCTCCCGATACCAGCAACCGGCCTAACCCATGGAATGGCCAAAGGAAAGCGGCAATGGACGCGGCAACCGCACTTCGTCCTTGAACCTTGCGGCTTCCGGTGCCAAATCTGGGGCAGATTTTCATATTCGGCTCCTTTGGAGCCAACGTCGGCAAACGGACAAAAATGGTTACCTATCTAGACGCCTCCACGGCCCCCCTTCGAAACACCGGCCAGATCCGCCTCTATGGCGAGGAAGGCTTTGCCGGCATGCGCAAGGCCTGCGACCACACCGCGCGCTGCCTCGACGAGCTTGTGCCGATGGTACAGCCCGGCGTGACGACCGAAACCATCGACCGCTTCGTCTTCGAATTCGGCATGGACCATGGCGCGCTGCCGGCGACGCTCAATTATCGCGGCTACACCAAGTCGTCCTGCACCTCGATCAACCACGTCGTCTGCCACGGCATTCCCGACAACAAGCCGCTGAAGGAAGGCGACATCGTCAACATCGACGTCACCTATATCCTCGACGGCTGGCACGGCGATTCCTCGCGCATGTATCCGGTGGGCACGATCAAGCGCGCCGCCGAGCGGCTCCTCGAGGTCACCTATGAGTGCCTGATGCGCGGCATTGCCGCGATCAAGCCCGGCGCCCGCACCGGCGCAATCGGCGCCGCGATCCAGACCTATGCCGAGGCCGAGCGCTGCTCGGTGGTGCGCGATTTCTGCGGTCACGGCGTCGGCCAGCTTTTCCACGATGCGCCGAACATCCTGCATTACGGCACCGTCAATGAAGGCGTCGAGATGCGGCCGGGCATGATCTTCACCGTCGAACCGATGATCAATCTCGGCCGGCCGCATGTGAAGGTGCTGTCGGACGGCTGGACCGCGGTCACGCGCGACCGCTCGCTCTCGGCGCAGTACGAGCACACGATCGGCGTCACCGACATCGGCTGCGAGATATTCACGCTGTCGGCGAAAAAGCTCGACCGCCCCGGCCTGCCGGCCTAGCGGCGCCTACTGGCGCCCGCGGGACCAGCCGAGCGGCGAGTTTGGCGCCAGTCTATGGGATCAGCAGCAAACTTCCGGTGGTTCGTCCCGCCTCGAGTTCGGTGTGGGCTTGGGCTGCCTCACCGAGCGTGAATTCCCCGCCAACATCGGCCGCGATACTCAAACTGAAGGCTTCGATCAAGGCCGCCGCGGCTTCGGTGTAGAAAGCCTGATCGTTGGTCGCAGCCATTATGCTCGGGTGGGCAAGAGCGCGGTTGGGCCGTAGCTGGTCAAGCAAAACCGGCGGGATCGGTCCGGCCGCCTGGCCGAAGCTGACGGCGGTGCCGAACGGCCGTATGCATTGGATTGTCTTGGCGAGCATGGCGCCGCCGATGCCGTCATAGCCGACGTCGACGCCTCGACCGCCTGTAAGCTCCAAGACCTGCCGGACCAGATCGGCGTCGCGCCCGACGATGAGATGGTCGGCGCCGTGAGAGCGAGCAAGAGCGGCCTTCTCCTCGGAGCTGACCGTGCCGATCACCGTTGCGCCCAGATGTTTTGCCCAGCGGACCAGGATAGCCCCAAGGCCGCCTGCAGCGGCATGAACCAGGATCGTCATGCCCGGCTTCACGGCGTAGGTGCGGTTGAGCAGCATGTAGGCCGTCATACCCTTCAGCGTCGATGCGGCCGCCGCGCGCGAGCCAACACCGTCCGGCAGCTTGATCGCCCTGGTCGCCGGCAGCAGGCGCGTCGAGCTATACGCGCCAACCGGGGCGCCAGCGTAGGCGACACGATCGCCTGGAGCGAGCAGCACGACCTCGGCGCCGACGGCCTCAACGATACCGGCTCCCTCGGCGCCAAGCACGGCGGGATAGGAGGGCAGCGGATAGATGCCCTTGCGATGATAGATATCGAGAAAATTGACGCCGATCGCCTCATGCCTGATACGGATTTCTTGCGGACCTGGAGATTGCGGCGCGCGCTCCGACACCCGCAGCTGGTCGACGCCTCCGGTGGCGGCTAGCGTAACGGCGATATCCATCTTCATTCTCCAACCTGATGTCCGGCAGGTGAATGGCAGATGGCCAGCTGATTGAAAATTGCCTATAAATCCCCATTTGATGGGAAAAAATAGTCAGATGCTGGATTGGGAGGACCTTCGCCATTTCCATGCTCTTTCACTGCTGGGCACGCTTTCGGCCGCCGCACGCGCGCTCGGCGTGGAGCATGCCACGGTAGCGAGACGGGTGGCACATCTGGAAGAAAAGATCGGCGCCAAGCTTGTCGACCGGCGCGGGCGGCGTCTTTCGCTGACGGCCAAGGGCCAGCAGATAGCCGGCATCGCCACGCGGATGAGCGAAGATGCTCTGACGATCGAACGTACGGCATTGAATACCGACAACCGCCACACAGGTACGGTCAGGGTAAGCGCCCCGCCTGCCTTGGCGACCGCGTTGCTGGCAGAGCCATTCGTTCGCCTCCGGCAAAGGCATCCCGGAATAAATGTCGTGGTCATCGGCGAGACCCGTTATGCCTCGCTTGGACGACGGGAGGCGGACATCGCCGTGCGGATGACACGACCCGAACACGGCGACCTGACCGTCACCAAGATCGGCGACATCGGCTTCAGCCTCTATGCCGACCCCGCCTATCTCGCCGCGACGCGCGAGGCGGACTGGTCCTTCGTCGGTTATGAGGAAACCATGGCCTCGTCGCCGCAGGAAAGGATGCTCGCGCGGATTGCCGCGGATCGTCCCGTCGCCATCCGCGCCACGGCACTGGAGTTTCAATTGGCGACCGTCAAGGCTGGCGGCGGCGTCGCGCTGCTGCCGGATTTCATGGCGGCAGGTCTGAATTTGACCCGACTGCCTTTGCCGGACGGTCCGCTGACGCGTGAACTCTGGCTGGTCGTGCATACGGATATCAAGGATGTACCGATGATCCGCGCCGTAATGGACGAGCTTGGCGGCAAGGCCCGGTAAGCAGACCGGCCGGACCCCTTCCCGATACACACATCCTTGACTGCCTGCGCTGGAACACCGCGCGCATTGGGACGTGCCAAGGACACCTTCCGTATCCAGGCAAGGGCTTGCCGAAAATCGACTCCCGGTTTCCGAATCGATGCTGTAGGCTTTCCGCCGGGCCTTCGGGGGTACGGGCAGGCATGGGCAAAGTCGAGGACGAGCGGGCGTTCTTTTCCGAAGGCTGGATCGAACCGCCGCAGAAGTCCCTGAAAAAGGCTACAGCGGAAGAAAAGCCGCATTATCACGGCCATCGCGATCGCCTGCGCAAACGTTTCGTTGCTGGTGGCCCGGACGCCCTGCCCGACTATGAGTTGCTCGAGCTGCTGCTGTTTCGGCTGATCCCGCGCGTCGACACCAAGCCGATCGCCAAGGCGCTGATCGCCCGCTTCGGCTCGCTGGCCGAGGTGCTTGGCGCACCGGCGTCCCTGCTCGAGGAAGTGAAAGGCATCGGGCCGACCGTGGCTGTCGACCTCAAGGTCATCGCCGCCACCGCGCAGCGCATGGCGCGCGGCGAAGTGCGCGGCCGCGAGGTGCTGTCGAACTGGACGCAGCTTCTCGACTATTGCCGCTCGGCCATGGCCTTCGAGAGCCGCGAGCAGTTCCGAATCCTGTTCCTCGACAAGAAGAACGGGCTGATCGCCGACGAGGTGCAGCAAACCGGCACCGTCGACCACACGCCGGTCTATCCGCGCGAGGTGGTGAAGCGCGCGCTCGAGCTCTCCGCCAGCGCCGTCATCCTTGTCCACAATCATCCCACTCGGCCCTTTTCAATCACACACGGTCACGCTTTAGCACGTTGATACATATTGCTTTTTCGACTTGTCGCAGAGTCGGACATTGTGGCATATTGGGGTCGGTTTTAGGG
>NZ_VFUA01000112.1 GCF_006440735.1 Mesorhizobium sp. B2-7-1 | reverse complement strand
CAACACCGGCGTCGCCGAGACCGTGACCATGGGCGACATGCTGCCTTACGGCTTCAGGGGCGATATCTTGAAATGAAGGAAGCGCTGGATCATCTGGTCGAGAAGCTGGACGGGCTGGCGCCAACGGCGGCGCTTGTGCTGGGCTCGGGCCTCGGCGGGCTGGTCGACCAAGTCAAGGATGCCAGGCGCATCTCCTATGCGGACCTGCCGGGCTTCCCGCGCAGCGGTGTTTCCGGCCATGCCGGCGAGGTGGTCGCCGGGCATTTCGCCGGCACGCCGGTGCTGATGCTGTCCGGCCGCGCGCATTATTACGAGCACGGCAATGCCGCCGCGATGCGGCCGGCGCTTGAGGTGCTGGCCGGCATCGGCATCTCGCATCTGATCCTCACCAATGCCGCGGGCTCGGTCGATCCGCAGATGGAGCCTGGTTCGGTGATGCTGATCACCGACCACATCAATTTCTCCGGCTCGAACCCGCTGATCGGCGAGCCGAGCGACCGCCGCTTCGTCGGCCTCACCGAGGCCTATGATGCCGGCTTGCGCGGCGCGATCGAAAAGGCGGCGAAGGCGACCGGCACGGCGTTGCATCAGGGCGTCTATATGTGGTTTTCCGGACCATGCTTCGAGACGCCGGCCGAAATCCGCATGGCCCGCGTCATGGGGGCGACGGCCGTCGGCATGTCGACCGTGCCTGAGGTCATCCTCGCCCGCTTCCTCGGGCTCAAGGTCGCCGCCTGCTCCGTCATCACCAATCTGGCGGCCGGCATGACCGGAGCGGAACTCTCGCACCAGGAAACCAAGGACATGGCGCCGGTCGGCGGCGCGCGGCTGGCGACGATCCTGCGGCGCGTCTTCCAGGATGGTCTACCCGACTGATGCTGCCGCAGGAGATCATCCGCCGCAAGCGCGACGGCCACAAACTCTCGGCCGACGAGATCGCGGCCTTCGTCCAGGGGTTGACGGCAGGCAGCATATCCGAGGGCCAGGTCGGCGCTTTCGCGATGGCCGTGTTCCTCAATGGCATGAGCCGAGAGGAAGCGGTGGCGCTGACGATCGCCATGCGCGATTCCGGCGATGTGCTCGATTGGTCCGACCTGCCGGGCCCGGTCACCGACAAGCATTCGACCGGCGGCGTCGGCGACAATGTCTCGCTGATGCTGGCGCCCATCGTTGCCGCCTGCGGCGCCTATGTGCCGATGATCTCGGGCCGCGGACTTGGCCACACCGGCGGCACGCTGGACAAGATGGACGCCATTCCCGGCTATACCAGCCAGCCGGACGTGACGCTTTTCCGCAAGACGGTGCTCGAGACCGGCTGCGCCATCATCGGCCAGACCGCCGATCTCGCGCCCGCCGACCGCAGGCTCTACGCGATCCGCGACGTGACGGGGACGGTCGAATCGATACCGCTGATCACGGCCTCGATCCTGTCGAAGAAGCTTGCCGCGGGCTTGGGCTCGCTGGTGCTCGACGTCAAGGTCGGCAACGGCGCCTTCATGGAAAAGTCGCGCGATGCGGTTGCGCTCGCGAACAGCATGGTCGAGGTTGCCAATGGAGCGGGTTTGAACGCTTCGGCTCTGGTGACCGGCATGAACGAGCCGCTGGCTTCGGCCGCCGGCAACGCGGTCGAGGTGAAGAATGCCGTCGATTTTCTCACCGGCCGTTATCGCGACCGTCGGCTGGAGGATGTGACGCTGGCGCTGGCTGCCGAGATGCTGCAGTCGGCGGGGATCGTCTCATCCAACCAGGACGGTATCAGGCGCGCCACCGAAGCGCTGGCCGGAGGCCGTGCGGCAGCCGTCTTCGCGCGAATGGTGTCGGTGCTTGGCGGCCCAGGAGATTTCATCGAGAGTCCGGAAAAGTACCTGCCGATGGCCCCGGTCGAACTGGCCGTGAAAGCGGAGCAGGGCGGGTTCGTGGCCGGCATCGCCACGCGCGATATCGGGCTTGCCGTCGTCACACTCGGTGGAGGGCGTTCTCGTCCGGACGACAAGATCGATCATGCCGTCGGTTTGACGAGACTGTTGCCGATCGGCGCCGAGCTACGCCCAGGCGAGGCGCTGGCGCTGGTGCATGCCCGTACCGACGCGGAGGCCGGGGCGGCAGCGGCCGCCGTGCGTGCCGCCTATACGATCGGGGGTTCCAAGCCGCCCGCCGAAAAGACCGTGCTCAGGCGGATACTGCCGCGATAGACCAGTCCATTTTCACGGAAACGATGGACTGCTCTATCTTTTGTTTTTGACGCAATTCTGGACGGAAAACTGCTACGAACTCTTCCTGGAATTGCTTATGCAGCCTCACTGCACGAGCAGCAAAGAGCCGTCCTGGACCTGGTATTTCTGCAGCCGCTGCAGGAAGCTCATGCCGATCAGGTTGGTCTGCAGCGCCCGGTCGTCGAGCACCATTGCCTGGACGTTGTCGACGGAGATCTTGCCGATCTGCAGGCGGTCGACCGTCACCACGGCGGCTTTGATCGCCCCGTTGGCGGTGTTCACCTGTCGATTGAAGTCGGAAGGGTTGAGCGAGATGCCGATCCTGCGCGCCGTGGAGGTGTTGATGGCGACCAGGGTCGCGCCGGTGTCGATCATGCCGTCGATCTGGCGGCCGTTGAGCTTGAACTGCGAGGTGAAATGGCCTCGCCCGTCGGCATTGACCAGCACCTGGCGGCCAAGCGGCATCGGGGCGGCAGGCTTGACAGGGACCGAAGCGAGATTGACCTGCGGCTGAGCCTCCGGCGCTGCCGGCTGCGAGGTGACGGTCGATTTCAACAGGCCGTCCACCAGATGCGGATTGGCCTGATAGACGATCGGAATCGAGGCCGAGGTTCCGGCAAAGATGCCCAGGATGAGAAGCTTGCGCAGCATGGATGCCCCTGGATCGGTTCACCGTTTCAAGGAAACGTCGAACCGCTCTATCCCTTTGTTTTGGAGCAACTCCGGACGGAAAACCGCTTCACACTTTTCCTGGAATTGCTCCCGAAGGCAGCATCCTTAAGCCCGGCATGGTGTTTACGACTTTAATTCGTGCCGAAACCGCAAGCTTGCGTAAACGGCCAGTTAAGAAGGGCGCTCACTTTGTCCCGTACATGCGGTCGCCGGCGTCGCCGAGGCCGGGCATGATGTAGCCCTTGTCGTTCAGCTGCCGGTCGATCGAGGCGGTGAAGATCGGCACGTCCGGATGCGCCTTGGTGAAGCGCTCGATGCCTTCCGGGGCGGCAAGCAGGCAGAGGAACCGGATGTTGGTGGCGCCGCGCCCTTTCAGCTTGTCGATCGCGGCGATCGCCGAATTGGCGGTCGCCAGCATCGGATCGACGACGATCACCAGACGGTCGGCAAGATCGCTCGGCGCCTTGAAGAAATATTCGACCGCTTCCAGCGTGTCATGGTCGCGGTAGAGGCCGATATGGGCGACGCGGGCCGCCGGCACCAGGTCGAGCAGGCCCTCGAGCAGGCCGTTGCCGGCGCGCAGCACCGAGGCGAAGACCAGCTTCTTGCCTTCGAGCGTCGGCGCCTCCATCTCCTCGATCGGCGTCTCGATCATGGTCGTGGTCAGTTCGAGATTGCGGGTCACCTCATAGCCCAACAGCAGCGAAATCTCGCGCAGCAGCCGCCGGAAGCCGGCCGTCGAGGTCTCCTTCTTGCGCATGATGGTCAGCTTGTGCTGGACAAGGGGGTGGTCGACGACGGTGACGCCCTGCATGATGTGCTCCGACTGGTTCGCAGTGGGTGGTAGTCAGTAGTGAGTAGTGAATAGTGAGCCGATTTGCGAGTCCTCGCCTCGGGGAAAGCTCCGGCCTTCAACCGATCTGTTCGCGCTCGGCCAAATCCACGACCACTGACTACCGACTACTCCCTACTTACTCATCGCACCTTCACATCCAACCGGCCTAGCAGCGCCGTCTTGGTCTTCTTGTCGACGAAGGCCGCCTCGATGGCCGTTCTGGTGATCCCGACGAGCGCCTTGTCGTTCATGGCGAAATGCTCGGCGGCGACATCGTATTCGCGCTTCAGGGAGGTCCAGAAATAGGGCGGGTCGTCGGAATTGAGCGTCACCTTGCAGCCGGCGGCGCGCAACGCCGAAAACGGATGGTCGGCAAAGCTGTCGAACACTTTAAGCGCGATGTTGGAGCCCGGACAGCATTCCAGCACCACGCCCTGGTCGGCGATGCGGCGGACGAGGTCGGGGTTCTCGATGGCGCGAACGCCATGGCCGATGCGTGACGGGCGGATGTGGTCGAGGGCCGCCTTGACACTTTCCCAGCCCATCAGCTCGCCGGCATGGATGGTGATGCCGAGGCCGGCTTCCCGCGCGATCTCGAAGGCGCGCACATAATCCTCGAAGTCGCCGATGCGCTCGTCGCCGGCGACGCCGAACCCGGTCACCAGCGGATGGCCGCAGCGTGCCGCGAAGCGCGCCGCCTGCTCGATCGCCTCGACGCCGACATGGCGCACGCCGGTGACGATCATGCGGCCCTCGATGCCGGTCTTTGCCCTGGCGCGGGTCATGCCTTCGCCCAGCGCATCCGTATAGGCTTTTGGCGACAGCCCGGCCTTTTTGGCGTGGTCCGGCGAGGTGAAGACCTCGGAATAGATCGCCCCGTCACGGGCGAGGCTGGTCAGATAATGATCGGCGAGGCGCGCATAGTCCTCTTCGGTGCGAAACAGGTCGGAAGCGAAATCGTAAGCCGCGAGAAACGAGGTGAAATCGTGCCAGACGAAGGAGCCGTCCTGGATATAAGGCGAAGGGTCCTTGCCGTATTTGCGGGCTTGGGCGACGACAAGCTCGGGCGCGGCCGCCCCTTCGATGTGGCAGTGCAGTTCGGCCTTCAAGATCATGCGGTCATCCCGTCCGGTACGCTGCTCCCGCACTGATTCTGGCTTGGAAATCATGCGAGACCTTTCCCGGGCGGGCTTTGAAAGCGCGGCCGAAAACCGCGCCTTGGACAATAGCTTCGGCACCATCGATCGGCTATGGTCGCGCCGGTTTTATGACGGATCAAAATAATGTCAGTTGAGAGAACCACGGCCGCGGGCGGCATGGAAACCTCCTATGGGTTCAGGAAGGTCGGGGAGGGCGAGAAGCAGCCCCTCGTCAACGACGTCTTCCATAAGGTGGCCAATCGATACGACCTCATGAACGATCTGATGTCGGCCGGGTTGCATCGGTTGTGGAAGGACGCGCTGGTCGCCTGGCTCAATCCGCCGAAGCGGGCGGGCTGGAAGGTGCTCGACGTCGCCGGCGGCACCGGCGACATCGCCTTCCGCATCGTCGAGGCCAGCCAGCGCCAGGCACACGCCACGGTGCTCGACATCAACGGCTCGATGCTGGCCGTCGGCCGCGACCGCGCCGAGAAGCAGGGCCTTGCCGCAAACACCGACTTCGTCGAGGCCAATGCCGAGGAACTGCCGTTCGAGGACGAGACCTTCGACGCCTATACGATCGCCTTCGGCATCCGCAACGTGCCGCGCATCGAGGTCGCGCTTGCCGAAGCCTATCGTGTGCTGAAGCGCGGCGGACGGCTCTTGTGCCTGGAATTCTCCGAGGTCGATATGCCGCTGCTCGACAAGGCCTATGAGGCCTGGTCGTTCAACGCGATCCCCAAGATCGGCAAGGCCGTGACCGGCGACGGCGAGCCCTATTCCTATCTCGTCGAATCCATCCGCAAGTTCCCCAACCAGCAGAACTTCGCGGCGATGATCACCCGCGCCGGCTTCGATCGCGTTAGCTTCCGCAATTATTCGGGCGGCATCGCCGCCCTTCATTCCGGCTGGAAGCTTTGAGGCGCGGCCCCTTGCAGCAGGCCCCTTTGAAACAGGTAAGGCCATGAGCAGCGTCGCCGCCGCCTTCAGGCTCGCCAGGGCCGGCTGGGTGCTGGTCCGCGAGGGCGTCGTCGCGGCGCTGCCGGGGGAAGAACTCTCCGGCATGCCCAAATTCGGCTGGCGCGTGGCGCGGCTTTTTACCCGCCGCCGGGCGTTGAGCTATCAGCGCGGCGACAGGCTGGCGCGGGCGGTGGTGCGGCTCGGGCCCTCCTACGTCAAGCTCGGCCAGTTCCTGGCGACGCGGCCCGATGTCGTCGGCAACGACATGGCGCTCGACCTCGCGCTCTTGCAGGACAAGATGCACACGTTTCCGAAGGCGGAAGCGGTCCATGCGATCGAAGCCTCGCTCGGGCGCAGAATAGACGATCTCTATGTCGTTTTCGGCGAACCAGTGGCCGCCGCCTCGATCGCGCAGGTGCATGGCGCCGACGTGGTGCGTGAGGGCGCCACGTCGCGGGTTGCGGTGAAGGTCATCCGGCCCGGCGTGCGGCGCCGCTTCTTCCAGGATCTCGAAAGCTATTTCCTCGCCGCCCACCTGCAGGAGAAATATATCCCCTCGTCGCGCCGCCTGCGCCCGGTCGAGGTGACCCAGACGCTGGCGCAGACCACCAAGGTCGAGATGGACCTGAGGCTCGAGGCGGCAGCACTTTCGGAACTCGGCGAAAACACCAAGGACGATCCGGGCTTTCGCGTGCCGGCGGTCGACTGGGAGCGGACGGGCCGCGACGTGCTCACCATGGAGTGGATCGACGGCGTCAAGATGAACGACATCGCCGGCCTCGCCGCCGCCGGTCACGATCTCAAGGCGATCGCCGCCAATCTGATCCAGTCGTTCCTCAGGCACACGCTGCGCGACGGTTTCTTCCATGCCGACATGCATCCGGGGAACCTGTTCGTCGAGGCGAACGGCACCATCGTCGCGGTCGATCTCGGCATTGCCGGCCGGCTCGGCAAGAAGGAGCGGCGCTTCCTCGCCGAAATCCTCTACGGCTTCATCGTGCGCGATTACCAGCGCGTCGCCGAGGTGCATTTCGAGGCCGGCTATGTGCCGCGCCAGCACAATGTCTCGGCCTTCGCGCAGGCCATCCGCGCCATCGGCGAGCCGATCCATGGCCAGTCGGCCGAGACCATCTCGATGGCGAAGCTGCTGACGCTTCTGTTCGAGGTCACCGAGCTGTTCGACATGGCGACCCGGCCGGAATTGATCCTCTTGCAGAAGACCATGGTGGTCGTCGAGGGCGTGGCGCGCACGCTCGATCCTGGCTTCAACATGTGGAAGACGGCGGAGCCGGTGGTCGGCGACTGGATCGCCGGCAATCTCGGGCCGCGCGGGCTGCTCACCGACGCGCGCGACGGCGCCAAGGCATTGTTGACGCTGGCAAGGCAAGCACCGGACCTTGCCGCCCGCACCGACCGGCTGTCGCGCGAGATCGACCTGATGGCCGAGAACGGCCTGCGCTTCGACGAAGCGACGGCGCGCGCCATCGGCAAGGCCGAAGCGCGCCACACCCGCTCCGGCCGCGTGGCGCTGTGGGTGATCGCACTGACGCTGATCTATATCGCGTGGAAATTGCTCTGATCGCCATTCAGCTTGTCGCTGATTGATTGCATTGCTATCATTTGACGGCATTGTCCTGAAGCGAGTGCAATCACATGGCCAGCATCACGATCCGCAATCTCGATGACGACGTGAAGGATCTGCTGCGGCAGTTGGCGGCGGAAAATGGCTGCTCGATGGAGGAGCAGGCACGGCTGATGATCCGGGCCGCGGTCGAGGGCCGCGCAGGGCAGGCCGACCGTATCGATCGGATCGAGGAGACATTGCGCGCGCTGGCAGGCTCGAAGGAGCAGGCGACGCCGGTTGTTGCCGCTACCGCCAGGCCAGTCCCAAGGGGTTCGCTCTCCGGCAAGCGCATCCTGCTCATCATCGGCGGCGGCATCGCCGCCTACAAGGCGCTCGACCTGATCCGGCGGCTGCGCGAGCGCGGCGCGTCGGTGCGCGTGGTGATGACATCGGCCGCCCAGGAATTCGTCACCACGCTGTCGGTCGGTGCGCTTTCGGCGGACCATGTGTTCACCGAGCTGTTCGACCGCAATGACGAGCACGATGTCGGCCATATCAGGCTGTCGCGCGAGGCCGACCTGCTGGTCGTCGCGCCGGCCACCGCCGATTTGATGGCGAAGCTCGCCAGCGGCCATGCCAACGATCTCGCCTCCACGGTGCTTCTGGCCACCGACAAGAAGGTGCTGATGGCGCCGGCGATGAATCCGAAAATGTGGGGGCATGCCGCCACCCGCCGTAATCGGGCAATGCTGCAGAAGGACAGCATCGCCTTTGTCGGCCCTACGAGGGGCGAGATGGCCGAAAGCAACGAAGCAGGCGAGGGCCGCATGGCCGAGCCGCTCGAGATCGTCGCCGCGATCGAGGCGATGCTCGAGGAGAAGCCGAAGCCGCTGGTCGGCCGCAGGATCATCGTCACCTCCGGGCCGACGCATGAGCCGATCGACCCGGTGCGCTACATCGCCAACCGCTCCTCCGGCAAACAGGGCCATGCGATCGCGGCCGCACTGGCGAAGCTCGGCGCCGATGTACGGCTCGTCTCCGGTCCGGTCACCATCGCCGATCCGGCCGGCGTCGCGACCACCCATGTCGAAACAGCCGCCCAGATGAAGCAAGCGGTCGAGAGCCTGCTGCCGGCGGATGCCGCCGTGTTCGTCGCGGCGGTCGCGGACTGGCGCACGGCGAACGCTGCCGGCGAGAAGATCAAGAAGGTGGCGGGCGAGGGACCGCCGTCTCTTCAGATGATCGAGAACCCGGACATCCTGGCCGGCATCGGCCATCATGCGCGGCGACCGGGCCTCGTCGTCGGCTTCGCCGCCGAGACGCAGGACCTCATCGCCAATGCCGAGGCCAAGCTCAAGAAAAAGGGCGCCGACTTCATCGTCGCCAACGACGTCTCGCATGAAAGCGGCATCGGTCCATCCGGCGTGATGGGCGGCGACCGCAACAAGGTGCGCATCGTCTCCAGGACCGGCGTCGAGGAATGGCCGGAAATGGGCAAGGACGAGGTGGCAGCGCGGCTCGCCACGCTGATCGCCGAGCGGCTGCAGCAGACTGTCATCGCTTAAGTCTAGGGCGTTTCGTCGTTTCCATGAAACGGCGAAACGCCCTATCTCTTTGTTTTTACGCAATTCCGGACGGAAAACCGCTCACACTTTTCCTGGAATTGCTCTAGCCGGCCGCTTGCTGAGGCCGCAGCGTCGGCAGCGCGATCCTCAGCGCGGCGAGGCATCCCACAATAGCCAGAGGCACGAAGGCGAGGAACAGCCAGCCGGCAACGCCTGCGGCCGCTTCACGGTTGAGGCCCTCCGAGAAGCCGCTGGCGTTGGCGACGATGCCGGCAAGCGCCGCGCCCACCGCATAGCCGATGCGCTGCATGGTCGGCACGGCGGCTGAGGCGATCGTCTGCTCGCCGTCGCGCGCCGAAGCGACGATGACGCGCGTGAGGAAAGGCCAGCAAATGCCGAAGCCGCCGCCCTGCAGCAGGGCGCAGAGCAGGATCAGCGGGATCGAGCCTGCCGGGATGGTGTAGGCGAAGCCGGCGAGGCCGGAGGCGATCATCAATGCGCCGACGACGATGATCAGTCTCTCGCGCTCCAGCGGGGCATTGGCGATGAGGATCGACAGGACCGACCAGGCGATCGATTCGGCGGCGATGATGTAGCCGGTGGTCAGGATCGGAATGCCGTGCAGCGTGGTCAGAAGCAGCGGCCCGTAAATGGTGAAGGTGCAGGTCGCCACGGAGAATGCCGCAACCATGGTCATGCCGCTGCCGAGCGGCGAGCGCCATGAAAACAAAGGCGACGGAAAGAGCCGCGATTGTGGCCTGAGGGCATCGATGCGGAAAAACAGCGCCAGACCGATCAGGCCGAGGAGGAGGAGCAGCGACGAGCGCAACAGGGCGATATCGATGCCGGCGGCGGCGATCAGCACGACGCTGAGGGCGAGACAGGCGAGCGCCGGATAGGGGAAGGGTGGTGCCTTGCGGCTGCTCTCCCGTGGCTTCCTCGCCTCGGGCGTGTCGAGCACGATGAAGCTTGCCAGCGCCATCGCCGCGCCGCCGAAGGTGAAGATGCCGAAAGCCCAGCGCCACGACAGGAACTCCGTCATGAGCGCGCCGAGCATCGGGCCGCTGAAGGCCGCAACGCCCCAGACCGCGGACATGATGCCGAAGAGCTGCGGCCAGATGTTGCGAGGAAACAGGCGCTCGACCGAGACGAAGGCGAGCGACACGAGGGCGCCGCCGCCAAGCCCTTCGACAAGGCGCCCGATGAGGAACAACGGCATGGAAGGCGCCGTGGCGCAGATCAGCGCGCCGACCGCGTATAGCAGCGCGGCGACCATCATGTTGGAGCGCAGGGCGACATAGCTGACCAGCCGGCCGGCCGCGGCACCGGCGACGATCGCGCCGAGCTCGTAGATCGCCAGCGACCAACCGACCAGCTGTACGCCCGCGAGCTCGCCGACCATGGCCGGCATCACCGTCGCCACCATCGTCTCGTTGGTGGCATGCAGCAGGATGCCGAGGCTGACGAAGCAGAAGCGCGCCAGGTCGCCGCTCGCCCACAGCGCCCGCCAGTCCACTCTGTTGTCCGATTCCCTGCTCAAGCCGCTCTCCCGATGCTTAGAGCAGTTCAGCAATTCGATGGAATCGCCGATCTGCTCCAACTCTCTGTTTTCACGCAATTCCGGACGGAAAACCGCTGCGCACTTTTCCTGGAATTGCTCTATCGGGCACGTCTCTAGAACCTCAAGCGGACTTGAGCTCAAGCGAATTCTTTCCGCAGCGAGGCAGTCAATTTGCCGTGCTGCGCAGCTGGAACTGGCTGACGCCGATGGCGATGTTGAGACCGGTCTGCGTCTGGACGCTGAGCGGCTGCAGGGTGAAGGCGTTGCCGGTGCCGCCGACCAGAAGATTGGCGCCGGCTCCGATCGCGGCGGTCACTTCGGCGCTGGCGCCGACATAGTCGCCGGCGAGCGCGCCCGGGGCATAGATGTTGTTCATGGGCGTCAGCACCAGCCAGCGCATCACGCTCTGGGTGGTGGTGCCGATATCGAGACCGTATTTGTTGACGGCGCCGAAATAGGCTTCCGGCGCGAAGGTCTTGTCGGCCGGCGTGAAGGTGCAGCTCAGATCCTTGCTGGAACCGAAGACGAAGCCGGTGTCGCCGCCGATGGCGCAATCCAAAACGCCGAGCTCGACGCCGCCGGTCTCCGCTCGAGCTTCCCCTGCCAGCGCGGCGATCGCGATCCCGGCTGCGACGATGATCCTCGACATGGTGCTCCCCCTCTTGTTTTGACGCAATTCCGGACGGAAAACCGTGTCACACTTTTCCTGGAATTGCTCAAAGGAACGCGGCCCGGAACGGCTACAATGTCCTGTTCCGGGCCGCGCGTATAGGGAGCCGATGTCGTCGCCGGCTGGTGCTTACTTGTAGGAGTGGACGAGATCCAGCGATGCCACAGCGACGGCCAGGTTGACGCCGGTCTGTGCCTGGACGCTGAGCGGCTCCAGCATGAAGGCTCCGTCGAGGCCGCCGACCAGGAGGTTGGCGCCGCCGCCGGTCACCACGGAAGCCTCGGCGTTGACGCCGTAATAGCTGCCGGCGAGGTCGCCCGCCTCATGGTGACGCGTGGCGGCAAGCACTGCCCAAACGAGCTGGCCCTGATGCGTCTGGCCGAGGTCGACGCCGAGCTTGGAGATCATGCCGGTATACTGCTCGGCCGGCCCGTGATGATACGGGCGGAAGGTGCAGGAGACGCCCTTGTTCGACGTGATGACGTAGCCGACGCCGCCGTCGATCGTGCAATCGAGCGTGCCGAGCTGGAGCGTGCCGGCGCTTACCGGATAAGCGAGGACCGTGGCGGCAAGCGCGGCAGCGGCACAGGCAAGAGTTTTGATCATTGGAAAGGTCCTTTCGCGAAAATTTTGGCCCCGGCTTAAACGATCGAGGTGCGTCGAGCGTTCCGCCGAAAACTTGGCGCGAACATGGCAAAGGTTAACGCATCGCCTTGGGCGGTTAACGGATCGCTATCGGCGTTCCCGCGGCGCAACACTGCGCTCGCGGGCGGACCCGTCCGGTCGGGACGACGCCTAAGCGTTCTTGCAAGATACCCTTGCGGCGCCAGCTTCCGATCAGCTGGCGTTGCCGCCGGTGCGCGACAGGCCGTCCTTGGCCGGCTGGTAGTTCGGGTCGAGATGGATAGCCTCGCGGTAGGACTTGGCCGCCCTTACCTTGTCGCCGCGCTTTTCGTAGATCAGCGCCTGGTTGGCCCACGCCTCGGCGTTCTTGCCGTCGAGCTTGATGGCCATGTTGAAGTCGCTGAAGGCGTTGTCCTCGTCGCCTGTCGCCAGATAGGAGAGGCCGCGGCCGTTGTAAGGCTCGGCGGCGTCCGGCGCCAGCGAGATCGCGGTCGAGAAATCCTCGATGGCGAATTTGTGCTGGCCCTGGCTCTGATAGATCAGGCCGCGATTGTGGTAGGCGCGGGCATCGGTGGTGTCGAGCTGGATCGCCTTCTGGAAGTCGTTGAAGGCATCCTGGGTGCGGCCCGCCTTGCGGTAGAGATTGCCGCGGCCGATATAGGCGGCGTCATAGTTGGCGTTGATCTGGATCGAGCGGTTGTAGTCGGCTAAAGCGGCATCCTGGTTCCCGAGGAAGCGCTGGATCAGCGCGCGGTTCGAATAGGCCTGGTAGAAGTTCGGGTTGAGCTGGATGGCCTGATTGAAGTCCTTGAGCGCAGCCTGGTATTGGCCGCCGCGGCCATAGGCCGAGCCGCGCACATTGTAGCCTTCGGGATCCTGCGGGTTGCGCTGGATGACCGCCGAAAGCGAGGAGATGTTCTCGCTCGACCCCTGTGCCTTGTCGATCGAGTTGAACTCACCTGTCGGGGACGTCTGGCATGCTGCAAGCACCAGACCCGAAAGCAGGGCCGCCGTCAGGGCGAAGCCGCGAAAGGCGGTTCCGCGCTCTACGGTAATTGCGTTCATCTGTGTCCTCACTGCCGCAGCGCCGTCAGTCCGTTCCCTCTCCGAACCGGCTCGAATCTATAAACAAAAAGGTGGCGGCGATTTCGCATCGCGCCACCTTCGGTATCCTTCGAAAAGGACGAAAAATAGGCGTTATGACCGCGGCGAGCGCGATGCGCCGGCAGCACCAGCCGGAGCCGGGCGCGGGGTCATCGGCAGCAGGCCTTCGCGCTGTGCGCGCTTGCGAGCCAGCTTGCGGGCGCGGCGCACGGCTTCAGCCTTCTCGCGGGCACGCTTCTCGGACGGCTTCTCGTAGTGACCGCGCATCTTCATTTCGCGGAAAATACCTTCGCGCTGCATCTTCTTCTTCAGCGCGCGAAGCGCCTGATCAACGTTGTTGTCGCGGACGAGTACCTGCACGGGCAATCCTGTCTTCGGGTTTGAAATCGTTAGGCAAACAGCCATAGCTGAGATGCCTCCGCGGCGAATTGCACCGCGAATTGTGGCGGCTGATAGCAGAATCAGGCTGGGATGTCCACCTCTGATTGCGGGAAACAGCGATCAAAAACCCGAGCGGTGCGCCTGGACCTTGGCCTGGCTTACGCGGTCGCCAGATGGAGGCGCGCAAAGTCCTCGAAAAACTCGCCATAGTCGCAGGTGATTTCCTCGCCGGCGGCGATGTCGCGGGTGGCGGTGGCGCCGCCATATTGCGAGAAATCCGTGTTCGGCCGCTCGGAATGGTTCATGAAGCGGCCATTGTCGACCTCATAGACCATGAAGCCGGGCTTGTCCGGGCTCGGATAGGCGTAGCGGTCGAGCAGTTCCTTGAGATGCGGGGATGCGGCTTCATATTTTTCCATCGGGATCAGCCGGTCGAAATCCGGATCGAGGCGCCAGATCGAAGCGCCTTTGCGGATCGGCTCGGCGGCGAAGACGCCGACGCCTTCGATGGCGCTCTGGGCGACGTAGGTTCTGATCAGCAGCATCGTTCCGGTCCGATTTTCGACGGGAAACCAAATCGTCAAATCGGACCGGAATGCAAGGCCGCATAGCGAGATTTTCAGCGGATGAGCATGTCCGCTGTCCGCCGCCGGATCACGTCCGGTTGATCGATACGCCGCCATCGGCAAACAAGGCCGTGCCGGTGGTGAAGCTCGATGCATCCGAGGCGAGATAAAGCGCCGAGCGCGCGATCTCTTCCGGCTGCGCCATGCGCTTCAGCGCGTGAATGCCTTCGACGAAAGCGCGCGCCTCGGGCGTGGTCGTGGTCGCGCCGGGCGTGTCGGTGCCGCCGGGCAGCAGCGCGTTGACGCGCAGTCCTTGCGGACCGTATTCGGCGGCGAGCACCTGCGTCAGCCCGATCAGGCCGGCCTTGGCCGCGGCATAGGCCGCCATGCCCGGCATGCCGGCGGTGTAGCCGACGAAGCTCGAGGTGAAGATCAGCGAGCCGCCGCCGCGCTCCAGCATCGCCGGTATCTGATGTCTCGCGGCGAGATAGGCGCTGGTCAGGTTGGTGTCCATCGTTTCATGCCAGGTCGCCGGCGCCATGTCGGGCACCGGTCCCATCGCGCCGACGGCGCCGGCATTGTTGAAGGCGACGTCGAGGCCGCCGAAGCGGGTCACAGCGAGCTCCACCAATGCCTGGGCATAAGCTTCGTCCCTGACATCGCCCGCAAGCGCGGCCGCCGTGCCGCCGGCATCCTCGATCTCGCCGACGAGCGCGTCGAGCTCGGCCTGACGCCGGGCCGCGACGACCAGGCTTGCGCCCTGCTCGGTAAACAGTTTGGCGGTGGCGCGGCCGATGCCGGAGCTTGCGCCGGTGACGATCGCGACCTTGTTTGTCAGGGTGAACATGTCCTTGCATCCTTCCTTCGTGCCGACTTGCGGCGGATGGATGCTTGGTCGCAGATGCGGATTGCCGCGGCCACCCGAAACCGGCAACGGCCCTATTGCCCTACTGCCGCAACAGCCAAGCCAGCCGGTCCAGCGAGAAGGCGTAGCTGAGGGCAATCAGCAGGGCCATGACGATGCCGATGGCGGCGTGACCGGCCAGATAAAATCCAGCGGCACCGCCGAACAGTACGACGAGTTCCAACACCAGCCGCACCGCGCCTGGCACCGGAACCGGCGCGCGGCCTGAGCGGCTTGGGTCGTCAGGAACCGCGAAGATTCCCCACAGCGCGGCTGCAATAAGTGGCAAGGCCAAGGCGAAGAGCCAGCGCCACCACCCTTCGGACAGGCTCCAGCCTGCCATGCCGAGCCCGAGCAGTGCCGCAAGTTCGAGCAGAAAGCGCAAGGTCAGATTCCACCTGGTGCTGCTCAAGTTCCTGCCTCCGAAGTTGACGGACGTCAGCGATAGCGATCGAAAGCGCTCCTATCAACCAGCCGGGATGCGTTCTTTGACCTGGCGCAAGCAGGAGGGCTCGCAAATTATCTTGTGCTGTTGACGCGCCACGACAGGCAGGCTACCCAAACAATTATTGAAATTTTGCGGGTGGACGCGCCACCCATACCTATGACCCCCCAAGACATAGTGAGCAAGTTGCTGGAGCCCGGCTTCGAGGGCGACAGCGAGTTGACGTTCGCCCTTCAATCGGAATTTCACAAAGGCTTTCCGCTTGAAAACCTCAGGCCGCTGCTAACGTCCGCCAACCTCTTTACGCAGGCCGCTGCCGTTTATTTGGTCTCCGAAAGCCCCAGGCTAAGCTACAAGATGAATTGCGTGGTCGCGGAGATCGCCGATCTGCTCGACAACGCAGTTTCGGGCATCCGGTTCGACGCAATCGAGGCGCTTCTGGGATGCACGACACCTGCGGATGGGGCTATTCTCGGCCGCCTCATGCTGCGGCTCGATGACGAACATGCCGGCGTTCGCTGGAGGGTTGTCCAGTTCATCTGCCTTGCGCAGCGCTGGCAGCTAAGGCTTGCGGTGGAAAATGCCGCCGCACTGCGCCCGGAATCGGCTTTCAAGGCGCTGGTCGATAGCTATGGTCACTATTTGATGCCGAGTTCCAAGGACCTGCCACGGTTGCTCGACCATCCGGATGCGGTGTTACGACGCTTTGCGGCGGCCGTGGCCATCAGGCCGCGCGAAGTGATCGTCGAGCGCTTCGTGGCCATGGTGGAGCAGTCAGACGATGCGGAAGTTCGCAAAATCGCCGCCGACTGCCGCCAGGGTTATTTGCGGCCGACCTATGCGATCGGGCCGTCTATCTTAAAGCGTGCGTCGGCCGAAACATCGACGGACGGAGCTCAAAACAGCAGTCGTTTTGACCACGGCGCAAAACGGCAAGCGCCGTCGCAAACAGCGCAAGGATGACATCGCCGTTTCGCTAGTGATAAACCTCGCGTGACGGGAGAGGCCCGGACGACATCCGCGATTTTTGGCGCGAGGCTTAACGTGAAGAAATACTCCGTATTCGCCATTGCCCGCGAGGCGATGCGCGGCCACAAGGGCTGGGAAGAGCAGTGGACCTCGCCCGAGCCGAAGAAGGAATACGACGTCATCATCGTCGGCGCCGGCGGGCATGGCCTGGCGACGGCCTATTATCTGGCGAGCGAGCACGGCATCACCAACATCGCGGTGCTGGAAAAAGGCTGGCTCGGCGGCGGCAACACCGGCCGCAACACCACCATCATCCGCTCCAACTACCTCTATGACGAAAGCGCCGGCATCTACGACCATGCGCTGAAGCTGTGGGACGGGCTTAGCCAGGAGCTCAACTACAACGTCATGTATTCGGCGCGCGGCGTCATGATGCTGGCGCACAACGTGCATGACGTCCAGGTCTTCAAGCGCCATATCCATGCCAACCGCCTCAACGGCATCGACAATGAATGGCTGACGCCGGAGCAGGCGAAGGAATTCTGTCCGCCGCTCAATATCTCCAGGGAAGCGCGCTATCCGGTGATGGGCGCGGCGTTGCAGCGGCGCGGCGGCACGGCGCGCCACGATGCGGTCGCCTGGGGCTATGCGCGCGGCGCTTCGGCGCGCGGCGTGCACATCATCCAGAACTGCGAGGTCACCGGCATCAAGCGCGCGGCCAATGGCGCGGTCAGCGGCGTCGAGACGACGCGAGGCTTCATCGGCGCCAAGAAGGTCGGCGTGGTCGCCGCCGGCCACTCATCGGTCATCATGGACATGGCCGGCGTGCGCATGCCGCTCGAAAGCTATCCGCTGCAGGCGCTGGTCTCGGAGCCGATCAAGCCGGTCGTGCCCTGCGTGGTGATGTCGAACACGGTGCACGCCTATATCTCGCAGTCCGACAAGGGCGAACTGGTCATCGGCGCCGGCACCGACCAGTATATCTCCTATTCGCAGACCGGCGGCCTGCACATATTGCAGCACACGCTCGACGCCATCTGCGAGATGTTCCCGATCTTCACCCGCATGAAGATGCTGCGCTCCTGGGGCGGCATCGTCGACGTGACGCCCGACCGCTCGCCGATCCTGGCGAAGACGCCAGTCAAGGGCCTCTACGTCAATTGCGGCTGGGGCACGGGCGGCTTCAAGGCGACGCCCGGCTCGGGCAATGTCTTCGCGCATACGATCGCGAAGGACGAGCCGCATCCGATCAACGCGCCTTTCACGCTCGAGCGCTTCCGCACCGGCCGTCTCATTGACGAGGCCGCGGCGGCAGCGGTGGCGCATTGATGATGGCTCAGCCGCTTTGCTTTCACCCGGCCGGCGCGCGCGTCGGTCACGGCAAGTTTTAGGATCACCCAGATGCTTCTCATCCGCTGCCCCTATTGCGAGGAAGAGCGCCCGGAACTCGAGTTCCGCAATGCCGGCGAGGCGCATATCGCCCGCTCCACCAACATTGCCGGCGAGAGCGACGACGATTTCGAGAAATTCTTCTTCATCCGCGCCAACCCGAAGGGCGTCATCTATGAGCGCTGGCGGCACATCCACGGCTGCGCGCGCTTCTTCAACGCGGTGCGCGACACCGTCACCGACAAGTTCATCATGACCTACAAGGCCGGCGAGCCGAAGCCCGCGAAATTGCCTGGAGCCGCGAAATGAGCGCCGCATTCCGCATTTCCGGCGCCGGTCGCCTCAGCCAGGCGAAGACCGCCTCGTTCAGCTTCGACGACAAGTCCTACAGCGGCATCGAGGGCGACACGCTCGCCTCGGCGCTGCTCGCCAATGGCGTGCATCTGGTCGGCCGCTCGTTCAAATATCACCGGCCGCGCGGCTTCCTGTCGGCCGGCGCGGAAGAGCCCAACGCGCTGGTGCAGGTCGTGCGCGACGACGCGCGCAAGACGCCGAATGTGCGGGCGACCGTGCAGGAGCTCTATGACGGCTTGACGGCCAATTCGCAGAACCGCTGGCCGTCGCTCGCCTTCGACGTCGGCGCGGTCAACGACATCGCCTCGCCGCTGTTTTCGGCCGGCTTCTACTACAAGACCTTCATGTGGCCGAAATGGGCCTGGAAGGATCTCTACGAGCCGAAGATCCGCGCTGCCGCAGGCCTCGGCGTTTCGCCCGAGAAGCCGGATCCGGACCATTATGCCTCCCGCTACACGCATTGCGAGGTGCTGGTGCTGGGCGGCGGCGCCGCAGGCATTGCAGCTGCCCTTGCCGCCGCCGAAACGGGCGTGCGAGTGATCCTCGCCGACGAGCAGGCCGAGTTCGGCGGCAGCCTGCGCTTCGAGAGCGGTGCGAAGATCGATGGCCAGGACGGCTACGCATGGGCTCAAGGCGCGATCGCCAGGCTCAAGGCGATGGATAATGTGCGCGTGCTCTCACGCACGACTGCCTTCGGCTATTACGCGCAGAATTTCGTCGGACTGGTCGAGCGGGTCAGCGACCATCTCAGGAGCCCGGGTCGCGAGCTGGCGCGCGAACGCCTTTGGCAGATCCGCGCCAATCGCGTGGTGATCGCCACCGGCGCCATCGAGCGCCACATGGTGTTCGCCAACAACGACCGTCCAGGCGTCATGCTGGCTTCGGCGGCGCGCACCTATCTCAACCATTATGGCGTCGCGGTCGGCAGGAATGTCGGCGTCTATACGGCGAATGATTCCGCCTATGCCGCCGCGATCGACCTCAAGAAGGCGGGCGTCAATGTCGCGGCCATCGTCGACCTGCGCGACAATCCGTCGGGACCGGTGATCGACGAGGCGCGGGCGCTCGGCATCGAGATCAATTTCGGTCGCGCCGTGGTCAGCGCCGGCGGCAAATTGCGCGTGTCGTCCATGACCGTGCAGCCAAAGAATGGCGGCGGCGAGCGGACCATTCCGGTCGATGCCATATTGATGTCGGCCGGCTGGACGCCGTCGGTGCATCTGTTCTCGCAGTCGCGCGGCAAGGTCGCCTTCAACGACGAGACCAGGCGCTTCGTGCCTGGCACCTATGCGCAGGACTGCGTCTCGGTCGGCGCATGCAACGGCACCGATGGGCTCGACGCGACGATCGACGAGGCTTACGCGGCCGGCGCCAAGGCGGCGAAGGAGGCCGGCGGCAAAGTTGGCAAGGGCGCCAAGCCGAAGGTCGACGCCGGCGAGAGCTGGTCGCGCGGCATGCTGGGCGCAGGCCCCGGCGCCGGGCCGGGCACCACGGTCAAGGCCTTCGTCGACTTCCAGAACGACGTCACCGCCAAGGATATCCGCCAGGCGGTGCATGAAGGCATGCACTCGATCGAGCACGTCAAGCGCTTCACCACCAACGGCATGGCGACCGACCAGGGCAAGACGTCGAACATGCACGGCCTGGCGATCGCCGCCGAGGAACTCGGCAAGCCGATCCCGCAGGTCGGCCTCACCACCTTCCGCGCGCCCTACACGCCGGTGACCTTCGGCTCGATCGTCGGCCATGCACGCGGCGCGCTGTTCGACCCGACCCGCCGCACGGCGACGCATGGCTGGGCGGCGTCGCAAGGTGCTGTGTTCGAGGATGTCGGCCACTGGAAGCGCGCCTGGTATTTCCCGAAAGCCGGCGAGGACATGCACAAGGCGGTCGACCGCGAATGCGTGACGGTGCGCAAGGTCGGCGGCCTGTTCGACGCCTCGACGCTCGGCAAGATCGAGGTGGTCGGGCCGGACGCGGCGAAGTTCATGGAGCTGCTCTACACCAACCCGTGGGAGAAGCTGGAAGCCGGCCGCTGCCGCTATGGCATCATGCTGCGCGAGGACGGCTTCATCTATGACGACGGTGTCGTCGGCAGGCTTGCGCCGGATCGCTTCCACGTGACGACGACGACCGGTGGCGCGCCGCGCGTCATGAACCACATGGAGGACTACCTCCAGACCGAGTTCCCGCATCTCAATGTGTGGCTGACCTCGATCACCGAGCAATGGGCGGTGATCGCCGTGCAGGGGCCCAAGTCGCGCGACATCATCGCGCCGCTGGTCGAAGGCATCGACATGTCGGACGAGGGAATGCCGCATATGTCGGTGCGCGAAGGCAGGATCTGCGGCGTGCCGACAAGGCTGTTTCGCATGTCCTTCACCGGCGAGCGTGGTTTTGAAGTCAACGTGCCGGCCGATTACGGCGAGGCGGTCTGGGAAGCGCTGTGGGCCGAAGGCCAGAAGCATGGCGCGACTGCCTACGGAACCGAGGCGATGCACGTGCTGCGCGCCGAAAAGGGCTACATCATCGTCGGCCAGGACACGGACGGCACGGTGACGCCGAACGATGCCGGGCTCGACTGGGCGGTCGGCAAGAAGAAGACCGATTTCGTCGGCATTCGTGGCCTGACCCGCTCGGATCTGGTTGCCAAGGGCCGCAAGCAGCTCGTCGGCCTGAAGACCAAGGACCCGAAGGTGGTGCTGGAAGAGGGTGCGCAGATCGTCGCCGATCCCAAGCAGCCGATCCCGATGAAGATGATCGGCCACGTCACCTCAAGCTACTGGTCGGAAAATTGCGGACGCTCGATCGCGCTGGCGCTGGTCGCCGGCGGCCGCAACCGCATGGGTGAGACGCTCTATGTGCCGATGCCGAACGGCACGATCGAGGTGGAGGTCATCGGCATGGTGTTCGTCGACGAGAAGGGAGAACGCCTCAATGGCTAAGGCCGCCGCCAAGACAAAAGCCGCTGCCGCCGCGCCTTCCGTCGAGCGCCGTCCGGCACTCGCCGGCCGCACGGTTACGGCGCCGGGCGTGAAGGTGGAGATGCTGCCGCCGGCGGAGCGCATCTCGCTGCGCGCGCCGCAGGCTTCGCTCGCCGCGCTTTCCAAGGCGCTCGGCGTGACACTGCCGGTCAAGCCGAAGACTTCGGCGACAAAGGACGGGCGCACGGCGCTGTGGCTCGGACCGGACGAATGT
>NZ_VFUA01000111.1 GCF_006440735.1 Mesorhizobium sp. B2-7-1 | reverse complement strand
TGTCCGGATCGACCGGGGGCTTCCTGGGCTCGGCTCGCGTTTTCGCGGCTTCGACCGGCGGTGTCTTTTCGACCGGCGATGCCGCTTTGGCTGGCGGCGTCGGTTTCGCCGGTGGCCGGGGCGGCGGCACCAAGGCCACATTGATCGCCTGCCGCTCAGGATTGAGCGCGCTGCCGGCGACTTTGGCGCCGGATCGATCGCTGCCTTCCGCTTGCGTCGGATCCTGCAGATCCGACTTTGCCGACGGCGACACAAGCAAGGCTGCCGCCACCGCGCCGTGAACCAGGCATGAGGCCGCGATCGCCACCGTCCACTTGCCATGTTCGCCACGCGGCCGCGGTCCGGCCAACGCCTCGCCGGGAGCGGCCGTCAAAACGCTGTCGGTGTCGGGAATGTCGTCGGTGTGCTGCATGGCGCGGGCCGGAAGCTGCCGCGACAAGCGGGAAATTGTCAAATCAAGATCGGTTGCCGCAAACGGCGTGACACGGATCCCAGGCAAAGGCCAGGGAACGGCGTCGCGCGCGAGTGCCGGCTCCGTGCCCATGGCCGGTTCAGACGCCGAAAGCGATGCTGGTCCTGGTCGAGGTCTTCAGCGCCCGCATGCAGGCCGCCGGCTCGACACCGTTGCCGGCGCATTCGGTCGCGCTGTTGATCAGGACGCGGCTGAGCTTGCCGCAGTCGGCGCCGGCGAGATCGAAGCGCGTGACCTTGGTCTTGCCGGCCGGCAGGTCCTTGAAATCGAGCACGGTGAGGCGGTCGACGACACCGGCTTCGTTGAACAGCGCGATCTCGAAAGCCGCCTTGGACAGATCAGCGCCGAGCGCGTTGCTGACGACGAAAGTCAGCCGGCAGCCTTTTTCCGAAGGCTGCGCGGCGTTGAGCTCGAGGCTCAATACCGAACCTGGGGCCGGAACCGGCGCGGACTGGGCCCACGCCGGCACCATCGCAAGCGACATCGCGAACGTCGAGGTCAGCAGACGAAAGGATGCCGTCAAGCGTTTCATATCTATCTCAGCCTCCAAAGCGCATGGTTGCCGCCAGCTTCAGCGTGACGCCGGGTTCGTAGAGGACGGCGGTCGTGCTTCCGTTGAGCGGGTTGGTGTATTTGACGTCGAACAGATTGTCGGCGCGGAAGTCGAGCTTGAGATTGTCCGTCGCCTGGTAGCTGGCGAAGGCGTTGACCAGCGTATAGTCCTTGGCCACCGGATTGCCCTTCGGCTTGCCGTTGTACTGCACCTCGCCGCCGACGGTCAGCTTACCCTCGAGGAAGCGCAGGCCAAGCTGGGCCGTCACCTGCGAGGAGGGGACGGAGGCCAGGTCGGCGCGTTCCCTGTCGTAGGAGATGGTGTGGCCGTTGATGATGGAGGCCGACAGGCCGGCATAGCCCCAGCCGGCGTCGTAGACGCTTTCCAGCTCGAAGCCGTTGATCTTGGCCTTGGCGAAGTTCTGGTACTGGAAGCAGATCGGAATGCCCGGGCCGAACGGGCAGCCGCTGGTCGGATCGAAGGGCGAGAGCGTCACGCCGTCGATATAGTCGTCGACATTGTTGTTGAAATACGCTGCCTTCAAACGGAATGCGTCGCCGCCCTCGATGATGTCGTTCTGCTTGTAGTTGACACCGAACTCGACGGTCTTGCCGGTCTCGGGTTTCAGGTTCGGATTGGGCAGGAACGGGAAGCTGACGCCGGCCGGATGGTTGCCGCTGATCAGCGTCTCGGTCAGCGAGGGCGAGCGATAGCCTTCCGCATAGGTGCCGTAGAACTGCAGGCCGGCCAGGCCGGCGCTTTCGAAGGGCGAGACCCCGACGGTGATGCGCGGCGAAACCCTGTCGCCGGAGGTCTCGTTCGTGTCGTCCTTCAAGCTGTAATTGTCGTAGCGCAGGCCGCCAATGACCTCGAGCCACTCCCAGGTCAGCTTGTCCTGGATGTAGGCGCCGGAGACGTTGCGTTTGCCCGACGGCGTGTAGAAGCTGTCGCCACCGGCCGTGCCGCCGGTATCGACATCGTCGCCGACCCAGTCGCCGCCATAGGTCAGTTCGTGTGCGACGCTCGCCGTCTCGAAGCGCGATGTGTTCCAGATATCGATGCCTGTCGTGTCGACATCGAAGGTGGACAGCGATCCGGCCGGCAGCACCACGGGCAGGCCGGTGACCGGGTCGAAGCGGTTCTGCGCGGTAAGCGTCGTCAGGTCGAGCAGGGTCTTGTTGTACGAGGCGTTGATGTGGAGGTCGAGCCAGCTCTTGGCGTCGTCGGTGATGTTGTAGCGAGCCGTGAAGGTGTTCGACTTCAGGTCGACGTCGTTGGCCGGCACGCCGCCACTGGTTTCCGTCCAGCCGTCGCTCGAGCCGACCCAGCCGAGCTTCAGTTCGCTGTTCTCGGTCGGGCGTATGGTGGTCTTGAGCAGGCCGCTCAGCACATCGAAACCGGTGCCGGCAACGGTGTCGCCGCCGCCGTTCTTGTAGTCGCCATAGTCGCGGTAGACGATGTTGCCGAGAACGTCCCAGTTCTCGTTGATCTTGTAGGCGCCGGTGGCGCTGGTGGTCCAGCCCTTGCCGTTGCTTTCATAGCGCCCGGTCAGCGAGCCGGCCCAGGTCTCTTCCGGCTTGAGGAAATCCGCGGCGTCCTTGGTGTCGAAGAAGACGACGCCGCCGATGGCGCCGGAACCGTAGGTGTTGGCGGTCGGGCCGCGGATGACGTCGACCGACTTGATCAGCTCCGGATCGACATAGAAGGTCGACTGCGTGCCGTGGTCGGAGCGCTGGAAGTCCTGCCTTGCGCCGTCGACGATCACCGCGACGCGGCCGAAATCCTGCAGGCCGCGGATGTTGATGCTCGAAGAGACGCGTCGTGCATCGGCCTGCACGGTGACGCCGGGCACGCCGAGCAGCATCTCGTTCGGCGTCGTCGCCATGCGGCGATCGAGCTGTTCCTGGTCGACATGGCTGGCCGAGGCCAGCGACTGGATCGCCGTCTCGCCCGTGCGGCTGATGACGAGGATCTTGTCGAGCAGAGTTCCTTCGGCTGCGGCCTTCTCGTCAGCCTTCTTCTGATCCGCCTGCTGCTGATTGGCCGCCGGCTGCGTGGCCTGCTGCGCTTTGGCCGCGGGCGCGCCAAGCGCGATCGCCGCCGAACCGGTCATCAATATCGCCACTGCCCGCGCCAACGGGCGGAAGCCCGCGCCTGTGCTGTCGCCCGCCAGGCCCGTGCGTCCCCAAATCACCAACCCCATGCCCCAACTCCAGATTTTCAGGCTCGTAGCTGGCTGGCCATTGGCTCGCTCGCATTTTTGATCACGTCCGGCGTCTTAAATGTTGACTCATTTAGTCCGGTAATGCACTGACTAGTAAACATGATTATTCGAGTCAAGAATTGAATCGGCATTTTATGAGGCTGCGGCCAAGGTGGCCGGCAGAGGAAAGGCACCGACCGATGAACACGCACAATCCCAACGATTTCCGCTATCGCGTCCGCCGCCCGGAGGACACGCAGATGCGTTACGAAAGGGTGCCGCTGGCGGTGAGGACGCTCTCCAGCAACACGCTGTTCCAGGGCGAGCACGAGATCGGCATCGAGCATCACGGCGCGCTTTACCGCCTGAAGATCACCCGCCAGGGCAAGCTGATCCTCAACAAGTGACCGCCATCGGCGGGCGATAGACGAACATCAGGCAATACAGGTGAACGACATGGACCAGCGCGTTAAGCCGTCGCCGGAGGAAATCCGGCGGGCAAGGCAAGACAATCCGAAAATACGGGAACGCGATCTCTCGGCGCAACTTGGCATTTCGGAAGCGGAGCTGGTCGCGGCGCAATGCGGCGTCGGCGCTGTCCGCGTCGAGCCGCGCGTCAACGATCTGCTGACCGGCCTCGAGGCGATCGGCGAGGTGATGGCGCTGACCCGCAACGAAAGCGCCGTGCATGAAAAGATCGGCGTCTACGACAAAGTCGTCACCGGCAACCACAACGCCATGGTGCTTGGCGAAAACATCGACCTGCGCATCTTTCCGAAGGTCTGGGCGCATGGCTTTGCCGTCGAAAAGCGCGACGGCGGCGAAATCCGCCGCAGCCTGCAGTTCTTCGATGCGTCGGGCGAGGCGGTGCACAAGGTGCATCTGAAGCCCGCATCCAATCTCTATGCCTACCAGAAACTGGTGGCGAGCCTGGAATCGTCGAACCAGGAACCGGCCGTCGCGATCCTCCCAAGCGCGGCGGAAGGGGAGGATGAGGCGCAGGGATCGGTCGCCTCGATCGACGATCTGCGCGACCGCTGGAGCCGGCTCACCGACGTGCATCAGTTCTTCGGCATGCTGAAGACGCTGAAGCTCAGCCGCCGCGAGGCGGTGCGCATGGTCGGCCAGGACTATGCCTGGCTGCTCGACAATGACGCGGTCAGCGCCATGTTCCACCACGCGGCGGCAGGCGGGATGCCGATCATGTGCTTCGTGGGCAACCGCGGCTGCATCCAGATCCATTCCGGCCCGATCAAATCGGTCAAGCCGATGGGGCCGTGGATCAACGTGCTCGACGAGACCTTCCACCTGCATCTGAGGACCGACCACATCCACGAGGTCTGGGCGGTGCGCAAGCCGACCAAGGACGGCCATGTCACCTCTCTGGAGGCCTATGACGCCAATGGCGGCATGATCATCCAGTTCTTCGGCAAGCGTCACGAAGGCGAGAACGAACGCGAGGACTGGCGTTTCCTGGCCGAGAACCTGCCCCGCATTCCCAATCCGACCGCTGCATGAGGTAGCACCCAATGCGCTTTGTTCCCAGTTTCCGCACGGCGCTCGCGCCGATGCTCGGCGTCCTGCTCGCCGTCGCCATGCAGCCGGCCAAGGCCGAAGAAGGCACCACTGTCTTTGCGGACACCTCGCGGATCGCCTCGATCGGCGGCTCGATCACCGAGATCGTCTACGCGCTCGGCGAGGAAGGCCGTCTCGTGGCCCGCGATTCGACCAGCAACTATCCCGAGGCGGCGGCGAAGCTGCCCGATGTCGGCTACATGCGGGCGCTCTCGCCCGAGGGTGTCCTGTCGGTCAATCCGAGCGGAATCCTGGCGCTGCATGGCAGCGGCCCGAAGGAAGCGGTCGACGTGCTGAAGAAGTCGAGCGTGCCTTTCATCGAGGTGCCGGACCACTACAACCACGAGGGCATCCTCGAAAAGATCCGCATCGTCGGCAAGGCGCTGGGGGTCGAGGCAAAGGCGGAGAAGCTGGCCGCGGAGACGGACGCGAAGCTGACAGCGGCGGAAAAGCAGACGGCAGCGATCAAGGAGCGCAAGCGCGTGCTGTTCGTGCTGTCGACGCAGGGCGGCAAGATCCTTGCCGCGGGCAGCGACACCGCGGCCGACGGCATCATCAGGCTTGCCGGCGCGGTCAACGCGGTCGAGGGTTTCTCCGGCTACAAGGGGATGACGGACGAGGCGATCGTCAGCGCCAAGCCGGATGTGATCCTGACGATGAAGGGCGGCGGACCGCCGATCTCGGAAGAGGAGCTGTTTGCCAACCCAGCCGTGGCTTCGACACCGGCGGGCACGAACCGCAAGATGGTCAGCATGTGGGGCGGCTATCTGCTCGGCTTCGGCCCGCGCACCGCCGAAGCTATCCACGACCTTGCGGTCGAGCTCTATGGCAACCAGGTCGTGGACTGAGCGGCGATGGCCGAACAGTCGATAGCAGGGGCGCCGGGCCGGGCGATGGCAGCCGATGGCGACCGCTCGGCGCGGGCAAGGTTCGTCATCGTGCTCTTGTGCGTGGCGCTGGCCTTTTCCGTATTCCTGTCGCTGACGGCGGGCGCTTCCGACGCATCGGCCGTCCGCGTCGTCCGCGACTGGTTCACCGGCGCCATGCCGGCCGATGCGGCGCTGGCCGCGCGCGACCAACTGATCGTCTATGACATCCGCATACCGCGCGTGCTGCTCGGCGTGCTGATCGGCGCAGCGCTCGCCGTCTGCGGCGCGGTCATGCAAGGGCTGTTCCGCAATCCGCTTGCCGATCCCGGCCTGATCGGCGTTTCGGCCGGCTCCAGCCTCGGCGCGGTGGCGATCATCGTGCTCGGCACCACATGGCTTGCGCCTGTCACGCTTGCGTTGGGCACGCTCGCGCTGCCGCTGGCGGCATTCTTCGGCGGCCTCTCGGTGACGTTGCTGCTTTACGCCATCGCCACGCGCCAGGGACGGACGTCGGTCGCCACGATGCTGCTTGCCGGCATCGCCATCAGCGCCCTTGCCATGGCGTTGACCGGCGTCCTGATCTTCATGGCCGACGACCGGCAGCTGCGCGACCTGACTTTCTGGCAGCTCGGCTCGCTTGCCGGCGCGACATGGCCGAAGATCGGCACCGTGGGGCCGGTGATCGTGCTGGCGCTGTCGGCGATGCCGTTCCTGTCGCGCGGCCTCAACGCGCTGGCGTTGGGCGAAGCGACGGCTGGCCATCTCGGGATTCCGGTGCAGCGGCTGAAATACACCGCCATCGTCGGCGTGTCGGCGGCGGTCGGCGCCTCGGTCGCGGTCAGCGGCGGCATCGGCTTCATCGGCATCGTCGTGCCGCATGTGCTGCGGCTCGCGATCGGCCCGGACAACCGCTATCTGCTGCCGGCCTCGGCCTTGCTCGGCGCCTCGTTGCTCTTGCTTGCCGACTCGGTCGCCCGCACCATCGTGGCTCCCGCCGAGCTGCCGATCGGCATCGTCACGGCGGTCGCCGGCGCGCCGTTCTTCCTGTGGATACTGCTGCGCAAGCGCGGCGTCATCGATTTGTGAGTTTGCCATGATCGAAGCGCGCGACATCTCGGTGGCGATCGGCGGCAAGCGCATCGTCTCGCATGTCGATTTCGCGGCGCGGCCTGGCGAGGTCTCGGCCGTCGTCGGACCGAACGGGTCGGGCAAGACGACGCTGCTCAAGGCACTGACCGGCGAGCTTGCCTATACCGGCGCCGTCACGCTCAACGGCCGCGACCTGTCGGCCATGAAGCCGGTGGAGGCGGCGACGCTACGCGCGGTGCTGCCGCAATCGACGGCGCTGTCCTTTCCCTTCACCGTGCGCGAGATCGTGCGCCTCGGCCTGATCGGTGGGCGCTCCGGGGTGCTGCCCGGCGAGGATGCGCGTTTGCCCGAGCGGGCGCTGGCGCGTGTCGACCTCGACGGCTTTGCCGGCCGCTTCTACCAGGAGCTTTCCGGCGGCGAGCAGCAGCGCGTGCAGCTTGCCCGCGTGCTCTGCCAGGTCTGGGCGCCGGTGCTTGAAGGGCGGCCGCGCTATCTGTTCCTCGACGAGCCGGTCTCCAGCCTCGACGTCAAGCACCAGCTCATCATCATGAACATCGCGCGCGATTTCGCCCGGCGCGGCGGCGGCGTGATGGCGATCCTGCACGACCTCAATCTGACGGCCATGTATGCCGACCGGATTTTCGTGCTGCGCAACGGCGAGCTTGCCGCTGCCGGCCCCCCGGCGGACGTGCTGAACGACGAGCTGATCGAGAGGGTGTTCGACTGCAGGCTGAAGGTCGGGGCTCTGCCGTCAGGAAATATGCCGTTCGTGTTGCCCCAATCGGCTGCGTAGGGCTTTCCCGCCTTCGTCATCCACGGGCGGAACGGGAGCGAAGCGGACGCGGAGACCCGAGGATCCATTCCGTTACATTGGCCGAAGAATGCAGCGATCCAGAACGAGCGCTGGCGCCGACGCCGCCAGTTCTGCATCGCCGCGACGCTCGAACGTCACGGAATGGATTCTAGGGTCTGCGCTGCGTCGCTGCGCTCCTTGCTCCGCCCAGAATGACGAAGTCATGGGCGGCGTCGCACCAGTAAATCGCGGGCGGCGGCGCCGTTCGAGAATCAAGCCGCTAAGGCGAGCTCAAGCCGCCGGGGCGCGCCGCTCCAGAAGGTCGATGCCGAGCAGATGGCGCACATTCGGACGCGCGGCGACGAGATCGGCGATCGTGTAGCGGGAAAGCACCGCGAAGAAGGCGTTGAGCGCCTCGCGCAACGCCGAATTCAGGGCGCAGCTGTCGACCAGCGGGCATTCGGCGGCGTCGTTCTCGAAGCATTCGGCCATGGCAAAGCTCTCTTCGGTGACGCGCACGACATCGAACAGGTTGATCTGCTCGGCCGGACGGCCGAGCCTGACGCCGCCATTGCGGCCGCGGACGGTCTCGACAAGACCGGCCTCGACCAGCGGCTGCAGGATCTTGAACAGGAACAATTCGGACACCGAATAGGCGGCGGCGATCTCGGGGATGCGGCTCAGCCTGTCGGTATTCGCGGCGCAATACATCAGGATGCGCATCGCGTAGTTGGTCTGGCGCGTGAGCCGCATGGTATCCTCGCGAAATATTAGCTTGGGCCGAATATGGCCCATAGTTTGGAACAATTCCAGACTGGACCGATACATAGCTGAATAATCGTGTCAACTTTTTGTGCATGCCGGCACATCTGACGGCGCGGGACGCCTCACAAGCTTCGAGCGAGCGTTTTGGTGGCGCAGCCACTAGATAGATGCGGGTGCAAACAGGAAACGGCCTCTCCATGTCACAATCAGCTTCGGCCCTGGCGCCGGTTCGATTCGACGGCGACGCGCAGGCGAAGCTTGCGGCATTGCGGCGGACCAAATTCATTGCCGCCGCCGCGCTCGCGCTCTGCATCCTCGTCTTTGCGCTCGCCAAGTCATTCGAGGGCAGACATCCATGGCTCGGTTTCGTCGCCGCCTTCGCCGAGGCGGCGACCATAGGCGGCATCGCCGACTGGTATGCGGTGGTGGCGCTGTTCAGGCGGCCGCTCGGGCTGCCGATCCCGCACACGGCGATCATTCCGGAGAACCAGCACCGTATCGCCGACAATCTCGGCCGCTTCATCGAGGCCAATTTCCTGGCGCCGGAGCCGGTGCGCGAAAAGCTTGCCGAGGTCGACTTCGCCGCTCTGGTCGCCGACTGGCTGGCCGATGCCGAGCGTGCCGCCGGCCTGTCGCGATTCGTCGCGCGGCTGGTGCCGCAGACATTGACGGCGGTGGAGCAGTCCGGCCTGCGCGATTTCGTCACCAGCCGCATGCTGGAGCAGATCGAAAAGGTGCCGCTGGCGCCGCTCGCGGCGGATCTCTTGTCGGCGCTGACCGACGACCGCCGCCACCAGAAGCTGTTCGACGAGTTCACCAGGGTGATCGGGCGTTTCCTCAACGACGAACAGGCGCTTGAGACGATGCGCGAAAAGATCCGCGAGGAACTGCCGTCGCTGTTCAACCTGTTTCGCGCCGACGCCTATCTGTTGAAGAAGATCGTCGCTTCGGCGGGTTCGCTGCTCGATGAGGTGCGGGCCGATCCCGACCATCCGATGCGCGCCGAATTCGACCGTTTCGCGCTCGGCTTCATCGAGCGGCTCAGGATCTCGAAGCAATATGCAAGGCGCGCCGAGAAGCTGAAGCGCGATTTCCTCGGCCGTCCGGAGGTGAGGGCACTGGCCGGCGATGCCTGGACGAGCCTGCGCCTGTTCATCGAGCAGGACGCCAATGCGCCGAATTCGACGATACGCGAGCACCTCGCCAGCATGTTCGTCGAAGTCGGCAGGCATCTGGCCGACGACGCGCAGATCAGGGCCGACATGAACCAGGGTTTTGTCGTGGCGCTGGCCTCGTTCGTGGAAAGCCAGAAAAGCGGGGTGTCGACATTCATCGCCGACCAGGTGAAGCGCTGGGATCTGGCGCAGCTGACGCGGCTCATCGAAATGAACATCGGCAAGGACCTGCAATATATCCGTTTCAACGGCATGATCATCGGTGGGCTTGCCGGCCTGGCGCTCTACACGGCGGAGCGGCTGTTTCTGGTCAATTGACGCGCGCCCCAGGCGCACTATTCTCCTTCGAGGGCGCTGCAGAGGCGGCAAAAGGGAGGCACAGCATGGCAAAACAACCGGATACCGACTCGTTCCTCGATATGTTCAGCAGGTTCGGCCGCGACCTCAAGCTGCCGAATGTCGATGTCCAGGCGATCCTCGATCACCACCGCAAGAACCTCGAAGCGCTGGACAAGTCGGCGAGGGCAGGCGCGGCAGGCGCATCCTCGGTGCTGGCGAGGCAGCATGAGATGGTGCAGAATGCCATGCATGAGATCACGCGGATGGCGCACAACTACCAGACGCCCGGCAATCCGCAGGAGCTGATGAGCAAGCAGGCGGAATTCGCTCGCAGGTCGTTCGAGACGACGCTGAAGAATGCCAGCGAAGTGGCTGACCTGGTGCGGAAATCCAGCACCGAATCGGTGGAAATCCTGCGCGACCGGATCAGGGATGCGATGTCGGAGATCCGTGCCGGATACGAAAAGAAATAGGCTGTCCGGCGTTTCGGACCCACCATCGATCGACATGCGATGCAACCGGCTAAGGCGTCCGAGCGTTCTCGGGCTGCCCTAAAAGCATCAACTCTACCGGCGAAAATCGCGGAGCGGCGAATTGACAGAGGCCGCCGCTTCATGGTCGGGAGACAGGCAAGAGTGATGGGAAAGCCGGAATGACGGAAACACGGCCGAGAACGCCGCCGACCTTCGAACAGTTGCGCACGATGTCCGGGCAGGAGCTCGGCGTGTCCGACTGGACGACGGTCGACCAGCAGCGCATCGACCAGTTCGCCGAATGCACGGGCGACCACCAGTGGATCCATGTCGATCCCGAACGGGCGAAACGGCAGAGCCCGTTCCGCACCACGATCGCGCATGGCTACCTGACCTTGTCGATCATCGGCGCGCTGGCGCTGGAGATGGGCATCGTGCCGGAAAACACCCAGGCCGCCTTCAACTACGGCTTCGACAAGGTGCGCTTCCTGGCGCCGGTCAAGGCTGGCGCGCGCATCAGGCTGCGCACCACGCTGCTTTCCATGGAGGACCGCGGTCCCGGCCAGTATCTGATGAAGGCCGCCAACACCGTCGAGATCGAGGGCGAGCAGAAGCCGGCGCTGACCGCCGAAACGCTGGTGATGATGTATGAGCGCCGCAAGCGGGCAGGGGCTTAGAGGCTGTTTGGAAATTCTACTCTGGCGGCCATCTGGTGGCGCTTTCTGCGCTTCCGGTGCTCACGGACGCAGAGTCCGCTCCGCTCCGGTTCTCGAAATCGCCCCGATATGACTCGCCAGAGCGAATTTCGAAACAGCCTCTCGGCCGTAGTCACCCTTGATAGCCGAGGCAGATCGCGCCTAGCGCGACAACGCCGCAGGCCGCAATGCGCTTCGGAGTCAGCGTCTCTCCAAGGAACAGGCGTCCGATCAGCGCCGCGAAAACCACGCTCGTCTCGCGGATTGCCGTGATCGGGCCGGCCGGCCCGAGCGCGAAGGCCGCCACCACGGCGCCATATGCAATCAGGGCGAAAATCCCGCCGCCAAGCGCCTTCAGTGCGTCGGGCGAACGAAAATCAACGGTGAGCTTGCCGCGGCAGACGATAAAAGTGACCGGCAGCAGCGCTCCGTAGATCAGCAGAACCCATGCCGTGTAGGCGCCTGAGCTTCCCGCCGATCGCACGCCGATGGCATCGACCGTCGCATAGGCGGCGATGATTGCGCCGGTAACGAGCGCATAAAGGATCGATGTCGTCGCCGCGCGTCCCTTGCCAAGCGAAAGGCTCATGATGCCGAGCGCGGCAAGAACGACGCCGAGGGTCTGGTGAGTGCTCAAGCGCTCGCCCGCCAGAACGAAACCGCCGAGCGCCACCAGGAGCGGCACGGAGCCGCGGACGATCGGGTAGACCTGGCCCAATTCACCATAACGGTAGGCTGCCACCAGAAAGAGGCTGTAGCCAACCTGAAGGCAGGCTGAGAGCAAGATGTAGGGCCAGGCCGACGCCACCGGCAGCGGATGGAAGATCGCCAGCGGAATGGCGACGATCGTCGCCGAAAAGCTCATGACAGTGACGGTCCAAAGCCTGTCGCTGCCGGTTCGCAGAAAGGCGTTCCAGCCGGCGTGCAGGATCGCGGCGAACAGCGCCAGACCTATGACGGTCGCGCTCATTGCCGTTTCTCCGGCGCGGCAAGAATGGCCATGGCCGCGTTGCGGGCATCGCGAATGGCGGCGCCTGGCTGGCCCATCCGAGCCATTAGCGTCGCCCCCTCGATCAGCATCAGCAGGATGGCGGAAACGCTGTCGGCGTCGTCGGCGGACATCATCTCTTCGAGGATCAGTCGCATGCGCTGCCTCAGGCCGTTTTTTTGCCTGACGGCGACCTGGAACACCGGATGCGCCGGATCGCCGAACTCCGCCAGGGCATGCGCGAACAGGCAGCCGTGAAAGTCGGCGCTTTCGAACCAGCGACCGTACCAGTCGAATATCGTGCCTATCTTCTGCGCCGGCGTTGCCGCCTGTTCGGCGAGACGATCGAGTTGGCGGTCGAAGCGCGCGGCCCGGTAGGCCAGGACCTCGACCATCAAATCGTCCTTGCTGGGAAAGTGCCGGTACATCGTCATCTTGGCCACGTCGGCTCCGGCGATGATGCGGTCGATGCCAGTAGCGTGGAAGCCTACGCGCTTGAACAACCTATAGGCGGTTTCAACGATGTGCTGGCGCTTGTCGATCCTGGTTGGTTCGGTCATGGCGCTACCAGTGATGAGACAGGTCTGTCTAGTTATGCCTGCGCGATAACAGCATGTCAATTGCCAGCTGCACCGGGTGCCGTTAGGCGGTGCAACGGCATTCGGCGGCGCCGAGCCGGGCAGAGAAGCCTCACCGAGCGAGGCCTCTCCGCCTGTCATGCGTCAGGCCGCGTTCGCTCGTTTCTTCAGGATACCAAGCGCGGTCAGCGTGATCCCGGCCATGAGCGAGCAATAGCCCGCCAGCGGCCATGCCGTATCGCCACCCAACAGGAAGATGAACAGTGTTCCCGCCGTCGCGACGATCACGCTCTGCGCGCAGAAATAAAGCGCGACCGCCGTCCCTGCTGCCTCGCCGAACGGCGCCAGCGCGCCGTTGGCGGTGACCGACGCGGTCAGGACGATGCCGATGGCGATGATCCACATCGGCATGACGAAGCTCACGAAGGACGGCTCGGCCAATGACTGGCCCATGGCCAGCAACCCCGCGCCCAGGAGCAGCATCGCCATGCCGCGCCTGACGCTGCCTTCGGTGCCCCAGCGAGCGACGAAGCTCCTGGCGAAGCGTGTGGCGACGATCATCACCAGTGCCGCGCTGGCGAATGCGAGGCTGAAGCCGAGCTGCGAGAAGCCGGCCTTGTCGATGAGTACTCTCGGCGCGGTCGAAAAGAACACGAAGAACGAGCCCATGGCGGTGGCGAAGGCCAGCGTGTAGGTCCAGAAGGCGAAGCTGCGCAGGATCGGCGCGAAACCAGCCCTGGCAGCGCCGTCGATCAGCGGGCGCGTTTCGCGCCATCTCGGCCAGGCGTTGAGCGTGGCGGCGGCGGCAAGAATGCCGAGCGCGACGAAGATCGCCCGCCAGCCGAAGCTATGGGTGACCAAAGCGCCGGCGATCGGCCCCAGCGCCGGCACGAAGGAGAGCAGCGAGCCGAGCGTGGCGTAGATGACGGCGCCTTCCGGCCTTTGCGCATAGACGTCCCGGACGGTGGCGAAGACAGCGACGAGCATGGCCGAGGCGCCCAGGGCCTGCGCGATGCGCAGGGCAAGGAAGACCGGTGCAAGCGACGTGACGGCGAGCAGGAAGGAGGCAGCCATGAACGCCAGCGCGCCGCCGATCAGCACCGGACGCCGGCCGATCCTGTCGGAGATTGGGCCGAAGGCAAGTTGGCCGAGGCCCAGGCAGATCATGTAGAGGCTGAGCGTCAGCTGCACCACGGCCGGCGAGGTGCCGAGCGCGCCCGGCATGATCGGCACGACGGGCAAGTAGATATCCATGGCGAGGGAGGCCATGACGTCGAAGGGAGACAAAAGCAGCAAGGCTGCTGGCATGGACAAGGTCCATGTCGGCTGGTTCGGAGAAGACATGAGGAGAGTTCCGCTCAAATGGTGACATTCGGCGGCGATCTGCCTTGAGTCTTTTCTGACGCAATTCCGGACGGGAGGCTACGGCGAAGGGCCGAGCCTAACCTTTTTACACGTTTCCTGGAATTGCTCACGGGAATGACGGGACAGACTGCCGCAACAACGAAAGGCTGTTGCGGCTTACTTGTCTGCTGACTTGCTGGATCCCATGGCTGTCGGTCCCGATGACGATGCGCATGCCCGCTGGCATGCATGTTCGCGGCTTCACTACCAGCCAAAGACTGCTAGGGCAACCGACGGTAGCGCCTACGCCGCCTTGCGGCGAGATGCCGTGACCGCTCTTTCCAGAACGGTGACAATACGCTCGTCGCCGCACTGGGCGACGTTGAAGCGCATGAAGCGGCCGGCGGTATGCGACAGGCTGAAGGCATTGCCGGGCGCCAGCACGACATTGTCCGAAAGTGCATGGCGGGCGACATCGGCGGCGTCGATGCCGTCGGGCAGGCGGCACCAGAGGAACATGCCGGCAGGCTGGTCGATCCAGGGCGCGATGCCCATCGCCTTCAGCCTGCCGGCGGTCTCGGCCATGGCGCGCGACAGGCGGGTGCGCAACTGCTCGACATGCTTGCGGTAGCTGCCGTCCTTCAACAGGGTCAGCACCAGTTCGGCGGAGAGCCGCGCGCCGCCGAATGTCGTGGCGATCTTGAGATCGGTCAGGCCTTCCATCCAGTCGAGTGGCGCCGCGATGAAACCGCAGCGCACCGAGGCCGACAGCGTCTTGGAGAAGGAGCCGATCTGGATAACGCGCTGCAGCCCGTCGAAGGCCGCGAGCCTCGGGGCGGGGCTGTGTTCGAAATCGGCGAAGATATCGTCCTCGACGATGGTGAGGTCCGCCTGGTCGGCGAGCTTCAGCAGCCGATGCGCGGTGACCGGCGACAGGATCGCGCCTGTCGGGTTGTGGATACCGGAATTGGTGATGTAGAGGCGCGGCCGGTGCTCGGCGAGCGCTTCGGCGAAGAGCTCGATGTCCGGCCCCGAAGGCGTGTAGGGAACGCCGACCACCTTGGCTTGATGCGCGCGCAGCAGCGCATGGAAGTTGAAGTAGCAGGGATCGTCGACCAGCACCGCATCGCCCGGCTCGAGCAGGAAACGGCACAGAAGGTCGATCGCCTGGGTGCCGCAATCGGTCAGCATGATCTGGTCCGGCGAGACCTCGACGCCATGCTCGGCCATGCGCCTTGCCAGCAACTGGCGCAGCGGCGGCAGGCCAAGCGGCGTGCCGTAATCGGCAAGCACCACGTCGTCAGCGCGGGCGGCGCTGCGGAGCGCCCGCCGCAAGGCGGCCTGCGGCATCCAGGAGGCGGACAGCCAGCCGCAGCCGGGCTTCAGCATCTCCTCGCCCGCTTCGAGCGATTGCCGCGACACCCAGAGCGGGTCGACGGCGCGATCGAGCCGAGGGCCGATCTCGGCCAGCGACAACGGTGCAAGCTGGCCGGCAGCGTAGAAACCCGAGCCCGGACGCGAACGGATCGTGCCCTCCGCCGCGAGGCGCTCATAGGCCTCGACGACGGTCGATTTCGAAACCTGCATGGATTTGGCCATGGCCCGTATCGACGGCAGGCGGGCTCCGGGCGTCAGCGTGCGCGCCGCGATCCGCTGGCGGATAGCCGCCATGACGGTTTCGACGAGGGTGGCGACACTGGCATTTGAGCCTGGTACGTCCATCTGTACTTCCCTGCGGACCATTACAGTTTTGTAGAATTGTACCTCATTGTATCTGGCAACACCATGGCCTGCGCCGGTACGGAAGCGCAAACGGAGCAGGTCCATGGAAAAGAGTTTCGACGGCTGGCTCAGCGGCTTCATCGGCGTGCTGATCTTCAGCGGATCGCTGCCGGCGACGCGGGTGGCGGTGATGGATTTCGACCCGACCTTCCTGACGGCGGCCAGGGCGGCGATCGCCGGTCTGCTCGGGATTGCGATGCTGCTGCTGTTCCGCGAAAAGCGTCCGGAGCGCAGCGACCTGATCTCGCTCGTCGTCGTTGCGCTGGGTGTCGTGGTCGGCTTCCCGTTGCTGACGGCGCTGGCGCTGAAACATGTCACTTCGGCCCATTCCATCATCTTCGTCGGTCTGCTGCCGCTGGCGACCGCGATCTTCGGCGTGCTGCGCGGCGGCGACCGTCCGCGCCCGGCCTTCTGGCTGTTCTCGTGCCTGGGAAGCGCCTTGGTCGCCGGCTTTGCCCTGGCGCAAGGCGTGACCGCCTCGCCGGTTGGCGACGGCCTGATGCTCGGCGCCATCATCGTCTGCGGGCTGGGCTACGCCGAGGGGGCCAAGCTGTCGCGCAAGCTCGGCGGCTGGCAGGTGATCTGCTGGGCCTTGGCGCTGTCGCTGCCGGTGATGCTGGCGTTGAGCTTCGCGACGCTGCCGCCATCCTTCGCGGCCATCGGTTCGGGCGCGTGGATCGGCCTCGCCTATGTCTCGTTGTTCAGCATGCTGATCGGCTTCATCTTCTGGTATCGCGGCCTCGCGCAAGGCGGCATCGCCGCCGTCGGGCAACTGCAGCTGCTGCAGCCCTTCTTCGGCCTGGCGCTTGCGGCGAGCCTGCTGCACGAGCAGGTCAGCCCGATGATGGTGGTCGTGACGCTCGGGGTCGTGGCCTGCGTGTTCGGGGCGAAGAAATTCGCGAAGTAGGAACCCTACTGATTTGTTTTGACGCAATTTCGGACGGAAAACCGTTTCACACTTTTCCTGGAATTGCTCAGAACTTCGTCACCACCCCGATGCCAATCCCCTCGAAGCCGCCCATCGCCATCAGCGCAGCGGGCGCTTCCTCGAGGCTGATCTTCTTCCCGACCAGCAATTCGGGCTTCAGCTTGCCGGTGCGGATCATCTCCATCATCGCGTTGTAGCGGTAGGCCTGCATGCCGTGGCTGCCGAGGATTTCGAGCTCGAAGGCGATCACCTTGTCCATCGGAACCTGCGGGCGTGCGTGCTCGCCCAGCATCAGGCCGACCTGAACATGGCGGCCGCGCCGGCGCAGATTGGCGATCGAGTTGAAGGAGGTGGTCGGGTGTCCGAGCGCGTCCATCGACATATGCGCCCCGCCATTGGTGATCTGCTTGACGGCCTTGACGACGTTTGGCGTCGTCGAGGCGTTGATCGTCGCCACCGCGCCGATCTTCTTGGCGAATTCCAATTTCTCATCCGTCAGGTCGATGGCGATGACATTGGCGCCCATGGCGCTGGCGATCATGATCGCCGACAGGCCGACGCCGCCGCAGCCATGCACCGCCACCCATTCGCCGGGCGTCACCCGGCCCTGGTCGACGATGGCGCGAAACGAGGTGACGAAGCGGCAGCCGAGGCTTGCCGCGGTGGCGTATTCCATCTCTTCGGGCAGGCGCACGAGATTGGTGTCGGCATGCTCGATGCCGACATATTCGGCGAACGAACCCCAGCCGGTGAAACCAGGCTGCGTCTGGTGTTCGCAGACCTGATGGTTGCCGGAGGTGCATTCGAAGCAGCGGCCGCAGCCGACCGCGAAGGGAACCGTGACGCGATCACCTGCCTTCCAGCGGCTGACCTGTTTGCCGGCGGCGACGACGACGCCGGCAAGCTCATGTCCAGGAACATGCGGCAGCGTGATGCCGTCGTCATGGCCCATCCAGCCATGCCAGTCGCTGCGGCAAAGGCCTGTAGCCTCGACCTTGATGATGACGCCGTCGGCGGCCGGCTTCGGGTCGGGAACGGTCTGGATCGTCGGCGCCTGACCGAATTTCTCGAAGACGACGGCTTTCATCGGCAAACTCCCAACATTGCGTATTTGAGCTGACGATAGCCGATTCCACCGCCGGTTGACCGGAAATCGATTCTGCCAGGGCCGGCAGGCGGATCGGTTATTCCGCTTGCTGGCGGAAATCGGCGAGCCGCGTTTCGCCGGGCGCAAGCAGGCGTCCGTCCTCCGCATACACCTCCAGGCGCCGGATCGGCTTGCCGCTCTCGTTGTCGACCATGAAGGTGTAAGGCTCGCCCGGCCCGGAGAAATAGGTCTCGCCCCATTGGCGCAGCGCGACCAGGACATAGAACAGGCCACGGCCCTTTTCGGTCAGCACATATTCATGATGCGCGCTGCCATCCGGCGCCGGAACGGTTTCGAGGATGCCGTGCGCAACCAGATTGCGCAGCCGCGCCGACAGGATGTTCTTCGCCACGCCCAGGCTCTTCTGGAATTCGCCGAAGCGCCGCATGCCGTCGAAGGCGTCGCGCACGATGAGCAGCGACCACCAGTCGCCGATCGCATCAAGCGGCCTGGCGATGAGGCAGTCCGCGCTTTGATGGCTCGTCCGTTTAACCATGCAATTCGTCCAGATTTCCGATTTGTGGTTGCAAGATAAAACCTTGTTCTCTATTCCGCAATGGTTTCAAGTTGAAACCGAACGGAGCCAGCACGATGAACCTGCAGCTGCAAAGTGCCGATCTGCGACGGTTGGAAGAAGGCGCGGTAGAGAAGCCAAAGCCGGGATTCCCGCGCGTCACCGCGCTCATCTTTGCAATTGCCTGCGGCCTGAGCGTCGCCAATGTCTATTTCGCGCATCCGCTGCTCGACGCCATCGCGCATGACTTTTCCATCGACCCAGCCTCGGTCGGCGTCGTGGTGACGGTGACGCAGATCGGCTATGCGCTCGGCCTGTTCTTCATCGTGCCGCTCGGCGATCTCTTCGACCGCCGCAAGCTGGTCGCCGCCCAGGCCGTGCTTTCTGCCCTGGCGCTGGTCCTCGTCGGCTTTTCGCCAAGCGCGGCGGTCCTGCTCGCGAGCCTTGCGGCGGTCGGGGTGCTCGCCGTCGTCGTGCAGGTCCTGGTCGCCTATGCCGCCGACCTGGCGGCGCCGGCCGAGCGGGGCCGGGCGGTGGGCACTGTCACCAGCGGCGTCATAACAGGCATCCTGCTGGCGCGCTTCGTCTCGGGACTGGTCGCCGATTTCGCTGGCTGGCGCTCCGTCTACCTCGTCTCGGCGGTGCTGACGCTGGTGATGGCGGCGATCCTGTTCCGGGTGCTGCCTCGCCATGAGGCCGCGCGGTCGCGCACATCCTATGCCCGGCTGCTGGGCTCGGTGTTGCGCCTGTTCGTGGAGGAGCCGCTGCTGCGGGTGCGCGCGGTGCTTGCCATGCTGATCTTCGCCAGCTTCAACGTGCTGTGGGCGCCATTGGTACTGCCGCTGGCGGCCCCGCCTTTTTCGCTGTCGCATACCGAGATCGGCCTGTTCGGCCTGGCGGGCGTCGCAGGCGCGCTCGGCGCACGCTGGACCGGCACGCTGGTCGACCGAGGGCAGGGCCAATCGGTCACCGGGCTCGGCATCTCGCTGATGGCGGCCGCCTGGCTGCCGATCGCGTTCGTGGGCACGTCGTTGTGGCTGCTGGTGCTGGGCATCGTCATGCTCGATCTCGCCATCCAGGCGGTGCACGTCACCAACCAAAGCCTGATCTTTGCCCGCCGGCCGGACGCCCGCAGCAGGCTGGTCGGCGGCTATATGATCTTCTATTCGCTGGGCAGCGCGCTCGGCTCGATCGCCTCGACCATGACCTATGGCGCCTGGGGTTGGATCGGCGTCTGCCTGCTTGGCGCGGGCATCGGCCTGGCGGCGTTGGCGTTCTGGACCGCTACGTTGCGGGTAGGGCGCTAAGCCGGGCTACTCGGCATCGATCTGGTTCTGCGGCGCAGCTTTCTGGAATGCCGGCAGCGCCATACAAGCGGCGTTGATGCGCGCGATAACCGGATAGGGCGCCATGTCCACGCCGAAGCGGGCGTTGCTGGTGACCTGCGCGGCAAGGCAGATATCGGCCAGGCCGGGCGTGTCGCCATGGCAAAACGCGCCAGTCTCGGGCGATGAGGCCAGAATCTTCTCAAGCGGCTGGAAACCTTCGTTCACCCAGTGCCGGAACCAGTTGACGACATCCTCGTCGCCGGCGCCGAACAAACTGCGAAGCGAGGTCAGCACGCGCAGATTGTTCACGGGGTGGATGTCGCAGGCGATCATCTGCGCCAGCATCCTGACGCGAGCCCGGCCCAGCGCATCCTTCGGCAGCAGCGACGGCTCCGGCTGGATCTCGTCGAGATATTCGATGATCGCCAGCGACTGGGTCAATAACATGCCGCCGTCCAGCACCAGCGCCGGCACCAGACCTTGCGGGTTGACCGCGAGATAGGCGGGCTCGAGATGCTCGCCATGGCGCAGATGATGCGGCACATAGGTGTAGTCCAGCCCTTTCATCGCCAGCGCAATCCGGACCCGGTAGGAGGTGGAGGAGCGGTAGTAATTGTGGAGGACGAGGTCGCTCATCGCCTCGGCTGCCCGATGCTCACCGCGATCTCGCCGATGCCGTCGACACCGCCGGTGATGCTGTCGCCGGCCTGGACCGCGCCGACGCCGGCCGGCGTGCCGGTGAAGATCAGGTCGCCAGGCCGAAGCTCGACCGCCTCGCTGCAGATCGAGACGATGTCGGCGATTGGCCAGATCAATTCGGCAAGATCGCTGTCCTGTTTCACCGCGCCGTTGACGGCGAGCCAGATGCGGCCTTTCTCCGGATGCCCCGATTTCGCGGCCGGAACCAGCGGGCCGCAAGGCGCGGACTGGTCGAACGCCTTCGACCAGTCCCAGGGCCGCGCAGCTTTCTTGGCCTGATCCTGCAGGTCGCGACGGGTCAGGTCGACGCCGACGCCATAGCCCCAGACATGGGCGAGCGCTTCTGCGCGCGGAATGCGGAAGCCGGCCTTGCCGATGGCGACGACCAGCTCGATCTCGTGATGCAGGTTGGAAGTCAGCGGCGGGTAAGGGATCTCGGCGCCGCTGTCGACCACCGCATCGGCGGGCTTGGTGAAGAAGAAGGGCGGGTCGCGCTCGTCATTGCCGAGCTCGCGCGCATGCGCGGCGTAATTTCGGCCGACGCAGAAGATACGGCGCACGGCAAACCGCTCCGCCGAGCCTGCGACGGCAACCGAAGCAATCGCCGGTGGCGGAAGGACGAATTCTGGCATGAGTTTTCTCTGGGTTGGCATGAATCGTGCGCACCTTCCGCCGATTTTGACGGATGGGCAAGACTCGACCTCCCGGCACATCGGCCTGTCGTTTCAGTGACAATGCGCTGGATCATTGGGCGTATACTATTTGCCAATAATCTGAGCACGGTCACCGGGTTATCCTGTGGCGGCCGAAACCGAACCGATGCCTGAACCCGTGCAATGACCCCCGTCAGCGATCGCGCCCGCTTCCTGATCATCGACGACCACCCGCTGTTTCGCGAGGCGCTGCACAGCGCGGTGCAGATGGCCTATCCGGACGTCGACACGGTCGAGGCGCGC
>NZ_VFUA01000110.1 GCF_006440735.1 Mesorhizobium sp. B2-7-1 | reverse complement strand
GGGAACGCCGACGTCTCACTCCGCTGGAACACCCCTCATCCGTCTCGGCGCTGCGCGCCGATCCACCTTCTCCCACAAGGGGAGAAGGGAAAACCTACGCATTCCCGATCAGCACACCCGCCCCGAACACCAGCGCGCCGCCCAGCACGACCTGGAAGGCGGCACGCCAGAAGGGGGTCTGCATGTAGCGGTTCTGGACGAAGGCGATGGCCCAGAGCTCGAAGAAAACCACCACGGCGGCAACCGCGGTAGCCGTCCAGAAATGAGGGATGAGATAGGGCAGCGCGTGGCCGAGCCCGCCCAGCGTCGTCATCAGGCCGACCGTCAACCCGCGCTTGATCGGCGAGCCGCGTCCCGACAGCTTGCCGTCGTCGGAGGCGACTTCCGTGAAACCCATCGAGATGCCGGCGCCGATCGAGGCGGCGAGGCCGACCAGCAGCGTCTGCCAGGTGTCGTGCGTGGCGAAGGCCGCGGCGAAGATCGGCGCCAGCGTCGACACCGACCCGTCCATCAGTCCGGCCAGCCCGGGCTGCACATAGGTGAGGATGAACTGGCGCTGCTCGGCGCTCGCTTCCTCCACCTTGACCGTGCCCGGCACATGCTCCTGCTCCAATTGATGCGCCGAGCTCTCATGGTTCTGTTCGGCCACGGCGAGATCGTCGAGCAGTTTTCGCGTCGAGGCGTCGGTGGTGCGCTTGGCCGCCGCGACATAGAAGCGGTAAGCCTGCTGCTCCATGGCTTCGGCCTGCCGCCGCACATGCTCGATGCCGAGCGGCTTCACCAGCCAGTCGGGCTTGCGTTCGAAATAGCCTCTGACATGCTCGCGCCGGATCAGCGGGATGCGCTCGCCGAAGCGCTTGCGGTAAAGCTCGATGAGGGAATCGCGATGCCCATCCTCCTCCTCGGCCATCGCCTCGAAGACCTTGGCCGATTGCGGAAAGTCTTCCGCCAGCCCATCGGCATAGGCGCGGTAGATGCGCCCGTCATCCTCCTCGGAAGAGATCGCCAGCGCCAGGATCTCCTGCTCCGACAGCGAATCGAAGGAACGGCGGCCGAAGCCGAAAACACGGGAAAGCATGATGGGATCACTCTAGTTTAGAATTGTTCTAAACTAGGATTTCGGCCGGCCAACGTCAATTGCGAACGGCACGGGGCTGCGCGCAAAAGAGTGATCCAGCGGATCCCGGTCGCCTCTTCATTATTACCGAATGTTAGCCTATATAGCTGCCAACAATCGAAATTGAAGGAAACCGGCATGACGAACAAGAAGCCCCAGCACGCATTCGAGCCGAAACCCATTCTCGACCTCATTGCCAGCATTGAGGCCGACCTGCAGCGCCTGAAAGGCCTGGTCGAGGAACAGATCGAGAAATTCGACCCCGCCAACCCGCACAACAAGACGCCGGACGGCAAGCTGACCGAGGAAGGCGCGGAGTGCTGCTACCGCATGTTCGACGAGGGCAAGTCGCGCTACACGGTATCGCAGCAGATGAAGATATCCTTCGCCGCCGCCACGCACCGTTTCAATAGCTGGCGCAAGCTCGGCGGCAGCAAACGGACGAAGACGCTGCTGGGGTGAGGGGGCGTCAGCAACGCAGCTAGGAGGCCGTCTTGCATAGATCGTCGGATTACTTCGTTCGACAAGGCGCCGGCGGTGAAACTGCCAATCTCCCCCGCAAGGGGGGAGATCACCACTTCGCAGCCGCCGCCATCATCGCTAACATTGTCTCCGTCACATTTTTTCGTTGGCGCGCCGCCTCATTTTCCGTGCAGCATAAGTTGACCCATCCCCTGCGAGGCCCGTCATGCTCGAGCTCCCCGGCATCTCCGACATCCGCGCCGCCGCCGCGCGGCTTTCCGGCCTGACCGTCGAAACGCCGCTGATCGAATCGCCCGAGCTCAACAAGCGCTATGGCGGCCGCATCCTGTTCAAGCCCGAGACTTTGCAGCGCACCGGCTCGTTCAAGATCCGCGGCGCTTACAACAAGCTTTCGAGCTTGAGCGAGGAAGAGCGCGGCCGTGGCGTCGTGGCCTTCTCGTCCGGCAACCATGCGCAAGGGGTGGCGGCGTCGGCCGCCATGTTCGGCGTCAAGGCGGTGATCGCCATGCCGGCCGACGCGCCGGCCATGAAAGTCGGCAATGTCCGCAAGATGGGCGCCGAGGTGGTGCCGTTCGACCGCTTCAAGGAGGATCGCATGGCGGTCGTCCGCCCCTATGTCGAGAAGGGCATGGTGCTGGTACCGCCCTTCGACGATCCGGCCATCATTGCCGGCCAGGGCACGATCGGCCTGGAGCTGATGAGGCAGGCGAAAGCGCTCGGCGCGGCGCTCGACGCCGTCGTCGTGCCTTGCGGCGGCGGCGGCCTGTCGAGCGGCATTTCCGTCGCCGTCAAGGACGCTTCGCCGCAAACGCAAGTCTGGGCCGTCGAGCCCGAGCATTTCGACGACACGCGCCGCTCGCTGGCCAAGGGCGAGCGGGTGTCGAACGAGCCCGGCCACAGCTCGATCTGCGATGCGCTGCTTACCGCCGAGCCCGGCGCCATCACCTTCGAGATCAACCGCCGCAACCTCGCCGGCGCCATCGCCGTCTCCGACGAGGCCGCCGCCCAGGCGATGCGCGACGCCATGGCTTATCTCAAGCTCGTGGTCGAGCCCGGCGGCTGCGTCGCCTTTGCCGCGCTCTCGTCGGGCGAGATCGACCTCGCCGGCAAATGCGTTGCCGTGGTGCTGTCGGGCGGCAATGTGGATTTCGGCACTTATGCGCGGATCATGGCGGCGTAGGCGCTGCGGCCTGCGTGCAGGATCGCCGCGATCCGTCACACCCCCTCTGTCCCGCCGGCGTTAGACCCTAAGCGATGCGTTGATCAATCCAGCGTGCGCCTGAACCGCACCAGCGCGACGCCGGCAAACAGCGCCACGAACAGCACAAGCCAGCCGATCTCCGTCGCCACCGCCGGCAGCTGGGCGCCCTTCAGCATGACGGCGCGGGTGATGCGCAGGAAATGCGTCAGCGGGAAAATCTCGCCGAAAGTCTGCGCCCAGCCCGGCATGCCGCGATAGGGGAACATGAAGCCCGACAGCATGATCGAGGGCAGGAAGAAGAAGAAGGTGAGCTGCAGCGCCTGCATCTGCGTGCGCGCGATCGTCGAGATCGTGTAGCCAAGCAGGACCAGCGAAAGCACGAACACCAGCACCGCCGATAGAAGCAGCGACATCGATCCCATGAAGGGAATGGCGAACAGCAGCTTCGCCGCGGCCAGCACCACCACCACCTGCACCGCGCCCACCACAAGGTAGGGCAGCACCTTGCCCATCATGATCTCCAGCGGGCTCGACGGCATGGCCAGCAGGTTTTCCAGCGTGCCGCGCTCGGTCTCGCGCGTCAGCGCGATCGAGGTCATCATCACCATCGTCATCTGCAGGATGACGCCGAGCAGACCGGGCACGATGTTGTATTGCGAGATGCCTTCGGGATTGTAGCGCCGGTGCACGACGACATCGAGCTGGCCGCGCGCCGCCTCCTTGGCGGTCTCCTCGGTGCCCTGCGCCCTCAGCAGCGCCTGGCTGGCGACGGTGCTCAGCGTCGAGATCGCGCCGCTCGCAACCGCCGGATCGGTGGCGTCGGCCTCGATCAGGATCTGCGGGTTGTCGCCGCGCTCGACGCGGCGGGCGAAATCGGCGGGAATGGTGACGACGAAGGAGACATCGCCGCGCGCCATCAGGAACTCGGCTTCCTCGGCGCTTTGCGCGACATGGTCGAAGCGATAATAGCCGGTGGTCTGCAACGCCGAGACCATCGCCCGCGTGTAGGGGTCGCTGCTGGTCGCCACAAGTGCTGCCGGCAAGCTCTTCGGGTCGTTGTTGATCGCGTAGCCGAACAGCACCAGCTGGATCAGCGGCACGCCAAGCATCATGGCGAAGGTGATGCGGTCGCGCCGCATCTGGATGAATTCCTTGATCAGCAGCGCGCCCAGCCTGGCGAAGGAGAAGACCGCGTTCATGCCATATTGTCCTTCGAGCCGGACATGAACTGGATGAACACATCCTCCAGGCTGGTCTCGCCGGGTTTCACCGTGACGCCCTCATGCTCCTTCTCGACATCGGCGAGCGCCTTCTCCAGCGCCGCCTTGTCGGAGCCGACGACATGCAGCGTCGCGCCGAACGGCGCCACCTGGTCGACGCCGGGCCGGCCCTGCAGTGCTTCGGCGACCTGGTCGAGCCGCGGCCCCTGCAGCACGAACGTCGTCAGCCCGGCATTCCTCACCACCTCGTCCACCGTGCCGGTGGCGAGCATCTTGCCGTAGGAGATGTAGCTGATGCGGTGGCAGCGCTCGGCCTCGTCCATGTAATGGGTGGAGACGAGCACGGTCAGCCCACCGCTGGCCAGCCGATGGATCTCGTCCCAGAACTCGCGCCGCGCCTTGGGGTCGACGCCAGCCGTCGGCTCGTCGAGCAGCAGCAGCTTCGGCTTGTGCATGATGCAGGCGGCCAGCGCCAGCCGCTGCTTCCAACCGCCCGAAAGCGTGCCGGCCAGCTGGTTGCGGCGCGTTGCCAGGCCGAGATCTTTCAGCGTCCGCGACACATATTGCTCGACCGGCCTCAGCCGGTAGAGCCGCGCCACGAATTCGAGGTTCTCGCCGATCGTCAGATCCTCGTAGAACGAGAATTTCTGCGTCATGTAGCCGACTTCGCGCTTGATCCTGAGCGCGTCGCTGCGGATGTCGAAACCCAGTACCGTGCCGTCGCCTTCGTCCGGCGTCAAAAGCCCGCACATGATGCGGATGGTCGTCGTCTTGCCCGAGCCGTTCGGCCCGAGGAAGCCGACGATCTCGCCTTCGGCGACCGTCATCGTCACATGGTCGACGACGGTCTTGTCGCCGAAGCGCTTGACCAGGCCGCGGACGTCGATGGCGTTCATTGCCCGAGATCCGCAAGATCGACATCGACGATCTGGCCGGGCTGCAATGGCCCTGCATTGCCCTCCGGCCGCGCCTCGACGAGATAGACCAGCTTCTGCCGGTTCTCGAGCGAGTAGATCACCGGCGGCGTGAATTCGGGATCGGGCGAGACATAGCTGACGCGCGCCTTCAGCCCTGTTCCGCAGCCGTCGCAATGGACGTTGAGCTCGCTGCCGACCTTGACCGACGAAAAGGCGCTTTCGGGCACATAGACGCTGAGCTTCACGGCGCCGTCCGGCAGCATCGAGATCACCGGCGCGGTCGGTCCGGCGGTGTCGCCGGGATTGCGGATGACGTCGTTGACGCGGCCGGGCGAGGGGGCGGCCAGCACCCGCTTCGACAGCCGCCACTTCGCCTGCTCCAGGCTCGACTGCGCCTGCTTGACCTGGTTGTCGGCGGCCTTGATGGTCTCGGCCCGCGCCGGCAGGTTGCCGACGGCGAGATTGGCCTGCGCCTGGCCGACCTGCGCGTTGGCCGTCTCCAGCGAGGCCGAGGCGGTGTCGTAGTCGGCCTGAGTGCCGGTGCCGCGCTTGTAGAGGTCGCTGGCGCGGTCGTATTTGCGCTTGGCGTCGGCGGCCTGGGCCTTGGCCATGTCGACCTCGGCCTTGAGCACGGCGATTTCCTCGGGACGCTTGCCGACCTGCAAATCGGCAAGCTGCGCCTGCGCCTGCGCAAGTGCTGCCTCAGCCTGCGCCACCTCGATCCTGGCGTCGGCGTCTTCCAGCGTCGCCACCGCCGTGCCGCTCTCGACACGGTCGCCGCGCCTGACGGTCACCGTAGCCACCTGCGCCACTTCGATCGGCGCCATCAGCACATATTCGCCTTCGACATAGCCGACAGCCAAAGGCGCGGCCGGCGCGCAAGCGCCGAACAACTGGGCCGCGAGCGGCAGCGAACAGAGAAAGCTCATGATTTGCCCTTCCTGCCGGCGGCCGGCCCACGTGCCGCCAGCATCGCCCTGAGGTTGCCGGTCGTGACCGCCACCACCTTGGCGGCCTCTTCATTGCCGATCCCGCGCCAGCCCATGCGGCGCATCACCGCCTCGCGGCCGATGCGGAAATAGATGACCTGGCCGATCATGGTGAAGACGGTGAGCTTGGTCGCCTCGCTCTCGGCCGGTTCGCCGGTCGCCTGTTCCCAGATCTGGCACAGCCGCCGGTGCGTCGGCTCGAAGACGCCGGCATAGATGCGGTCGAGCGCGGCGGTCGGATGCGAGAGCTCGCGAAGTACGAATTGTACGATCTCGCCGGCCTGCGGACTGGCCACGACGAAACCGACCATCCGCTCCAGTGCTGCGAAAAGCTGGGCCTGGGCGGCTTCCGGGTCGAGGGGCGGAGCGGCCTGGGCGCCGCCCAGCGCCTGGCCGGCGATCCCCTGGATGGTGTCGACGATGTAGTCGGCGGCGGCGGCGCGCAGGCCTTCCTTGCCGCCGAAGTGATAGGCGATGGAGCCGATATTGGCCTTGGCCTCGGCCGCGATCTCGCGCGTCGAGGTGCCATGGAAACCTTGCCGCCCGAACAGCTTTAGCGCCGCGTGCACCAGCGCCGCCCGCGTTTGATCGGCAGTGGTGGCCTCGCGCGGCTGCCTTTTTATGATCGGTTGCTTATTCATATCCAGACTTTAATCAATCGATTGATTAAAGTCAAATTTGACCTCTGAGTCGGCTTGCCTTCCCGGCCCTCACAGGCTTTAGTGCGCGGCCATGGGCAAGGAAGTCGAGCGTAAGTTCCTGGTCTCCAGTCCCGCCTGGCGCGACGGGGTCGAGGCGGAAATCCGCATTCGCCAGTTCTATGTCGCCGCCCAGCCCGGCCGCACGGTGCGCGTGCGCATCAGCGACGGGCGCTCCGCCAGGCTGACGCTGAAGTTCGGCGACAGGGCGCGCGAGCGCGACGAATTCGAATATTCCATCCCGCTTGCCGAGGCCGAGGAATTGATGGCGTTTGCCGTCGGACGTGTCATCGAGAAGACACGCCACCATGTTAGACACCGCAGCTATCTCTATGAAGTCGATGTTTTCGGCGGCAAGCTCGCGGGGTTGGTGATCGCGGAGATGGAGACGCCGGAGGACGTATCTGACGAAATGCTGCCCGACTGGCTCGGTCGCGAGGTCACCGGCGAGTCGAGGTTCTACAACGCGTCGCTGGCCCTCGGGGGGATTCCGGAGATCGCCGCATGAGCTTCCGTATCGATCCGCGCTTGCCGCTGACCGGCGAGGTCAGGCGCATATTGGCCGACGAGATCGGCAAGGCAATCGCTCATCTCGAGATGGCGCGCGAGAAGCCGGAGCAGGGGCTGCACAAATGCCGCAAGCGGCTGAAAAGCGTGCGCGCCTTGCTGCGCCTGGTTCGTTCCGGGGACGAACCGTTCTGCCAGACCGAGAACGAATGCTATAAGCAGGTCTCGGCGCTGCTCGCCGGCCCGCGCGAGGCGACCGCCTTGATCGAGACTGTCGACCGCCTTGCCCAAGCCTTTCCGGAACAATCCGCGGGCGGCGGTCTCGACCCGGTGCGCGAACGGCTGGTGCTGCGCCAGCACGAGCTCCATGCCGGTCCCGGCCTCGACGCCGCCATCAATGCGGCCATCGCCGCCTGCCGTGAAGGCCTGGAGCGCGTCGACAGGCTTTCGCTGCCCGATCAGCCGGAGCAGGCCGCCGACATCCTGGCCGACGGCGCCCGCGTCACCTTGCGGCGGGCGAAGAAGGCGCTGGACAAGGCGGGAGAGCGCGGCAAGGACGAGGATTTTCACGACCTGCGCAAGGCGGCCAAGACACACTCGATGCATCTGTCCCTGCTCGGCCGCCTGTGGCCGACGCCAATCAAGGCGCGCCGCAAGGCGGTCGACAAGCTCGGCGAGCAACTCGGCGAATTGCACGACGTCTTCGTCATGCGCGCGCTGCTCGATGCCCAGGGCGAGCCGCTTGGCCCGGCCGACGAGACGAAGCTTCTGCGCAAGCTCCTGAAGCGCTCCGAAAAGAGCCTGACCAAGGCCTGCCTTGCCGATGCCACCGACCTGTTCGGCGACAGCCCAAAGCGCTCGGCCAAAAGGCTCGCCCGCAAGGCGCGCGACGATCTCGCCGGCCCCCAGGAAGAAGCGAAAGCGGCTTAGCGCCGCCCTAACCTTCTCCCCTTGTGGGAGAAGGTGGCCGCGAAGCGGCCGGATGAGGGGTGCTGCAGCTTGGCCAACGCGCTCGTCAAAAGCGGCAATCGCTAACGTCTCATTCCCTGGAACACCCCTCATCCGTCGCCTTCGGCGACACCTTTTCCCACAGGGGAGAAGGGAAGGCGCTACGCCGGTAGCGCCCGTTTCTCCTTTGCCGCTCGCGCCCCCGCATCCCTCGGATGCGGACCGATCGGCATGATCGCCGGAAACGGCGTGGCGCCGAAGGCGAAGGTCCATTTGTAGCCGGTGAGCTGGTCCTCGGGCGTGGTGTGCTGGTCGTGATGGGCAAGCAGCCTGGCGCGTTCGGCGAGCTCGTCGGCCTCGCGCCGCAGCATCTCCGCCGTTTCCGGCCGCATCCGCCGGGAGAAGCTGATGAAGGTCGCGCCGTGCTCCATGTGGCCGAGCGCCCAGCCGACAAAATTCTTGTTGGTCATCTCGAAATGCGGTTTCAGCGGCCCTTCGAAATCCCACTGGATCGGCGTGTCGACGAGCAGCCTTGCCGACAGGCCGCGCCCCAGCGCCACCAGCCCAAGCTCCTCGAGGTCGCGCAGATAGAGGAACATCGAAGCTTCGCTCAGGCCCTGCGAGCGCATGATGCCTTCCGGCGTGAACCTCTCCGACAGCATGATGAAGACGAAGAGCAGCGCCGGCCGCGCCGCCAGCCTGCGCTCGATCTCCGGCGCGACACGGTTGGCCGGACCCGGCCCGCGGTTCATCGCGCCGAGCACGTTCTCCAGCTCGACATCGGCCGCGGCACAGATCTCCATCAGCCGGTCGAGCTTGCAGTTCTTCTCATGGAAGATACGCTTCACCGTCGGCTCGGAAATGCCCATGCGTTCGGCCAGCGTCCGGTAGGTCAGGCCCTTGGCCTTCAGCGTCCGTTTCAGCGCCTCGAAGATCGGGCCGTTCATGGAATGCGCCTCGTTCATGCGAATTGGTATTGAAATACGATACTAGTCTTGTTCCGACTTCCAGGAAAGTATCGAAAACCCTAGCTCTCCGCCGTCATCACAGGAGAGCACTCATGAAACGTCTCATCGCTTTTACCGCCTTCGCCGCCATCGCCGTCGTGTCCGCCGCGCAGGCCGGCGAAGCCTGGCGCGCCACCGGCTTCGAGCAGCCGGAATCGGCGCTTGTCGATGCCGCCCATAACCGCATCGTCGTCTCCAACATCGTCGGCAATCCCGGCGATGCGGACGGCAATGGCTATTTGTCGCTTCTGTCGAGGGACGGCAAAATCATCACGCGCCATTGGGTGGGCGGCATGGACGCGCCCAAGGGCATGGCGATCGCCGGCGGCAGGCTCTACGCCGCCGACATCACCAAGGTGCGCGTCGTCGATCTCGCCAGCGGCAAGCTGGTCGAGACCATCGATGTGCCCGGCGCCGTGTTCCTCAACGACATGACGCAGGACAGCGCCGGCAAGGTCTATGTCAGCGACATGCTGGCCGACACGATCTACCGCATCGACGGCGACAAGCCGGAGCCGTTCGTCAAGGACGCGTTGCTGGCTTCGCCCAATGGCGTCTTCGCCGATGGCGGCAGGCTGATCGTCGCGTCCTGGGGCAAGGGCATCAACAGAAAAGATTTCAGCACCGCCGAGCCCGGCGGCCTGCTGTCGGTCGACCTCGCCACGAAGAAGATCACGCCGCTGCCGGGAGCTCAGAAATTCGCCGACCTCGACGGCGTCATCGCCATAGGCGACACCATCTACGCCACCGCCTACATGACCGGCACGCTCTACAGCTACAAAACAGGCGGCGCGCCGCAAGTGGTTGCCACCTTCAAGCCGGGCAGCGCCGATATCGGCACCGACGGTGAAAAGATCTTTGTGCCGCTGATGGGCGAAGGGGAGGTTGCGGCGCTGTCACTGGAGTGAGCATGCGGAAGTGATTGCGGGGCATTGCGCCGCGTTCCTTCGCGCCCCCCCTATGGCCTGCCGGACATCTCCCCCACAAGGGGAGATTGGCAGCTTCGGCGCCTTGCTCATCCTGCAGCGTTGGCGATTGGCGAAAGCCTGCGAGACATCTGATCTCCCCTCTCATGGGGGAGATGGCCGGCAGGCCAGAGGGGGGCGCTGTCCCGCCGGCGTTTCCGATTTTCGCGCTGCAGCGCTCTGAATTCACCTCGCCCTGTCGATCCCCGCCAGCTTGTCCGGATTGCGCACGGTGTAGACCGCGGCGATGCTGCCCCGCGCGTCGAGAGCAAAGCTGAAGGTCTGGACGACGGCGCCGGCGACCGACACCACCAGTCCCGGCCCGCCATTGATCATCGCCGGCCGGATCGCCGTATGGTCGGGGTCGGGATTCTTGCGCGCCGCGCCGACAAGGAATTTCGCCACACGGTCGCGGCCGACCAGGATGTTCAGCGCCGCGGCCACCTTGCCGCCGCCGTCGGCAATGAATTCCACGTCCTCGGCCAGCAGCCGCTTCAACGGTTCGATGTCGCCGCTCACCATCGCCTGCTCGAAGCCGGCGACGTAGCGGGCGATGTCCGTCTCGCGCGCCGGAAAACGCTGGTTGTCCTGCCTTAGCATCTTGCGCGCTCGCGACGCCATCTGCCGGCAGGCGGCGGGAGACCGCTTCAGCGTCTCGGCCACCTCCTCGAAGGGCACGTCGTAGAGGTCGTGCAGAAAGAGCGCCGCGCGTTCCAGCGGCGACAGGCGCTCCAGCGCCCGCATGACACTGAACGATATGTCGAGCGCGGCGTCGCTGGTCTCGACATCGGCGCTGGCTGCCTGCTCCACGAAGGGCTCCGGCAGCCAGGGCCCGACATAGGTCTCGCGCCGCTTTTGCGCCGAGCGCAGCCGGTCGAGGCTGAGATTGGTGACGATGCGCCACAGGAGGCGCGGCGCGTCCTCGACGCTGTCGGCGCCGGCAAACCGCAGCCAGGCATCCTGCACGATGTCCTCGGCCTCGCCGACCGAGCCGAGATAGCGGTAGGCGAGCCGGATGAGCCGTTTGCGCTGGCCGAGATAGGCCTGCAGGCGTTCGCCGCTTTCGGGCTGATGCTCAGGCAAATTCCGTCTCCGCGGGATGTTCTGCACGGTTTTTCGCCGCCTCGGTCTTCAGCCACGCCAACACCGGCTCGCAAGCGTTGCCGTGGCCGAGCCCGCGCTTGAAGGTCGGATAGAGCTGGCCCGACACGACCGCGGCCGCGAGCCCGGCGATGCCTCCCTCGCCCCAGCGTTGCGCGCAGGCATCGAGAATGTCGGGCAGTTCCGGGTCGTTGTCGAGGACGGCGCGCGCATAGCGCTCGGCAAGGACCATGTCGTCCGGCAGCGAGGCGGCGGCGCCGTCGAGCAGGGCCTCGATCGCTTCGAGCTCGACGCCCGCCTCCCGCGCCATGGTGATGACGAGCTTCAGGCAGGAACCGCAATCGGCGCGTCGCGTCGCCGTGAGCCTGGCCGCGAAATAGGGTGCGGCCGGCAGCGAGAACCGCTCGTCGGTGAAGGGCGAGATCAACGCCAGCTTCAGGGCGCCGAACTCGTCGGTGTCGACCAGCTCACGCATATAGAGGGTGTCGTAGCCATAGCGGCTCTGGAACTTGCGCAGCTGTTGCTTGAGAAGCCGTTTGAACATCATGTCCTCGCTTTCGCGCTGCCTGGCAGGAAGGCGGCAAGCGGCAGCAGTCCGGGCACGACGATCATCATTATGTCGCGCGCGGCCGCGGTGAGCGTCGTGCCATGCGCCATCTCGACCAGATGATAGACCGCGTGTCCGCCAAGGAAGATCGTCGCGGCGGCGATCAGCCGGCGGTCATGCGGCTGCCGGCTCGCCATCAGCAGCGCGGCACCGGCGGCCAGGAAGGCGAGGCCGATGTCGCGGATGAAATGGATGTTGGCCGGTCCGGTTTCCGGGACGCCGGGGACGGCCGAATACCAGATTTCGGGCACCGTCAGCATGACGACGCCGTTGGCCGCCTGGTAGATGCCGATGATCAGCAAGAGAACGCGCATGCATGTCACCTCCTGCCACCATGACGGAATAGCCGGCTGTGGTGTGACAGCAAGCACCGAAATTTTTCGCCGCGCCGATCGGCATTGGACCGTCATATCGACGGCGCTGCCATCTGGTTTCGCCGCATGCGGGGCATTATCCGGCTCCGATCCGTCACATGAGCGAAGCCGTGAAGACACCCAGCCTGACCGGCGCCGTTTCGCCGATGATCCCCGTGCTGATATGCGCGCTGGCGATCTTCCTCTTGTCCGGCATGGATGCGGCCATGAAGTCTCTGGCCATCGCGGTCGGCGTCTACAACACGCTGCTGTGGCGCAGCGTGGTTGCCACCTTGGTCGCGGGCGCGGCCTGGTCGGCGGGGTCGCGTTCGAAGCCGGCCCTTCCGGTGCTGGGCCTGCATGCGTTGCGCGCCGCGATCGTCGGCGTCGTCCTGGTCTTGTTCTTCTGGGGCCTGGCCAGGCTGCCGCTCGCCGAGGCGATCGGGCTCAGCTTCGTCGCGCCGCTGTTTGCGCTTTTGCTTGCTGCATTGTTGCTGGGCGAGCGCATAAGGCGGCAGGCGGTCTGGGCGTCGCTGGCCGGCATGGCGGGCGTCGCGATCATCCTGGCCGGCCAGTTCGGGGCGGCGAGCCATTCGCAGGATGCCTTGCTCGGTACGGCCGCGGTGCTCGCATCGACGGTGTTCTACGCCTACAATCTGATCCTCTCGCGGCAGCAGGCGCTGCTGGCCAGGCCGGTCGAGATCATGCTGTTCCAGAACCTCTTCGTCGCGATCATCCTTGGTCTCGCCGCGCCCTGGCTCGCGGTCGCGCTGCCGAGCGATCTCTGGCTTCCCTTGGGCGCGGTAGCGCTGCTGTCGCTCGCCGGGCAATTCCTGATGAGCTGGGCCTACGCCCGAGCCGAAGCGCAATATCTGATCCCGACCGAATACTCGGCCTTCATCTGGGCGGTCGCGCTTGGCTGGTTCTTCTTTGGCGAGAAGGTAGCCTGGACCACGCTGGCGGGGGCATGCCTCATCGTCGCCGGCTGCCTGATCGCCGCGCGCGCCAATCCGAAGCTTGCCGAGCCGATCGAAGCGGCGATGTGAGAGAGCACCTGATTGGTTGGCAAGTTCGGCTGCGATGCCGATCGTCCAGGCCGACGCCGCTCAGCCTTGCGCCGCGGTCGCCTTGAGGCGCACGCCCCTGCCGCCGCGCTCGCTGGCCTGGTTCTCGCCGATCAATTCCACGCCGATCGCGTCGAGCGCCTGGATGACCTTCATCAGTGTGTCGACCACGCCCCTGACGACGCCGTCGCTCGCTTCCATGCGCTGGATCGTCGGCAGCGAGACCCCGGCGCGCTCGGCCAGCGTCTTCTGGTCGATGCCGGTCAACGCCCGCGCGGCGCGCATCTGTGCGGCAGTGATCATCGGCCAGAATCCGTCTCTTGAATCTACAAAAGATGTATATTGTAAATGTTACAATGTCTCAAGCATCATTTTACACGCATGAGACATCGATCAGTCGCTGTCGGCCACCACTTTGCGCCGCTGCAGCAGGCGCGCCGCAAGCCAGCATAGCATGGCCCAGGCAAAGCCCGCGCACCAGCCGGCAAGCACGTCGGACGGCCAGTGCACGCCGAGATAGACGCGGCTGATGCCGACCAGCACGGTGGTGAGCACGGCGAGGCCAAGCACGAAGATCTTCGTCCCGCGGTCAGGCAGGAAGCGTGCCGCCAGCGAGCCGAGGGTCAGATAGGTCACCGCCGACAGCATGGCGTGGCCGCTCGGGAACGACAGCGAAGTTTCGTTGACGAGATGCGAGACGAGGTCGGGGCGCGGCCGGTCGACCTCGAGCTTGAGCAGGCTGGAGAGCACCTGGCCGCCGGCCACCGCCGCGAACATGAACAACGCCGTCGCCGGTCGCCGGATCAGGAGCAGATAGACGATCGTCGCCGTCGTGATCAGCACCAGCACGGCGGAACTGCCCAGCGCGGTTACGTCGCGCACCGCGCCTTGCAGCCAGGGCGGACCGATCGGGCTGTCCGGCTGCCCGGCATGGCGGAAGGCAAGCAGGATTTCCGTATCGAAGGCATGCGGCGTCGTGGCGCGCGCAGCCTCCACCAGCTCCACGAACCCCCACATCCCGCCGGCGATCACCAGCCCGGCAAGCAGCACCGGGAATTCCAATTTGTTGAAGAGCGCGTTAGCGGTCGATTTCATGCGTGCTTTGATCCCGCTACAGCCGCTGCATATAGGGCCCGAGCGTGATCAGCGCGACCGCTGCGATCGCCAGCACCATGCCGGTCGCCTGCAAGGCATTGAGCCGTTCGCCGAAGAAGGCGAGCGCCACGACATTGACCGCGACAAGCTGGATCACCGCCGACAGGCTGAACGACACCGACATGCCGAATTCGCGCACCAGCCTTAGCATGACCAGATTGCCGGCCGTGTAGAGCGCCAATGTCAGCAGCAGCCTCGCTAGGCTCGGCGCCATCCCCCAGTGCTTGGCTGCCATCGCCGCCAGCACGAACATCAGGGTCGAAATGCAGAGCTGCCCCAGTCCCCAGAAACTCACCTTGCCGTCCCCTTTTCAAGCGCCGTCGCCACGCCGGCCGCCGCCCTTGTTTCCGAAGCGGGCGAGGCCGTCAAGCCGATCGCGGCCTTTCGCCGGCGCGTTTAGGGGATCCAAGCCGGCCAGCCGCTGCTCAGCCGGCAAACAGCCATTGCGGTTCGATCACGGTGATGTCACGAAAATGTGATCGGCGCGCTTTAGGGGTCGAAGGGTCAAAATCCCAGCCACCTCAAGAAGCCAGAGGAACACCATGACCGTTACCCCTGAAACCCGTTTCCGCACCAGCCAGCTCGAGGAAAATGACGGCCCGCCCGTCAACCCGACCGACAACCGCACCATGGGCGAGATCATCGCCGCGCGTTTCTCGCGCCGCGGCTTCCTCATGGGCTCGCTGGCCGTCTCGGCCATCGCCGCCACCGTCAGCCCGCTGGCCCTGGTCGCCGCCGACGAGGCGCGCGCCGCGGAGGGCTCGGCCTTCAAATTCGACGAGCTCGAGGCCGGCATCGACGACAAGCACCATGTCGCGCCAGGCTATGACGCCGACGTGCTGTTGCGCTGGGGCGATCCGCTGTTTGCCGATTCACCGAAGTTCGATCCGCTGAAACAGTCGGCCGAAGCCCAGGCCAAGCAGTTCGGCTACAACAACGACTATGTCGGCTATATCCCGATCGACGGCTCGGCCGAGCATGGCCTTTTGGTCGTCAACCACGAATACACCAATCCGCATCTGATGTTCCCCGGCATCGTTTCGGTCGTCGAGAAGGACGGGAAGAAGAAGGCCGAGGTGGCGCCGCTCTCGAAGGAGCAGGTCGATGTCGAGATGGCCGCGCATGGCGGCACCATCGTCGAGATTCGCAAAGAAGCCCGCAAGTGGCAGGTGGTGCGCGACGGCAAGCTCAACCGCCGCATCATGTCCACCACCGAGATGGCGCTGTCCGGCCCGGTCGCCGGTCACGACCGCGTCAAGACCAACGCCGATCCGTCCGGCGCCAAGGTCATCGGCACCGTCAACAATTGCGCCGGCGGCGTCACGCCCTGGGGCACTTATGTGATGGCCGAGGAGAACATCCACGGCTATTTCTCGGGCGAATTGCCGGAAGGCCACAAGGAGGCCGCCAACTACAAGCGCCTCGGCATCCCGGAAGGCGCCTATGAATGGGGCGCGCATTACGACCGCTTCAACCTCGCCAAGGAGCCGAACGAGCCCAATCGCTTCGGCTGGATCGTCGAGGTCGACGTCAACGATCCGAACTCGGTGCCGAGGAAGCGCACCGCCATGGGCCGCTTCAAGCATGAGGGTGCCGAATCCATCGTCGCCAGGGACGGCCGCGTCGTCTTCTATCTCGGCGACGACGAGCGCTTCGACTATGTCTACAAATTCGTCACCGCCGGCACGTTCAAGCCCGATGACCGGGCGGCCAACATGAACCTGCTCGACGACGGCACGCTGCATGTGGCGAAGTTCGCCGAGGACGGTTCGGTCGAATGGATGCCGATCGTGTTCGGCCAAGGCCCGCTGACGGCCGAGAACGGCTTTGCGTCCCAGGCCGATGTGCTGATCGAGACGCGGCGCGCCGCCGACCTGCTCGGCGCCACCAAGATGGACCGCCCCGAAGACATCCAGCCCAATGCCGGCAACGGCAAGGTCTATGTCATGCTGACCAACAACACCAAGCGCAAGGCCGAGCAGGTCGACGCCGCCAATCCGCGCGCCGACAATGCCTTCGGCCACATCATCGAGATCGTCGAGGAGGGCGGCGACTTCGCAGCCACCAAGGGCAAGTGGGAAGTGCTGTTGAAATGCGGCGATCCTTCCGTTGCCGATGTCGGCGCCACCTTCTCGACCGCTACCACCGCCCATGGCTGGTTCGGCATGCCGGACAATTGCGCGGTCGATTCCGGCGGGCGCCTGTGGGTCGCCACCGACGGCCAGGGTCCGAAGGCCACCGGCCGCACCGATGGTCTCTGGGCGGTCGACACCGAGGGTTCGGCGCGGGCGACCTCGAAACTGTTCTTCCGCGTGCCGATCGGCGCCGAAATGTGCGGCCCGCTCTTCGCGCCGGACGATCAGACGGCTTTCGTCGCCGTGCAGCATCCGGGCGACGGCGGCGAGGACTGGGAAGGGTTCGGCCGTCCCTCCTATTACGAGGATCCGTCGACGCGCTGGCCCGACTTCAAGCCGGACATGCCGGTGCGGCCTTCCGTCGTCGCGATCACGAAGCAGGGCGGCGGCAAGATCGCGGTTTAAGCCTGCGGACAAGGACTTGGCGTCGGGGATTGGCGGAGCCTCCCCGACGTCGCGTCTCATCCCGCCCGCTGAACCATCGCGATGTTCATCCCGCTGCGCAGCCGGAAGCCGATCGACTCGTAGAGCTTTATCGCCGCGGCATTGTTGGCAAAGGCGTGCAAATAAGGCACCTCGCCGCGCGCGATGATGCGGTTGGCCACAAATAGCGACAACAGCCGGGCGAGACCGCCGCCGCGAAAATCCGGATGCGAGCACACGCCGCTGAGTTCCGAATAGCCGGGCTGCTTCATGCGCTCGCCGGCCATCGCGGCCAGCCTGCCGTCGATCTTCACGCCCCAGAATTCGCCGAGGCTCAAGGCCTCCAGCGTGAACGGGCCAGGCTTCGTCAGCGAGGCGAGCGCAAGCATCTCGGCGGCGTCCTGCCGCGTCAGTTGCTCGATCCGATGGTCGGCGACCGTCCGCAAGCCTTGCCCGGCAATCATCTGCACGGCATCAGCGGTCATCGTCGCCACAAGCGCCGGCGGCAGGACAATGTTCTCGGCCTGAGCCAGGATGACGGTCTCGCCGGCGGAAACCAGCCTTCCGAGCGCGTGCAGGCTTTCCGGATCGTCCGTTGCCGTGGCGGCGAACGGGATGATCGAAGGCCGGTATCGGCGCGCGAGATCACCACCCTCCGCGAAAGTCCGTTGCCGCGTCGTAAGCGCGCTCCAGACAGGGCGGTCGAGAACATGTCTCACGGCGCGACCTTTTCGACGCGGCGATCGAGCGGCGTCGCGGCCAGCCGGTCCTCTATTGCCGAAAGCTGGCCAAGCAGCGGTCCGGAAAGATCGGCGCACAGATTCGCCACGGCATTCTCGATGCTTGGCCAGATGTCGCGCTTCGCCTGATCGACCAGCCGCCTTCCGTTGCGGCTCAGCGAAACGATCCTGCGCCGCTGGTCGTCATTCGAAGGATTGACCTCGACCAGCCCGAGCTCGGCAAGCAGCGCCGCGCTGCGCGTCACGCCCGGCTGCGCCACGCCCAGCGATTGCGCCAGCTCGCCGACCGGCAGCGGGCCCAGCCTGTCGAGCGCGGCGAGCAGCGGGTACTGGCTCGACTGGATGCGCACGTCCAGGCGGTCGAGCACGCGCTGCGTATCGGCCTGCAGCTGTTCGCCGATGCGCTTCATCCGGCTGCCGAGGCAGAGAAAGCCGAGGGATCGGAGGACGTCTTCCATGGTTCACCCATCGCATATAGATAACTTGATATATAACATTGCATGGAAATATCAAGCCGACGCGCATGGCCATTTCGCGCGGCCGATGGAAGATACCGGGCGCATTGCGACGTTTGCCCTTCATTCGCCGCCAATTGCATCCTATATCGCGCTGGCGCGACGTGGCCGGCAGCGGTCGCCAGCGATTCGCGACCTGAGGGCGGCAGGTCATCCATTCTTGGCACGCGGAGCTCATGGCGCCCCTGCGCATCTACTTCGACAGGCTTCTCGACGCCGTGGCGCCCAAGGTTCCGCGGCGCGAATTGACGGATGAGAAGCGCCTGGCGCTGGTGCGCCGCCATGGCGATTTCTCGCTCGCCTATTCCACCGCCGTGCAGCAGAAACTGTCCTATTTCAGCGACGGCGACGGCTATATCGCCTTCGGCACCAAGATGAGCCGCCATTTCGCGCTCGGCGATCCGGTGGCCGATCCGGCCGAACGCCCGGCCCATATCAAGCGCTTCGTCGAGGCCGCCGGCGGTCCCTGGTTCGTCCAGATCGGCGCCGACACGGCCAAGGTGCTCGCCGGCCTCGGCTACCAGGTCAACCGCCTCGGCGTCGACACCAGGCTCGTATTGCCGGCGCATGATTTTTCCGGCAAGCGCAACGAGACCGTGCGCTATTCCGAGCGCTGGCTGACCAAGAAGGGTTTTACCCTCGCCGAGGACAGGGGCGACGGGCTGCAGGACGAGATCATTCAGCTTTCCGCCGACTGGCGCAAGGAGCGCATCATCAAGCGCTGGGAGATGGGTTTCCTCAACCGCCGCTTTTCCGAAGAGATCGGCGCCGATATGCGCCGCTTCCTGTTGCGCAGCCCGGAAGGCCGGCTGCTCGCCATTCTCGATTTCGACCCGCTGTTCCGCGACGGCAAGGTGATCGGCTACACCACATCCTTCAAGCGCAAGCAGGTTGACGCGACGCCGCATGCCGAGATCGGCCTGACCAAATTCGCCGTCGACCGCTTCCGCGAGGAAGGCATCTCGGAGGTGACGCTCGGCCTCTCGCCGCTGCTCGATATCGAGCCGAGCGGCTTTGTCGAATCGGATTTCTGGCGCAACGCCTTCCAGCGCGCCTACAACTCGCCCTGGGTCAACCGCTCGCGCTTCAACCTGCAGGGCCAGGCCGCCTTCAAGCGCCGTTTCCACGGTGCCGAGGAGCCGACCTATATCGCCTTCCGCAAAGGGACATTCGTGGAGATGCTGGGGTTGTTGCGGCTGCTGAAGGCGATTTGAGTTGGCTTTGTTTCCTCGCCCCACTTCGCGGGGCGAGGAACTCCGTCAGTTCCTCAACCGATACCCGGTCCTGAAGATCCACGCCACGATCGCGATGCAGATCGCCAAAAACACCAGCGTCATGGCGAGGCTGACGCCGACCGAGACATCCGCCTTGCCGTAAAAGCTCCAGCGGAACCCGCTGATCAGGTAGACGACCGGGTTGAACAGCGTGATCGTCTTCCAGATGCCGGGCAGCATGTGGATCGAATAGAAGCTGCCGCCGAGGAAGGTGAGCGGCGTGACGATCAGGAGCGGCACCAGCTGCAGCTGCTCGAAGGTCTTTGCCCAGATGCCGATGATGAAGCCGAACAGGCTGAAGGTCACCGCCGTTAGCACCAGGAAGGCGATCATCCAGAACGGATGCTCGATCCTGAGCGGCACGAACAGCGCCGCGGTGGCCAGGATGATCAGGCCGAGCATGATCGACTTGGTCGCCGCGCCCCCGACATAGGCGATGATGATCTCCAGATAGGAGACCGGCGCCGACAAAAGCTCGTAGATCGAGCCGACGAATTTCGGGAAATAGATGGCGAAGGAGGCGTTCGAGATCGATTGCGTCAGGAGCGACAGCATCATCAGCCCGGGCACGATGAAGGCGCCGTAGGGGATGCCGTCGATCTCGTTGATGCGCGAGCCGATCGCCGAGCCGAAGACGACGAAATAGAGCGAGGTCGAGATGACCGGCGAGATGATGCTCTGCAGCACCGTGCGGAAGGCGCGCGCCATCTCCACCCGGTAGATCGCCCATACAGCGCGAAAATTAGGGGCAGCGCGCAGGTTCATGGCTCTTGCCTCAGGAGATTGACGAAGATCTCTTCCAGCGAGCTGTTCTTGGTGTCGAGATCGCGGAACTGGATGCCGGCCGCCTCCAGGTCGCGGATGAGCGAGGCGACGCCCGGGCGGTCGCTCTGGTTGTCATAGGTGTAGGTGAGCTGGTTGCCGTCCTGGGACAGCTCCAGCGCGTAGCGCGAAAGCCCGTCGGGCATGGCGGCAAGCGGCGCGCGCAGCTCCAGCTTCATCTGCTTGCGGCCGAGCTTGCGCATCAGCTCGGCCTTGTCCTCGACCAGGATGATCTCGCCCTTGTTGATGACGCCGACGCGGTCGGCCATCGCCTCGGCCTCCTCGATGTAATGCGTGGTGAGGATGATGGTGACGCCGTCTTCGCGCAGGCGCCGCACCATTGCCCACATGTCCTGGCGCAGCTCGACGTCGACCCCGGCCGTCGGCTCGTCGAGGAACAGCACGCGCGGCTCGTGCGACAGCGCCTTGGCGATCATCAGCCGGCGCTTCATGCCGCCGGACAGCGTGATCGCCTTGGAATCCTTCTTCTCCCACAGCGAGAGGTCGCGCAGCACCTTCTCGACGAAGTCCGTGTTGGGCGCCTTGCCGAACAGGCCGCGGCTGTAGTTCACCGTCGCCCAGACAGTCTCGAAGGCGTCGATCGTCAGCTCCTGCGGCACCAGCCCGATCAGGCTGCGCGCCGCGCGGTAATCCTTGGAGATGTCGTGGCCGTCGACGCTGACTGAGCCCGACGAGCGGTTGACGATGCCGCAGACGATCGAGATCAGGGTCGTCTTGCCGGCGCCGTTCGGCCCGAGCAGCGCGAAGATCTCGCCGCGCTCGATGTCGAGATTGATTTCCTTCAGCGCCTTGAAGCCGGTGGCATAGGTTTTCGTGACACCGGAGATCGAGATGATGGATGACATGCTGAAATACGGCCGGCTGGAAAAGGTGACCTGATATAGGTCGGATGTCGCCCGGTGCAACCGTGAATCGTCGCCGCTGCTGACAGTTCTGGACAGTGAGAGCCTTGGAGATTGGCTGAAACGCCCACTCCTCGTCATCCACGGGCGGAGCAAGGAGCGAAGCGACGCAGCGCAGACCCGAGGATCTATTCCGTGAC
>NZ_VFUA01000011.1 GCF_006440735.1 Mesorhizobium sp. B2-7-1 | reverse complement strand
CGTCGGGAAGCTCCCGTCCGGCAATCTGGACTCTCGATTTCCCGTCACCTATCACATTGCGCAATGGTTCGTGCCGGTCAACGGCATACGCTTCGCCAGCCGGGCCACCAAGGGCGTGACGATCTTCAACACGGCCGAAGGCGAGAAGGTTGTCTCGGTGGAGCGGATTTCGGAGCCGCAGTCGGATGAAGAGGCCGAAGACATGGCTTCGAACGAGACTGATGCGGGCGATACGGGCGGGAGCGAATAGGTTCTCGTCCGGCTCAACCGGACCTCTGGGCCGGTTCGGTCATGATGGGGATCAGTGGCGACGGTAGACGTTGCGGTGGGCGAAACCATCGAGCCGCCTGGTGTTGGCCTTGACGCGTACTCGCGCTGCTTCCTGATGCAACCCGAATGCGGTCGCGATCAACATCACGATGGTCATTGCGGTGGCAAGCATATAGATCAGCATTTGCGTGTTCTCCTGCGCTTACAACGAAAAGATGGGGATTTGGTTTCATCCCTTGAAGTGCAACCTAGTGAACGCTGCGTGAAACGTTCGTGATCGTCGCATTCATCTGTCGTTCATCGGCGCGGAAAGGTTCATGCACGCCTCATCAATCGGATTTGCCTTCCGCCCGCCCGCCCGCTAGAAGCCTGCCATGACCGAACGCACCGCCCTTTACGCCGGCTCCTTCGACCCGCTGACCAACGGCCATCTCGACGTGCTGAAAGCCTCGCTGGCGGTGGCGGACACCGTTTACGCGGCGATCGGCATTCATCCGGGCAAGAAGCCGTTGTTTTCCTTCGAGGAACGCGTGACGCTGATCGAGGCGGCGACCAAGGCCGAGTTCGGTCGCGACAGCGACCGCATCAAGGTCGTTTCCTTCGACGGGCTGGTCATCGATGCTGCTCGCAAGCACGGCGCGTCGATCATGATCCGCGGCCTGCGCGACGGCACCGACCTCGATTATGAGATGCAGATGGCCGGCATGAACGAGACGATGGCGCCGGAGCTGCAGACGGTTTTTCTGCCCGCCAGCCCTTCCGTGCGCACCATTACGGCCACACTTGTGCGCCAGATTGCGTCGATGGGCGGCGACATCCGCCCATTCGTGCCGGCGGCCGTTGCCGGCGCGCTCAACGCCAAGTTCACCAAATAGGCTTTCCCGGAGATCCCTATGCAGCTGAAGAAGCTCGCTTCGTTCCTTGTCGTGCTTGCCGGCCTTTTCGCGGCATCCATGCCGGCCGTCGCCGCCGACAAGGAAAACACCATGATCATCACGCTCAAGGACGGCGACGTGACGATTGCGCTGCGTCCCGACCTGGCGCCCAAGCATGTCGCGCAGATCAAGAAGCTGGTGCGTGACGGCGCCTATGACAATGTCGTGTTCCACCGCGTCATCGACGGCTTCATGGCGCAGACCGGCGACGTCAAGTTCGGCAACATGAAGAAGGGCTTCAACCCCGAAGCCGTCGGCACCGGCGGTTCCGATCTTCCCGACCTGCCGGCCGAGTTCTCGCAGAGCGAGCAGTTCACCCGCGGCGTGGTCGGCATGGCCCGCTCGCAGGACCCGAATTCGGCGAATTCGCAATTCTTCATCATGTTCGCTCCGGCGCCGAACCTCGACGGCCAGTACACCATCGTCGGCAAGGTGGTCGGCGGCATGGATCTCGTCGACAAGATCAAGAAGGGCGACGAGGCCGACAATGGCACGGTCGCCAGCCCCGACAGCATGATCAAGGTTCGCATTGCCGCCGACGGCAAATAACTCCCGCAATTTTCAAAAAGGATTTTCTGACATGGCTGAGATCAAGGATCGCGAGAACGCGCTCATCATGGAAACGACCAAGGGCCAGGTCGTCATCGAAATGTACCCCGAGCTGGCGCCAGGCCACGTCGCCCGCATCAAGGAGCTGGCGCGTGAGGGCGCCTATGACGGCGTAGTGTTCCACCGCGTCATCGACGGCTTCATGGCGCAGACCGGCGACGTCAAGTTCGGCAATTCGTCGAAGCCTACCTACGCTCCTTCAAGGGCTGGCATGGGCGGTTCAGACAAGCCGGACCTCAAGGCCGAGTTCTCCAACGCCAATCACGGTCGCGGCGCCTGCTCGATGGCGCGTGCCCAGAACCCGAACTCGGCGAACTCGCAGTTCTTCATCTGCTTCGACGACGCCGCCTTCCTCAACCGCCAGTACACGGTGTGGGGCCAGGTCATCGAAGGCATGGACAATGTCGACAAGATCAAGCGCGGCGAGCCGGTGCAGGATCCCGACAAGATCGTCTCGCTGAAGGTCGCGGCAGACGTCAAGTAAAGGCGGAACGATGATGGGCGCTGTCTGGTCCCTGCTCGGCATCCTGTCCGGCGCCTTCATCGCCATCCAGGCGCCGATCAATTCGCAATTGGCAAAGGGTCTCGGCCTCCCGGTCGCGGCCGCCGCGTTCTCCTTCCTGTCCGGCGCCATTGTCCTCGGCATCATCTCCATCGCGGTGGTGAAGCTGCAGGGCGTCTCGCTCGACTGGAAGGCGCCGGCGCCCTGGCTGTTCGTCGCCGGCGGTATGCTTGGCGGCTTCTACGTGACGCTCTCCACCATTCTCACGCCGCGCATCGGCGCGGCGGCGCTGATGGCCTTTCTCGTCGCCGGCCAGTTGCTTGCCGGCATGCTGATCGACCGCGCCGGCTTCCTTGGCGTGGCGGTGCGCGAAATCTCGCTTGGCCGCGTTGCCGGCGCCGTGCTCTTGCTTGCCGGGGCGCTGCTCATCCGGCTCTACTGATGCGCGTCGACCTGTTCGACTTCGACCTGCCGGAAGAGCGCATCGCGCTTCGCCCGGCGGAGCCGCGCGACAGCGCCAGGCTGCTGGTCGTCAACCCGGGCGAAACGCTTCAGGACCGCGTCGTCGGCGATCTGCCGTCGCTGCTGCGCGAAGGCGACGTGCTGGTGTTCAACGACACCAAGGTCATTCCGGCGCAGCTGAAAGGCATGCGCAGGCGCGGCGAGGCAGTGGCGCAGGTCGAGGCGACGCTGCATATGCGCGTGGCGCCGGACCGCTGGCAGGCCTTCATGCGGCCCGGCAAACGCATCGCCGCCGGCGACCGCATCCATTTCGGCCATGACGGCAATTCCTGCTTCCTCGGCCAGCTCGATGCCACGGTGATCGAGAAGGGCGAGGCGGGCGAGGCGCTGCTCGGTTTCGACCTGTCCGGACCGTTCCTCGACGAGGCGCTGCACGCCGTCGGCCACATTCCGCTGCCGCCCTATATCGCCTCGAAGCGCGACGACGACGAGCGCGACCGCGCCGACTACCAAACCATCTATGCCAGGGAGGAGGGCGCCGTCGCGGCCCCTACCGCCGGCCTGCATTTCACGCCGGAGCTGTTTGCCGCGCTGGACGCCAAGGGGGTCGAGCGCCGCTTCGTCACGTTGCATGTCGGCGCCGGCACCTTCCTGCCGGTGAAGGCGGACGACACGGCCGATCACAAGATGCATGCCGAGACCGGCTCGGTAAGCCCAGAGACGGCGGCGGCACTCAGCGCGGCCAAGGCTCGGGGAGGGCGGATCATCTGCGTCGGCACGACGTCGCTGCGCCTGCTTGAGAGCGCAGCGCGCGGCGACGGCAGGATCGAGCCCTGGTCCGGTCCCACCGACATCTTCATCACGCCCGGCTACCGCTTCCGCACGGCCGACATGCTGATGACCAATTTCCATCTGCCGCGCTCGACGCTGTTCATGCTGGTCTCGGCCTTCAGCGGACTGGAGACGATGCGTTCGGCCTATGCGCATGCCATCGAGAACCGCTACAGGTTCTATTCCTATGGCGACGCCAGCCTGCTTTACCGGGCGGAGACGAGCGATGGACGATGATCTCGACGGCATGGACCGCGATAGGCTGATCGCGGAGGTGAAGACGCTGCGCGCCGGCATCCGCGCACATCGCGATACGACCGGCCATGATCTGTGCTGGCATCATCCCGACCTCTGGGGCCTTTTGCCGGAAAAGACCGAGCCGTCGATCGCCGTGCCGCCCTGGCCGAAATTCATGCGCGGCTGCATCCGCTACCGGCAGTCGCTCGACGAGCAGGCGCCGGCCGCGCCGGTGCATGACAAGGAATTCAATGGCTGAGATTTTCTCCTTCGAGGTGCTTGCCACCGACGGCAAGGCCAGGCGCGGCCTTGTCTCGATGCCGCGCGGCGAAATCCGCACGCCGGCCTTCATGCCGGTCGGCACCGGCGGCACCGTCAAGGCCATGTATATGGACCAGGTGCGCGGCGTCGGCGCCGACATCATCCTGGGCAACACCTACCATCTGATGCTGCGGCCGGGCGCCGAGCGCGTGGCTCGGCTTGGCGGCCTGCACGAGTTCGCCCGCTGGCCATATCCGATCCTGACCGACAGCGGCGGCTTCCAGGTCATGTCGCTGTCGAAGCTTAGGAAGCTGACCGAACAGGGCGTCACCTTCCGCTCGCATATCGACGGCGCGCCCTATGAAATGTCGCCGGAACGGTCGATCGAGATCCAGGGGCTGCTCGATTCCGACATCCAGATGCAGCTCGACGAATGCACGGCACTTCCGGCCAAGCCCAAGGAAATAGAGCGCGCCATGGAATTGTCGCTGCGCTGGGCCGAACGCTGCAAGACCGCGTTCGGCGACCAGCCGGGCAAGGCGATGTTCGGCATCGTCCAGGGCGGCGACAGCGCGGGCTTGCGTGTGCGCTCCGCTCAAGCGCTGAAGGCGATGGACCTCAAAGGCTATGCCGTCGGCGGGCTTGCGGTCGGCGAGCCGCAGCCGGTGATGCTGGAGATGCTCGACATCACCTGCCCGGAACTGCCGGCCGACAAGCCGCGCTACCTGATGGGCGTCGGCACGCCGGACGATATCCTGAAATCGGTGGCGCGCGGCATCGACATGTTCGATTGCGTGATGCCGACCCGCGCCGGCCGCCATGGCCTTGCCTATACGCGGCGCGGCAAGGTCAATCTCAGGAACGCCCGTCATGCGGACGATCCGCGGCCGCTCGACGAGGAAAGCGACTGCCCGGCCGCGCGCGACTATTCGCGCGCCTACCTGCATCACCTCGTGCGCTCGCAGGAAGCGCTTGGGGCCATGCTGCTGACCTGGAACAACCTGTCCTACTATCAGAGGCTGATGCAGGACGTCCGGGCAGCCATCGAGGCGCAGGCTTTTGAAGCGCGCGCCGCCGAGATCACCGAAGGCTGGGCGAGGGGCGATATTCCAGCCCTTTGATCAGGGGAGCCGTCAGAAAACTTTTCATAAATCAAATGAAGAGTAAGTATCCCTTGCCATATCGAGGTAAAGGGCGGCACGGCCTTGGCAAAAATAGACGCGTCGATCGCTGAAGCTAATGTAGCAATAACTAATGTATATGCCGATCCACTGCGATCGACGGCGATCCGGCAATGGAACGCCGGCTTATTACTTGCAATTTCGACGGTTGTGCTTGTGGGCCTGGGCTTGCGCCTGCTCGGGGCGCGCGGAGATCTCTGGCAGGACGAGGTCTGGAGCATCACGCTGCTCAGCCCCCTGACGTCGATCGACCAGATATTCTGGCGTATAAACCACGACAACAATCACTTCCTCAACTCGATATATCAGTATGTCGTCGGCCCCGATGCCGCGCCGCTGGTCCAGCGCGGCCTGTCGATAGCGCTGGGTGCCTGCACCGTCGTCGCGGTCGCGGCGATATCGCGCGGCCGCTGGGCGATGATTGCGTCGGGGTTGCTGTTCGCCGTGAGCTATCCAATGGTTCACTACGGCTCGGAGGCGCGTGGCTACGCTGGCCTGGTGCTGTTCACACTCGTTGCCGTGGCCTTTCTGGAGCGTTGGTTCGACAGGCGGGGGCCGTATGGCGTCGCCTTCGCCGCCGCAATTCTGCTTGGCTTCCTTTCCCATCTCACCATGATCGAAACGGTCATGGTGCTTGCGGTCTGGACGGCGTGGCTAAGCTGGCGACGCAGCCGCAGCCTGATCGTCGTCAACAGGGAGGTCGTCCAGGCCTTCCTGCCCGCTTTCCTTGCCGTGCTACCGCTTGCCGCGGCAATACTCGTGGGCGCTCGACTGTTCAGCTTCAGGATCGGCGGGTTTTCCTCTTTCTCGCTCGAGCGGTTCGCCGCCGGCTATGGGTCAATGATCCGCTATCTTTTCGGTCTGCCGGACTGGATCGGCGACTGGACGTGCATCGCGATCGTCTGCGCCCTGATTTTGGCATATGCAGGCGTCTCGCGCGATCGCCGGGCCAGTCTCTATGCCATCGGCATCGTTGCGCTGCCCGCCTTGATGGGGGCGGCGCATATGCCGAATGTCGAATTCCCGCGCTATTTCCTCGTCAGCGGAACCTTGTTGCTGCTTTGGGCCGGAGAGACGATCGGACGCGGCCTCGACGCTGGCGGTACGAGGAGGCTTTGCGCCGCCGGGATGCTCATGCTCGTTGCGGGCGGCAACGCGGCGCTGCTTGCCCGTTTCTACGAGCATGGGCGTGGTTCCTATTCCAGCATGGTGGACGAGATGACAAAGGGCGGCGCCGCTACATATGCCACCAACGCTGATTTCCGCACTGGCATGATGGTCGATTATTTCGCTGCGCGCATGGGTCGTCAGGCATCGCTCGTCACCCAGGACAGGATTTGCGCCGGACGCGCGGAGTGGCTCATTCTCGAAGGCGATCTCCAAAAACAGCCGGAGCGCGTGGACTTCGATTGTGCGCTTGCCTACGAACGGGCCGGAACCTCGGCCTTGTGGGGCCTTTCCGGTTTGGACTGGACACTATACAGCCGCCGGGATTGAGCAGTCATGCCGGGCGCACTCAGGTGCTGACCGAAGTCGAGGCGCGAAGGCTGCAGCCGGTGATCTTGAAACTGCCGTCCGCCTGCTGCTGCAGCGTATAGACCGCCTCATAGTCCTTGCCGTCGGGCCCGACGATCAGCACCTGCTGGACGATCGAGCCAGGCCCGGTCTGCTCGACCTTGCCGAAGGAATAGGATTGGGGCTTGCGCACCGGCGCGTAGCCGTTCGTCACCATGTTCATGAAGGTGTCGACGGTCGGAAAGATCTGCTTCACGTTCGGCGCGGCGAAACTGTAGCAGATGGCGCCGTCATTGGCGATGAAGGCCTTCAACTGGCTGTCGATGACCGTCTGCGCGGCCTTGATCTCGGCGTCGCCAGCGAAGGCAAGCGAGGCTATCAGCATTGGAAGAAGAGCTAGTGCGAACAATGCGCGGCGCATGGGCCTGCCTCCCCGGAAATTCGCTTGGCGAATGCAATCTAACATACGCGTCGCGGCATAGCGTGGTTTCACCGACCTGCGAAGATTTCGCCATTTTTGGTGTCGGAGGCGGGATCAGGCACTCTTTGAGGTGCGCGGCGCGTGAAGCTTGAAAGCCGGGCGGCAGTCTGCCACAAGGGCCGCTTATTCGTTGGAACGGATCCGCTCTTGGAATCGCCGACCCGTTCCAACTATTTGTTTTGACGCAATTCCGGACGGAAAACCGCCAGGCACTTTTCCTGGAATTGCTCCGAGGCTGGCAGGACTGGGCAATGAAGGCGTTTTTCGTGCAGATAAAGTGCGACCTGGGCAAGGCCTATGAGGTCGCCAGCGCGCTGGCCGATGCCGAGATCGCCTCGGAAATCTACTCGACCGCCGGCAATTACGACCTGCTCGCCAAATTCTATGTCGACGACGAGGAAGACATCGGCCACTTCGTCAACGAGCGGGTGCAGATTCTGCCGGGCATCAAGGACACCTTCACGATCGTGACCTTCCGGGCGTTCTGACGGGTCCTGGCGATGCCCTGCCGGGAAGCAGGAACTGACCCGGCCCTTGCCGCCCGTGCCTTAAATTTAGGCAATTTGCATAGAGCGGCCGTTACGGCTTCCTAAATCACCGATTGCGCTTGATTTTCTCGGGCGAGGCCAGTGAAATGGTCTCAGAGGGGAGTACGCGATTGGCAGCGTTCGACGAAATGCTTCCGGAAGTCTCCGGATTGAGAAGACCTTATGAGGCTTACGATCGCTGGCTGAAGGAGCAGGACCCGGCCAGGCTTACCCAGAAAATGCAGGACGCCGAGCGCGTCTTCCGCAAGACCGGCATCACCTTTGCCGTCTATGGCGAGCAGGAAGCCTCCGAGCGGCTGATCCCTTTCGACATCGTGCCGCGCATCCTCTCCGGCCAGGAATGGCGTCGGCTGACGCAAGGCATCGAGCAGCGCGTGCAGGCGCTGAACGCCTTCCTCGACGACATCTACCACCGCCAGGAGATCCTACGCGCCGGGCGCGTGCCGAGGGAGCTCATCGCCAAGAACGAGGCCTTCCTGCCCGAGATGATCGGGGTCAGGCCGCCGGCCGGCGTCTACACCCACATCATCGGCGTCGATATCGTCCGCATCTTGGAGAACGAGTTCTACGTGCTGGAGGACAATGCCCGCACGCCGTCCGGCGTTTCCTACATGCTGGAGAACCGCGAGACGATGATGCAGCTCTTTCCGGAGCTGTTCCAGAAGATCAAGGTGCGGCCGGTCGAGAACTACCCGCAACTTTTGCGCCAGTCGCTCGCCGCGGTGCGGCCGCAAAGCGCAAAGGGCGCGCCGACCATCGCGGTGCTGACGCCGGGCTCCTACAACTCGGCCTATTTCGAGCATGCCTTCCTCGCCGACCAGATGGGCGTGCAGCTCGTCGAGGGGCAGGATCTGCGCGTCGTCGACGGCCATGTCGCGATGCGTACCACCGAAGGCTACAAGCAGATCGACGTGCTCTACCGGCGTGTGGACGACAACTTCCTCGATCCGCTGACGTTCCGGCCGGATTCGGCGCTCGGCGTGCCGGGCATCATGGATGTCTACCGCGCCGGCAACATCACTATCGCCAACGCGCCTGGAACCGGTATCGCCGACGACAAGGCGATCTATTCCTACATGCCGGAGATCGTCGAGTTCTACACCGGCCGCAAGGCGATCCTCGGCAACATCCCGACCTGGCGCTGCTCGGAGCCGGACAGCCTCAAATATGTGCTAGAGCACATCGGCGAACTGGTGATCAAGGAAGTGCACGGCTCCGGCGGCTACGGCATGCTGGTCGGCCCGGCGGCGACCAAGAAGGAATGCCAGGAGTTCGCCAAGAAGCTGCAGGCCAAGCCCTCGAACTACATCGCCCAGCCGACGCTCGCGCTGTCGACCTGCCCGATCCTGACCGAGAAGGGCCTGTCGCCGCGCCATGTCGACCTTCGGCCTTATGTGCTGGTTTCGGATCGTATCCAGATCGTGCCGGGCGGCTTGACCCGCGTGGCTCTCAAAGAGGGATCTCTGGTGGTCAATTCCTCACAGGGTGGCGGCACGAAGGACACGTGGGTGCTGGATGATTGAGATGAATGAGTAGGGAATAGTCAGTAGTCAGTAGGGGAAAGAGCAATGCCACATTCGGGCGAAGTTGGAAGATTCACTACTCACTACTCACTATTCCCTACTCACTAACCGAAGGGCCCGACATGCTTCTCGGCCGCACCGCCAACGGTCTCTACTGGATGAACCGCTATATCGAGCGGGCCGAAAACATGGCGCGCCTCGTGGATGCGGGCCTGCGCATGGCGCTGACGCGCACCCAGGATGCATCCGAAGAGTGGAACTCGGTGCTGCTCAGCGCCGGCTCGGACATCGCCTTCAGCCAGAAGTACCAGGATTACACCGCCGCCAACGTCTCCGACTTCCTGCTGCGCGATACCTCGAACCCGTCGAGCACGATGTCGTCGATCGAGACCGCGCGCAACAATGCCCGTATGGTGCGCACGGCGCTGACGCGCGAGACCTGGGAAAGCATCAACGAAGCCTGGATGTCGCTGAAGCGCATGCTGGCGAGGCCGATCGATGAGCGAGACCTGCCGACGGTGCTCGATGCCATCAAGCGCGAGACGGCGCTGATCCGTGGTTCGTTCTACGGCACGATGCTGCGCAACGAGATCTTCGATTTCTCGCAGCTCGGCACCTATGTCGAGCGCGCCGACAACACGGCGCGCATCCTCGACGTGAAATACTATGTGCTGTTGCCTTCGCTGTCCTGGGTCGGCTCAACGCTCGACAATTACCAGTGGGAGTCGATCCTGCGCTCGGTGTCGGCGCACCGCTCCTATCGCTGGGTTTATGAAGCCGACTACAAGCCGACGAACATCGCCGATTATCTGATCCTCAACGTGCGCATGCCGCGCTCGCTGACCTTCTGCTACCGTTTCCTCGGCGAGCACCTGAAATTCCTCGCCGACGATTATGGCGAGCGCCATGCCTGCCACGCCACGGCCGAGAAGATCCAGGCGCTGCTCAAGAGAGGGTCGATCAAGGACATATTCGATCACGGCCTGCACGAGTTCCTGGCCGAGTTCATTCGAGACAACACCAGGCTGGGCGACGAGATCGCCCAGGACTACCGGTTCTATTGAGCACAGCCGAGGGCGAGCACTATGCGGCTCAAGATCACCCATCGCACCGAATACCATTATGATCAGCCGGTGCAGTATCTGCTGCAGCGGCTGCGCCTGCTCCCTTCCAGCGGGCGTACGCAGACCGTCGGCTCCTGGGCGATCAAGGTGGAAGGCGCGCGCGAGGAGCTGCGCTTCACAGACCATTTCGGCAATGACACGCGGCTGGTGAGCGCCGAGAGCGGCCAGAATTCGATCACCGTCGAGGCCGCCGGAGACGTGACCACGCATGACACGGCGGGCGTAACGGGGCCGCATCAGGGCTTTGCGCCGCTCTGGCTGTTCGCACAGCGGACGCAACTCACCGCTGCCGGCGAGGGCATACGCGAGTTGGCCGGCCTGGTCGGGCAGGGCCCCGAGATCGAGCGGCTGCATCGGCTGATGGGCGCTATCCGCGAACGCGTCGCCTACAAGCCCGGCACGACCAGCGTCGTGACGCCGGCGGAGGAAGCTTTGGCGTTGAAATCCGGCGTCTGCCAGGACCACAGCCACATCTTCATTGCAGCGGCCGGCGTGCTTGGCTTTCCCGCCCGCTATATCAGCGGCTATCTGATGATGGATGCCGCCGTCGAGCAGGCGGCGAGCCATGCCTGGGCCGAGGCCTATGTCGTCGGGCTCGGATGGGTTGCCTTCGACCCCGCCAACGGTATCTCTCCCGACGAACGCTATGTGCGGGTGGCGATGGGGCGCGACTATCGCGACGCCTCGCCGGTGTCGGGGATACTGCTCGGACAGGCGCAAGAGAAGCTTGCCGTCACCGTCACGGTAGAGCAGTAATCTGCGCCGCAATCGCTGGAGCGGTTCAGCGTTTGATAGAATCGCCGAACCGTTCTATCTCTTTGTTTTCACGCAATTCCGGACGGAAAACCGCTCCACGCCTTTCCTGGAATTGCTTTTAGCAGATGAGCGACCATGACCTATTGCGTCGGCCTCAAGATCGATCGCGGGCTCGTGTTCATGTCGGACACGCGCACCAATGCAGGCATGGATTCGATCTCGACCTTCAAGAAGATGCATGTGTGGGAACAGCCCGGCGAGCGTGTGATCGTGCTGATGTCGGCGGGCAACCTGGCCACGACGCAAGCCGTGGTCAGCCTGCTCGACGAGCGCAACAAGGCGGTGAGCGACCGCCATGGGAAGCTGCTCGAAACGCCGTCCATGTACCAAACGGTGCGGCTGGTCGGCGACACGGTCAAGGAAGTGATCGCGCACGCGTCGCCGGACGGCGAGAAGGCGGATTCCTATTTCAACGCCTCCTTCATCCTTGGCGGCCAGATCAAGGGCAGCGCGCCCAGGCTCTTCATGATCTATCCGGAAGGCAATTTCATCGAGTCGACCGACGACACGCCTTTCTTCCAGATCGGCGAGACGAAATACGGCAAGCCGATCATCATTCGCGCCTATGACCGGACAATGAGCCTGGCCGAGACGGTGAAGCTGCTTCTGGTGTCGTTCGATTCGACATTGAAATCCAACCTTTCGGTCGGGCTGCCACTCGATCTGCTGTTCCTGGAACAGGATGCATTCAAGGTCGGCTTGAACCGACGGATCGGCCAGGACGATCCGTACTACCGCACCATTTCGGACGGCTGGTCCAACGCGCTGAAAATCGCGTTTTCAAACCTGCCGGATTTCCCGGGGTAGGAGCTCTCGATCCTACCGTTGCCTGATCATATTTAACATGTTAATTAAAAACTGAGAACGGTTCGACCGGCCGGTATCTTCGACGGCTGCTGGGAGGAAAAAATATGAACAATGACGAATTCCGCGGCTGGTCGCGGCGGGCGGCCGATTGGGGCGTCGATTACCGTGCCGGCCTGCGCGACCGTCCGGTGCGGCCGGCGATCGCGCCGGGCGAGATCTTCAGGAGCATCGAGGCCTCGCCGCCCGAAATGCCCGAACCGATGGAAAAGATCTTCGCCGATTTCGAAGACAAGATCGTGCCTGGGATGACGCATTGGCAGCATCCGCGCTTCTTCGCCTATTTCCCGGCTAATGCGGCGCCGGTTTCGGTCGTGGCTGAATATCTGGTCTCGGCGATGGCCGCGCAGTGCATGCTGTGGCAGACCTCGCCGGCGGCGACCGAGCTCGAGACGCGCATCGTCGACTGGATGCGCCAGGCGCTCGGCCTGCCCGAGGGCTTTTCCGGCGTCATCCAGGATTCGGCCTCGTCGGCGACGCTTGCTGCGGTGCTCACCATGCGCGAGCGGGCGCTTGACTGGCAGGGCAACAAAAAGGGGCTGGCCGGGCAGAGCAAGCTGCGCGTCTATTCCTCCGACCAGGTCCACACCTCGATCGACCGCGCCATCTGGGTCTCCGGCATCGGCGAGGAGAACCTCGTTCGCGTCCCGGTCAGCGGACGTTTTCGAGCGATGGATACGGCCGCGCTTGAGGCGGCGATCGCTGCCGATCGCGAAGCGGGGCTGCTGCCCGCGGGCATCATCGCCTGCGTCGGCGGAACCAGCACCGGCGGCACCGACGACATCGCAGCGGTGGCCGCTGTCGCGAAGCGGCACGGGCTTTACCTGCATGTCGACGCGGCCTGGGCCGGGTCGGCGATGATCTGCCCGGAATACCGGCATTTCTGGACTGGCGTCGAAGGTGCCGATTCCGTCGTCTTCAACCCGCACAAGTGGCTGGGCGCGCAGTTCGACTGCTCGATCCAGTTCGTGCGCCAGCCGGAGGACCTGGTGCGCACGCTGGCCATCAAGCCGGATTATCTGAAGACGCGCGGCCATGACGGCATCATCAATTATTCGGAATGGTCGGTGCCGCTCGGCCGCCGTTTCCGCGCGCTGAAACTCTGGTTTCTGCTGCGTGCCCATGGCCTCGAAGGCCTGCGCAAGATGATCCGCAACCATGTCGCCTGGAGCGAGGGGCTGGCCGTGCGGCTGGGCAAGGAAGCGGATTTCGAGCTGGTCAGCGAGCCGATGCTGTCGCTGTTCTCGTTCCGGCACCGGGCGCCGGCAGGCACCGATCCGGACGAGCACAATCTGCGCCTGGTCGACGCGATCAACACCGATGGCCGTATCTACCTGACGCAGACACGGGTCGATGGGCGCGTGGCGATCCGCTTCCAGGCGGGGCAGTTCGATTCGACGGCAGCCGATGTCGATGCGGCGTTCGATGTCATAACCGAGATTGCGCGGCGTCCATCTTGAGGCAGCGGACGTTCCGCGCTGGTTTGCCTTTTGCAATCAGGTAATTTTCGTTAGCCGGCTTATGCCTTTTCTTCGCTTTCGTTTTCCGCTATAGACGGAAAAAAACGAAAATGGAGGACGCGCGATGTTTCTTTCGCCACGCCATGCCGAGATCATCCAGATGGCGAAAGACCATGGCCGGGTGCTGGTCGACGACCTGGCGACGCATTTCAATGTGACGCCGCAGACCATCCGCAAGGACCTCAACGATCTGTGCGATCAACGCCTGCTGACCCGCATCCATGGCGGCGCGCTGTTCCCGTCCGGCATCGAGAACATGGAATACGAGGCGCGCCGCAAGATCGCTGCCGACGAGAAGGAAGCGATCGGCAGCGCGGCGGCGAGACTGATCCCCGACAATGCCTCCCTGTTCATCAATATCGGCACCACCACGGAGGCCGTCAGCAAGGCGTTGCTCGATCATAACGGGCTTATGGTCATCACCAATAACATCAATGTTGCCAATAGGATGCGTATCTATCCCACGATCGAGGTGGTGATCGCCGGCGGCGTGGTGCGCGGATCCGACGGCGGCGTCGTCGGCGAAGCTGCCGTCGATTTCATCCGCCAGTTCAAGGTCGATTACGCCGTCATCGGCGCCTCGGCGATCGACCATGACGGCGCGCTGCTCGATTTCGACTTTCGCGAGGTGAAGGTGGCGCAAGCCATCATCGCCAATGCGCGTCACGTCATCCTGGTTTCCGACCGGACGAAATTCGAGCGCACGGCACCGGTTCGGATCGGTCACCTTTCGCAGGTGAATACCTTCATCACCGATCGTTGCGAGATCCCGTCGATCCGCCGGATTTGCGAGGAGACGGAGGTTCGGCTGATCGAGACGGCGCTCGAATAGGCGCGTATCACGGCCAGCTCACGCAGCCGTGATATTTCGTTTGACATTCGGTTTGAGTTCGAAATAATTCCGCCACGGTTTCGTAAAACACAAAAATAGTGCAATGCGAAATCGTTGGAGGAAACTTTGGACGCATCTCCGATCCATGACATTTTCGTCATAGGCGGCGGCATCAATGGCTGCGGCATAGCCCGCGACGCCGTCGGTCGCGGATTTTCAGTCTATCTCGCCGAGATGAACGATCTGGCCAGCGGAACCTCGTCGGGTTCGACCAAGCTCATCCATGGCGGCCTTCGCTATCTCGAATTCTACGAGTTCCGGCTGGTGCGCGAGGCGCTGATGGAGCGCGAGGTTCTGTGGAAGAACGCGCCGCACATCATCTGGCCGATGCGCTTCGTGCTGCCTTACGCCAAGGGCCTCAGGCCCGCCTGGCTGATCCGACTCGGCCTGTTCCTCTACGATCATATTGGCGGGCGTAAGCTCTTGCCGGCGACGAAGACGCTGGACATGGCCAACGACCCTGCCGGCAAGCCTTTGAAGCCGTTGTTCCACAAGGCTTTCGAATATTCGGACGGTTGGGTCAACGATGCGCGCCTGGTGGCGCTGAACGCGCGTGACGCCGCCGACCGAGGCGCCATTATCCGCACCCGCACCAAGGTCGCCAGCGCGCGGCGCGACGGTTCGAACTGGACCGTCAAGGTGCAGAATGTGCTTACCGGTGAAACCGAGGAGGTTCGCGCCCGGCTTCTCGTCAACGCCGCCGGCCCCTGGGTCGATCACGTGCTGTCGACCGCGGTCGGCCAGAACGACGTCCACAATGTCCGCCTCGTGCAGGGCAGTCACATCGTCATCGCCAAGAAGTTCGACGATCCGCGCGCCTATTTCTTCCAGAACAAGGATGGCCGCATCATCTTCGCCATTCCCTATGAGGAAGAATTCACGCTGATCGGCACCACAGACCGCGACTATCCCGGCGATCCGCATGACGTGAAGATCTCCGATACGGAGATCGACTATCTGTGCGCCGCGGCGAGCGAGTATTTCGCGCAACCCGTGAAGCGCTCCGACATCGTCTGGACCTATTCGGCGGTGCGCCCGCTCTATGACGACGGCGCCTCCAAGGCGCAGGAGGCGACGCGCGACTACGTGCTGAAGGCCGATGGCGGGGAGGGAGCTGCCCCGCTTCTCAACGCCTTCGGCGGCAAGATCACGACCTTCCGCCGGCTGGCGGAATCGATGCTGGAGAGGATCGAAGGTTTTCTCGGCAAGCGCGGCCAGCCGTGGACGCATGACGCGCCGCTGCCGGGCGGCGATTTCCCGGCGACCGGTTTCGATGCCCAGGTCGCCAGGTTGAAGAACACCTATCCGTTCCTCGACCAACGGCTGGCGCGCCGCTTCACCCGGCTCTACGGCACGCGCGCGGAAAAGCTGCTCGGGCTCGCCAAGTCGAATGCCGATCTCGGCCGCAATTTCGGCGCCGACCTTTTCGAGGCCGAGGTGCGCTATCTGGTCGACAACGAATGGGCGGTCACCGCCGAGGACGTGCTGTGGCGCCGCACCAAGCGCGGCCTGCATTTCAGCCGCGAACAGATGGCGGCGCTGGAAGAATTCATGCGCGGACTGAGCAACCGTCACGTCGCGGCAGCGGAATGAGGATCGACCGCTGACGCGCAAGGCCTGGGAGGAGGCGTGATGCTGGAACTGAGGAACGTGACGAAGACGGTCGGCGCGCAGGAGCACATCCGCGACGTTTCGCTGACGCTTCAGCACGGCTCGCTGAACGTGCTCCTCGGGCCGACGCTTTCCGGCAAGACCAGCCTGATGCGGCTGATGGCGGGCCTCGACGCGCCGACGTCCGGCTCGGTCTGGTTCGACGGCAAGGACGTCACCGGACAGAAGGTGCAGAAGCGCAACGTCGCCATGGTCTACCAGCAGTTCATCAACTATCCGGCGATGACGGTCTATGAGAACATCGCCTCGCCGCTCAGGGTGGCCGGCGTCGAGCGGGGCAAGATCGACAAGGAAGTGCGCAACGCGGCGGCGCTCTTGCAGCTCACGCCCTATCTCGACCGCACGCCGCTCAATCTGTCCGGAGGACAGCAGCAGCGCACCGCGCTTGCCCGCGCCATCGTCAAGAATGCCAGCCTGGTGCTGCTCGACGAACCTCTGGCCAATCTCGACTACAAACTGCGCGAGGAATTGCGCGCCGAGCTGCCGAAGATCTTTGCCGCCGCCGGCACGATCTTCGTCTATGCCACGACCGAGCCGCACGAGGCGCTTCTGCTCGGCGGCAACACGGCGACGCTTTCGCAAGGGCGCGTCACGCAATTCGGCCCGACGGTCGATGTGTTCCGCAAGCCCGTCGACCTGGTGACGGCAAGGACGTTTGCCGATCCGCCGCTCAACACCATCGTGCTCTCCAAGAAGGGGGCGGACTTCCTGCTCGAGGGCGGCGTCAAACTACCGGTGCCGCCGGAGCTCGCCGGCATTGCGGACGCCAGCTACACGATCGGCTTCCAGCCGCATCATCTGTCGCTGGAGCGTCCGAACGCCAGCGCCGTGCCGGTGCGGGCCAAGGTCACCATCACCGAGATCACCGGCTCGGAAAGCTTCGTCCATCTCGATTTCGCCGATGCGCGCTGGGTAATGCTTGCGCATGGCATCCTCCATTTCGAGACGGACGACGAGGTCGAGGTGTTCATCGATCCGCGCCACATCATGGTGTTCGACCAGAACGGCCGCGCCGTGACGGCGCCGAAGCTGGCGGCCTGAGGAGCAAACGATGGCGCGCATCGACGTCAACCACATCCGCCACTCCTACCTGCCCAATCCGCAGAAGGATTCCGATTTCGCGCTGAAGGAAGTGCACCACATCTTCGAGGATGGCGGCGCCTATGCGTTGCTCGGGCCGTCGGGCTGCGGCAAGACCACCTTGCTCAACATCATTTCAGGACTGCTGCACCCGTCGCACGGCCAGTTGCTGTTCAACGGCCGGGACGTGACCAATCTGTCGACGCAGGAGCGCAACATCGCACAGGTGTTCCAGTTCCCGGTCATCTACGACACGATGACCGTCTACGACAATCTGGCCTTCCCGCTGCGCAACCGCCGCGTGCCGGAGACGGACGTCGACCGCAAGGTGCGCGAGACGCTCGACATGATCGATCTCGCCGGGCTGGCGAAGAAGAAGGCGCGCGGGCTCACCGCCGACCAGAAGCAGAAGATATCGCTGGGGCGCGGCCTGGTGCGCTCGGACGTCAACGCCATCCTGTTCGACGAACCGCTGACGGTGATCGATCCGCATATGAAGTGGGTGCTGCGCTCGCAGTTGAAGCAGCTGCATCGCCGCTTCGGCTACACCATGGTCTATGTCACGCATGACCAGACCGAGGCGCTGACTTTCGCCGATCAGGTGGTGGTCATGTACGATGGCGGCATCGTGCAGATCGGCACGCCGGCGGAGCTCTTCGAGCGCCCGCGCCACACCTTCGTCGGCTATTTCATCGGCTCGCCGGGCATGAACGTGCTGCCGGTTGCGCTCGAAGGCAAGACCGCGAAGCTCGGCGCGCAGCGCATCGAGCTTCCGGGCGTGCCGAAGGCCGAAGCCGGCGCCGTCGAGCTCGGCATCCGCCCCGAATATGTGCGGCTCGGCCGCGAGGGCATGGCGGTGCAGGTCAGCAAGGTCGAGGACGTCGGCCGCCACAAGGTCGTGCGCGCCAATCTCGAGGGCAAGGAGATCGCGGCCGTCATCGGTGAGGACGACGAAGTCCCGGCCGAGCCGAAAGTCCGCTTCGATCCGGCCGGCATCAACATCTATGCCGATTCCTGGCGCGTCGAGATGGGGGCATAGATGGACAAGACCTGGAACAACAAGGCCTGGTTCCTCGTGCTGCCGGTGCTGGTGCTGGTGGCGTTCTCGGCCGTCATCCCGCTGATGACCGTCGTCAACTATTCGGTGCAAGACACGTTCGGCAACAATGTCTTCTTCTGGGCCGGCACCGAATGGTTCGAGGAACTGCTGCATTCCGACCGCTTCTGGGAAGCGATGGTGCGCAACCTGATCTTCTCCTTCATCATCCTGGCGATCGAGGTGCCGCTTGGCATCTTCATCGCGCTCAACATGCCGAAGAAGGGCTGGGGCGTGCCGGTCTGCCTCGTGCTGATGGCGCTGACGGTGATCATCCCGTGGAACGTCGTCGGCACGATCTGGCAGGTGTTCGGCCGCAACGACATCGGCCTGCTCGGCTATTACGTCAACGCGCTCGGCATCGACTACAATTACGTCCAGGATCCATTCGACGCCTGGGTCACCGTCATCATCATGGACGTCTGGCACTGGACCAGCTTGGTCGTGCTGCTCTGCTATGCTGGCCTCGTCTCCATTCCCGACGCCTTCTACCAGGCGGCAAAGATCGACGGCGCCTCGCGCTGGGCGGTGTTCCGCTACATCCAGCTGCCGAAGATGCAGCGCGTGCTGCTGATCGCTGTGCTGTTGCGCTTCATGGACAGCTTCATGATCTATACGGAGCCCTTCGTCGTCACCGGCGGCGGTCCCGGCAATTCGACGACCTTCCTGTCGATCGACCTGGTGAAGACGGCGCTCGGTCAGTTCGACCTCGGCCCGGCGGCGGCGATGTCGCTCGTCTACTTCCTGATCATCCTGTTGTTGTCGTGGGTGTTCTACACCGTGATGACCAACTACGACGCGGAGCGCTGAGAGATGGCGGGCGCCAACGAGACGACACGCGTGAGCGACGCGGCGGTCACCGAAGTCGGCAGCGCTCTGTCGCAGGACGAGGTGGCGAAGCTGATGCGCCGCCGCGGCGAGGAATCGCGCTGGTGGTGGATCGTGCCGACGCTCTACATCGTCGTGCTGCTCCTGCCGATCTACTGGCTCATCAATATGAGCTTCAAGACCAATGCGGAGATCGTGTCGTCGCTGACGCTGTTCCCGCACAATCCGACACTGGCGAATTATCGCACCATCTTCACCGATGCTTCCTGGTACTCGGGATACATCAATTCGATCACCTATGTGGTGATGAACATGGTGATCTCGGTCGCGGTGGCGCTGCCGGCTGCCTACGCCTTCTCGCGCTATCGTTTCCTTGGCGACAAGCACCTGTTCTTCTGGCTGCTGACCAACCGCATGGCGCCGCCGGCGGTGTTCGCGCTGCCGTTCTTCCAGCTCTATTCGGCCTTCGGTCTGATCGACACCCATATCGCGGTGGCGCTGGCGCATTGCCTGTTCAACGTGCCGCTGGCGGTGTGGATCCTCGAAGGCTTCATGTCGGGCGTGCCGAAGGAGATCGACGAGACCGCCTATATCGACGGCTATTCCTTTCCGCGCTTTTTCGTGAAGATCTTCATGCCGCTGATCGCCAGCGGCATCGGCGTGGCCTGCTTCTTCTGCTTCATGTTCTCCTGGGTGGAGCTCCTGATCGCGCGCACGCTGACCACGACAGACGCCAAGCCGATCGCCGCCACGATGACCCGCACCGTCTCGGCCGCCGGCATGGATTGGGGCCTGCTCGCCGCCGCCGGCGTGCTGACGCTGATCCCCGGCGCGGTCGTCATCTGGTTCGTCCGCAATTACATCGCCAAGGGCTTCGCCCTGGGGAGGGTGTGAATGAAACGAACGCAAAAGTTCGTCCACAACACCATCGGCAAGGACTTTGCCCCGGGGAGGGTGCGACCATGAACCTCGACTTCTCCTGGATGGCGTGGACCTGGCCGACGGCGGCTTTCTTCGGAACCATCTTGCTGCTGCTGTGCGGCATGGCGGCCTGGGAATATGCTTCGCCGGGCGGCAATCCGCGTATCGGCATCCTGCGCTTCGAGACGACGCGCGGCGATCGCCTGTTCCTTTCGCTGCTCGGCAGCGCCTTCATCCATCTCGCTTGGCTGGGTCTGGTTGGACCCAACCTGTGGTGGGCTCTCGCTCTTTCCGTGATCTACGCCATTGGCGTGTTCCGATACGTATAGAGGGGGAATAGTCGGAGCGGTCGCGTGCTGGCGGCCGCTCCGGATCGCACTTGCAACCTAAAGACTGGAGGAGACACATGCGACGGCAATTTCTAACATCGACGACCGCCCTTGTCCTATTGCTGGGAGCGGGTCATGCCTATGCCGGAATGGATGAGGCAAAAGCCTTTCTCGACAAGGAGATAGGCCCCCTGTCGACGCTTTCGCGCGCCGATCAGGAAAAGGAAATGCAGTGGTTCATCGACGCCGCCAAGCCGTTCGCCGGCATGGACATCAAGGTCGTGTCGGAAACCATCGCCACCCACTCGTATGAATCGCAGGTGCTGGCGCCTGCCTTCTCTGCCATCACCGGCATCAAGGTCACGCATGACGTCATCCAGGAAGGCGACGTCGTCGAGAAGATCCAGACCCAGATGCAAACCGGCCAGAACCTCTATGATGGCTGGGTCAACGACTCCGACCTCATCGGCACGCACTGGCGCTACCAGCAGGTGCGCAACCTGACCGACTGGATGGCAGGCGACGGCAAGGATGTCACCAACCCGAACCTCGACCTGAAGGACTTCATCGGCACCTCGTTCACGACGGCGCCGGACAAGAAGCTCTATCAGCTGCCCGACCAGCAGTTCGCGAACCTCTACTGGTTCCGCTACGACTGGTTCAACGACGAGAAAAACAAGGCGGACTTCAAGGCCAAATACGGCTACGACCTCGGCGTGCCGGTCAACTGGTCGGCCTATGAGGACATCGCCGAGTTCTTCACCGGCCGCGAGATCGACGGCAAGAAGGTCTATGGCCACATGGACTACGGCAAGAAGGACCCGTCGCTCGGCTGGCGGTTCACCGACGCCTGGCTGTCCATGGCCGGTAACGGCGACAAAGGCATTCCGAACGGCCTGCCGGTCGACGAATGGGGCATCAAGGTCGACGAGAATTCGCGTCCCGTCGGCTCCTGCACGGCGCGCGGCGGCGACACGAATGGACCGGCGGCGGTCTACTCGATCCAGAAGTATCTCGACTGGCTGAAGGCTTACGCTCCGGCCGAAGCGCAGGGCATGACCTTCTCCGAATCCGGCCCGGTGCCGGCGCAGGGCGCGGTCGCGCAACAGATCTTCTGGTACACCGCCTTCACCGCTTCGATGGTCGACGCCGGCGCCAAGGCCGTGATGAACGACGACGGCACGCCGAAATGGCGCATGGCCCCGTCGCCGCATGGCGTCTACTGGAAGGACGGCATGAAGCTCGGCTACCAGGACGTGGGTTCCTGGACGCTGATGAAGTCGACGCCGACCGACCGCGCCAAGGCCGCCTGGCTCTATGCGCAGTTCGTCACCTCGAAGACCGTCGACGTGAAGAAAAGCCATGTCGGCCTGACCTTCATCCGCGAGAGCACGATCCACGACAAGAGCTTCACCGAGCGCGCTCCGAAGCTCGGTGGCTTGATCGAGTTCTACCGTTCGCCGGCCCGCGTCCAGTGGTCGCCGACCGGCACCAACGTGCCTGACTATCCGAAGCTGGCGCAGCTCTGGTGGCAGGCGATCGGCGATGCCTCGTCCGGCGCGAAGTCGGCTCAGGAAGCGATGGACTCGCTCTGCGCCGAGCAGGAAAAGGTCATGAGCCGCATCGAGAAGTCGGGCGTCCAGGGCGATATCGGCCCGAAGATGGCCGAAGAGCATGACCTCGCCTACTGGAACGCCGACGCGGTCAAGAAGGGCAATCTCGCTCCTCAGCTGAAGATCGAGAACGAGAAGGAAAAGCCGGTCACCATCAACTATGACGAGCTGGTGAAGAGCTGGCAGAAGTAAGCCTGTCTATGCGGGCGTTCGCGCCCGTGTGAAATTGGGGGAGGCGGCGCGTTGCCGTCTCCCCTGTTCGTGTCAAGGCGGAGGAAATGGAATGAGCGGTTTTGTGCTGGCGATCGACCAGGGAACGACATCGACCCGGGCGATCCTGTTCGACGACAAGATGAAAGTCGCCGGCACCGGCCAGCAGGAATTCGCACAACATTATCCGGCCTCCGGCTGGGTCGAGCATGACCCCGAAGACATCTGGTCGAGCGTTCTCGCCACGGTGAAGGCCGCGCTCAAGGCCGCCGGCCGCGCGGCCTCGGATGTCGCCGCGATCGGCATCACCAACCAGCGCGAGACGGTCGTGATCTGGGACAAGGCGACGGGCAAGCCGATCCACAATGCGATCGTCTGGCAGGACAGGCGCACGGCGCCGCTCTGCCAGAAGCTGAAGAAGCAGGGGCTGGAGAAGACCTTCGCGAAGAAGACCGGCCTGCTGCTCGATCCCTATTTCTCCGGCACCAAGATCGCCTGGATGCTGGATAAGGTGAAAGGCGCCAGGAAGCGCGCCGAGAAGGGCGAACTGCTTGCCGGCACCATCGACAGTTTCCTGATCTGGAGGTTGACCGGTGGCCAAGTGCACGCCACCGACGCGACAAATGCTTCGCGCACGCTGGTCTACAACATCGAGAAGAATGTCTGGGACGAAGAACTGCTCTCGATCCTGAACATACCGGCCGCGATCCTGCCTGAGGTGAAGGACTGCGCCGACGATTTCGGCGTCACCGAGAAGGGTCTGTTCGGGGCCGAGATGCGGATCCTCGGCGTCGCCGGCGACCAGCATGCGGCGACCATCGGCCAGGCCTGTTTCGAGCCCGGCATGATGAAATCGACCTACGGCACGGGCTGCTTCGCGCTGCTCAACACCGGCGCCGACCTGGTGCGGTCCAAGAACCGGTTGCTCACCACCATCGCCTACAGGCTGAACGGCAAGACCACCTACGCCCTGGAAGGCTCGATCTTCATCGCGGGCGCCGCCGTGCAGTGGCTGCGCGATGGTATCAAGGTGATCGGCAAGGCCGAGCAAAGCGGGGCGCTGGCGGCGACCGCCGATCCGGCGCAGCAAGTCTATCTGGTGCCGGCCTTCGTCGGTCTCGGCGCGCCGCACTGGGACGCCGAGGCGCGTGGCGCGATCTTCGGCCTGACGCGCAATTCGGGTCCGGCCGAGTTTGCGCGCGCAGCACTCGAATCGGTCGCTTTCCAGACGCGCGACCTGCTCGACGCCATGCGCAAGGACTGGAAAGGCGCTTCGGCCAAGACCGTGCTTCGCGTCGATGGCGGCATGGTGGCCTCCGACTGGACCATGCAGCGGCTCGCCGACATTCTCGACGCGCCGGTCGACCGCCCGACGATCCTGGAGACGACCGCGCTTGGCGCGGCATGGCTCGCGGGATCGAAGGCCGGCGTGTGGCCGAAGGCAAAGGAATTCGCAAAGAGCTGGGCGCTGGAGCGGCGCTTCAGGCCGGAGATGGATGCACCCACGCGTTCGGTGAAGCTGGCCGGGTGGCGCGATGCCGTGCGGCGGACTTTGAGTGGGCAATGAGGACTACTGGATCCGGCAAGGGAATGCAGCCAGATTGGTATCCTGCTTGGCGCGATGAGGCCTTCGAACAGCTCACGGCCAAGAATGCGCGCATGGCGAAGGATTTCCGCCTCGGCAGTTGGTCGCGTTACGACTACGATTTGACGGCCGGAAAGCTGCTGTTTTCCGACCAGAGCGGCGTCGTCTCGCAAATCCAGATTGCGGGTTCCACCAGCGCCAAGGCCGGCAACTGGCTCTGGGCCAATTCGAACTTGCCTAGCGACCTTCTCGGCGACGCGAAAATGGTGCGGTCCTTCGGTGAGGAAAAGGGCGTAGACGACCTGTCCCAAGCCTATGTGGACGATATGAGCGGTGATCTGGAAGCCCTCGGCTGGGAGTTGACGGCGGCTATGGTTCGGGTTTGCAACGCACTTGGAGCTTACCGCTCCCCACGGGGTGAAGGCGGAGCGCTGTATCTGGTCTTCAAGACTATCGGGTGGGCGAACTGACGCAGCCCTTCGCTGCAAGGCATGGTGAAAATGAGAGAGCCCGTGCTCTCGATGCACGGGCTCAGTCGACGACTAAATATTCGCTTTCCGCAATTCCGGGCGGAAAACCGCTACGCGCTTTTCCTGGGATTGCTTTGGTACTGACTGGAAGCCGTTAGTAGGGCGACATGCACTGCTGACGTGGGCCGTTGTAGGGCTGGAAGGTGTTGTCCGAGGCGCGGTAGGAACGGTAGCGGTCGTAGCACCACTGGACATGCGAGTTGCCGCGATAGACGCGGTTGTTCTCGCTGTTGACGATGGCGCCGGTGATCAGCGCGCCGGTGGCGAAAGCAGCGAGCGGGAACCAATAGTCGCCATGGCGGCGATAGCCGTGGCGATATTCGCGGTAGCCGCGATGGCCGTTCCAATAGGCGCCGTCGTTTCGCGAGAAACGCTGGCCGCCGCGCCAATGGCCGCCATGCCGCCAGCGGAAATCGCGCACGTTCTGGACATCGGGCGACGCCGGCGAAGCTTGCGGGACGAACACCTGCGCGGCATTAGCGGGCACTGCCGCCGCGGCGGCGAACGAAACTGATAAGGTGGCGGCAAGCAAGCCCGACACGATCTTTTTCATGGTCTTCTCCTTGAGAGAGTGGTTTGACGTCCCTGTGCCGGAGAAACGGAAAATCATCGCGAAGGTTCCCGTTTGAATCTCAAGCCGTTGTTATTTAAGGAACTTCTGAGATATCCTGGCAGATCGAAGCACGCATCGGAGTCGGCATCCACGAACGCCAGATCGTCGGTCGCCAACCTTGGCCAGACCCGTTGATAACTCCGGCCGGAAGCCGTCTTTTTCCGGTTGACCGGCCGCGGCACTCTCCCTATGTTCCGCGCAATTTCGAGGGCGGCGTTTCGAGCCCGCGGGAGCGCGTAGCTCAGCCGGTAGAGCAACTGACTTTTAATCAGTAGGTCATGGGTTCGAATCCCATCGCGCTCACCAAAAATATGCAAATAATTCAATATGTTGCTAGAGGTGTGGCGGCTTAGCGCTTCGCGTGCGAGAAAACAGGCAACGCCATAGGCAACAAAATTCTCGCACGTTAGGGACGGGCGCCTGAATCAGCCTGCGCCACGATTCAAGTGGGTTGTGAAGGCCCGATGCCTGCTCCTATATCTAGCGCTGCGCTTTTTCGGGGGATTTGGCCATTAGCATACTTCGCGACATACAAGCTGCGGTACTGGGTGATGAAACAGACCTCAGTACCATAATGCTGAAATTGCGTTTCCTGGCGTCCCGGCTTGGCAGCGAGCAGCTTGAGGACTGGGTAAAATACGAGACCGAAGGTTACCCGCGCGACGTTGAGGTGCCGGCCTATCGCATCGTCAGCGTCACGTATAGCGGAACGTGGTCGGGACCGTTTGGCGGCGGCATCAAGAATGCGCCGATCCCGCTCTATCTCATCGAGAAATACGCCGGCACGAAGTGGACACGCAAACCGGTCCGCGAGAGCATAGCGGGCGTCGAGGAACTTGCGAAATCTAAGACGATAGGTATCGACGCCTCGAACCTCATACTCCTGCTCCAGAACAAGGTTTATGAAGGCTGGGCTTGCAACGCAATATCCGGCGAAGTCTCGACAATAGCCATGAAGGAGATCAAGCAAGCGGTCCGAAGCCGCGTGCTAGAACTAACGCTTGAACTTGAGAAGCGCGTGCCAGGGGCGGCGGAAGTGACCGTGATGAAAGCAATGCCACAGGAGCCGGTTAGCGAGGCGGCGGTGACGCAAATCTTTAATCAAACAGTCTACGGCAACGTAACGCACGTCACGGCAACGGATGGTGCCCAAGTCACCCTGTCAATCACGGCGGGCGACATCGGCTCGATGACGAACGCGCTGGTAAAGGCGGGACTGCCACAGGAAGCGGCCAAAGAATTTTCCGAGATCGTTGCCGCCGAGCCGCCTGAGAGTTTGGGCAAGCCGCTTGGAAACAAGGCACTGGCCTGGATCAAAAAGAACGGCCCGAAGGCGGCGAGCGGAGCATGGAAAATCGGCTCGGATGTCCTGACAGCCGTGCTCACGGAAGCGGCGATGAAGTTCGCTGGTCTGAACCATAACCCCGGTCGGCGTTCTGCTATGAGCATCGCGGCGAAGGCGAGAGTTCCTAGGTTACATCTGCGGGTGACACCGACCAGAAGGCTGCTCTGATAATTTCTAAGCGTTTTTCGCGCTGTCCTGTTTCTTGCTTACTGCATACATCGCGGCGAAGGTGACGGCCATGATAGCCACCACAACAAAAACCCAGGCGCAAAGATCCCACATTGAAGTGACAATGCTCTGTACCTCGCGGGTACGCGGCCAAGAAAGGAACAGGCGAGAGCCATAGCATACGCCTGCAAGTACGCCCAAGACCACAAGCAGGTTTTTGCTTACTCGTAGCTTTTGGGCGCTGCCCCAAGATTTGCCGATAAGGACGAACACAACTGACAAGAGCACAGATAGCGCGAGTGCCGTATTGACCAGTGCGGGCGGTACGTCGGGACGCAGAATGGCGGTGCTTTTGAATAGGTCGATCCATTTCTCGGCAAACGCTAGCGCAATACTGGGCGTCACACTGAAAACACTCTCAAAGAAATTCTTCAACGCGCGGACCCGAACATCGGCATGGGAATGGTTCCTAGCACGCGGTTATCCGTCGAGATAAACTGGTAATAAGCGCCGATAGGAACCGCCGTATCGTTATCAACGGGCAACTCAAAGACAATCTGCCCTTTTGAGCCCAGCACCACGTCTGTTTCATTGTCGTTGGATTTGAGGAACGCCTCCTTATAGACATCAGAGTCAGCCACGAACACCGGCCTTACCCTGACACTGTCGGGATCGCCCTTTAACCTGTCTTTATATTTTTGTGCGGTGTACGAGAAATAGCTTTTAAAGGGGCTCCCGAGCGCTCCATCGTCACGGTAGGTTGCAGTGACGCCGATCACCCCATCAACTTCCAGCATCGTGTCGTGGGGTTCATCCGGATTGCTCGGAAAAAAGACCCGGACTCCGTCTTTATAACCTTCGAGCGGTACTCCCGGATGGGCTAACTGCGGACTGAGCGAGGCATGTGTTGTCAAGCAGGGGTTCTCATTCGCGTTCGCATTCTCCTTCTCATCTGCCGCAGAGCCCATAAACTGTGCCTCGGTGTGGTCCCCGACATTGCCGAACTTAATGCAACCAGTGACCGGTCTTGGGCTGAGGTCATTGCTCATTCGCGGTTGGATCGCGACTTCATCAGACGGTACATAGGTGCCCATCGGGCCGGCGACGTGCCAAGTAACTAGCAGGTCAGTATCGTGGTCGAAATTGCCAACGCAAGATACATATCGAAGCAGTTTGCCACTCTCCTCTACCCATGAGTTCGTGACGAAATTAAAATTGCCGACATGGTGTTCTTGTCTGGTGTCACCTTTCGGGCAATCGGCTGCATATGAGGAAGAGGATATGGCAACAGATGAGCCGGCAAGTAGAGCTAAGGTCCAAAATTCATGGATTTTCATTGAGCGCCCACGCCTCCGCAGTTCAACCGCGAACTCAGCCAGTCAACTCACGTTGCGGGGAAATTTCAAGAGAAATGTTGCAGGTCGTCACTGTTACTCAGGTTGGCTAGAGCACTTATCATCCCTCCCGAATGTCCTGCAGCGACGCGTGCCTCAAATCTTCCTCGCCACGCAGGTGCTTTACGCGGCCGATCAGCCCTGGCTCGCGCTTCCATATCCGGGGGCGATCGAAGCAAGACATGTCTCTGCGTCACAGTCACCTGCGTCCCCGGCAGTCGGAACAAAAAGCAATGCGCGGCTGTTTCCCTGTCGAAGGGACCGCAATTTGGGATGCGGATACAGTGGACGTACTGAACTTGGAACTGGCCAGAGCCAGGCAGCGCGTCAAGCGCGCGGAGACTTCTCTCAATCATGCGAAAGAAATGCTGGACGAGGAATGCGGCGTCGGAATCAATCTCGCGCTGTGCAGCCGTATAAGGTCGGAGAAGCAGCGAGTGGCGGAGGCCAGAAAGCGGCTGATGAAGATCGCTTCGACCGCCTCAGCCTGACGGGGTGACTTTCCCCAAGGCAGAGGAGATCCTGCCGCGTTGCCTTGTCCCTGGATAGGGTCATGGTTAAACTCGGGCTTCCGAAGGAGGCTCCAGGATGACACTTGACCTTTCGGTAGACGCTCAGGTCCCCAAGGCGACGCCAAAGCCCGGCAAATATCTCTTCGGTCCGATTGCCGACTTCCTGATGCTCGGCGGCAGCGCGTTTCTGATCCTGCCGGTGCTGTTCTTCGTGCCGCGTGAGTACGAAGGCCCGTTGGCCGCGACCATGGTCGCGGTGGCCTATCTGGTGAACTATCCGCATTTCGCGCATTCCTACCAGATCTTCTACCGCAATTTCGGCCGCAAGGCGCGCGGCGACGGCTACGACCGAAGCCTGCAGCTCCGCTATATCTTCGCCGGCGTCATCGTTCCGGCGGTCATGGCCCTGTTCTTTGCCTATGGCGCGGCGACATCCAACACCCGGCTGCTCGGCCTCGCGGCCAATGCGATGTTCTTCTTCGTCGGCTGGCACTACGTCAAGCAAGGCTACGGCATGCTGATGGTCGACGCCGTGCTGAAGCGCAAATTCTTCGATGACCGGGACAAGAAGGTGCTGCTCGTCAACAGCTATGCGGTGTGGATCCTGGCCTGGCTGCAGACGAATACGGCGGTGACGCAGGGGCAGTATTACGGCCTTCAATATTACACCTTCGCGGCGCCGTCCTGGATCACCGACATTGCCGTGCTGGCGGCCGTCGGATCGACGGCGGCCACGCTTTTGATGCTGGCCAACCGCTGGCGACGGAATGGCGGCAGCCTGCCTTACAACGGCATCGTGGCCTATGTCGCCTCGCTCTATCTCTGGATCCTGATTGCGAGGATAAACCCGCTTTGGCTGCTCGTGGTGCCGGCGCTCCATTCGCTGCAATACCTTGCCGTGGTGTGGCGCTATCAAACCAATGTCGAGCGTGACGTCTCGGATGCCACGCGGGATCCGGAACCGAAAATGCTATCCGTGCTTGGACCCCGCTACAGGTTGCGGGTGCTGGGATTCATTATCGGGGGCGGGGCGCTCGGCTATCTCGGCTTCTGGCTGATCCCGTTCGTGCTGACCGCCCTGATCCCGTATGACAGCCAGGTCCTCGGTTCCTCGCTGTTCTTCTTCATCGTGCTGATCTTCATCAACGTGCACCACTACTTCCTCGACAATGTGATGTGGCGCCGAGGCAATCCGGAAGTGTCCAAATATCTGTTCCGGTAGGGAAATCAGCGTTGCGGGTGCACGCGCCAGGTCACGCGACCAGCGACACATTCCCGCCGGCGTGTCGCTCGATCCGGCCGGCGAGGTCGAGTTCCAGCAGCACCATCGCAATCTGCGCGGCGCTTAAGCCTGTGTGGCGTATGATCTCGTCTATGCCTGTCGGCGTCGGCCCGAGCGCTTCCAGTACATCGGCGCGGTCGTTTTCGCCGGGCGGCGGCATGGCGGATATGTCGGGCGCCTCCGCGAGTGGGGCGGTTCTTGGAGCTCGGGTGCCGGCAAGCGGCGCCAGCGCGCCGAGCACGTCGGCGGCCTCGGTGACGAGCGTCACTCCGTCCTTGAGCAGCGCGTTGCAGCCGGCGGCGCGCGGGTCGAGCGGCGATCCCGGCACGGCGAAGACCAGCCGGCCCATATCGTTGGCGAGGCGGGCGCTGATCAGCGAGCCGGAGCGCTGCGCCGCCTCGACCACAACAAGGCCAAGCGCCATGCCTGCGACCAAGCGGTTGCGGCGCGGGAAATCCTGGGCGCGCGGCTGCCAGCCGAACGGCATTTCCGAAACGACGGCGCCGCCACGATCGGCGATCTCGTCGCACAGGCCGGCATTTTCAGGCGGGTAGGGGACATCGAGCCCGCCGGCCAGGACACCGATGGTGCCGGTCGAAACGCTGCCCTTGTGCGCGGCCGTGTCGATGCCGCGCGCCAGACCGGAAACGATGGCATAGCCGTCGCGGCCGAGATCGGACGCCAGTATGCGCGCCATCTTGATGCCGGCAAGCGAGGCGTTGCGGGCGCCGACGATTGCCACCGCGGGCAAACGGAAGACCGCGCCTTCGCCTTTCACCGCCAGCAGCGGCGGTGGGTTGTCGAGGGTCTTCAGCAAGGGTGGATAATCGGCTTCGCCGATGCCGACGAAGCGGGCGCCGGCGCGCCGGGCGGCGTCCAGCTCGGCTTCTGTCTCGGCGACGGAGGGGATGCGGACGATGCGATTGGCGCCGCCGGAGATCATCAGCTCGGGCAGCATTTCAAGCGCGGCTTCGGCCGAGCCGAAGCGGTTGATCAGTTCGCGAAATGAGGCAGGGCCGACATTGGGCGTGCGGATCAGGCGAAGCCAGGCAAGCCGCTGCCGGTCGCTGAGGCGCGGGCCGGCGGCCGAAGCGCTCATCCCTTCGCCCCGATCTTGCCTTCGGTGCCGGCCACCAGCCGCGAGATGTTGGCGCGGTGCTTGACGATGACGATCAGGCTCATCATGGCGAACAGGCCAGCGATCTGCGGCGTGCTGATGAAATAGAGCGCGATCGGCACGACCACCGCGGCCGCCAATGCCGCCAGCGAGGAGTAGCGGAACAGGAAGGCCATCGCGAGCCAGACGACGGCGAAGACGAGCATGCCCTGCCAGGCAACGCCGAGCAGCACGCCGAGATAGGTGGCGACCCCCTTGCCGCCCTTGAAGCCGAGCCAGACCGGGAAGAGGTGGCCGAGGAACGCCGCGAAGCCGGCCAGAAGCCCGTAGTCTGGCGCAAAATGCCCGGCGATCAAAGCGGCAGCCGTGCCTTTCAGCGCGTCGAGCAGCAGCGTGGCGGCGGCGAGGCCCTTGTTGCCCGTCCTCAGCACATTGGTCGCGCCGATATTGCCGGAGCCGATCTTGCGGACATCGCCGAGCCCGGCCGCACGGGTGATCAGGAGCCCGAACGGGATCGAGCCGAGCAGATAGCCGAAGACGAGCGCGATCACATAACCCATTGCTTCCCCCATATTGCCTGCCGCGCGCCTTGCTCCCTAAGATTGAGGCAATTTGTGCGATGCAACCTTAATTTGCAAGAGCTAGCCTTGCTTTAGTATGAGCTGGTCATAATGGTAGAGTCGGCAGGGTTCGCCAAGCAACTCGGAAGGACTCAGGTCAATAGGTGGTCTAGGCGGAAAAAACCGTGCGGCCCGCCACCACCGTCTGCAGGACTTTGCCCTGTAGGCGCGCGCCTTCGAAGCAGGTGTTCTTCGAGCGGGAGTGCAGGCCGCTCTCGCTGACGATCCACGGCTCGTCGAGATCGACGATGGCGAGATCGGCTGGCGCGCCCGGCTTCAGCGTGCCCCCCGGCAGGCCGAACAATCGCGCCGGCGCGGTGGACAGCGTCTCGATCAGCCGCAGTAGCGGCACATCGCCATTGTGATAGAGCCGAAGCGCCGCGCCAAGCAGCGTCTCCAGCCCGATGGCGCCGGCGGCGGCATCGGCGAAGGGCAGGCGCTTGGTGTCGACGTCCTGCGGGTCATGCGAGGAGACGATGATGTCGATCGTGCCGTCCTTGATCGCCTCGATCATCGCCAGCCGGTCGTCCTCGGCGCGCAAGGGCGGGGTCAGCCGGAAGAAGGTGCGGTATTCGCCGACATCGTTCTCGTTGAGCGACAGGTTGTGGATGGCGACGCCGGCCGTGACATTGGCGCCGTCCGTCTTTGCCCGGTTCACCGCGCCGGCCGCCATCGCCGACGAGATTTTTGCGGCGTGATAGGCGCCGCCGGTCAGCCGGGCCAGCGCGAGGTCGCGCTCGAGGGGAATGAGCTCTGCCTCGCGTGGGATGCCCGACAGGCCGAGCCAGCTTGCGTAGAGCCCTTCGTTCATCACCCCGGATGAGGCGAGGTTGGCGTCCTGGGTTTCATGCGCGACCACACCGCCGAAATCGCGCGCATAGGTCAGCGCCCGGCGCATGACCATCGCGTTGGCGATCGTGTGGCGGCCGTCGGTATAGGCGACGGCGCCGGCCTCGCGCAGAAGGCCGAATTCGGTCATCTCGCGGCCTTCGAGGCCCTTGGTGATCGCGGCCGCCGGAAAGATGTTGACGCTTGCCGTGTCGCGTGCGGTGCGCAGCACGAATTCCACCAGCGCCACATTGTCGATCACCGGATCGGTGTCGGGCATCATGACGATCGAGGTGACGCCACCGGCCGCCGCCGCGACGCTTGCCGAAGCGATGGTCTCGCGATGTTCGCCGCCGGGTTCGCCGATGAAGACGCGCGCGTCGACAAGGCCCGGAACGATCGTCTTGCCGGCGCAGTCGACGACGGTGGCGCCTTCCGGCGCGCCCTGGTTCAAGGCAGCCTTTCCGGCCGCTGCGATCTTGCGGCCCTCGACGATGACGCTGCCGATCTCGTCGACGCCGCGCGAGGGATCGACGATGTGCGCCTTGCTGAAGACGGTCACGCTCATGCGCCGCGCCCCTCATGGTTGCGGCGCGGATCAAGCAACGCCTCCATGACGGCCATGCGCACGGCGACCCCCATTTCCACCTGTTCCTGGATGACGCTCTGCGGTCCGTCGGCGATTTCGGAGGCGATCTCGACGCCGCGGTTCATCGGGCCGGGATGCATGACCAGCGCATCGCCCTTGGCGGCTTTCAGCTTCTCGGCGTCAAGGCCGAAATAGCGGAAATACTCGCGGACCGACGGCACGAAGGCGCCTTCCATGCGCTCGCGCTGCAGGCGCAGCATCATCACCACGTCGGCATCCTTCAGGCCCTCGGCCATCGAGCGCGCGACGATCACGCCCATCTTGTCGATGCCCGACGGCAGCAGTGTCGAGGGCGCGACGACGCGCACCTGCGCGCCAAGCGCGTTCAAAAGCATGATGTTGGAGCGGGCGACGCGCGAATGCAGGATGTCGCCGCAGATCGCCACGATCAGCTTCGACAGCGGCCCCTTGGCGCGGCGGATGGTCAACGCATCGAGCAGCGCCTGCGTTGGGTGCTCATGCGCGCCATCGCCGGCATTGACCACCGAGCAGTCGACTTTTTGCGCCAGAAGAGCTGCCGCGCCTGCCGACTGGTGGCGGATGATGAGGATGTCCGGCCGCATGGCGTTGAGCGTCATCGCCGTATCGATCAGTGTCTCGCCCTTCTTCACCGAGGAGCTTGCCACCGACATGTTCATGACGTCGGCGCCGAGACGCTTGCCGGCGAGCTCGAAGGACGATTGCGTACGGGTCGATGCCTCGTAGAACAGGTTGATCTGGGTGCGGCCGCGCAGCGTCGAGGTCTTCTTTTCCGGCTGGCGCGAGATCGCCACGGCCCGGTCCGCGCGATCGAGCAACAGCTCGATATCGGCGGGGGAAAGATCACGGATGCCCAGCAGATGGCGGTGAGGGAAGAGCGGCAGGGACGAAGCGTCGGTCATCTCAAGGCGCTGCTATAGGGCGCGGTCCGGCCTGCCGCAAGCGCCAGCTTTGGATTGCGGGCGTTCTCCCCGGTATTTTCGTCGCGCGCCTTCCATGGCTTGCGCTATAAGGCCCAGAGGCTTCGGATTCGCGGCCGCGGCCTTGAAAATGGTAAGGACCTCTCGGCCAATTGAAGGATTGGGCAACTGAAGGACTGGGCGTGACCGACGAGGTGATCAACCAGCCGCCGCCGTTGACGGGCGGCAATGCATGGCGGGGCGATCCCCTGCTCATCCAGCTTGCCGAGCGTTTTTCCGATCCCGTGCGCAAGGATCTCGACGGGCTTGGCCGCTTCGTGATGACGCAGGAGGCGCAGGAGCTTGCCCGCCTCGCCAACACCGACACGCCGAAGTTGCGGACGCATGACCGTCAGGGCCGACGCCTCGACCTGGTCGAATATCATCCGGCCTATCATGCCTTGATGCGCCGCTCGGTCGCCGGCGGGCTGCATTCTTCGGTGTGGGAGAACGGCGATGCCGAGATCGGTCGCCGCCATCAGGTGAGGGCGGCGCGCTTTTACCTGACCGCCGAGCTCGAGACGGGACATCTTTGCCCCATCACCATGACCAGCGCCTCGCTGGCGGCGCTGATGGCAAGCCCGAAGCTCTTCCGCGAATGGGCGCCACGCGTGACGACGCGCAAATACGACCAGACGCAGAAGCCGCCGGTGCAGAAGACCGGGCTGACGCTCGGCATGGGCATGACCGAGAAGCAGGGCGGCACCGATGTGCGCGCCAACACCACCAGGGCGGAGCGCACGGGAAGCGGGTTCTATCGGTTGACGGGCCACAAATGGTTCATGTCGGCGCCGATGTCGGACGCCTTCCTGGTGCTCGGCCAGGCTCCGGAGGGACTATCCTGCTTCCTCGTGCCGCGCATCCTGGGCGACGGTTCCGGCAACGGCTTCCGCTTCCAGCGGCTGAAGGACAAGCTCGGCAACCGTTCGAACGCCTCGTCTGAGGTGGAGTTCGTCAACGCGATCGGCGAGATGGTCGGCGACCCGGGCGCAGGCGTCAAGACGATCATGGACATGGTGACGCTGACCCGGCTCGACTGCGCTGTCGCTTCGTCGGCGCTGATGCGGGCGGGCCTCGCCGAGGCCATCCACCACACGCGCCACCGCCAGGTGTTCGGCTCCAACCTGATCGACCAGCCGCTGATGCAGCGGGTTCTGGCCGATATGGCGCTCGACGTCGCCGCGGCCACGGCGCTGTCGTTCCGGCTGGCGCGCTCCTTCGACGAAGCGGCAAGCGACCGTGGCGAGGCGGCCTTTGCCCGCGCCATGACGCCTGTCGTCAAATACTGGGTCTGCAAGATCGCGCCACAGCTGCTTTACGAGGCGATGGAATGCCTTGGTGGCAACGGTTATGTCGAGGAAGCGCCGCTGGCCCGCTACTACCGCGAGGCGCCGGTCAACGCGATCTGGGAAGGCTCGGGCAATGTCATGGCGCTCGACGTGCTGCGCGTGCTTGGCCGCGCGCCCGGTCTGTTCGACGAAGTGCTGGCCGGCATCGACGGTGACCTAGGCACCGGTGGCCGCGGGACCATCGGGGTGCTAAAGGCAGCCATGCAGGTGGCTTCGACCGACCAGGGCTCGGCGCGCCTGCTTACCGAACAACTCGCGCTTTCGGCCGCGGCGGCGGAGCTTCGCCGGCTGGGAGCAGGGCGGATTGCCGATGCCTTCGTCGAAACGCGGCTGGGCGGCCAGTGGCGCACCACCTACGGAATGCTCGATTCGCGGCACGACGCGCGCATGATCATCGATACGCTCTATCCGCCGGTGACCTGATCCGACTTCAAATCAAAGAGCATGATGCCACCCGAAAACGGGTTCACACTTTGGGCGTCATGCTCCAGGGCGGATCGCCGACCTGTGGATAGCCGTTAACCTTAACAAATGGTTTCCATTGCAGCGAACCGTTGCAAAGCCCAATCTCCGCTTGCTGGAGTAGGGAACGGTTAACCATGACCTCCCCGGGCTCCGCCAGCGGGAAGCGCATGCGGCACGTGTTGAGCTCAGTTCTGGCCTTGCATTGGGCGGCGGTTTTCGCCCTGCTTGCCTACGTCTGCATGGACGGCAGCCGCGGCATAGTGGCGGCCCTTGGCGTGCTTGGCCTCTCTGTCCAGGGCAGCCGGTTTCCGCAGTTTGAGAACGCCGCCGTGGTCGCGCCGCTTTCGATCGCGCTTTTGACCGTCGCGGTGTTGTTCTGCTGGGCCTTTGTCGAAACGCTGCTCAACGGCGCGGCTAGGCCGGACGCGGGTGAGAGCGTGGCGCGGGTCGCTTTCATCTTCGCATCGTCCCTGCTTTCACTGATTCTCATCGGCGGCGTGGCGCAAGGCATCGACGGTCTGTTCGTGATCGTCGGCATTCAGATGACGGCACTGCTTGCCTCATATGTCGCAGTGACGGCCGAACGCCGCTCCGCCTTTGCCGCCGCAATGCATTTGCCCCAGGGCGATGTTCGTGCCGCCTCGCGCATGGCGATGGGGGCTGCGCACAGCTCGTTGCTTTCCCGTATATCCGGCCGCCCGGAAAACAAGCCTGGAGGCAGGCGCTGATGCGCACGATATTCACACTCTGGGCTGCTCCGATGGCCATCTTCTGGGGATGGTTCTTCCTATCGGCCAACGACATGAATTTCGGCTACGCGATGCTGAGCCGGCAGGTGCACGATTTCGCTTTCCAGCTCTATGGCCAGATGCTCGGCGTCGATCCGGCCATCATTCCGGGCATGGTGGCGCGGACCTGCGTTTTCGACTTTTTCCTGCTCATGGGTCTTTGGGCGTTCCGGCGCCGGCGCAACATCGCCGAATGGATCAGGCAGCGCCGGCAGGGCAATATCAGCGAAGACCGTCTTGCCGGAGCGACTGAAGCCGGTCCAACGCTCCCTGCAGAATAAAGGCGGCGGCCGCCGAATCGATCTTGCCGGCGCGCTTCTTGCGCGAGAAATCCATCTCGATCAGTGTTCGTTCGGCGGCGACAGTCGACAGCCGCTCGTCCCACAGCACGAAGGGCAGGTCGCAAAGCGGCGCCATGTTGCGGACGAAGGCGCGCGATTTTTGCGCACGGGGCCCTTCCGAGCCGTCCATGTTGACAGGCAGGCCGAGCACGAAGGCGCCGACATTGTCCTTCTCGAGCTGAGCGAGCAGTTGGGCGGCATCGAGCGAAAACTTCTTGCGCAGGATGACCGGGCGCGGATGGGCGAAGGACAGCCCACGATCTGAGACCGCCACACCGATCGTCTTGTCGCCGAGATCGAGCCCGGCGAGCGTCTTGCCGCCGGCAAGCCGCCCCGGCAGTTCCTCGATTGAAATAATGCCCAACGGGTTTTCCTGACATTCGGGCGACACACATCCTTTTGACGAGAGGGAGCGTCGCGCTACTTTCAATTTGCCGCCAGCGTTCTATCTTCCGGCAACGGAAAAATCGAGGAAGCATTCATGAAACTGACCTGGTACGGACATTCGGCATTCCGCGTCGAGACCAAGGACGCCACCATCCTCATCGACCCTTATCTGGTCGGCAATCCGTCCTGGACAGGTGGCTGGGAAGGACCGGCTGAAGGGGTGACCCATGTGCTCCTGACCCATGGCCATAACGACCATCTCAGCGGCGCGGTCGAAGTGCTGAAGAAAAGCGGCGCCATGCTGGTCGCCAATTTCGAGATCTGCATGTTTCTCGTCGGCCAGGGCGTCAGCGGCGACAAGATCAATCCGGGCAATATCGGCGGCACCGTAGATTGCGGTCCTTTCACCACCACGTTCGTTCAGGCGCTGCACTCGTCGTCTTTCGGCGGCGAAAGCGGCACGAACACTTATCTCGGCAATCCGGGCGGGCTCGTCCTGCATTTTCCTGAAGACAAGACGCTCTACCACATGGGCGACACCGACATCTTCTCCGACATGGGCCTGATCAACGAGCTGCACGAGCCGAAGATCGGCATCGTGCCGATCGGCGACCGCTTCACCATGGGCGGCGCGGTGGCGGCCCTTGCCTGCCGCCGCTTCTTCGGCTTCGATACCGTCGTTCCCTGTCATTTCGGCACCTTCTCGATGATCGACCAGACCGCCGAAAAGTTCGTCACCGGCATGGAAGGCTCGGGCGTCAAGGTGGCGCTGCCGGAAATCGGCAAGGCGATATCTGTCTAGGCCAGCAGCTGTCATTCGCGCAAATTGAACTCGCCGCAAATCGACCCGCTCCGGGGCCGACGGAAGGCGAGTAGGTCGGCAACAGCGGCAGTACTATCTTTGCGAGGGCGTCAATTTGCCATGATCGTTGACGATCGTCTCAAGGCTGGGACGGTAGGGAGAGCGACGTGAATAGGGCCTTGAAGTTGAACGCCGTGCTTGCTTGGATGGGTTTTTTAAGCCTTTTTTCGCTGTCTGGAAAAGCAACGGCCTGCGCAACTCTTCACGAGCAAGATCTGAGTTATTTCAGCAATGCACAAATCGTCGTCCGCGCCAGAATAATATCCTACAAACCGGTATTCGACTCGGAACTCCAGGAGCGGCGGCGCAAGTTTCGCGAGGCTACGAGCAAGAGTGGTTATCGGCAACTGGCGGACAAGCTATCGGATCGCTCCGCCGATAGCATTCGGATCAAGTTCGAGGTTGTAGAAACGATTTTCGGCTCTCCACGACTGGACAACTGGGAGGCCAATTGGGTCCACTCGACATTTGCCATGTCGGAGCAATGGAAAGGGCCGGAAAATGTGATCGTTGGTCTACGCGCCGCCATCGATCGCCACGGAATGCCATTTGTTCAGCTTGTTCAACAACCCTGTGCGTTAGCAATGATCCTTGAAGATAGCCCCGACAACCGAAAAGCGGTCACGGACGCTATTTCGGCGCAAAGCCGCAAGCACTTGGGTTACGCTTTCCAGTAACGTGCAACTTGGCTGGGGCGTCAAATGTTGCCCGATATGTTGCGCGCGCCGCGCCGCGCCGCTATAGCCCGCACTGGTTTTCCCGAGGCGATAAGACATGTCCGTTGATCTCCGAACCGTGAAGCGCGTCGCGCACCTTGCCCGTATCGCGGTGAGCGAGGAGGACGCCGAGCGCATGACCGGCGAATTGAACGCCATCCTCGGCTTCGTCGAGCAGCTGAACGAGGTCGATGTCGCGGGCGTCGAGCCGATGACCTCGGTCACGCCGATGGAGATGAAGAAGCGCCAGGATGCCGTTACCGACGGCAACAAGGCCGCCGACATCGTAGCCAACGCGCCGGCGACGGAAGAGAATTTCTTCCTCGTTCCGAAGGTGGTGGAGTAGGCCGTGGCTGTCGAGATCGTCGTCGAAACGCCTTTGCAGGACGACGTGCGCGCGCTGGTCGCCGAACTCAATGCCGCGCTGCTCGAGCTGACGCCGCCCGAGCACTGCTATCATCTCAGCGTCGAGCAGATGGCGGGCAAGGATACGACGGTGTTCATCGCCCGCGACAACGGCCTTGCCGTCGGCTGCGGCGCGCTCAAGCGCCATGACGATGCGGTCGGCGAGGTCAAGCGCATGTATACGCGACCTTCGCATCGCGGCCGCAAGATCGGCGCCGAGATCGTCGAACGGGTCGAGGCGCTCGCCCGGCAGGAGGGACTGATGCGTCTTGTCCTTGAAACCGGCGATCGGCACCCCGCCGCCTGGACCGTCTATGAGCGCGCCGGATTCTCGCGTTGCGGACCGGTGCTGGATTATCCCGACTCCGAATGGTCGGTGTTTTACGAAAAGAGCCTTGCCTGATGAGCGATCTCACACATCTCACCATTTCCGAGGCCCGCGCCAAGCTGCGCGGCAAGGAGATCACCGCGGCCGAGATCACCGAGGCCTACCTCTCGGCGATCGAGAGCGCCAATCCCTTGCTCAATGCCTATGTGACCGTCACCGCCGACAAGGCGCGCGGCATGGCCAAGGCTTCCGATGCCAGGCTCGCCAAGGGCGATGGCGGCGCGCTGGAAGGCATTCCGCTGGGGATCAAGGACCTGTTCGCCACCGAAGGCATCCACACCCAGGCTTGCAGCCATGTGCTGGACGGCTTCAAGCCGCGCTACGAGTCGACAGTGACCAGCAATCTGTGGGCCGACGGCGCCGTCATGCTCGGCAAGCTCAACATGGACGAGTTCGCCATGGGCTCGTCGAACGAGACCTCCTATTACGGCCCGGTCATCAATCCGTGGCGCCGCTCGCGCCTGCAGACCACGGTCAAGCCGACCATCCATGACGGCGGCGGCGGCTTTGTCGTGCCCGGCGGCGTCGAGCAGAGCCGCACCTATGACAACATGCAGCTGGTGCCTGGCGGCTCGTCAGGCGGTTCGGCGTCATCCGTGGCCGCTTTCCTGTGCGCCGGCGCAACCGCGACCGACACCGGCGGCTCGATCCGCCAGCCCGCCGCCTTCACCGGCACGGTCGGCATCAAGCCGACTTACGGGCGCTGCTCGCGCTGGGGCATCGTCGCCTTTGCTTCCTCGCTCGACCAGGCCGGACCGATCGCGCGCGACGTGCGCGACGCAGCGATCCTGTTGAAGTCGATGGCCTCGGTCGACCCGAAGGACACGACCTCGGTCGACCGTCCGGTGCCGGACTATGAGGCGGCGATCGGCAAGCCGATCAAGGGCATGAAGGTCGGCATTCCGAAGGAATATCGCGTCGACGGCATGCCGGAAGACATCGAGGCGCTCTGGCAGCAGGGCATCGCCTGGCTGAAGGACGCCGGCGCCGAGATCGTCGATATCTCCCTGCCGCACACCAAATATGCCTTGCCGGCCTACTATATCGTGGCGCCCGCCGAGGCGTCGTCCAACCTCGCCCGCTACGACGGCGTCCGCTATGGCCTGCGCGTGCCCGGCAAGGACATCATCGAGATGTATGAGAAGACTCGCGCCGCCGGCTTCGGTCGCGAGGTCAAGCGCCGCATCATGATCGGCACCTACGTGCTGTCGGCCGGCTATTACGACGCCTACTATCTGCAGGCGCAGAAGGTGCGCACGCTGATCAAGCGCGACTTCGAAAACGTCTTTGCCGCCGGCGTCGACGTCATCCTGACGCCCGCAACCCCGTCGGCCGCCTTCGGCGTCGCCGACGAGGACATGGCTTCCGATCCGGTCAAGATGTACCTCAACGACATCTTCACCGTGACGGTGAACATGGCGGGTCTTCCCGGCATCTCGGTGCCGGCCGGCCTGGACGGCAAAGGCCTACCGCTCGGCCTGCAGCTGATCGGCCGCCCGTTCGACGAGGAGACGCTGTTCCAGACGGCGCATGTCATCGAAAAGGCCGCGGGCAAATTTCAGCCTGAAAAGTGGTGGTAGCGTCGTCCCTCATCTGACAAGGGGCGATGCATGTTCTACCACCTCTCCAAGATATTCTGGTTCTTCGTCCAGCCGGTGAACCTGGCCATCTTCCTGTTGCTCGCCGGCTTGCTGGCGGCGCTGTTCGGACGCCGGCGGCTGGCGGCGGCGGGCGGCGTGCTCGGCGTCGCCATCCTGGTTCTTTCGGCCTGGACGTCGGTCGGCGCGATGATGCTCAACCCACTGGAAGAACGCTTCCCCAAGCCGCCATTGCCGCAAAAGGTCGACGGCATCGTCGTGCTTGGTGGCGGCTTCGAGGGCGCCATCAATCTCGCCCGCGGCGGCTATGAATTGAACAGCGGCGGCGACCGCATGGTCGAGACAGCGATCCTGGCGAGGCGCTTTCCCCAGGCGAAGATCGTCGTGTCCGGCGGCAACGGCTCGCTTTTCCTCGACGGCGAGGGCGACGCCGATACCGCGCCGCGGCTGCTTGGGGCGCTCGGCGTTTCGGCCGATCGCCTGATCCTCGAGGACAAATCGCGCAATACTTACGAGAACGCTGCCTTCTCGCGAAAACTGGTTGAGCCGAAACCGGGCGAGACCTGGCTGCTGGTCACGTCGGCTTTCCACATGCCGCGCGCCAAGGCGCTGTTCGACAAGGCGGGCTTTCCGACCATTCCGTGGCCGGTCGATTATCGCACCTCGGGCAAGGAAGGCGTCGGTTTCTACCGCGACAATCCGGTCGATTCGGTGCAGGCGACCACCATTGCGGTGCGCGAGTGGATCGGCCTTTTCGCCTACCGGCTCTCCGGCAAGATCGATCAGTTCTTCCCCGGACCGGGCGGCTGACCGAGGACGGCTTGCCGGGCCGCGGAGAAGAACTGGCGGCGCACGAGCACCGCCAGAAGCACCAGCGTCGACATCACGAAGACGATCGGATCGACGAACCAGCCGAGATAGCCGATCGAGAAGAAGACGGCGCGCAGGCCGGAGTTGAAGTGCTTGCCGGCAAGCACGTTCATGCGCGTCGCCCGCCATACCGCCGTTTCGCTGACCGGGTTGCGCGAGGCTGGGCCATGCGGGGTCGGCACCGCGCCGATCAGGATCGAGCAGTAGTTGAACAGCCGGTAGGCCCAGCCGAATTTGAAGAAGGCAAAGGCGAGAATCAGCACCAGGCCGAACACCTTGGTCTGAAAGGCTTCGCGCGGCGAAGCCGCGCCGAGGGGCAGTTCTGCCAGAACCTGAAGCACGCGGTCGGAGGCGCCGAGCAGGGCAAAACAGCCGCCGAGCGCGATCAGCGAGCTCGAGGCGAAGAACGCCGTGCCTTGCTGCAGGCCGTTCATGATCGCGGTGTCGACGATGCGGATTTCGCGTTCGGCCATGTTGCGCATCCAGGCTTCGCGCTGGGCGTTCATCGCCGTCGTCAGGGAGACGCGGCTGATCAGCCTGCCGTCGGAGGCGAGCGTATGCAGCACCCAGACGACCAGGAAGAAGGTCAAAGCCGCCAGATCTGCCGCTGAAAGGTGGAGTGAGTCGCCCATGCGCTCTTGTAACACGGGCCGGGCCGGCGCTTCGACGGGCACCCGAGCTCTCGGCGGGATGATGTCGCTGGCGGAGCAAACAAGGTCGGCAGCCGCCGCGCCGCGATTTGCAAAACAGCGGAAACATCCCGGGAATTCCTATATGTAAGTCTTGATCGGTTCCCAGGAGACAACGGCCCCGTGTTCCTTTCGGTTTTCGACCTGTTCAAGATCGGCATCGGCCCGTCGAGCTCCCACACGATGGGGCCGATGACGGCCGCGCGCCGGTTCCTCGACGAGATCCTGGCCGGCGACTGGCCGCGGCCCGCGGGCGTGAAAGTCGACCGCATCGGCGCCAGCCTGCATGGTTCGCTCGCCTATACCGGCATCGGCCATGGCTCCGACCGCGCCGTGATTCTTGGCCTGGCAGGCCAGACGCCGCAGACGGTCGATCCGGACGAGGCCGACGGCATCGTCGCTCGCATCGCAGCCGACAAGCGCATTTCGCCTCCCGGGCATCCATCCTATCGCTTCGATCCGGCGAAAGACCTGGCGCTCGACCGCAAGACGCCGCTCACCGGCCACGCCAACGGAATGGCCTTCTACGCCTATGACAACTCCGACCGGCTTTTGCTCAAGCGCATCTATTATTCGATCGGCGGCGGCTTCGTCGTTTCCGAGGAAGAGTTGCAGCGCATGAAGGCCAAGGGCTCGGTGACGACCGAGGGCAAGAAGGTTCCGTACCCGTTCAAGAATGCCGTCGAGATGCTGGCGATGGCGGCAAAGAGCGGGCTTTCCATCGCCGAGATGAAGCGCGCCAACGAGGAAAAGCACATGTCGCGCGAGGAGCTCGATGCAGGCTTGGACGCGATCTGGGGCGCGATGAAAGGCTGCATCGATCGCGGCCTGTCGCAGGACGGCATCATGCCGGGCGGGCTGAAGGTGCGCCGCCGCGCGCGGCAACTGCACGACAAGCTGCAGGAGCAGTGGCAACAGAACCGGCCCAATCCCTTGCTCGCCAATGACTGGCTGTCGATCTACGCCATGGCGGTCAACGAAGAGAACGCCGCCGGCGGGCGCGTGGTGACGGCGCCCACCAATGGCGCCGCCGGCACGCTGCCCGCGGTGCTGCGCTACTGGCTGCACTTCCATCCTGAGGCCGACCAGCCGAGCATCCGCGACTTCCTGCTGTCGGCGGCTGCTGTCGGCGGCATCATCAAGTCAAACGCCTCGATCTCCGGCGCCGAGGTCGGCTGCCAGGGTGAAGTGGGTTCCGCTTCGGCAATGGCCGCGGCCGGCCTGTGCGCCGTGATGGGCGGCACGCCCGAGCAGGTAGAGAACGCCGCCGAGATCGCGCTGGAACATCATCTCGGCATGACCTGCGATCCGGTCGGCGGCCTGGTGCAGGTGCCCTGCATAGAGCGCAATGCGCTTGGCGCGGTGAAGGCCGTGACCGCCGCGTCCTTGGCCATCAAGGGCGACGGCACGCATTTCGTGCCGCTCGATGCCGCGATCGAAACCATGCGCCAGACCGGCCTCGACATGAACGAAAAATACAAGGAAACCAGCCTCGGCGGCCTGGCCGTGAACGTGGTTGAGTGCTGAGGGGGGCGGCCCACACAGTATGACCGGCGTCGCTGAGCTCAACATCCCGACTACGGGATGCGGTCGCCGGGATAGTCCTTGCCGTCTTGATGTATGACCAGCTTCCGAGCGTCGGTTGAGCCGTCCGTGTCGAAGGTGAACACGGAATCGAACGCGGTCGTGAAGAAATCACGGTCGCTTTGCGCAAACAGTTCGAATTTGGCCCCTCCCGTCGCTCGTGAAAACAGCTGCCCGCCTTCATTCGAAATATGGACGATCATGGTCGGGCCAAGTCGATAGTTTCCAATCAGCCGGTCCAAGAGCTTTGGGTCGACCGCGACCAATTTCCGCTCCTTGCGGGTCCAGTCCGGCCACTGATATTCGGCGGCGATGCTCTGCATGATCTCCGCAACCAGGACGTCGCCTTGGTCGCCATTTGTCATCACAATGGCGCCGTCGCCTGTTTCGTAGGAAATCATCGAATTTATGAAACCGGCATTCACGCCGTCATGACCAAAGCGACGATGTGGCGGTGAGCCGCGCACGATCAGGCCGAGGCCATAGTTCCCATCGGCATTGGCCGGCCTGCCCACGCGTCGAGCAGGGCCAGGTCGAAGCGAGCCAGGTCGGTTGGCGTCGTCCACAATCCAGCCGCCGCCAATTCGGGATAGGTGTGCGGGCCGCCGGCGACCGGGTCGCCACCTATGGTATGTGGCATCGCTGCGTGGGGAAGATCGCGAGCGGGCAGCGGTTGACGATAGCTGCTGCGGGACATCCCAAGCGGGCGAAGCACCGTCTCGTCCAGCAAATCCTCAAACGGTCTGCCGGTAATGTCGATCAGCAGCTGCTGCACAATCGTGTAGCCGCCACCGGAATACCGGAAATTCCTACCCGGCGGTTCATCGACGACAATCGGAGGATTGTTCGCTGGTGGGGAGCCATCGAGCACATCGATAAGGGACGGAATCTGCAATCCTGCCTGATACCCTGCAAAGCCATGGACCGTCGTCCCGGCGGAGTGGCTGAGCAATTCCCGAAGAGTGACTTTCGTCTTGTCGGTGTACGAATTGGCCGGAACTTTCCAACTCTTCAGATACGAATTTACATCCACGTCGAGATCAAGTTTTCCAGCTTGGGCCAAAGCCATGACCGCCATGGCTGCTACCGGCTTGCTGATCGACCCGGCCTGAAAGAGTGTGCCTGGCCCAACCGGGCGGCCACCCTGCAATGCAACGCCGAAGCCTCGCGCCCATTCCACGGCGCCGTTGTGAATGACCGCGATGCTCACGCCGGGAACATTCAGCGTGCTCATCCTGGCCGTGAGCGAGGCATGAGGTTGACCGGCAAATCCGATGGGAGGTCGAAGCCCGCCAAGGACACGCTGAATGCGCGCCTCGATCTCTGCTTGGGTGACCGGAGGCGGAGATTTTCCATTCGACGTGGAAGGCCCATTCTGAGCCCGCGTGCTCGTCATGATGGCCGGCAACATCAACGTCGCTGCCAAAACCACCTGGCGCCTATTCGGCCCATTCTGTTCTCGATCGTCTGCCAAGATGACAACTGCTCCGCGAGCCACCAAGCTACCGATTGTGTATCTTGGATTCCTGCTGGTTTTATGGCGTCATCCTGCTGGCCCTGTGGAGAAGTCGCTCAGGGCGTTGACGCGTCAACCCTTGCGGCTAAATCTTGGGGCATGTCACTCAATCTCATCAAACTGTGCGTCGGCTGCGACAGCGTCGAGGATCTCGAAGAGTGGATTGCCTTCCGTCTCGACGAACGGCGCCGCGCCGGCGAGCCGGCCGAGCACTGGCACACAACCCGCATGGTGCCGACACGTGGCGGCGAGATCACGGATGGCGGTTCGCTCTATTGGGTGATCAAGGGCAGCGTCCAGTGCCGGCAGCTGATCACGGAGATCCGGCCCTTCACCGACGATGAAGGCATAGGCCGCTGTCATCTGATGCTCGATCCCGAGGTCGTGCGCACTGACTGGCAGCCGCGGCGCGCCTTCCAGGGCTGGCGTTATCTCAAGCCCGCCGATGCGCCGGTCGACCTCGGCAAGGGCAGGGCGGCACTGGCCGAGATGCCGCCGAAGCTCAGGCTGGAACTCGCCGAACTCGGCCTGCTCTAGCGCGTTTCACCGTTTCACGGAAACGGCGAACCACTCTGTCCTTTTGTTTTACGCAATTCCGGAAAGACCGCTCGCACTTTTCCTGGAATTGCTCTGTGCGCCTTGCGGATCGTCCCCGGCGCTGGCCCTTCGGCTCGCTCGATGTGGGACTTGCAAGCGCCAGACCTTGGTCCCATCCTATTTCCATGCTCAGTCTTTCGTATGGCAGCGCTAATCGATGGGCGTGATCCTTGTTTTGGCAGCGGTGCTCGTGGTGCTTTTCGGCGCCGCCTTGCTCTTTGTGCGCGCGGATGCGGCAAGAATGGCCGACAGTCTGAGATCGCTTGGGCCGGCCCTCCTGGGGCTGGTCGGGGCGCCCATGCTGATCTTCGGCCGCAGCCTTATCGGCGGGCTGCTTCTGCTTGCGGCGCTGGCCTGGGTCGGCTGGATACGCACGAGGCGGCCGCCAGCGCGGGCCGCCGTGTCCCAACATTCGACGGTGCGCACCGCCGCGCTCGAAATGGACCTCGACCATGACAGCGGCAGGCTCGAGGGGCTCGTTCTGGCCGGGCGTTATGAAGGCAAGATGCTGGGGGCTATGGGGCTGACGGACCTGCGCCAGCTTCATGGCGAGCTCAGCCCCGATCTGGAGAGCCGCCAGCTCTTAGAGACGTATCTTGACGGCCGTTTTCCCGTCTGGCGCAAGGACGCGCAGCCGCACGGTGGCGAAGGGCTGGGTGTTGCGCCAGGTGCGGGCGCCATGACTAAGGAGGAGGCCTACAAGGTCCTTGGTCTTGAAGCGGGGGCTGCCGCGGCGGATATCCGCAAGGCGCACCGCCGCCTGATGCAGCGCCTGAACGCCGATGTCGGCGGCACGTCTGTCCTGGCGGCGCGGATCAATGAAGCCAAGGACGTCTTGCTCTCCAATCACGATTAGTCTCCTTCGACGCGAGGTACCTTCCGGGAGATTCCAAACAACCGCCTATTGCTGGACGGCGTAGCACGAGATTTTCTTGCGCTTGAGCGCATCGCAGGCCTTCCAGGCGGCATCCTTCGAGCCGAAGCCGCCGAAGCGGGCGCGGTAGTAGGTGGTGCCGTCCTTGTCGAAGGCGACGGTGAAACCGGAAGCGTCGGCCAGGATCCTTGGCGCCTGCTTGGCAGTCTGATCAAGCAGGCTCTGGGCTCCCGATTTCGTCGGCGAGGAAGCGACCTGAACCACCCAACCCGCAGGCACCGACGACGTCTTGACCGGATCGATCGCCGGCGCGGCCGGCGCGGGTTCGGCATAGGCGGTGACGACCTGGGGCGAGGCGTCCTGAGACTTGGAGGCCGGCGCCATGGCGGCGACGGCAACCGTCTTCACTTTCTTGACCTTGATGACAGGCTTCGTGTCCTCGGCGACCTGCTGGGTGTCGTCCTCAACGTCATCGGCCGAGGCAACGACAGTGTCGTCCGTCGCCGGCTTCGCGTCCGGTGTCGGCGCGTCATGCTTGGGCAAGAAGACCTTGGCCAGCGTCTTGATTGGATTGTCGTTGCCCTTGGCGATGAGGTCGCCGCCGCCTCGCGTCGAGGCGCGCGGCAGGTAGGTGTTGATCAGCGTGGCCATCTGGTTGTCGCGGCTGCGGCCGGAGGTGCCGCCCATCACCACCGCGACGAGGCGGCGGTCGCCATCGGCGACGGAGGAAACGAGGTTGAAGCCGGAAGCGCGGGTGTAGCCGGTCTTGATGCCGTCGACGCCCTTGATGCGGCCAAGCAGGCGGTTGTGACCGTTGATGCGCTGGCGGCCATACAGGAACGAGCGCTGCGAGAAATAGCCGTAATATTGCGGGTAGTGCTCGCGCAGCGCGATGCCAAGCATCGCCATGTCGTGCGCCGTGGTGAACTGGCCGGGGTCGGGCAGGCCGTTGGCGTTACGGAAGACGGTGCCGTTCATGCCGAGCTGGCGCGCCTTGGCCGTCATCATGCGGGCGAAATTGTCTTCGCTGCCGCCGAGCATCTCGCCAAGTGCGGTGGCCGAGTCGTTGGCGGATTTCGTTACGATCGACAGAATGGCGGTCTCGACAGGAACCGAGCCGCCGGGGCGGACGCCGAGCTTGGTAGGCGCCTCGGCGGAAGCATGCGCGGAAAATGGAACCGGCGTGTTCTTGCTGATCCTGCCCTTCGCCAACGCCTCGAAGGTGAGGTAGAGCGTCATCATCTTGGTGAGCGAGGCCGGATAGCGCCGGCCGTTGGCGTCGGCCGAATAGAGCACCTTGCCGGTCTTGGCGTCGACGACAATGGCCGCGGACTTCGCGGCAAGAGCCGACGCGACATCGGCGGCGACAATCGTCACCGCGAGCGCGGCAACCATGATTGCCTTGAAGGAGAAAGAAGATTTGGAGACGAAGCCCGACAACGCCTGACGCACCGTTACTTACCCTGAATTTTCGTTGCCCCGGAGGCGGCAAAGGGAGTGCCTGCCTCGCTTCCGGCCAAGCTATCGCGCCCAGCGTTACCAATCCGTTTATGGTAACCGCCGCGTTCACCGTTTTTCGGCAAATCGAGCTTCTGTTTAATCGAATTTTACCGGCCGACGGCGCTGGAGCCCCTGCAGGCCAAGGGATTCTTGACTTTTGTGCATCGCACAATATATTGAGGTGCATTGCACAAGGGCGCCCGGGGCCAAAAGGGCGTTTCAACCAAAGGGAAGAATGAAATGACCCAGACCTATGAGGACTTCTCGAAATACGGCAAGGACTTTGCCGACACCGGGCTGAAGAGCTTTGCCTCGCTCACCAAGGGCGCGCAGGCGATCGCCACCGAAGCCGGCGAATACACCAAGAAGAGCTTCGAAGCCGGCAGCGCCGCCGTCGAGAAGCTGTTCGCGGCCAAGTCGATCGAGAAGGCCCTCGAGATCCAGACCGATTACGCCAAGCAGAGCTATGAGAGCTTCGTGGCCGAGGCCAGCAAGCTCGGCAATCTCTATGCCGAGCTCGCCAAGGAAGCCTACAAGCCGTTCGAATCGGTGGTCGCCAAGGCGAAGTAATTTCGCCCGATCACGCCCGATACGGCCAGCCGGCCTGCGGAAAGGACCCGGTCGCGGAAACGCGGCCGGGTTTTTTCATGTCCGATCGCAACCCGATGCACCTTGCCGCATTCACGATTGAGAAATTCGCTGAGGTTTGCCCACCTAGCCATATTGTCAGCTAAACAGAAGGGCTTAAAATCGTCCATCGAGAACCTACATGTTGAACTCGCATGAGGATTCGAAAAGGCTGGACTACGTGACGATCGGTTTGACTGCCACGGCAGGTGTGGTGCGAATGCAAAGTGACGGAGACCGCAACGATCCCGGTCGCGGCACCGCTGTCATCACGCGCACCAAAACCAAGACCAAGAAGCCCAGCCTCTACCGGGTCCTCATCCTGAACGACGACTACACTCCGATGGAGTTCGTCGTTCACGTCCTGGAGCGTTTTTTCCAAAAGGACCGCGAGGCCGCCACACGCATCATGCTTCATGTTCACAATCATGGAGTGGGCGAGTGCGGTGTCTACACATTCGAGGTGGCCGAGACCAAAGTGTCCCAGGTCATGGATTTCGCCCGACAGAATCAGCATCCGCTGCAATGCGTGATGGAGAAGAAGTGAGGTAACATGCCGGCTTTCTCCCAAGGCCTGGAAAAGGCGCTACATCAGGCGCTGACATTCGCCAACGAGCGGCATCACGAATATGCGACGCTCGAACACCTGTTGCTCGCCCTGATCGACGACACCGAGGCGGCCGCCGTCATGCGCGCCTGCAACGTCGATCTCGACGAGCTCAAGCATACCGTTCTCACCTACATCGACACCGAGCTCGACAACCTCGTCACCGGCTACGACGAGGATTCGAAGCCGACGGCAGGCTTCCAGCGCGTCATCCAGCGCGCCGTGATCCATGTCCAGTCGTCCGGCCGCGAGGAAGTCTCCGGCGCCAATGTGCTCGTCGCCATCTTCGCCGAGCGCGAGAGCCACGCCGCTTATTTCCTGCAAGAACAGCAGATGACCCGCTACGACGCGGTCAACTACATCTCGCACGGCATCGCCAAGCGCCCGGGCGCTTCGGAGCAGCGCACGCCGCGCGGCGCCGAGGACGAGCAGGGCGGCCAGAACGGCGCCGAGCCGCAGGAAGAAGGCGGCAAGAAGAAGCAGCAGGACGCGTTGACGGCCTACTGCGTCAACCTCAACAACAAGGCGCGGGCCGGCAAGATCGACCCGCTGATCGGCCGCGACAGCGAAATCAACCGCACCATCCAGGTGCTGTGCCGCCGTTCCAAGAACAACCCGCTCTATGTCGGCGACCCGGGCGTCGGCAAGACGGCGATCGCCGAGGGGCTGGCCAAGCGCATCGTCGAGGGCGACGTGCCGGAAGTGCTGCAGGACGCCACCATCTTCGCGCTCGACATGGGCACGCTCTTGGCCGGCACCCGCTATCGCGGCGACTTCGAGGAGCGGCTGAAGCAGGTCGTGAAGGAACTCGAGGATTATCCTGGCGCGGTGCTGTTCATCGACGAGATCCACACCGTGATCGGGGCGGGCGCCACTTCGGGCGGCGCCATGGATGCATCGAACCTGTTGAAGCCGGCGCTGTCGTCCGGCGCCATCCGCTGCATCGGCTCGACCACCTACAAGGAGTTCCGCCAGTTCTTCGAGAAGGACCGCGCTTTGGTGCGGCGCTTCCAGAAGATCGACGTCAACGAGCCGACCATCGAGGACGCCATCGAGATCATGAAGGGCCTGAAGCCCTATTTCGAGGAGTTCCACAAGGTCCGTTACACGAGCGAAGCCATCAAGGCCTCGGTCGAGCTCTCGGCGCGCTACATCAACGACCGCAAGCTGCCGGACAAGGCGATCGACGTGATCGACGAGACCGGCGCCTCGCAGATGTTGGTGCCGGAGGCCAAGCGTAAGAAGACGATAGGCATCAAGGAGATCGAGGCGACGATCGCCACCATGGCGCGCATCCCGCCGAAGACGGTCTCGGCCGATGACGAGAAGGTGCTGCAGGGACTCGATATCGAGTTGAAGCGCGTCGTCTACGGCCAGGATACGGCGATCACCGCGCTGACCTCGGCGATTAAGCTGGCGCGTGCCGGCCTGCGCGAACCTGAAAAGCCGATCGGCTCGTATCTGTTCTCGGGTCCGACCGGCGTCGGCAAGACGGAAGTCGCCAAGCAGCTTGCCGCCTCGCTCGGCGTCGAGCTGATCCGCTTCGACATGTCGGAATACATGGAACGCCACACCGTCTCGCGGCTGATCGGCGCGCCTCCCGGCTATGTCGGCTTCGACCAGGGCGGCCTGCTCACCGACGGCGTCGACCAGCATCCGCATTGCGTGCTGCTGCTTGACGAAGTCGAGAAGGCGCATCCGGACCTGTTCAACATCCTGTTGCAGGTGATGGACCACGGCAAGCTGACCGACCATAACGGCAAGCAGATCGACTTCCGCAACGTGATCCTGATCATGACGACCAATGCGGGCGCGTCGGATGCGCAGCGCGCGGCGATCGGTTTCGGCTCGACCAAGCGCGAAGGCGACGACGTCGAGGCGATCAACCGGCTGTTCACGCCGGAGTTCCGCAACCGTCTCGACGCGAGCATCCCATTCGGCTCGCTGCCGGTGCCGGTGATCCATCAGGTGGTGCAGAAGTTCGTCATGCAGCTCGAGGCCCAGCTGTCCGAGCGTGGCGTCACCTTCGACCTGTCGCAGGACGCGATCGCCTGGCTGGCCGACAAGGGCTATGACGAGCGCATGGGCGCGCGTCCGCTCGGCCGCGTCATCCAGGAGCACATCAAGAAGCCCCTGGCCGACGAGGTGCTGTTCGGCAAGCTCAAGAAGGGTGGCACGGTGCGCGTCACCGTCGAGAAGAAGGAAACCGGCGAGTCCGGCCTGAAGCTCGAGTCGCTCGCCGACGAGTCGCCCGTGCAGCCGAAGAAGGAAGAGCCGGAAGACGCGCCGAAGCCGAAAAAGGCGGTCGCCAAGAAGCCCGCGCCCAAGAAGACCGTGGCACAGAAGCCGGAGCCGAAGGGCAAGGACGGCAACAAGCGCAGCCTTGTGCCGCAACTGCCGCGCAAGGGCTGACAAGCGCTCGCTTGAAATACAAAAGGCCCCGGAAACGGGGCCTTTTTCGGGTCTGACGCATTCTCGCTGCGGTCCCAGCCTAATGCATGTCGCCCAAAAGTGCGCAGCGGTTTTGGGGGAACGACATGCATCAAAACAAAGACTTAAAGCGCGTCGCCTGAATCCGTTTCAGCGCGACGCGCTTTAGTGGTGAAAAACTAACGCTTGGTACCCGGCATCGAACGGCCGGAGGGACCCACTGCGGCCGTTGATCGGTTGCGAGACAAATGTCGGGCGCGAGCGGGGAAGGGGATCCTTCGCTTGAAGTGTCCTATTAGGGAGCTATGCGGGGGCGGGAGCTCGCTCACCCGCAGACCGCAGCCAACTCGCGGCGCATTTCTTCTGGGCTCATCCCCACGCCGAGCAATACGGAAATCAGGATACGCAGCTTTGGCCCGGTAAGATCGCCGCCGAACACTACTCCCGCCCTCAGTAAATCCTTGCCACCGCCACCGCCATAAATCGGCAACACGCGGCCTTCGCCACATCGTGATGCAACGAACACCGGAATACCGCCAACGATGATCTCCTCGATAGCCTTCGCGACGATTGGGTTTGCGTTCCCTCTTCCGAAGCCTTCGAGCACGATTGCCTTTGCACCACTTGCCGCCGCATAGCGGATCAGACGGTCATCGCAGCCAAGCACCATCCGTATAAGGTCGACTCGGGGCTCAATGGCTTTCGCTGCAAAGGTTTTCCGAAGGGCCGGCAGACGGGATACACTGACGGTGTCGCCATCAATCTCGCCGAGCTTCCCATGGTTTCGCGAGACAAATGCGTCGACCCGAGACGTGTGGCTTTTGGTAACATCGCGCGCGGCGTGGAAGTGCTGTTCCATGAGGACGACCGCGCCCAATCCCACCGCCAAGGGCGATGCAGCAAGCCTGATGGCGTCAGTCAGGTTCCGCGGCCCATCCCTGGCCGGGTCATCGGCGCTCCGCTGAGCGCCTGTGAATACCACGGGCTTGTCATTCACCAGAAGCAAATCGGCGAGGTATGCACTTTCCTCCATCGTATCGGTGCCGTGGGTAACGACCACGCCAACGCAATCTTCCTTTGCGAGATGGATGTTGATCCGCTGCACCAGATCGAACGCAATCGGCAAAGTCATCGCGCAACTGACGATATTGATGAAGTCGTCGACCCTAATGTCGACGTTGCGAGGAATGTCCTGGATTGCGTCTCGAACTTGCTGCCCAGCAACGCTCGCGATGACGTGATCCTCGGCGTCAATGCGCCGCGAAGCTATCGTTCCTCCTGTAGTGATCAACCAGATACATGTCACGCAGGGCGGCTTTCGGATCGGACAACATCGGACAACAATTGTTCCCCAATATAACTGATTGGGTCTCAAATGGAATGGTCGCAGCGGTCGCCTGTGTAAGCTCGCCGTAACAACTGCCTTGCCGGCGCGCATTCCTTCCCTGACAAACGCGGACGCAAACGACTGCTCGTGGCGCCTCCGGCCGATCCAGTCGGCGAGGGACGGCAGAGAACCACCTGAACCGGTCCTTTGTCACGGGTACCAAGCGTTAGGTTTTCACCACTAGGTTGTCCCGACAAGGCGGGCCTGAAGCAGATCGATCTTGGCGCGGCCGTACATCTGTCGTTTGATAAGTTTGAGCTTGGTGATCTGGCCCTCGATCTGGCCATTCGACCATGGTGATGTGATGGCATTGCGGACCGCGGCCATGTCCTTTTCGACTCCGTTGGCAAAGGAACTCACGAGACTTGCTTTGGCGCCCTCGAGCCAACCGTCCAATTTTGCCACCGCCTTCGATCGGATCATCCGGTGAAAGTCATCGATCAACGTTCGCGCGATGGGCAGTTCAGGGACATTATTCTCGATCGCGGCAACCAGCACGGCATCCGATTTGGACAAGTCGTCGCGCGCCAACGTCATGAGTCTTGCGATACTTCGTGCCGAAGGCGTGCGAGCAAGCGCGCTTTGGTCGGCCTTTTCGGCCAGCCGCCGGCGCCGCGCCCATTCGGAGACGACACCGCTCTGGCCGTGGAAGCCCTTCTCGCGCATTTCGCGCCAGAGCGCCGATGCATTCCGTGCGCCTTGCCCCCAACGGCTGTCGAGCCAGGGAAGTCATTCCTCGAGCGAGCTCTGGCGGACGCGGAACACGTCGGAGCGCTGGCCACGAATGACGCTGCGGACGAGCTTACGGCTATAGCCTGTACGCTTGACGATCTGCTTGATCGAAAGGCCCTGCTTCGACAATTCCAGGATGGCCCCGTTCGTCTCCTGCCGGCGTAGGTATCCGTCATATTGCAGCCGCTCGGCATAGGTGAGAAGCCCAGGATCGATGACGGCGCTGCCGACTGCCTTTCGGATCTGACGCATGGTTTTGCTGACCGCATCGAGAAAGGCGCGGCTGGCGTTTTCCATTAGGTGCCAGCGGTCGGCCACCTGATCGGCATGCGGCAGCGCCTTGGCGATCGCCTCGCCATACCCGCCGCCCCGGTCACGCGCGACGGTCGTGATGGACGGATGGCCTGCGAGCCATGCCTGCGATGTCGCCTGCTCGCGATCTGGCAGCAATGTCACCGGCCTGCGGCGCTCGAGATCGCAGACAATCGTCCCGTATCGCTGACCGCGTCGGAATGCGAAATCGTCGATACCGATGATGGCGAGCTTATCGCGCGGCTGTTCAGACCGCCGGCGCACGACGCGCAACAGGGTATCGTTGCTCACCGGCATCATCAGGCGATCGGCAAAGGCCGCAGCCGGCCTGCCCCCCCAACGCCAGTCCCAGGTGATGGACGATAGTGTCGAGACGTCCGGTCCTTCGCGACAACGGAGCCAATACATTGTCGCCAAAGCGCTCAGCAAAATGCGGCGGCGACAAAGAACGGCATCGCACCAGAAACGGCGAACCGTCACCCGCAGGATGACTCGTCGACCAGCGATGGGCAGATCGGCGACTTGCCGTATGTATCGGCTCTGGGTTCGACGGGAACAGGTCCCGCAGCATGGGCATGTTGCCGAAACCGCCGCGGCGCGCACATCAAGAAACATGCAATCGGTGTCGATTTCGGCTTGTTCGACGACAAACCCGGCAGGCGCCAATCTCGTCGACCCAAATCTGCGTCCCATCGCGCTGATTCCCCCTCGGAAATCGCGACATCAGCCTTCACATGCAGCAAGATTGAGTCAGCCCCCTTTTGGAAGCCGGACAGATCATCATCCTCAACGGCGCGCCGCGCTCGGGAAAGTCGAGCATTGCCGCCGCGATCCAGGAGACATTCGAGGGCGTCTGGATCAATCTCGGCGTCGATGCCTACGCACTCGCCATGCCACCGCGCTTGCGTCCCGGCATTGGCTTACGCCCCGGCGGCGAACGCCCCGATCTTGAGGTTTTTGTGTCGGGCCTCTACGCGGCGCTTTACGATGCAATCGCCGCCCACAGCCGGCTGGGGCTCAATGTCGTCGCCGATGTTGGCCATCACGACGCCTATTCGAGGCCGCTGAACATCCTTCCCGAATGTGCTCGCCGCTTGGCCGGCCTGCCGGTCCTCTTCGTCGGCGTCCGCTGCCCGATCGAGGAGATCTTGCGAAGACGCGCGGCAGGCGGGGCTGGTACGCCATATGTCATCGGAACGGACGACGATCCCACACCGCTGCCCGTGCGCCTCTGGCAGGAAGGAGTGCATAAGCCCGGCCTTTACGACTTGGAGATCGATACGTCGCTGCTAAGTCCGCACGCCTGCGCGGAGGCGATCCGGGACAGGCTTACGGCGGGGGCGGAGCCGACGGCCTTTCCGACATTGGCGCGCCGGTTGGCAAGTTGAGTGGAGGCCGCATCAGCCTGAAGCGCGGGCGACCGGACAATCAGGCGGTGTTGGTCATCCTGCGCTCAAGACATCGCCAGCGCATGAGACGGCGTAGTTTCACGGGTCGGGTTGTGCGGCGCGCTTAGGACGATCTGGCGCTTGTCATGTGGCGCCAGCCCGACCGCGAGCTCCGCCGCCTTGCCCACATCCGTCGCGAGAACCATCAGAAGCTTCTGGACTTCGGCAGCATCCTCGGTGGTCAATACGCTCTGCGGTTTCGACGGGCGGCGGCCGCGACGGAATTCGGCCGGGCTGCAGCCGAACCGGGCGCGGAACTTGTTGTAGAAGACGGCCGGGTTGCCGAAGCCGCTGCGCTCCATGATGGTCCCGATCGTATGATCGGTCGTACGCAGCGTCTCGGCGGCGCTGTCGAGCCGCAGGTTCTGTGAATAGTCGCGATAGCCTATGCCGAGATGCCGCTTGAACAGGCGCGACAGGTGGCTGAGCGTCAGTCCCTCGGCGTCAGCGATCTCGCCGAGGTGCTGACCTGCGTCCTGCTCGTTCAGCGTATCCATGATGCGCAGGATGCGGCCGCGGCTATCGGACCGCAATTGCGCCCCCGCCGCATCGGCCTCCTCATGCGGGATCCAGCGGTAGATGTAGCAGGCAAGCAGATTGGCGATCGTCTGGCGGACCATGATCTCTTCGGGATGGTTGCTCTGATCGAGAACGAGCCGCGCCATCAGCGCCTTGATCGGCGCGACGCGGTGCATGAAGGAGCGGCTGTGCAGGAAGGTGCGGCAAAGATATTGCCGCGAGGCGAACCCCGGCAGGCCGAGACGCTCGAAATACGCGGCGTCGAGATGCACGCCGCAGACCAATGTGTTGCGTGAGACGGACGTCGAATTGTGCGGGACGTCGGCATTGATGATGATCGTGTCGCCCTGATCCATGTCGCAGACCTGGCCGTCGACGATGAGGCGGAACTGTCCGCGCAGCACAAAAAGTATCTCGATTTCACGATGCCAGTGATAGGGCACGTCGGCATAGCCGTGCACGAAAGCGTGGCAATGCGCCTCCGATGAGGGTCCGTGATCTTCGAAACCGCAGTCGAGTTTCTCGCGCCCGAACTCGGGTCTCAGATATGCGACATTCATCGGTATCCTCCCTGGATATGCCTATTAAATATCAAAAACTGTCGTAGCTCCAGAGCAATTTCGACGGCTAGATGACAGGCTTTCGCTATGTCATCGTCATACCGTTCTCGAGCGCGGACTATCGATCCGGGCGACCGTGCAAGGCTGTGGAAGTCGGTGTGCCGACGCCCGGCACAAATGAGGTAGGCAGCTTTATGGCTTGGAATATATCCGACAAGGAACTGGGCGCGCTCGTGGATCAGATGACCCTCGAGGAAAAGACGACGCTGGTGACGGGATCCGGTCTTTGGCGCACCGCAGCCAACTACAGGCTCAACATTCCCGAGGTTTTGATGACCGACGGGACTTATGGCGTGCGCTATTCGATCGAGCAGATCGATGGGCTGCAGGACGGTGGCAGCCAGCTCGCGTCATTCCTCAGCGTCGTCAATGCCGATGTTTCGCGTGGCGTCGAGGGTGCGTTCGGTTCGACCCGTCCCGCGACCTGCTTCCCGAACGGATCGTCCTTCGCCTGTTCGTGGGACGTCGGCCTTGCGCACGAACTCGGCGAGGCGCTGGCGCGTGAGTGCCAGGCCTTCGGTGTCAATCTGTTGCTCGGTCCCGGCATCAACATCCGTCGTACTCCGCTCGCCGGCCGCAGTTACGAATATTATTCCGAGGATCCAACCCTGTCGGGTGAGATCGCGGCGGCGGTCATCAACGGCCTGCAAAAGAACGGCGTCGGCGCTTCGCTCAAGCACTTCGCCTGCAACAATTCCGAGGTCCAGCGGACCACGATGAGTTCGGTCGTGGAGGAACGCGCGCTGCGCGAAATCTATCTCGCCGGCTTCGAAAGGGCGATCCGCAAGAGCAATCCGTGGACCGTCATGAGCTCCTACAACCGGCTGAACGACGTCCAGGCCGCCGAGAACCACTGGCTCTTGACGCAGGTCCTGCGCGACGAGTGGGGCTATGACGGCGTGGTCGTCTCGGATTGGCACGGCATCAAGGATCGGGCCGCCTCGATGAATGCGGGCAACGACCTCGACATGCCTGAAAGCGAGGCGCGCAGGCAGGAGCTGCTCGAAGCGGTGAAGGACGGACGTGTCCCGACCAAGGTGCTTGACCGGGCGAGCCTGCGGATCCTCAAGCTGATCCGGACGGCGCGCAACGGCATCCGGGCGGACGTCACGGCGGACTTCAAGGCGCACCACGCGCTGTCGCAGCGCATGGCCGTGGAATCCATCGTCCTGCTGAAGAACGATGGCAACCTCCTGCCGCTTGACGGAGCCAGCTTGCGGCGGATCGCCGTGGTCGGCGCCGCCGCGTGCGAGCCTGTCATCCAGGGCTCGGGCTGTGCCACCACGCGACCGACCGAGGTCGATATTCCACTCGACGAAATCCGCCGCCTAGCGCCAGGCGCGACCGTCACGTTCAACGCAATATCCGACTTCGCACCTGGCAGCGCCGGTGAGCAGGCGGCGCTCTCGGACATCGACGGCGCCGACGTCGTGCTGTTCTTCGGCAATACCGAGGTCGGATACGACGGCGAGGGGTCCGACCGCGCAAACCTCAACCTGCTTGATGGACAGGATGAATTGGTCGATCGCCTTTCGCGGCGAAATGGCAAATTCGCCGTGATCCTAGCCTCGCCCGATGCCGTCGCCATGCCCTGGGCGGATCAGGCCGCGGCGATCCTCTCGATGTTCTTCGCCGGTCAGGGAGCGGGTCGCGCCGCGGCGGAAGTTCTGTTCGGCATCCACAACCCGTGCGGCAAGCTGACCGTCACCTTTCCGGTCCGGCTCGAGGATACGCCCGGTTTCCTGACTTATCCCGGCGAGAGCAACAGGCACATCTACAGCGAAGGCATCCACGTCGGATACCGCTCCTACGACAAGCGCAAGCTCGCGCCGCTTTTCACTTTCGGCTTCGGCCTGAGCTACACGACATTCGACTATTCCAACATCGAGATCGACGTCGACCATATCAATGCGACGAGCACCTTCACCGTTTCGGCCGACGTGACGAACACCGGCACGCGCGCCGGCAAGGAGATCGTCCAGGTCTATGCCCGGCCGCACAAACCGCGCCTCATCCGCCCGCTTCGCGAGCTCAAAGGCTTCACCAAGGTCGAATTGCAGCCCGGAGAAACCCGGCGTGTCGAAGTGGTGATCGAGGCACGCGACCTCCGCTACTACGACTGCGACTACCGGGCCTGGTTGCTCGACGCCGGCAAGCTGACGATCGAAGTGGCCGCGTCGTCGCGTGACATCCGGCTGGAGAAGGAGATCGCGGTGGAGGCGCCGGCACTGCCCACGAGCATCCTTAACGTGGAGAGCCAGCCGTCCACGGTGCTGGAGCAGGAATTCACGCGCAAGCAGTTCGGCATGTTCCTCAAGGACCAGCTCGATCTCAGCGACGAGGAGACCGACAAGATGCTGGAATACTGCGGCGGCTCGTTCCTCGGCATCTACAACACCGTTGCCTGGATTACCGGCAACAAGATCTCCAGGGACACCATGGCCGCGTTCCTGGACAGCCTGAACAAGGAAATGGGCAGGGCGGTCGGAAAGGCCGCCTGAAGCCACCGGTAAAGCATATCGACCGCTGCGAAAGAACGCGGAATTCAACAACCTCAGGAGGAAACAAGATGAACCAGCAACGCCTTTCCGGCGCGATCAGCCTTCTCGGCTTGCTCGCCATGTCCAGCCCCGCCTTCGCCCAGACGGTCGACGTGCAGCAATATTGGACCAGCGCCAGTGAATCGAAGGCGATGAACGCGATCGCCGATGCCTTCAAGGCACATGGCGGCAAGTGGATAGACAGCCCGTCGGCTGATTTCGACTCCACCATCGCGGCGGCGACCAGCCGCATTGCCGGCGGCGAACCGCCGTCGGCGGTGCTGATGACGCCCAGCGCCGCGATGCGGGATCTGGCCTCGTCCGGCCAACTGCGCAATCTCGACGATCTCGCGGCGGCGAATGGCTGGCAGAAGGCCATGGTGCCAATCGTATGGAACAAGCTCACCGTCGACGGTCATCTCGTCGGCCTGCCCGTCGGCATCCATGCCGACAACTGGGTCTGGTATTCCAAATCCGCCTTCGAGAAAGCGGGGATCGAAGAGCCGAAGACGCTTGACGACATGTTTGCCGCCGCCGACAAGCTCAAGGCGAGCGGTTCCATCCCCTTTGCCGTCGGTGGCGAGCCCTGGCAGGAAGTGTACGTCCTTACCTCGATGATCATTTCGCTCGGCGGTCCGGAATATTGGAACGACCTGTTCGTCAAGCGTGATCCCGAGGCCCTGAAGTCGCCGATCCTGCCCAAGGCGTTCGAGCTGTTCCGCAAGGTCGGCACCTACACCGATCCCGCGAGCGCCGGCCGCTCATGGAACGAGACCACCAACCTGGTGACGACGGGCAAGGCCGGCATGCAATTCATGGGCGATTGGGCGCGCGGCGAGTTCCTCGCGGCCGGACAGACCGCGGGCAAGGAGTTCGGCTGCTTCCTCGTGCCGACCGAGAAGCCTGCCTATGCCGTCGTCGTCGACATCTTCGCCTTCCCCGTCAACAAGGACGAGGACCGGGTCAAGGGGCAGACGCTGCTTGCCGAAACCGTCATGGATCCGGCGGTCGAAGCCAAGATCGCGGCGGTCAAGGGCTCGGTGCCGTCACGGCTCGATGTCGACACCAGCACGCTGGATATGTGCGCGGTCAAGGGCGTGAAGGCGCTTGCCACGCCCGGCGTGGCGGTCTCCTCCACCTATGACGCCCTCCCGGGTGATCTGAACGGACAGATGACGGATCTCGCGACGCAGTTCTGGACCGACCCCTCGATGTCGGTCGAGACCGCCGTCAAGGGCCTGGCGGACATTCTCCAGAGCAAGTGAAGCTGATGGCCGCAAGGGCAGGGCCATTGTTGCGGCTTCGGCCAGGAGGAGCCCGGGCAAAGTCCGGGCTTGCTCGATGCGAGCGGGGGTGCGGCGACGTGCCGGCAGGAGGAACCAAATGTCGACCTGGCTGAACCGGCAGGCCTTCAGGCCGGATGTAACCGTGGCGGTGTTCTTCGCCGTGGTGGCGCTGTTCTTCTACGGGTCGATCCTGTGGACGTTCTACATGTCCCTGACCCGCTCGACGCTGATACCCAACTACCAGATCGTCGGCCTGGACCAGTACGTCAAGCTGTTCACCAACCAGCGTTGGCTCGTCTCCTGTTTGAACATGGTGGTCTTCGGCGTGCTCTACATCCTAGGCACACTGGCGTTCGGGATACTGCTCGCCGTGCTTGCCGACCGCAACATCAAAGCCGAGTCGCTCTTTCGTACGATCTTCCTCTATCCACTAGCCGTCTCGTTGATCATCACCGGCCTTTCCTGGCGTTGGCTTCTCGATCCCACAACGGGTCTGCAGGCGCTGATGCGCGACATCGGCTGGGAGAGCTTCACCTTCGACTGGCTGACGCGCTCCGACCGCGCCATCTACACCCTCGTCATTGCCAGCATATGGCATTCCGCCGGCCTGGTGATGGTGATCGTGCTGGCCGGCCTGCGTGGCATCGACAACGATCTATGGAAAGCGATCCGGATGGAAGGCATCCCTTTGTGGCGGGCATACTGCCAGGTGATCTTTCCCGGCATGCGGCCTGTCATCGCTTCCTGCGTGGTGTTGCTGATGTCCGAGGTGATCCGAGGCTATGACCTCATCATCGCCATGACCAAGGGCGGCCCCGGCATCTCGACGGAAATGCCGGCGAAGTTCGCGGTGGATTTCTATTTTGCCCGCGTCAATCTCGGCTTAGCCTCGGCAGCCTCGATCATGATGCTCGTGCTGTCGCTCATCATGCTGGCGCCTTACTTCTACAGCGAATTCCGGAGGCGCACATGACGGCGGCCACCGTTCGCCGAGGAACGGCATTCGCGCCAAGGGCGGCCCGGATCGGCCTCTATGTGTTCCTGGTCGTCTCCGCCGTCTTCTTCATACTGCCGCTTCTGCTGGTGATCATGAACTCGCTGAAGCCGATGGAGGAGATCCGCCAGGGCAATTTGCTCGCGCTGCCGGTCAATCCCAATCTCGAGGCCTGGGCGACGGCCTGGGCAAGTGCCTGCACCGGCCTTGATTGCGCCGGCATCCGCCCTGGCCTGTGGAATTCGATCAAGATCACCATACCGAGCGTGGTCATTTCCACCCTGGCGGGGGCGCTCAACGGTTATGCGCTGGCGCAGTGGAAGTCGCGCCACGCCAACATGATCATGCTGTTGATCACCGTCGGCCTGTTCATCCCCTATCAGGCGATGCTCTATCCGACCGTGAAGATCCTGAGCACAGTCGGGATGTTTCGCACCTATGCCGGCATCGTCTTCGTGCATATCATCTACGGCCTGCCTTACACGACGCTGCTGTTTCGCAACTTCTATGTCGGCATCCCGGACGAGATCAGCCGCGCGGCGCGGATGGAAGGGGCGAGCTTCCTCAGGACATTCTGGTCGATCATCCTGCCGATCTCCACCAACATCCTGGTCGTGGTGGCGATCCTGCAATTCACCGGCATCTGGAACGACTATCTGCTCGGCCTGATCTTCGCCGGCAACGACAATTTGCCGATGACCGTGCAACTCACCAACATCGTCGGCAATTCGCGCGGCGTTGCAAATCCCAACGTCAACATGGCCGCGGCGTTGATAACGGCCATTCCAACGCTCGTCGTCTACTTCCTGTCGGGCCGGTATTTCGTACGCGGCATCGCCGCCGGCGCCGTAAAGGGTTGAAACATGTCCAGTATTTCCTTGCGCAAGATCAAGAAATCCTTTGGGGCGCTCACCATACTCCACGCTGTCGACATGGAGATCGACAAGGGCGAGTTCGTCGTCATCCTCGGCCCGTCGGGCTGCGGCAAGTCCACCCTGCTCAACGTGATCGCGGGCCTCGACGAATGCGACGAAGGCCAGATCGTCATTGAAGGAAAAGACGTCAGCGGGCTTGAGCCGAGCGGGCGGGGCCTGGCGATGGTCTTCCAGTCCTACGCGCTGTTCCCGGCAATGACGGTTCGCCGCAATCTGTCGTTCGGCATGGAGATCGCCGGAACGCCGAAGGCAACGGTGACGGAAAAGGTTGCCTGGGTCGCCAAGCTGTTGCAGATCGAAGCGCTGCTCGATCGCAAGCCCGGCCAGCTTTCCGGCGGCCAGCGCCAGCGCGTCGCGATCGGCCGCGCGCTGGTGCGCTCGTCCAGCATCTGCCTGTTCGACGAGCCGCTCTCCAACCTCGACGCCAAATTGCGCGCCGAAACCCGCGTCGAACTCAAACAACTGCATGAGACCCTGGGATCGACGATGATCTATGTCACCCATGACCAGATCGAAGCCATGACCATGGCCGATCGCGTTGCCGTCATGCACAAGGGCAAGGTCGAGCAATTTGCCCACCCGCAATCGATCTATGAGAAGCCGGCAAGTCTTTTCGTGGCCGGCTTCGTCGGCTCGCCCGCGATGAATTTCCTCGAAGGCCGGATGGACGATGCAGGGCGCTTCGTGACCGCCGACGTCCCGATCGACATTGACGGTTACGCTTTCGAAGGAGCGCGGCCGTCCGGCGAAGCCGTGCTCGGCCTTCGCTGCGAGGATATAGTGGTGGTTGAGCCCGGCACGCCACGGAGCGTCCCGGCGAAGCTCGCGTTCACCGAACTCCTCGGCGCCGACGCGCTCGGCTGGTTCGATTGCCTCGGCAAGCGCTTCAGCGTCCGGCTCGGCGTCGAAGCAGCACGGTCCATGCATAAAGAAGTCGGCCTGCGCTTCGACATGGCGAAGGCATCTATGTTCTGCGCTGTCAGCGAGAGGCGACTCTAGTGCGTTTCACCGCTTCACGGAAATGGTGAAACGCCCTATCTCTTTGTTTTTACGCGATTCCGAGTGGAAGGTTACGGCGCGAAGGCGCCGAACTTAACCGCTCACACTTTTCCTGGAATTGCTTTAGGCGCCAAGCGCTGCCCGAATTTTTTCGGCATTCGCGGCCAGCACTTCGGGCTTCTCCATCGCACCGCTGTGCGGCTTCAGCGGCACGCCCTCGAAGCGCGGCACGACGTGGACATGGAGATGGTAGACGGTCTGGCCGGACGCCGGTTCGTTGAACTGCATCAGGGTGACGCCGTCGGCGTTGAAGGCCTTTTTCACCGCGACCGCCAGTTTCCGCACGACGCCAAACAATGGGCCGAGCGTCGCCGGATCGGCGTCGAGCATGTTGCGCGACGGTGCCTTGGGCACCACCAGCGTGTGGCCCATGCCTTGCGGCATCACATCCATGAAAGCGACGACCGCATCGTCCTCGTAGACGCGGTGCGAGGGAATCTCGCCGCGCAGGATTTTCGCGAAGATGTTGCCGGGATCATAGGCTTCGGCCATGGGGTGACACTCCCAATTGCATTCGCCGTCCGGTGTAGCGAAGCCGCCGATGGGCGGCAAGGCGTTCAGGTGAGATCGACCATGCCCGCTTCGACAAGAGCCCGGTGGAAGCGTTTCTTGCGCATGGACTCGCTTGCGAAATAGGGAGCGGCGCAATCCGCCAGAAGAGCCATCCTGGTGGCGAATACCGGGTCGAGCGGGAGACGCGCGGCGGACATGGTCAATGTCGACAGGAATGCCGCGTCGAGCATGGCCGGAGCGGCCAGATCGCCGGGCAACGCGCCATTGATCGCCTCGATTGCGTAGAAGGTCTTGTGCAAAGCCCTGTCGGAAGGCGGCAGGCCGGTGAGGGCGGCCGTGAACGACGGCTGGTGATCGCCATAACGCACGACGATGGCAGGCTGGCCGTTCAGCGCCGTTTCGAGTTTCTCGCGAAACGCGGCATAGGCCTCGACGCTTTCAGCCAGTCGCACGGCATATTCGCCGTAATTCTCGCTACCGGTCAGCGCGACGGCTTCACGGCGGATGTCGGCGCGAAGCTCGGGAGGAAAAATGCGGCGACGATGATCGCCGTGGTTCATCAGCGTCATTATCGAGAGAAAACAGGGTTTCTCGCTTTCCAGGCGGCCCGCGATCCGGCCCAGCGCATGGCTGTAAAGCTGTTCGTCATGACGTTCGCGACGCCAGCGCTCCAGATCGAAGGGCGGCGGCAAGGTTGCGGCATAAGCGACCTCCTCGAACCCGATCGATTTATAGAAACGATCGCAATTGACGAAGTTGGGACGGTCGCAGCTCACATGCGACACATGATAGCCCATGCCGGAAAGCACCGAAGGCAATGCGTGGCGCACTCGCCCGGCCAGCAGATGAAAGACGAAGCGGCTGTCGTTTCCAAAGGAAAGCGAGGACAGGCCGGTCAGCACCGAGAATTCGGTCTGCAGCGTGCTGCCGCCGAAAACATCGACGTGCAAAGCCCCCGACAGACCGTTCACGGGTGAGAAGAAGTGTTCAAAAGCACGGTTGATCGGCACGCCATGATGCCTCGGATCAAAGGTCGATTCATGCAGGATCATGAAGATGTGCGGCCGAGCCTCGCCACTCGGCCGTTTTGCCGGCACAGGCGGCAGAAACGGCAGCGGATCGGGAGTGATGTCGACGAAACCCGGCCGTTGCGAAGGTCCCGCGCCGAGCCATGACGCCACGAAGGCGGAAAGATGCGCGCGATCCCTGGTGAGCAGGTCGAAGCGGAAGCGAGGCGCTCCGCCGCTGAGCCGGTAGACCGCGATATAGATCAGGATCGCCGCGGCGAACAATGCGAGGCGCAGCGAGAGCGACGTCGCCTGTTCCACCACAGTTATGTCGATAAGCATGGCGACCGCAACGATCGCTGCGCCGGCGAAGAGGGCAGGGATCGCCATTCGGGCATTGTCGACAAAGACGCTGTGCCAGCTGCTCGCCGCCAGATGATAGAGATCTCCGGCCAGAAGATTGAAGCCAAGATAGCGATACTTCAACTTTGAAGCGATGCCGATGATGGCCGTCAGCATGAGCGTCATCCAGAGTGCGACGATCGTGCCCGGAAAAAGCAGATGCAGGAACGCAAAGAGAAGGAAGAAGGTGGAAAAGCCGAGCGGCCAGGTTCCCAGCTTGCCTTCGAGCCGGACGGTCAACAGCAGCGCGGCCGCAAGCCCCGCCACACCGAGCCATTGCCCGACGTCCCAAGATGCCAGAAACAGCATGCCAACCCCGAGGTGCTCGCGCACCAATACCCCTGTGGGGTGACTTAGCGGATTCCGTCGATCCGGTAAACAGCGGGCGCTAGATGCGCGTCATTTGCTTCGCCAGTACTATCGGCTGTTCTTGACGGCACGCTCTGCTATTGCATGAGCGCCGACATTTGTCGTCTGACGCTGCAATCTCAGGACGGAGCAATCATGAAGTGGGTCGTCGCCGGTTGGCTGCTGTTCATCGTGTCGGCGCTGTTTTTCATCGCCGCGGCTTGGCGCGCCGGCGATTTGCTCGCGCTTGCCGGCGCCGTGCTGTTCCTGGTCGCCTGCTTTTCGTTCCTGGTTCCGATCGCCGCCGGAAAGCCGCACTGACCGCGAGACCTTATTCCCCGAGGTCCTTGCGGAAGGGCGTGTGCTCTTCGAGATATTCGCCCATGCGCTCGACCTCGCGCCGCTCGCGCCTGAGATAGTCGGCGACGGCGTTGCGCAGGCCGGGATGCGAAATGTAGTGCGCCGAATGCATGGTCACGGGCTGGTAGCCGCGCGCCAGCTTGTGCTCGCCCTGCGCGCCTGCCTCCACCACCTTGAGCTTGCGTTCGATGGCGAAATCGATCGCCTGGTGGTAGCAGACCTCGAAATGCAGGAAGGGGTGGTCCTCGATGCAACCCCAGTTGCGCCCGTAAAGCGCGTCGGAACCGATGAAGTTGATCGCGCCGGCGATATAGCGGCCGTTGCGCTTGGCCATCACCAGAAGAATGTCGTCGGCCATGCGCTCGCCGATCAGCGAGAAGAACTGCCGGTTGAGATAGGGCCGGCCCCATTTCCTGCCGCCGGTATCCATGTAGAAGGCGAAGAAATCGTCCCAGGCGCTTTCGGTGATGTCCTTGCCGGTCAGCCGGTCGATCGAGATGCCGTCGACAAGCGCCTCGCGGCGTTCCTTCTTCATCGCCTTGCGCTTGCGCGAGGCGAGCGTGGCGAGGAAATCGTCATAGCTCGAAAAGCCGTCGTTGAAGAAATGGAACTGCTGGTCGGTGCGATGCAGGAAGCCTGCCGCTGCCAGCGTCGCGACATCGGCCTCGTTCGCGAAGGTGACATGCGCGGAAGAGACGCCGAGCTTGTCGGTCACCAGCTTCAGGCCTTCCGCCAGGCCGGCTTTCACGGCACCTTCATTCTCGCCTTTGCTGACCAGCAGGCGAGGGCCGGTGACCGGCGTGAACGGCACCGAGCATTGCAGCTTGGGATAGTAGCGGCCACCGGCGCGCTCGAAGGCGTCCGACCAGCCATGGTCGAAGACATATTCGCCCTGGCTGTGCGATTTGAGGTAGCAAGGAACGGCGCCGAGAAGCCTGCCTTGCGCCGTCTCCAACCTGAGATGGTGGCCCTGCCAGCCGGTGCGTCGGACCGCGCAGCCGGAGTCTTCCAATGCGCTCAGAAAGGGAAACGAGACCAGCGGGTTGTAGCCGTTTTCTTTGTCGCTGCGCGTGGTTCCGGCAAAGCCGTTCCATTCCTCGCAGGTGAAGGCGCCGATACCCGCTGCGACGCGGATCGCATAATCCGCGTTCGCCGCCTGTCCATCGTCGTCATCGCCTTGATCCATGCCGCTTATTTAAGCGTCCTCAGGGCTGCTACAAGTCACGTTTCGGGCATTCCCGAGAGCATGATGCCGAAAAGTGTCAAGCGGTTTTCGGACGACATCATGCTCTCTCTTTAGATTGATAGAGGCGGATCAGATTTCAGGTCGTTTGACCTGAAATCATCCGGCTCTAGGCGACCTTGACCAGATCGGGCTCAAAGCCCTCGAAGGTCATCTGGTCGGCATATTTGAAGGTGAGGTCGACCGCCGGCTGGTCATGCACGGTCCAGGTGATGACCGGCATTTTCAGCTTCTCGCGCACGAAGCTGACGAAGGGGTTGGGCAGGTCGCCGGCGGCATAGGAGGTGAAGGCGAGGTCGTGCGCAAGCATGGCGAAATGCGCTTCGATCAGCTGGTTGTCCCTGCCGTACGCAGTCAGCCCGCCGGGGATGCCGGGCGCGTCCCTGGCGAAGTCGCGGATCAGCCAGTGATCGAACGACATGATCGCCACCATGCCGCGGTAGTGCTTGAGCAGCCGGCCGACGCTTGCCACCAGCCCGGCATCGTGGCCCGGAACGCCTTTCAGCTCGACCACCAGCGGCACGCGGCCGTCGATCAGGTCGAGCGCTTCGTTGAGCGTCGGCACGTGGTCCTTAGTGCCGCCGATCCTGAGCGTCGCCAGTTCGGCGGCGGTGCGTTGCCAGACAAATCCGTCCTGGCCGGTCAGCCGTTTGAGATCGCCATCATGGATGATGACCGGGACGCCGTCCGACGAGATATGCACGTCGCATTCGATGGCATAGCCGCGCTCGGCCGCCGCGGCGAAGGCCGACAGCGTGTTTTCCCAGCGGGTCTTGTTCATGTCGTGGAGGCCGCGATGCGCGACAGGTCGGGCGATCAGCCAGGAAAGATCGGTCATCGTGAATCTCACTCGACTTCGAAGATCGCTTCGATCTCGACGGCGGCATTGAGCGGCAGCGAAGCCATGCCGACGGCGGAGCGGGCGTGCTTGCCGCGCTCGCCGAGCGCCGCGACCAGGAAGTCGGAGGCGCCGTTGGCGACCAGGTGCTGCTCGACGAAATCGGGCGTGGAGGCGACGAAGACGGTGATCTTGACCAGGCGCCTTATTTTTTCGAGATCGCCAAGCGCTGCCTTGGCCTGCGCCAGGATGTTGATGGCGCAGAATTTAGCGCCTTCCTTGCCGGTGGCGGTGTCGATGTCGCGGCCGAGCAGCCCGCTTGCCTGCAGCTTGCCGTCCTTCAGCGGCAACTGGCCGGCGGTGAACAGCGTGTTGCCTGTGCGGCAATAGGGCACGTAGTTGGCGGCGGGCGCGGCGGCGGCCGGGATGGTGACGCCAAGATCGCTTAGCCGCTTTTCGATTGTTTCGCTCATTGGTTTTCCCTATTGCTGGAAGACGCCGCGTTGGCCGGGCCGAAATTGCTATTTTTGCCTCGCTTCCGCCACGACTTTTTTTAAGCTGGACCATCTTTCCCTGCGGCCTGCCCCCCGGCTGCGACGATCGGAGTAACGCATGCGCGCAACGCGCCTTTTTCTCGCCGCCGCCTGTTTCTCGGCGGCGCTCCCGATGGCGCCGGCCTTTGCGGTGCCAGCGCTGCAGGCGCATCGCGCCGTCTACGATCTTACGCTCAGCAAGGCCTCCGACCGCTCGGGCATTACCGGCATCACCGGCCGCATGGTCTACGAGTTCAACGGCTCCGCCTGCGAAGGTTATACGGTCAAGTTCCGCTTCGTCACGCAGATCGTCACCAACGACAACACCAGGCTGACCGACCAGCAGACGACGACGTTCGAGGACGCCGAAGGCAAGACCTTTTCCTTCGTGACGAAATCCTTTGTCGACCAGAACCTCGACAAGGAAGTCAAGGGCACGGCCACCAGGGAAGCGAAAGGCCTCAAGGTCGATATCGACAAGCCGGAGAAGAGCAGTCTCGAGCTCGCGGCCACGCAGTTCCCGACCCAGCATCTGGTCGAGCTGATCGGCAAGGCCGAAAAAGGCGAGAACTTCTACCAGACCAATCTGTTCGACGGCTCCGAGGACGCCAACAAGGTGATGACCACCACCGTCATCGTCGGCAAGAAGGCGGATTCGGAAAAGACGGATCCGGAAGCCCCGGCGCTGGCCAAGCTCGCTTCCGACAAATACTGGCCGGTCGACATCGCCTATTTCGACGATACCGACAAAAGCGGCGAGGAGGTGCCGGAATACCGGATCAGCTTCAAGCTGCACGAGAACGGCATCACCCGCGACCTCGTCATGGACTATGGCGACTTCTCGATGACCGGCAAGCTGGTGAACCTGTCGCTGTTCGACCAGACCAAGCCTTGCCCGGCGTCGAAATAGCAATTTTCGACGACTGCGGACCCGGCTTGCGGCCCTGGCCTCCAAACGCCATGTATCGGGATCACCAAGTGCGGCGAGCCTGATGGCGGTCTATGTCGATGCGGCGATCTGGAAATGGGCCGGCCATCGCTGGTGCCATCTCCTCGCCGACGATACGGACGAGCTGCACCGCTTCGCCAGCGATCTCGGCGTCAAGCTTTCCTCCTATCAAGGGCCGCCGAAGACATCGGCGCCGCATTACGACATCACCGGCTTCGAGCGCGATCGCGCGGTCCGGCTTGGCGCCATCGAATGCAGCCGCGAGGAAATCGTTGCGATCTTCCGCCGCGTCAGGGTGCCGAACGGCAAGGTAAAACGCTGAGATTTGGGCGGATCGCCGGTTTCCCTGCGCGTGGCTTGCGTTTATGGGACTTCCCCTCTATATGCCCGTTCATTCCACACACGGACTTTGGTGTCTGCCCGGGAGAAATCCGGCTGAAACCTCCGGTGGCATCAGGACATCCCGTCCGAAGTGCCTGTGTCCGTGGAGGCCAACCGGAAAGGAACTAAAGAATGGCTCTGCCAGATTTCAGCATGCGCCAGCTTTTGGAAGCTGGTGTTCACTTCGGCCACCAGACCCACCGCTGGAACCCGAAGATGGCGCCTTACATCTATGGCGCCCGCAACAACATCCACATCATCGACCTGTCGCAGACGGTGCCGCTGCTGCACCAGGCTCTGAAGCAGGTGTCCGACACCGTCGCCAAGGGCGGCCGCGTGCTGTTCGTCGGCACCAAGCGCCAGGCCTCCGACATCGTCGCCGACGCCGCGCAGCGTTCGGCCCAGTACTATGTCAACTCGCGCTGGCTGGGCGGCATGCTCACCAACTGGAAGACGATCTCGAACTCGATCCAGCGTCTGCGCAAGCTCGATGAGACGCTTGCCGGCGAGGCCCAGGGCCTCACCAAGAAGGAGCGGCTGAACCTCGACCGTGAGCGCGAGAAGCTCAACAAGGCGCTGGGCGGCATCAAGGACATGGGCTCGACGCCGGACCTGATGTTCGTCATCGACACCAACAAGGAAGCGATCGCCATCCTCGAGGCCAAGCGCCTCGGCATTCCGGTCGTGGCCCTGATCGATTCGAACTGCGACCCGGACAAGATCGACTTCCCGATCCCGGGCAATGACGACGCGGCCCGCGCCATCCAGCTCTATTGCGATCTGATCGCCAAGGCCGCCATCGACGGCATCGCCCGCCAGCAGGGCGCGCTCGGCGTCGACGTCGGCGCTTCGGCCGAAGCTCCGGTCGAGCCGGCGCTCGATACTCCGGCAGCCGAAGCTCCGGAAGCTTGATAAGGAAGGCCGGATCCCGGCCTTCATCTTTCCAATAAGTTGGCGCGCTAAAGCGCTTTTGCCGAGCGCATCACCCGAGTCCCGGTTGGTGCGTCGGCACATTTTGAACCAAAGAGGCGACAATGACGATTTCGGCTGCACAGGTCAAAGAACTCCGCGACTTGACCGGCGCGGGCATGATGGACTGCAAGGCGGCGTTGAACGAGACCAACGGCGACATGGAAGCGGCTGTCGACTGGCTGCGCAAGAAGGGTATCTCGAAGGCCGACAAGAAGGCTGGCCGCACCGCGGCCGAAGGCCTGATCGGCGTCGATGCCGGCGTGCGCGAAGCTGCCATTGTCGAGGTCAACTCCGAAACCGACTTCGTCGCCCGCAACGAGCAGTTCCAGGAACTGGTCCGCAATGTCGCGAAGGTCGCGCTCGCCTACGGCGCGACCGAAGCGGTTGCCGCCGCCAAGTATCCGGGCTCCGACAAGTCGGTCACCGAGACCGTCAAGGACGCGGTCGGCACGATCGGCGAGAACATCAATTTCCGCCGTTCGGCGAAGCTCACCGTGCCGCATGGCGCGGTGGCGACCTATGTCCACAATGCGGTTGCGGACGGCCTCGGCAAGCTCGGCGTGCTGGTCGCGATCGAGACCACGGGCAATGAGCACGCGGCCAATGCGTTCGCGCGTCAGGTTGCCATGCATGTCGCCGCCACCAGCCCGATGGCGTTGACGGCCGAAGAAGTCGACCCGGCCGCGGTCGAGCGCGAGAAGGCGATCTTCGCCGACCAGGCGCGCCAGACCGGCAAGCCGGAAGCGATCATCGAGAAGATGGTCGAGGGCCGCCTGCGCAAGTTCTACGAAGAGGTGGTTCTCCTGAAGCAGGCCTTCGTGCTCAATCCCGACATCACCGTCGAGAAGGCGCTGAAGGATGCCGAAAAGGAGATCGGCGCTCCGGCGAAGATCACCGCCTACCTGCGCTTCGCGCTCGGCGAAGGCATCGAGAAGGAAACGACCGATTTCGCGGCGGAAGTCGCGGCGGCGGTCAAGAAATAGCTCTGATCCAAGGGGAACGTCGGCGTTTCCCTCAAGGTGAAGAGCTTACGAGCTCAGGCAACTCGGTCGGGTGTCCGCATGGATGCCCGGCCGATTTCTTGTGCGGTATCGATAAAGGCCCTGAGCTTCGGCGCCATCGATGCGCGGCGCGGGAAGTAAAGGAAGAGTCCGGGTTCCTCGATCGCCGTCTGCGGCAGGATCTGGGCGAGGCGGCCGGCGGCAAGGTCGGCGCGCACCAGTGGTTCGAAGACATAGGCGAGCCCGACGCCGGCCAGCGCCAGATCGATGGCGCCAAGCGAATCCGTGACGATGGCCGTGCCGTGCGTTTCGACGACGACGTCCTTGCCGTCGTCGTTCAAATCCCACCGGTAAAGCGCGCCTGACCGGACCAGCCGGTAGCCGATGCAGTTGTGATTGGCGAGATCGCCCACATCGCGCGGACGGCCGTGCTTTCCGACATAGGCGGGAGAGGCGACGATCACGGCTGTGAACGGCGGCGTCATCCTGACGGTGACCATGTCCTGCGCGATCATTTCACCCAGCCGGATGCCGGCGTCGAAACCTTCGCCAACGATATCGATTAGTCCCTGGTCGGCAACGATCTCGACCGTCACATCGGGATAGCGTTCCGCCATGGCCGCGACCACCGGCGTCACCGCCAGCGGAATCGCTATGTTGGAGGCGTTGATCCTGAGCAGGCCGACCGGCCTTCCCTTCACGCCGCGGATCCGGTCCATCCGCTCGGCGATGTCCTGCAGGGCAGGGGCCGCCGTCTCCACCAGCGCCTTGCCTGCTTCCGTCAGTGAAACGCTGCGCGTCGTGCGGGCAAAGAGCGGCTGGCCGATGCGCTCTTCCACCAGCCGCACCGCATGGCTGACGGCTGAAGGGCTCATGCCGAGCTCGGCCGCGGCAAGCGCGAAGCCGCCGCGCCGCGCCACGGCGACGATGACCGGCAGGTGTGTGAGCAGATCGCGATCCATTCATGAATGATATCGCATAGTCTTTGCAGACAATGCAACCTTATCGATGCTCCTGAGCCAGCTCATATTGGCGTCAACACATCGGCGGCGGGCTGATGCCCAAGGAGAGACGAAATGAACGCGTTGAGACATGTAACCTTTGCAGCAGGCATGGCGCTGGCTCCGGTCGATGCCGGCGGCGCCGAACCGGCCGGCTGGCAGGCGCTTGCCGACGAGCGCGCCGTCATCCGCATCGCCGACGCCATCGACCGCGCTGTCGATGCGCAGGACTGGAAGCTGGCGCGCGGCTATTTCGCCGAGCGTGTCACCGCCGATTTCAGCAGCCTGTCCGGGCAGCCCGCGGCCAACATCGCGTCCGACGACCTGATCGGCACCTGGGCGGGCAACCTCAAGGGCAGCAAGACCAGCCTGCATCTGCGCACCAACCATCAGGTGGTGCTCGAGGCCAATGCCGCGACTGTCCGTTCCAACGGCTATGCCTGGAACCGGATGGAAGGCAATGGCGAGCCGCTCTGGGAGGTCTGGGGTACCTACGAGCACCACCTGACGCGCTCGGCGTCCGGCTGGAAGGTCGACGGCTTCACCTTCCGCATGACGCATGAGCGCGGCAATCCCTGGGTCAAGGCGACTCCCGGCCAATAAGCAGCGAAAACCAGATCGGAACGGACAATATCATGACCATGACCTATTACACGCTTGGCAACAGCGGCCTGCGCGTCAGCCGGCTGGCTCTTGGCACCATGACCTTCGGCACCGAATGGGGCTGGGGCGCCGACAGGGACACCGCCCGCGCGATGTTCGATGCCTATGTCGAAGCGGGCGGCAACTTCTTCGATACGGCCGACCTTTACACCGGGGGCACCGCCGAGACCTGGCTCGGTGAGTTCGTCGCCGAGCGCGGCCTGCGCGACAGGGCGGTGATCGTCACCAAATTCACCATGAATTCCGAGGCCGGCAATCCGAATGCCGGCGGCAACGGCCGCAAGAACATCATGCGGGCCGTGGACGCTTCGCTGAAGCGGCTCGGCACCGACTATATCGACCTTTACCTTCTGCATGTCTGGGACAGGGTCACCCCGGCCGAGGAGGTGCTGCGCACGCTGGACGACCTCGTTCGCGCCGGCAAGGTGCGCCATATCGGCCTCTCCGACGTGCCGGCCTGGTATGCCGGCCGCGCCCAGGCGATCGCCGAGCTGCGCGGCTATGAGCCGGTCTCGGCGCTGCAGCTCGAATATTCGCTGGCCGAGCGCGCCATCGAACATGAATATGTGCCTTTCGCCACCCGTCATGGCGCCGGCATCATGGTGTGGAGCCCTCTGGCCAGCGGCCTGCTCAGCGGCAAATACAGGCCGACGCAAGCCGGAAACGCCGGAAGGCTTGACGGTTTCCGCAACACCACGCATCCCGGTTTCCAGAAGTTCAGCGACCGCAACTGGGCGATCGTGGGGGAACTCGAGAAGGTGGCGGCCGAGCTTGGCCGCAGCATGGCCCAGGTCGCGCTCAACTGGGTGGCGACGCAGCCGGGCATCGCTTCCGTCATCCTTGGAGCAACGAAGCTCAACCAGCTCGAGGATAATCTTGGGGCGCTCGACTTTTCGATTCCCGCCGCGCTTCGCGCGCGGCTGGAAAAGGCCAGCGCCACGCCCGCGCCGTTCCCGCATTCCTATTTCGGCTCCGAGATCCAGGTCCGGGTGACCGGCGGCGCCGTCACCGGCGACAAGCCGGCCGGCTATTCGCCTCCCGTCATGATCGAAGGCGAGGCGGTCGGCATCTCAAGTAACTGATCAGAAGACGGCAACTGATCAAAAGGCGGCAACTGACCGAAAAAGCCTGGAATTTTGCACGAGGGCGCGGCGTGACATCGCCGCGCCCTTCGTGTATCGGGTCAGGCCGTCATGACAGCATCGCCGGATGAAGCGGGGGCGGTTTTGCCTCCAAAATTGCCGCGCCGAGATTTTCGAGGAATGAGATGACGGTGAAGCCCCTCTATCGACGTGTCGTGCTGAAAGCTTCCGGCGAAGCGTTGATGGGCGAGCAGCATTTCGGCATCGACGTCTCCGTGGTCGACCGCATTGCCGCCGACATTGCCGAGGCGCGCGCGCTGGGCGTAGAAGTGGGAGTCGTCATCGGCGGCGGCAACATCTTCCGCGGTGTCGCCGTGGCCTCGAAGGGTGGCGACCGCGTCACCGGCGATCACATGGGCATGCTCGCAACCGTCATCAACTCGCTGGCGCTGCGCACCTCGCTCAACAAGATCGGCGTCGACGCCGTCGTGCTTTCGGCGATCGCCATGCCGGAGCTTTGCGAGAGTTTTTCCCAGCGCCAGGCGACCGCCTATATGAACCAGGGCAAGGTGGTCATCTTCGCCGGCGGCACCGGCAATCCGTTCTTCACCACCGATTCGGCCGCGGCCCTTCGCGCCGCCGAGATCGGCGCCGACGCGCTGTTCAAGGGCACGCAGGTCGACGGGGTCTATTCGGCCGACCCCAAGAAGGACCCGAACGCGGTCCGTTTCGACCGTATCAGCCACGCTGAAGTCATCAAACGCGGGCTTGCGATCATGGATACCGCCGCGATTGCACTTGCGCGCGAAAACAACATTCCGATAATCGTCTATTCGATCCACGAAAAAGGTGGTTTTGGCGATATTCTGAGGGGCGGCGGCCATTGCACGGTCGTCACGGACAAGTAACAGGCGCCGGGATCCGTTAAGCGACTGCGGAACCGCGGACCAAAATAACGATAGAAGCAGTGAACCCGGCGAACGGGTCGAGGAGATGATCATGAGTGGCGAATTCGAAGACCTGAAGCGACGCATGGACGGGGCGATCGCCGCCTTCAAGCACGATCTGGCTTCGCTGCGCACCGGCCGCGCCTCCAGCAACCTGCTCGACGCCGTCCAGGTGCAGGCTTACGGCACGGCGATGCCGATCAACCAGGTGGCCAATGTGACGGTGCCGGAGCCGCGCATGATTTCGGTGTCGGTCTGGGACAAGTCGATGGTCAGCGCCGTCGACCGCGCCATCCGCGAAGCCAATCTCGGCTTCAACCCGATTGTCGACGGCACCAACCTCAGGATTCCGCTGCCGGAGCTCAACGAGCAGCGCCGCAAGGAACTGGTCAAGATCTCGCATGGCTATGCGGAGAACGCGCGCGTCGCGGCCCGGCATGTTCGTCGCGACGGCATGGATTTCCTCAAGAAGGCTGAGAAGGACGGCACCATCGGCGAGGACGAGCAGCGCAAGCGCTCCGACCAGGTGCAGAAGCTGACCGACGAGACAATCAGCACCATCGATCACCTGCTTTCCGACAAAGAAGCTGAAATCATGCAGGTTTAGGGTCCGGGTTTTCCGGCTCGAAAGCGAGACCATGGCAACGCCCGCGCATGTCGCGATCATCATGGATGGAAACGGACGCTGGGCCAAGGCGCGCGGCCTGCCGCGCCTTGCCGGGCACCGCGCCGGCGTCGAGGCCTTGCGCAAGACGGTCCGCGCCGCGCCCGCGCTCGGCATCTCCTATCTGACCGTCTATGCCTTTTCCTCGGAGAACTGGTCGCGGCCGAAATCCGAGGTCAGCGACCTCATGGGTTTGTTGAAGCTGTTCATCCGCCGCGATCTTGCCGAGCTGCACCAGAACGGCGTGCGGGTGAGGGTGATCGGCGACAAGCAGGGGTTGCAGCCCGACATCAGGGGCCTGCTGCAGGAAGCCGAATCGCTGACCGCCGGCAATGAGTCGCTGACGCTGGTGATCGCCTTCAACTATGGCGGCCGCGACGAAATCGTGCGCACCGCCCGCAAGCTGGCGGAGGCCGTCGCGCGCGGCGACATGGCGAGCGAGGCGATCACGGCGGAAAGCTTCGCCGCTTCGCTCGACACCAAGGGCATTCCTGACCCTGAGCTGGTCATCCGGACCAGCGGCGAGCTCAGGCTGTCGAACTTCCTTCTGTGGCAGGCTGCTTATAGCGAGCTCGTCTTCCTGCCTTGCTATTGGCCGGACTTCAGCCGCGAGCATCTGGCCGATGCCTTGCGCGACTTTGCCGGCCGTGAACGACGCTTCGGCGGGGTTGCAGCCCGCGATGTCGCGCTTTAGGCGCCGCCGCGAATGAGCAATCTCCAGCAGCGCGTCATCTCGGCAATCGTGATGGCGGCGCTGACGCTTGCCCTCACCTGGCTCGGCGGATTGCCGTTCCGGCTGTTTAGCGCGGGAATAGCCGCGCTGATCTTCTATGAATGGACGCGCATGGCGCGCCCTGCGAGCGGGGCGGCTCTCGGCTTCCTGCCGGAAGCACTGATTCTGATCTTCATCGCCGCGCTGATCGCCGGCGTGCCGGCCTTGTGGCTGCTCTTGCTCGTCGCGGTCGTCGTTGCGGTCGCGGCCATTGCCGCCCGGATCAGGGGGGCCACGCCATGGGAAGCCTCTGGAGTGGCCTACGCGGCCCTATCCGGTTTTTCGCTCGCCTATCTTCGTGACGGCAATCACGCCGGGCTGATTGCGATTCTTTTCCTGTTCGCGGTGGTCTGGGCAACCGACATAGCGGCCTATTTCGTCGGCCGCGCGGTGGGCGGCCCGAAGCTCGCGCCATCGATCTCGCCCGGCAAGACACAGAGCGGCGCGCTGGGGGGCGCGGCCGGCGGCGTTGTTGCCGGTTTGCTGCTGGCAGTTGCGTCCGGGGCCGGCAATCTCGTCCAGCTTGGCTTCGTCGCCCTCGCTCTGTCGATCGTTTCGCAGATCGGCGACCTGTTCGAATCATGGGTCAAGCGCCGGCATGGCGCCAAGGATTCGAGCAACCTCATTCCCGGCCATGGCGGCGTCATGGACAGGGTGGATGGGCTTGTCGCGGCCGCGTTCGCGCTGTACGTCATGGGCTGGATCGCGGCGGGCGCCGAGCATCCGGCACTGGGGCTGTTTCCGAACTGAACCACGCGGCAGCAAGGCGAAAAATGGCGCGCGCCACGGATTCGCCCGGATTGATGCCACAGTCGCGGTGGAGTGTCGCGTGCGGGCGAATTTGAGGGCATGACTTGAACGACATCTTTCACGCGGTCTTCAGCGCACAAGGCTTCGTCCTTGGCACGCTCGTGCCGTTCCTGTTCGTGCTGACCGTGGTCGTGTTCGTCCACGAGATGGGCCACTATCTGATCGGCCGCTGGTGCGGCATCGGCGTGAAGGCTTTTTCCATCGGCTTCGGCCCAGAGCTCTTCGGCTTTTACGATCGTCGCGGCACGCGCTGGAAGCTCTGCGCCATTCCGCTTGGCGGCTACGTCAAATTCGTCGGCGACATGAATGCGACGTCGAGCCAGCCGAGCACGGAAGAGCTCGAATCGCTGACGGAAGCCGAGCGCGAGGTCGCCTTTCACACGCAGCCCATCTGGAAGCGTGCCGCCACCGTCGTTGCGGGGCCGCTGTTCAATTTCCTGCTGACGATTGCCGTGTTTGCGGTGCTGTTTTCCCTCTATGGCCGTCCGGTCCTGGAGCCGACGGTGGCCGAAGTCACCGCGGGCAGCCCGGCGCAAAAGGCCGGAATCCAGCCGGGCGACCGATTCGTCAAAGTCGACGGCAGCAAGGTGGAGACCTTCGCCGACGTGCAGCGGCTGGTTTCGGGCCGGGCCGGCGACGCCATCACCTTCACCATGCTGCGCGACGGCAAGGAAATCGACGTTACGGCCACTCCGGAGCCCATGGAGCAGCAGGATGCGCTGGGAAACAAGATCAAGGTCGCGGTGATCGGCGTCGTCAACAATGCCGAGCTCGGCCAGCCGCGCCTGATCTCCTACACGCCGGCCGGCGCCGTGGTGGCGGCGGTCGAGGAAACCGGACATGTGATCGAGCGCACCGGCCAGTTCCTGCAGCGCTTTGCGCTTGGACGCGAGGACAAATGCCAGCTGGGCGGTCCGATCAAGATCGCGAAAATGTCGGGCCAGGCAGCCAAGCTCGGCTTCGAGTGGCTGGTGCAGCTTGTTGCATTTCTGTCAGTCGGAATAGGATTTCTCAATCTCCTGCCGATTCCCCCTCTCGACGGCGGCCACCTCTTGTTCTACGGCGTGGAGGCCGTCATAAGGCGGCCTGTTTCGGAGCGAACGATGGAGATGGCCTATCGGACCGGGTTGTTCCTGGTGCTCGGCTTCATGGGCTTCGTCTTTTGGAACGATCTGTTTGGGTGCTGAAATCATGAAGAAATTTGGCTTCAGCTCCGGTCGTATTGAGATGCCGTTTACCATGCGTGGGGATATGCGTGACGCGAAAGCCACGCGGTACGGTTAAGTAAATACAAATTAACCGGGAGCCTTGCGTGTAGGGAAAATCCGGTTAATACGGTAAGGGAAAATACCGCACGTCCGGTTTTCTCGCCGTGGGGACTACGAGAAAAAGGTACAAAAGCCCGATGAAGGCAGCATCCAAGTTTCTGAGCGCCGCTTCCGCGGCGGCTTTGTCGGCCGCTCTGGTCGTGCCAGGCGCGCTCGCAGTGCAGTTCGCCGCCATGTCGGTGGCCGAGGCCGCGGTCATTTCGCGGGTGGAGGTCAGCGGCAACCAGCGCGTCGATGCCGAGACCATCCGCAATTACATTTCGATCAAGCCGGGCAAGCCGTTCTCCAGCTCCGATATCGACGAAGCCGTCAAGGCGCTGTTCGGCACCGGTCTGTTCTCGGACGTCCAGATCAACCAGGTCGGTTCGAGCCTGGTCGTCAAGGTTTCCGAATACAAGGTCGTCAACCAGGTCCTGTTCCAGGGCAACAAGAAGCTCAAGGACAACGCGCTCCAGGCTGCTATCCAGCTGAAGCCGCGCGCGACCTTCTCGCAGCAGGCGCTCGATGCCGATGTCGAATCGGTCAAGGCAGCCTACAAGCGCATCGGCCGCGACGACGCCGCCGTGACCACGCAGATCATGGATCTCGGCGACAACCGCGTGAACGTGGTCTTCAACATCAACGAAGGCGGCCGCACCCAGATCGCGGCGATCAATTTCGTCGGCAACCACGCTTATTCCGGTCGCCGCCTGTCTGACGTCATCAACACCAAGCGCTCGTCCTGGCTGTCCTTCGTGCTGCGCGACGACGTCTATGACGAGGACAAGCTGCGCGCCGACCAGGAGCTGCTGCGCCGCTTCTACTACAATCACGGTTATGCCGACTTCCAGGTCGTCTCGGCCGTCGGCGAGCTTGACGACACCACCAACAAATACACGGTCACAATCACCGTGCAGGAAGGCGATCGCTATACGTTCGGCGACGTCAGCGTGGAAAGCACCATCCCCGAAGTCGACTCGAAATCGCTGGAATCGGCGGTCGAGACCCACAAGGGCGACGTCTACAACGCCAAGGACGTCGAGGATTCGATCGTCGCCTTGACCGAGAAGGTCGCGGGTTCGGGCTATGCCTTCGCCCAGGTGACGCCGCGCGGCGACCGTAATTTCGAGAACCACACCATTTCGGTCGTCTACACCATCGACCAGGGCACCAAGGCCTATGTCGAGCGCATCGAAATCCGCGGCAACGACCGCACGCGCGACTATGTCATCCGTCGCGAATTCGATGTCAGCGAGGGCGACGCCTTCAACCAGGTTCTCATCCAGCGCGCGAAGAAGCGGCTGGAAAACCTTGATTATTTCCAGTCCGTCGACATTTCGACGGTTCCGGGCTCAGCCCCTGACCAGGTCGTCCTCGTGGTCACCGTGGTCGAGAAGTCGACCGGCGAGTTCTCGGTCGGCGCCGGCTATTCGACCGGCGGCGACACGCCCGGCCCGTCCATCGAAGGTTCGATCACCGAACGCAACTTCCTCGGTCGCGGCCAGTACATCAAGCTGTCGGCCGGCGGCGGCAAGAATTCGCGCGACTTCGCCCTTTCCTTCACCGAGCCCTACTTCCTCGGTCGGCGCATCGCGGCGGGCTTCGATATCTACAAGTCGACCCGCGAATACGATCACTACGACACGGACACCACCGGCGCGACCGTTCGGTTCGGCCTGCCGATCACCGACAACGTTACGACGCAGCTGGCGTACAATATCTCGCAAGAGAAGTATGACTACCCAGACAATTGCTTGACCAGCGGTGTGCTAGACCCCGCGAAGTGTAATGTTTCGCCGGCAATCCAAGCTGGCATCGCGGAGAGCCCTTGGCTGAAATCATCTGTCAGTCTGGGTTTGGTGTACAACACCATCGACGACATGAAGAACCCGCATGAGGGCCTTTATATCACCGGTACGACCGAGTTCGCTGGTTTGGGCGGCGACGCCAAGTGGGTCAAGTTCACAGGGCGCGCAAGCGTCTACCAGACTTTGTCCGAGCAGCTTGATATCGTCGGCCTGGTTTCCGGCGGCGCAGGTTACCTTGCAGGCTACGGCAATGGCGATCTTCGCATCTTCGATCTCTTCCAGAGCAATGATCGCATGATCCGCGGCTTCGAGTATGGCGGCATCGGTCCTGTGGCTAGTGGAACTAGCGGTGACCATCTCGGCGGCACGACCTATTTCAACGCCTCCGCGGAAGCCCAGTTCCCGCTTCCGGTCATTCCTGAGAGCTTTGGCCTGCGCGGCGCCGTCTTTGCTGATGCGGCCACGCTTTATGGCAACGAACTTGTCGGCGTTAACCCGGACTCCACCGGCATAAATCTGCGCGCTTCGGTGGGTGTCGGCCTGATGTGGGCCTCGCCGTTCGGCCCGATCCGCATCGACTACGCGATTCCGGTAAAGAAAGAATCGTCCGACAATGTGCAGGAATTCAACTTCGGCATAGCGACCCGCTTCTAATTTCGCGGTCGCGACGTCCGGGCCGCCTGACGGCCCGGACTAGACTGAGCCGACCCAGCTGGATATTGCTTCTGGAATGACCGATCCGGTGTTCTTCGCGCCTTCACGCCGGTATACGGCTGGCGAGGTCGCGAATCTGACCGGCGCCAGCCTGCTCGATTCCGCGCAGGCTGAAATTGCCATCGAGGCGCTGGCTCCCGCCAACGAGGGTGGCAATGGCGCGCTCGTCTTTGTCGACGGCAAGCGCAATTTCGCCCTGATGCAGTCGCTCAGGGCGGCCGCGGTCCTGTGTCCTGCCGATTTTGCCAGCAAGGCGCCGCCAGGCATCGCGGTGCTCATGCATCCCCGTCCGCAACAGGCTTTCGCGATGGTTGGGCGCCTGTTGTTTCCGCAGGCCGCGACTCCGGGGCCGATGACCGGAGAAACCGGCATATCGGCACATGCGTTCATCGATCCGTCCGCGCATATCGAGGACGGGGCGATCGTAGAGGCCGGCGCCGTGATCGGCCCTGACGTGTCCATCGGCAGCGGCACGGTCATTGCGCCTCACGCCGTTGTCGGCCGTTCCTGCCAGATCGGCCGCGACGGCTTCATCGGCCCCGGCGCCAGCATTCAATATGCGCTTGTCGGCAATCGCGTCATCATCCATGGCGGCGCCAGGATCGGCCAGGACGGCTTCGGCTTCGTCGGCGGCGCCAAGGGGCCTGAACGCGTGCCGCAGATCGGCCGCGTCATCATCCAGGACGATGTCGAGATCGGCTCCAATTCGACCGTCGACCGCGGCGCGATGTCCGACACCGTCATCGGCCAAGGCACCAAGATCGACAATCTGGTGCAGATCGCCCACAATGTTCGCATCGGCCGTAATTGCATTATAGCAGGGCTTTCGGGTATCTCCGGTTCCGTCGTCGTCGGCGACAACGTCACCATGGGTGGCGGTGTCGGCCTCGCCGATCATCTGACCATCGGGCCAGGGGCCAAGCTTGCTGCGAGAAGTGGATTCATGAACAACGTGCCGGCAGGCGAGATCTGGGGAGGTTACCCGGCGCAGCCCATGGCGGAAGCCATGCGCGAAATAGCGATGCTGCGCAAGATGGCCAGGACGCGCAAGCAAGGCGACGGAAATGGCTGACATGGTGGCAACGACACTCGACGCGGTCGACATCATGGGGCTGATGAAGCTCCTGCCGCACCGCTATCCGTTCCTGCTGATCGATCGCATCATCGACATAGACGGCGACGAGTCCGCCGTCGGCATCAAGAACGTGACCATCAACGAGCCGCATTTCCAAGGCCATTTTCCTCAGCAGCCGGTCATGCCCGGCGTGCTCATCATCGAGGCCATGGCCCAGACCGCCGGCGCGATCTGCATTCGCAGCCTCAACACGGAAAAGCCCTCGCTGGTTTATTTCATGACCATCGACAATGCGAAATTCCGCAAACCGGTGGTTCCGGGCGATCAGCTCAGGATCCATGTCAAAAAGATCAAGAAGCGCGGCAACCTGCTGAAATTCGCCTGCGAGGCGATGGTTGATGGCGCAAAAGCCGCCGAAGCCGAAGTTTCGGCCATGATGGTTACCGGCTGACGGTTCGAAATGCTCATGAAAGTCCAGACATCCATCCATCCTTCCTCGGTCGTCGAAGAAGGAGCCCGGCTCGGCGAAGGCGTCCGCATCGGACCCTTCTGCCATATCAGCGCCGATGCAATCATCGGCGATCGCGTCGAGCTGGTCAGCCATGTGTCGGTGATGGGCGCCACCACCATCGGGGCCGGGACGAAGGTCTATCCGATGGCGACGCTCGGCGCGCCGCCGCAGAACACCAAGCACAAGGGCGGGCGCACCACCCTGGTTATCGGAGCGAATTGCACCATCCGTGAAGGCGTGACCATGCATGTCGGCACCGATACCAGCCGCGGCGAGACGACTGTCGGCGACAATGGCAATTTCCTCGCCTATGCCCACATCGCCCATGATTGCGTCGTCGGCAAGAATGCCACCTTCGCCAATGGCGCGACGCTCGGCGGCCACTGCGAAATCGGCGACAACGTCTATATCGGCGGCCTGAGCGCCGTGCATCAGTTCGTGCGCGTCGGGGACAACGCCTTTCTTGGCGGGTGCTCGGCGTTTGTCGGTGATGTCATTCCCTATGCCATTGCCGTCGGCAACCGGGCCAGCCTGCGCGGCTTGAACATCATCGGGCTCAAGCGCTCCGGCCTGCCGCGTTCCGAAATCTACCTGCTGCGCAAAGCTTACAGGGCGATTTTTGATCGTTCCCGCACCGTCGGCGAGAATGTTGAGCTCGCCAAGGCCGAATTCGCCGGGTCGCCAACGGCCATGAAGATCATCGATTTCATCACCAGTCGCGGCAAGCGGCACTTTGCCGTCCCGTCGCTCAAGGGCGGCGACGACGATGACAGTGGCGATGACGAGGGCTGAGCCCGCGACGCCGAGGCTTTCACTCGCGCCGGGCTCGAAGGTCGGCATTATCGCCGGTGGCGGCAGGCTGCCCGTCGAAGTCGCCGACGGCCTGGTCAAGCATGGTTTCGTGCCTTTCGTCATCATCGCCGCCGGTGAGGTCGATCGCGAGGCGGACTTTGCGGCCTACGATCAGCAAAAACTCGCGCTGGAAGACATCGGGCTGCTGTTTCCGTTGCTGAAGCGCCAGGGCATCACGCACCTTGTCCTCGCCGGCGAGATCAAGCGCAGGCCGCGGCTGAGCAAGATAAGGCCGACACTTGGCCTGCTGGCGATAATTCCCTTAGTGGTCAAAGCCTTGCGGCGCGGAGACGATGGCCTGCTGAAGATGCTGACCCGAGCCCTCGAAACGCGAGGCGTCAAGGTCGTCGGCGCCCACGAAGTCGTTCCGGAACTGACAGCTGGCGAAGGCACATTGACGGCGGCCGGGCCAAACCAATCCGACTGGCGCGACATCGAGGCCGCCCGTATGGCGGCCAAGACCATCGGCGCGCTCGATATCGGCCAGGCAGCGATTGCGATCGGAGGTCGAGCCGTCGCCCTCGAAGGTATTGAAGGCACCGCCGGCCTGCTCGACAGAATGCGCGAATTGCGCGGCCACGGCAGGCTGGCCGGCAAGGCGCGCGGCGTGCTGGTCAAATGCGCCAAGCCGGGTCAGGAATTGCGGGCCGACCTGCCCACCATCGGCCCGCAGACGATCGAAGCCGCGCATGCGGCAGGCCTTGCCGGCGTAGCCGTCGAGGCTGGCCGTTCGCTTATTCTCGAAGGCCCGACCACGCTTGCTCGCGCGAACGCGCTTGGCCTGTTCATCGTCGGTCTGCCGGCAATTGAGCTGACCAATGGAGAGCCCGCCAATGGTCGCTGACAAGCCGCTCAAGATCGCGATCGTCGCCGGCGAGGAATCCGGCGATCTGCTCGGCGCCGATATCGTGCGGGCGCTCGAGCGCGCGACCGGCCGCAAGGTGCAACTCGTCGGCATTGGCGGCCGGCATTTGCAGCAGTTGGGGCTGACCCCGCTCTTCGATGGCAGCGAGATCGCGCTGATGGGCTTCAGCGCGGTGCTGCGCGACCTGCCACGGCTGATGCGCCGGATCAGCCAGACGGCGGCGACGATCGCGGCCGAGCGGCCCGATTGCCTGGTCACCATCGACAGCCCGGACTTCTCGCTGCGCGTCGCGAAGAAGGTCCGCGCAACGGCGCGGGCCATCCCGATCGTCCACTATGTCTGCCCGAGCGTATGGGCCTGGCGGCCGGGCAGGGCGGTGGCGATGAAGCCCTATGTCGACCATATCCTCTGCATCCTGCCGTTCGAGGTGAAGGCGCTCGCTCGTCTCGGCGGACCGCCGGGCACTTATGTCGGCCATCGGCTGACGCAGGATCCGGGCGTGCTCGGCGCCGCCAAGGCGCAGAGCCAGCCGCGCGACCTCACTGGCGACCGCGTCAAGACGGTGCTGGTGCTGCCAGGCTCGCGCCGCGGCGAAGTCCGGCGGCTGATGGAACCGTTCGGCAAGGCAATGTCGGCGTTGCGCCAACGCGGCCATCGCCTTCGCCTGCTGTTGCCGACGGTGCCGCATGTCGCCGAGCTGGTGAAGGCGTCGATCGCAAGCTGGGACGACAAGCCGGAAATCGTCACCGAGTCGGAGCGCAAATGGCAGGCCTTCGGCAAGGCCGACGCTGCGCTGATTGCCTCGGGAACGGTATCGCTGGAGCTGGCGCTCGCAGGCGTTCCAATGGTTTCCTGCTACAAGCTCGACCCGATCGCGCGCCAGCTTCTGCAGCATATGGTGATGACGTGGTCGGCGCTGCTGCCCAACCTCATTTCCGACCGCGCGCTGGTCCCGGAATTCTACGACCAGTATGTCCGGCCGGAGAACCTCGCCCGGCAGTTGGAAGCCCTGTTTGCCGACACCGGCATGCGCGCCTGGCAAAAGGCGGGCTTTGCCGAGATCGCCCGACGCATGGCGACCGAACGGCCCTCGGGCGAGATCGCCGCGGAAGTGGTGATGGGGTGTATCAAGAAAGCGAATAGGGAGTAGCGAATAGCGAGTAGGGCTGTGTCGGTTTGCCCTTCTTCCCCTATTTGCTACTCGCTATTTCGCCATTCGCTCAATTACCGCTTCGCAATCGGCACGTAGTCGCGTTCCGTGGCGCCGGTGTAAAGCTGACGCGGGCGGCCGATCTTCTGGTGCGGATCCTCGATCATTTCCTTCCACTGCGCGATCCAGCCGACGGTGCGCGCGACCGCGAACAGAACGGTGAACATGGTGGTGGGGAAGCCCAGCGCCTTCAGCGTGATGCCGGAATAGAAATCGACATTCGGATAGAGCTTCTTTTCGATGAAATACTCGTCGGTCAGCGCGATCTTTTCCAGCTCCATGGCGATGTCGAGCAGCGGATCGTCCTTGATGCCGAGCTCGCCTAGCACCTCATGCGCGGTCTTCTGCATGATCTTGGCGCGCGGATCGTAGTTCTTGTAGACGCGGTGGCCGAAGCCCATCAGGCGGAACGGGTCGTTCTTGTCCTTGGCCCGGGCAATGAACTCGGGGATGTGGTCGACATGGCCTATCTCGCCCAGCATGTTCAGCGCCGCTTCGTTGGCGCCGCCATGCGCCGGACCCCACAGGCAGGCGATGCCGGCGGCGATGCAGGCGAACGGATTGGCGCCGGAAGAGCCGGCCAGGCGAACCGTCGAGGTCGAGGCGTTCTGCTCGTGGTCGGCGTGCAGGATGAAGATGCGGTCCATGGCGCGCGCCAGCACCGGGTTGATCTTGTACTCCTCGCACGGCACGGCAAAGCACATGTGCAGGAAGTTGGCCGCGAAGCCGAGATCGTTCTTCGGGTAAATAAACGGCTGGCCGATATGGTACTTATACGCCATCGCCGCGATCGTCGGCATCTTGGCGATCAGGCGCATCGAGGCGACCATGCGCTGGTAGGGGTCCGAGATGTCGGTCGAGTCATGGTAGAAGGCCGACAGCGCGCCGACCACGCCGCACATGACGGCCATCGGATGCGCGTCGCGACGGAAGCCGGTGAAGAAGCGCGACATCTGCTCATGCACCATGGTGTGGCGCGTCACGCGATAGTCGAAGTCGTCCTTCTGGGCCTTGGTCGGCAACTCGCCGTAGAGCAGCAAATAGCAGACTTCGAGGAAGTCGCCATGCTCGGCAAGTTGGTCGATCGGGAAACCACGATGCAGCAGGATGCCCGCATCGCCGTCGATGAAGGTGATCCCAGACTCGCAGCTTGCGGTGGAGGTGAAGCCCGGATCGTAGGTGAAGGCGCCGGTCGTGCTGTAGAGCGAACCGATGTCGATGACGTCGGGCCCGACCGTGCCGCTTCGCACCTTCAATTCGTGCGTCTTGCCGGCGAGTTCGAGCCTGGCGGTCGACTCGCGCGCCTTGCTGCCCGGTTCCAGTTTTGTCGCAGCTTCGCTCATTCTCAACTCCTTTTGTATCCTCATGCCGGCAAGGCAATTCCTGCAAACGACACGTCGAAGTCACCGGAATGCGCGAACTCGCCACCGCATTTTAGGAGGTGCGTGCCAGATTGGGCCAAGGCCTAATGTTGCACTGCGAAACACACCTTTCAATGCCAATCTTCTTGGGCCAGTTCGCTCCTAATCGATTTGATCTGCTATGCGCGCCAGGCTTTCCTGACGGCCCAGCACGGCAAGCACGTCGAACACGCCGGGCGAAGTGCTGCGGCCGGTCAGCGCGGCCCTGAGCGGTTGCGCTACGGCGCCGAGCTTGTGCCCGCCGGCCTGCGCGAATTCGCGGATCGAAGCCTCCGCCGAAGCGGCGTTCCACTCGCCCTGGACAGAAGACAATGCGCCATGCGCGCCGCGCAAAATCGCGCGCGCATCCGCGTTGAGCAAGCCCGCCGCCTTCTCGTCCAGCGGCAATGGCCGCTCGGCAAACAGGAAGGCCGCGCCGTCGACCAGTTCCACCAGGGTCTTGGCCCGCTCCTTGAGGCCGGGCATGGCGGCGAGCAGCAGCGCCTTGCGCTTGTCGTCGAGCTTTGCCGCAAGTGCGGGGCCGCCTTCGAGATAGGGCAAAGTGGCGACGAAGATGTCGAACAGCGCCTGGTCGTCCATCTTGCGCATATGGACGCCGTTCAGCGCCTCGAGCTTGGCGAAATCGAAGCGGGCCGCGCCCTTGTTGACGTCGCCGATGTCGAACCAGGCGACCATGTCCTTGATCGACATCACCTCGTCGTCGCCATGGCTCCAGCCGAGCCGCGCCAGATAGTTGAGCAGGGCTTCCGGCAGGTAGCCCATGGCGCGATAGGCCTCGACGCCGAGCGCGCCATGCCGCTTCGACAGCTTGGCGCCATCGGCGCCGTGGATCAGCGGGATGTGCGACATCGACGGCACGTCCCAGCCCATGGCGTTATAGATCACCGTCTGGCGCGCGGCGTTGGTCAGGTGGTCGTCGCCGCGGATGATGTGGGTGACGCCCATGTCGTGGTCGTCGACGACGACAGCATGCATGTAGGTCGGGACGCCGTCAGAACGCAGGATGATGAAGTCGTCGAGATCCTTGTTCGGGAAGCGCACCTCGCCCTGCACGCGATCGTTGACGATCGTCACGCCCTCGGTGGGCGCCTTGATGCGGATTGCGCCCTTGACACCTGCCGGCGCCTCGGACGGAGCGCGGTCGCGCCAGTGGCCGTTGTAGCGCGGCGGCAGGCCCTTGGCGCGCGCGGCCTCGCGCATCGCCTCGAGCTCGGCCGGCGTCTCATAGGCGTAATAGGCCTTGCCCATGCGCACGAGCTCCTCGGCCACCTCGCGATGGCGCGGCGCGCGCTCGAACTGCGAGACGGCGTCGCCGTCCCAGGAGAGGCCGAGCCAGGTCAATCCGTCGAGAATGGCAGCCGTGGCAGCCTCGGTGGAGCGCTCGCGGTCGGTGTCCTCGATGCGCAGCAGCATCGTGCCGCCAGTGTGCTTGGCATAGAGCCAGTTGAACAGCGCCGTGCGCGCCCCGCCAATATGCAGGTAGCCGGTGGGCGAGGGGGCAAAACGGGTGACGACCTTGTCGGACATGGAACTCTCGAAGAAGCACTGAAAAAATGCATGTTTCGCGCGGACTTCCACGCGGTCGGCGTTCATGTAGCATAGGCGGTCTGGGGCGCAAGGGGCAGACCCGATGGCTGGACGTGGCCGGGGCGCGGAGAAGGGCGAGGGAACGACGGCGGGCGTCAGCGAGCGCCTGATGTTTGTCCATGCCTCGCCCGCAGAGGCCGCGCCGGTTTCGCTTCCGCAATTCCGTCCACCAACCGAGCTTCTGCCGTCCAGCGACGATGCGCTACAGCCAGCCTCGCCGGCAGGCACCGTCAGCCGGATCCGCAAACAGCTTGGCCGCGTTTCGCTTCCTGCGCTGCGTCGAAGCGCTGCCGTCGCCGCCGCGACCGAGCTCGATCGCGGCATCGGCTTCCTGCTGGTGCCGGTCTTCCTTGCGGCCGGCGTCATCTACTACTTCTCGCTGAATACCGAGCCCGATCTCCACAGGCCGCTCGCGGCGGTGGCTCTGATGGCCGTCTGCGCGGCTATCTCGCGTTCCCGGCACAGAACGCACCTTGTCTTCATGGCGGCGTTTTTCTGCGCCTTGGGCTTTCTCGCGGCCAAGGTGGAGACCTGGCGGATGGCGACCCCGATGCTGGGGTCCGAAATCCAAACCAGGTTGACGGGCCGCCTCGTCACCGCCGAGGCGATGGCCAATGGCCGTGTCCGCCTGACCATCGATCTGATTTCCACGCAGCGTCCGAAACTGCGCTACGCGCCGGACCGCGTCAGGTTGTCGGCGCGCAGGATCCCACCCGGCATGACCGCCGGCTCGATGCTGACGGGCTATGCCAAGCTGTTGCCGCCGACCGGCCCGGTTCGGCCGGACAGCTACGACTATTCCTTCGACAGCTACTTTGCCGGCATTGGCGGCAGCGGCTTTTTCCTGGGCGACCCGAAGCTGATTGGGCCAGTGGAGGCACCTTTTGGCGCGCGCGTCGCATCGGCCATCGAAAACGCGCGCGAAGGCATTGCCGACCATATCAGGAGCGCCATCGGCGGGTCCGAAGGCGAGATCGCCGCGGCGCTGATCGTCGGCGTGCGCGCCGGCATTCCGGAAGCGATCAACGAGTCGATGCGGCGGACCGGCATCTACCACATCATTTCTATCTCGGGCCTGCACATGGCGCTGGTCGCCGGCACGATAATGGTGCTTTTGCGCGGCGCCTTCGCGCTGTTTCCGGATTTCTCGTCGCGCCGGCCGGTGAAGAAATATGCCGCTGGAATAGCGTTGCTCTCGATCGCCGCCTATCTCGTGATCTCCGGCATCGTCGTGGCGGCCGAGCGAAGCTTCATCATGCTGGCTGTCATGCTCGCCGCCGTCCTCTTCGACCGCGCGGCGCTGACCATGCGCAACCTGGCGATCTCGGCCATCGCCGTCATCCTTGTCTCGCCGCACGAGGTGGTCGGCCCGAGCTTCCAGATGTCGTTTGCTGCCACCGCCGCCCTGGTCGGCGCCTATGCCGGCTTTGCCGATTATCGCGCCGGCAAAACGACAGCGCCGCCGGCAAAGCGATCGTTCCTCGGGTACCTGTCGCGAAAACTGGCGCTCGGGGTGGGTGGCGCCGCCGTAACCTCGCTCATCGCGGGCAGCGCTACATTGCTGTTTGCTATCTGGCATTTCCAGCGCGTGTCGCCGCTCAGCCTACTTGCCAATCTGGCGGTGATGCCGATCGTCTCGCTGATCGTCATGCCGTTCGCCGTGTTGAGCGCGCTGGCGATGCCCTTCGGCTTCGACGGTCCGTTCCTTTATGTGATGGGCAAGGGCCTGACGGCGATGATCGCCATTTCGGCGTGGATCTCCGAGCGCTCACCGGTCGATGCCGTCGGGCTGATCTCGATCCAGTCGGTGCTGCTGGCGACGATCGCGCTGGTCATCGCGACCATGGCCACCACCTGGCTTAGGTTGGCAGCCGTGCCCTTCGCTCTTGCCGCGCTGCTGGCTGTTCCCCATGTGCGCACGCCGGATGTGCTTATCTCGGAGGACGCGCATCTTGTGGCGATGCCGATCGGCGGCGGCGAGCTCGCCGTCAATCGCGTACGCTCCAACGAGTTCACCACCGACAACTGGAAACGGGCGCTGAAAGCCGAGGAAATCGTGCCGCCGGAGACATTCGCCAAAGATGCACTGGACATCGCCGATCCGGTCGACCTGCCGCCCGGCTCGCCCTTCTACTGTACAGGTGACCTCTGCATCGGCCGGCACCCGTCCGGCGCGATCGTCGCGCTCGCCGAGAACCGCGGCAGCGCGCGGCCGGCCTGCGGCTTCGCCGACCTCATCGTGATCAACGACGCCACCGCCTACAACCCCTGCCGCGATCCGCGCGTGCTTGTCGTCACCAAGCGGCAGCTGGCGCGCGACGGCAGCGCCGCCGTCTTCTTCGATCCGCAATCGGCAACCGCGCGGCCAACTGCTCGCTATGCGGTCGAAGAACCATATCGGCCCTGGCACGAGCAGCGGAAATACACGCGCGAGGCGAGGGGCTTGCCGCCCTATCAACGGCCGGACAAGCCGGCTGCAGCGCCGCAGCCGGCAGAATAGATGCCGGGCAATTCCGGACGAAGACCGCCGCCCAGCCTTGCTCAGTAGCGGCGGATAAGTCCGACGAGCTTACCCTGAACCTTGACCCGGTCCGGCCCGAAGATCCGGGTTTCATAGGCCGGGTTGGCGGCCTCGAGCGCGATCGAGGCACCCTTGCGGCGGAAGCGCTTCAAGGTCGCTTCCTGGTCGTCGACCAGCGCAACCACGATCTCGCCCGGGCTCGCCGTATTGGCGTTGCGGATGATGACGGTATCGCCGTCGAAGATGCCAGCCTCGATCATCGAGTCGCCCTTGACCTCCAGCGCATAGTGCTCGCCGCCCATGATCATGTCCGGCGGCACGGTGATCGAATGCGTCTGGTGCTGGATGGCGTCGATTGGCACACCGGCGGCGATGCGTCCCATTACCGGGATGGATACGGCCGAAACAGCATCGTCGTCATTGCTTGGCGTCGGGGCTCGCGACGGCGCCACCGGCCTGATCTGACGACTGACATTGTTCTGACCCAGGCTGCCCTGGATGACGCTTGGCGAAAACTTCTTCGCCGCATTGAGGCCGGGGGCGATCGAGTCGGGCAGGCGCAACACTTCCAGCGCACGCGCCCGGTTAGGCAGCCGGCGAATGAAGCCGCGCTCTTCCAGCGCCGTGATCAGCCGGTGGATGCCGGACTTGGATGCAAGGTCGAGCGCTTCCTTCATCTCGTCGAAGGATGGGGGAATCCCGCTCTCCTTCAGGCGTTCATGGATGAACATCAGGAGTTCATGTTGTTTGCGCGTCAGCATCGGCGGCCCCCACGGGTTCTGAAACCAGAATCAGAAAAACAAACCCAGAACAAACACTATCTGTTCCAGTTGTGTTCCGCAACCGTTTAAAGTTTAGTGAATTTGTTGACGTTTTGTTCAGCGTAACATCAGAACGCTGCATTCGGCGCCTGTCTCGGCGGCCGGCGCGAAGGGCTCGCGCACGATCAGGCCGTTGGCGTCGGCGAGCATCCGCAGCATCGAGGAGTCCTGGATGCCGAAAGGTGTTGCGATCAGGGCGCCGGCTTCTTCGCGCACGACGGCGCGCACATAGTCCTGCCTGACATCGTTAGCCTGCATGGCGGCGCCCAGCCGGGCGGCTCGTACGTCCTGCCTGTGATCGCGGCCGCCGAGCCGGGCAAGCAGCGGTTTCAGGAAGAGTTGCGAGCAGACGATACTGGCCACCGGGTTGCCGGGCAGGCCGATGCATCGGACATTGCCAAGCCGGCCAAACATCAGCGGTTTGCCGGGGCGCATGGCGATCTTCCAGAAGTCGAGCGTCATGCCTTCGCCGATGAGCACGTCATGGATCAGGTCGTGGTCGCCGACCGACGCGCCGCCGAGCGTGACGATGACGTCTGCGTTCGCCTCGACCGCTTTCCTGACCAGCGCCGCGATCGCCTCCTTGCGGTCGGCGGCGATGCCCAGATCGAGCGCGCGCGCGCCGACGGACTGGGCGGCGGCGGCAACGCCATAGGCGTTGGAGGAAATGATCTGGTCGGGGCCGAGCGCGCTCCCCGGCGGCAGCAATTCGTCGCCGGTGGCGATGATGGCAACCAGCGGCCGGCGTACGACGCTCAAGGCAGGGTGGTTGGCCGACGCCGCGAGCGAAAGCGCTGCCGCATCGAGTTCGCGACCTTTGTTGAGCAGCACATCGCCCTGGCCGAAGTCGAGCCCGGCGCGGCGGATATTGCGTGCTTCCGCGGTCGGCTCGGTCACCTCGATCTTGCGGTTGCCAAGGTCGCGGACGTTTTCCTGGATGACGATGGTATCGGCACCTTCGGGCACCGGCGCGCCGGTGAAGATGCGCACGGCCTGGCCTTTCCCGACGGATCCGGAAAAGCCCCGCCCGGCAGGCGCCATGCCGATGACCTCGAGCTGCGCCGGCACTGAGGCAACATCGGCGGAACGCGCGGCATAGCCGTCCATCGCGGAGGCGTTGAAGGGCGGCTGCGTGCGCAGCGCCACAACCGGTTGCGCCAGGACCCGCCCGGCCGCTTCCGCCAGCGGAATGCTTTCGCCCGGCAATGGCGTGGCGCCGTCGAGCAGGCGTTGGAGCGCTTCGGCGACCGGAACCAATGCCATCAGGCATCCACCTTGTAGTCGCCGGACTTGCCGCCGGTCTTCTCGACCAGACGGATACCGGAGATCACCATGCCGCGGTCCGCCGCCTTGGCCATGTCGTAGATGGTGAGGCAGGCGACCGAGGCAGCGGTCAGCGCCTCCATCTCCACGCCGGTCTTGCCGGTGACGCGAGCGAGCGCGGTGACCCTGAGGCCGGGCAGCGAACGGTCCGGCTCGATCTCGACGGCAACTTTTGTCAGAAGCAGCGGATGGCAGAGCGGGATCAGCTCGTGCGTCTTCTTCGCGGCCATGATGCCGGCGATACGGGCCGTGCCTAGCACATCGCCTTTCTTGGCATCGCCGGCGAGAATCATCTCCAGCGTTTCAGACCGCATCGAGACGAAACCTTCGGCGATCGCCGTGCGCGTCGTCTCGGCCTTGTCGCCGACATCGACCATATTGGCTTCGCCCTTGGCGCCAAGATGGGTGAGGGCAGGCATCCTCAAACGGCCTCGGCCGGCGCCTTGCCCGTCAGCAGAAGCTCGGTCGCCGCGGCCACGTTCGCCTGCCGCATCAGGCTCTCGCCGACGAGGAAAGTGCCAATCCTGCTCTTTTCCAGCCGGCGGCAGTCCTGATGCGTGAAGATGCCGCTTTCGCTGACCAGCAGCCGGTCCGCCGGCACCATGTCCGCCAGTCGCTCCGAAACATCGAGGCTGGTCACGAAGGTCCGCAGATCGCGGTTGTTGATGCCGATCAGGCGCGATGACAGGCCAAGCGCGCGTTGCATTTCCTTTTCGTCATGCACCTCGACAAGGGCGTCCATGCCGAGCTCGAAAGCGATCGCCTCAAGCTCCTTGGCCAGCGCGTCGTCGACGCTCGCCATGATGATCAGGATTGCGTCGGCGCCCCAGGCGCGTGCTTCGTAGACCTGGTAGGGATCGAACAGAAAATCCTTGCGCAGGGCCGGCAGGCGCACGGCCGCACGCGCCGCCGTCAGGAATTCCGGAGCGCCCTGGAAGGACGGCGCGTCGGTCAGCACCGAAAGACAGGCCGCGCCACCTTTCTGATAGGCCTTGGCCAGCGCCGGCGGATCGAAATCGGCGCGGATCAGGCCCTTGGAGGGACTGGCCTTCTTGATCTCGGCGATCAGCGCGAAGCCGCCAGCCCGGCGCTTGGCTTCGAGCGCCGCGAGGAAACCGCGCGGTGGCTCGGCGTCCACAGCCTGCGCCTTGATCTCGGCCAGCGGCACGCGGAGCTTCGCCGCGGCGATCTCTTCGCGCTTGTAGGCTTCGATCTTGCGCAGGATGTCCGACAAGGCCTTATCCGTTCGAAATCTCGACGAGCTTGTCCAGCACGCCAAGCGCGCGGCCGCTGTCGATCGCTTGCGCCGCCGCGGCGATACCATCGGCCAATGTCGTCGCCTTGCCGGCCACGACCAGTCCGGCGCCGGCATTCATCAGCACCGTGTCGCGATAGGCGCCGGCGGTTCCGCTCAGCATATCGCGCAGTTCCTTGGCGTTGTAGGCGGCGTCGCCGCCGCGCAGTTCTTCCTTGGTGTGCCGCTTCAGTCCGACGGCTTCCGGCGTCAAGCTGAAGCTGCGGATCTCGCCGCCGGCAAGCTCCGCCACCTGGGTCTCGCCCGTCGTGGTGATCTCGTCATAGCCGTCGCCGTGGACGACCCAGGCGTGATCGGCGCCCAGCGCCTTCAGCGTCTCGGCCACCGGCATGATCCACTCCGGCAGGAAAACGCCGACCATCTGGCGGCTGACGCCAGCGGGGTTCGACAGCGGCCCGAGCAGGTTGAAGATGGTGCGCGTGCCGAGCTCGACGCGGGTTGGCCCGACATGCTTCATCGCCGGATGATGCGCCGGCGCGAACATGAAGCCGACGCCGGCCTCGTGGATGCAGCGGCCGATCATTTCGGGCGAGATATCGATCTTGACGCCAAGCGCCGTCAGCACGTCGGCCGAGCCGGTCAGCGAGGACAGGCCGCGATTGCCATGCTTGGCGACCGGCACCCCGGCGGCTGCGATGACGAAGGCCGAAGCGGTCGAGATGTTGACCGAATGCGAATTGTCGCCGCCGGTGCCGACGATGTCGATGGCGTCGTGCGGCGCCTCGACGCGCAGCATCTTGGCGCGCATCGTGGCGACCGCGCCGGATATCTCGCCCACCGTCTCGCCGCGCACGCGCAGCGCCATCAGGAAGCCGCCGATCTGGCCGGGCGTCGCGTCGCCCGACATGATGATGTCGAACGCCTCGCGCGCTTCCTCGAAGGAAAGCGCGGTGCCGGTGGCGACCTTGGCTATGTGTGTCTTCAGAGCGCTCATCGTGTCTGTGCTTGCGAAACGGCGTTCGGATCGATGCGAACGTCATATTGCGACTGCAACTGCGCCACCAGCTGGTCGAGCAGGTCGTCGGACATGCCGGCGCCGAAGGACTTCTGGGCTTCGTCCGGCACCGCGCTGCCATCGGCGCCTGCCGGCTCGAAGACCTCGGCGACCTTGAACAGGATCTGACCGTCGCCGGTGGGCGAGGGGATCAAGCCAGTGCCGCCTTCGCCGACGCCGAACATGGCTGCGGCACCCTCCTTGCCGAAATCGGCATCGTCGGCTTCGCGCTTCAAGCCGCGCTTGGTCTGTTTGTCGAGCTTGAGCTCGCCGGCGATGACGTCGAGCGTGGTGCCGGCCTTGAGGCGCTTCTCCAGTTCCTGAGCCTTCGCGTCGAGCCGCTTGTCGGTCTCGGCCTCCGTCCAGTCGGCCGCGACCTTCTTGCGGACTTCGTCCAATGTACGGTCGCGCGCCGGCGTGATCGACTGCACCTCGTAGAAAACGAAACCGTTGTCGGCGGTGGTCAGGCCTTCGTTCTCCGTATTGGGCTCGGCCGCGAACACCGATTTGATCAGCTCGGCCGATTCCGGCAGGTCGTTGACGATCGTGCCGTCCGGCCGCTGGCCGGTACGGTCGATGGCATCGATGGTGACGACCTTGAGCTTCAGCTTGTCGGCGGCCTGGGCAAGCGAGGCGCCCGAGGCGCGGGTGTCCTCATAGCTGTCGTGAACGTCGAGCAGGATGCGGCTTGCTTCGCCGAGCGCCAGGTCCTTACGGATCTGGGCGGACACTTCCGAAAGCGGCTTCACCACCTGCGGCTTGATCTCGGTGACGCGCAACAGCACGGGACCGAAGGCGCCCTGGACGACCTGGCTCACCTCGTTGGCATTGAGCGAGAAGGCCGCGTCGGCGACAGCCTTGTCGGCGATCTTGTCCTTGGCCAGCGTGCCGAGCAGCGTGTCGGCCTGCGTCTTGCCCTCGGCGGTGATGAGCTTGTCGAAAGTGGCGCCAGCCTTCAGCGAATCCAAAGCGGCCTTGGCCGCATCCGGCGTCTTGAACACCAGCTGCTCGATGGTGCGCATCTCGGGCGTCGTGTAGCGCGCGACATTCTTTTTATAGTCATCGCTGACCTGCTGGTCCGTCACCGCGGATGGATCCGAGATGTCCTGCGGCTCCAACCGGGCATAAGAGAACTTGCGGTATTCCGGAGCGGCATAGTTCTTCTTGTTGGCGTCGAAATAGGCGTTGAGGGCGCTGTCGGACGGCGCCTCGATCGGCTGCACCAGCGTCTTCGGCAGCACGAGGTAGTCGATCGTGCGATCCTCGCCGCGATAGAGCGAGACCGCCTTGAGGAAGGTCTGCGGCACTTTCATGCCGTCGGAGATCGCTTCGATGATTTGCTGGCGCACGGCCACCTGCGAGCGGTTCTTGAGGTAATCCTCGGGCCGCATGTTGAGCTGGCGAAGCAGGTATTCGAAGGTCCGGCGATCGAATTGGCCGCTGGGGCCCTTGAAGGCCGGATCCTCGCGCGTCAGTTCGGCCAGCCGATCCTTGGAAAGGCCGAGACCGAGCTTGCGCGCCTGCTCGTCCAGCACAGCGCCCGAAACGAGCTGCGCCAGCACCTGGTTGTCGACACCGAGAAGCTTGGCCTGCTCCTGGGTGACGCGCTGGCCATATTGCTGCGACAGAAGGCTGAGCTGGCGATCATAGGCGAGGCGGTATTCGTTGATCGAAACCTCCGTGCCGCCGGCGGTGATCACCGCATGGTGGCCACCCAGCACACCACCCACCATACGGGTGGTGATGCCCCAGGCGGCGAAACTTAGCACCAGCAAGGACAGCAACGCCTTCGCGACCCAGGTGCCCGCCGCGCTTCTCAATATACCAAGCATGCATACTTCCGATTTTTGCGCATTTTCGCATGCGCCGAGTCTGAAACAAGCGCAATAGCGCCCTTCCGGCCCACTGTCGATTGCTTTGTGACCTGATTTTGGTAGTGAGGGCGCTGCTTAATGTCGCTCGGAGAACGCGCCCCATGACCCCTGGAATCCGCCCGCTTGTCGCCGGCAACTGGAAAATGAACGGCACCAGCGCCTCCCTCAACGAGCTGCGGTCGATCGGCAACGGCTTCATGAGCGGCCTGGACGCGGAGACCGAGGCGGTGGTGTGCGTGCCGGCGACCTTGCTCCAGCGCGCCGCCGAGATCCTGTCGCGCACACCGGTTCGGGCCGGTGGAGAAGACTGCCATCCCAAGGAGAGCGGCGCCTTTACCGGCGAGATTTCGGCCGAGATGCTCAAGGATGCCGGCGCAAGCCACGTCATCGTCGGCCATTCCGAGCGCCGCGAACTGTTCGGCGACAATGATGCGACGGTCCATGCCAAGGCCTCGGCGGCCTGGCGGGCAGGGTTGGTGGCCATCATCTGCATCGGCGAGACGCGCACCGAGCGTGAGGCGGGCGCCACGCTCGATGTCCTGTCGCGCCAGCTCGAAGGGTCGGTTCCGACCAGCGCCACCGCGGCGAACACCATCATCGCCTACGAGCCGGTCTGGGCCATCGGCACCGGCCTGACGCCGACCGCGGCCGACGTCGCCGAGGCGCATGCGCATATCCGCGGCAAGCTGACCGGGCTGCTCGGCGATGCCGCGGCGAGGATGCGCGTTCTTTACGGCGGCTCGGTCAAGCCTTCCAATGCGGTGGAACTGCTCGGCGTCGCGAATGTCGACGGCGCGCTGGTCGGCGGCGCCAGCCTCAAGGCAGCCGACTTCCTGGCCATTGCGGAAGCTTACATGAACATCTCCTAGAGAGCGTCTCCCAGGCTCGCGCGGCCTAAATCGTTGTAATGGCCGCATTGCTTCCCATATTCCCGGCCACGGGCTTGGAAATGCCGCCAAAGCATTGTAAGGAGCCGCCTCCAAATCATCGGTCGTATGCGCGGTCGCGCAGGGCCTCGCCAGGATAAATTATGGAAACCGTACTGATCGTCGTCCACCTCATGGTCGTGCTCGCCCTTGTCGGCGTGGTGCTGCTGCAGCGCTCCGAAGGCGGCGGCCTGGGCATCGGCGGCGGTTCCGGTTTCATGACGGCGCGGGGTGCCGCCAACGCGCTGACCCGCGCCACCGCGATCCTGGCGGCGGCCTTCTTCGTGACGTCGCTGGCGCTGTCGATCATTGCCCGCTACGGCGAGAAGCCGATCGACATTCTTGATCGTCCGGCGACGTCGAGCCAGGGTAACGGCGTGCTCAACCAGCTGCCGGGGTCCAACGGACCGGTGGGTACCTCCAAGCCCGCGGCCCCGGCCGGCGGCTCTGCTCCCGCGGCTCCGGCTGGCGGTGCGGCGACCACCACGCCGCTTGCCAACGGCACTACTGCGCCGGCTCCGGCCACAGCGCCGGCGCTCGCGAATCCGACCACCGCGCCGGCGACCAACGGCGTCACCTTGCCGGTCACCCCGCAGGTTCCGAACCAATAGCCGGACAAGCACCGGGCCGCGATCTGTTGTTCTTTGAACACAGTCGCGGCAAATGCGCGCCCGATCACGAAGATTCAACCGGGCGTGGCGCCTGCCTCAGCTTGAGGCGATGACGGCTAATCGATTATAGATTGCGCGCGGCACTTTCGGCGTCCTTGGGGGGCGCCGGGCGACGCCGTGGGCAACTTGCATTTGAACGATCGGATCTTCGCCATGCAGCTTCGCAGCTTCATCATTTTGGGAGTCTGTGCCGTCCTCGGCATGGGTTCCGCGGCCCTTGCCGGACCGGCAAACATGGTCTCCTCCCCGTCGGTAGAGAAAACCGACGCCATTCCCGTTGCCGCCGCCAAGAGCGACGCATCGCAGCTGAGGCTTCTCAAGAAGAAGAAAAACCCGACCTCGGACGATCTCGCGCAGATCAGCAAGATCGAGGCCAGGATCGCGGCCGACAAGGAAGCCGCCAAACAGAAGGCGCTCGATGCTCGCAAGATGGCGATGCGCGAGGCGGCCAAGGCCAAGGCGGACGCCGCGCGCCAGGAATGGCTCGCCAAGAAGGCCGGCGGCGCGGCCGCTCCGGCTGAAGTCGCCGACGCCAAGCCTGCCAAGAAGACCACCAAGATCATCGCGCCGCTGGAGCCGGTCGCGCCGCTCGCTCCCGTCCAGACCGAGGAGCCTATCCCGGCAGAGGCGATGAACGTCGCGGCCACCGGCAACGACGGCGAACTGCGCAGCGAGCAGCCCGGGCAGAAGCAGACCAGCAGCGGCGGTCTGTTCGCGGGTCTGTTCGGCGGCGCCGCGCAATCGACGTCGATCGCCTACCTGCCGGAAACCCGCGCGCTCGATTCGGCTTTGGCCAAGAAGGACGCCAAGCGGCCCTTCAAGGTGAAGCCGGAATTCGTGCCGCAGGACGTTGCGTTCTCGGGTTATGAGCCTGGCACGATCGTCATCGATACCAGTGCCCGTCGCCTTTATCTCGTCGAGAGCTTTTCGACGGCGCGGCGCTATGCCATCGCGGTTGGTCGCGAAGGCCTGCAGTTCAAGGGCACGGTGGCTGTCGGCGACAAGCAGGAATGGCCGCGCTGGATCCCAACGCTCGACATGCAGAAGCGCGAGCCGAAGCACTACGGCCAGTACAAGGACGGCATGAACGGCGGCGGCCAGAACCCGCTCGGCGCGCGTGCCATCTACCTCTACGACGGCAAGAAGGACACGCATCTGCGCATCCATGGCACTATCGCGCCGCAGTCGATCGGCACCAGCGCCTCCAACGGCTGCTTCCGCATGATCAACGAGCACGTCATGGACCTCTACAGCCGCGTCAGGATCGGCACCAAGGTTGTTATTATCTAAGGCTTTCCATCAAACTGCCGAAAGGGCCGGCACTGCCGGCCCTTTTGTTTTGAATAGTGAAAACGCCGATCACCGGCACCGGCGCCATTTTGGGAAAAAGCCTTCGCGGCGGTTTTTTCTCTGGCGGAATCAATCAGGCCGCGTTAAGCGATGACTCCCATGGCGCGATATGTATTCATCACTGGCGGCGTGGTTTCCTCACTCGGAAAAGGCATCGCCGCAGCAGCTCTTGGGGCTCTTCTGCAGGCGCGGGGCTATCGCGCGCGGATCAAAAAGCTCGATCCCTACTTGAATGTCGACCCTGGAACGATGTCGCCGTACCAGCATGGCGAAGTGTTCGTGACCGATGACGGTGCTGAGACCGATCTCGATCTCGGCCATTACGAGCGCTTCACCGGCCGCTCGGCCAACCAGCAGGACAACATCACCACCGGCCGCATCTACAAGAATATCATCGAGCGCGAGCGGCGCGGCGACTATCTCGGCGCGACCGTGCAGGTGATCCCGCACGTCACCGACGAGATCAAGCATTTCGTGGTGGACGGCAATGACGATTACGACTTCGTGCTGTGCGAGATCGGCGGCACGGTCGGCGACATCGAGGCGATGCCGTTCTTGGAAGCGATTCGTCAGCTCGGCAACGACCTGCCGCGCAACAACGCGGTTTATGTGCATCTGACGCTGATGCCCTACATCCCGACCGCCGGCGAACTGCAGACCAAGCCGACGCAGCATTCGGTCAAGGAATTGCGCGGCATCGGCATCGCGCCCGACATCCTCCTGGTGCGCGCGGACCGGCCGATCCCGAAGGAAGAGCGCCGCAAGCTGTCGCTGTTCTGCAACGTGCGCGAAAGCGCCGTGATCCAGGCGCTGGACGTGCCGCATATCTATGACGTGCCTTTGGCCTATCACCAGGAAGGCCTCGATTCGGAAGTGCTGGCGGCCTTCGGCATCGATCCGGCGCCGAAGCCGCGCATGGAGCCGTGGCAAAAGCTTTCCAGCAATATCCACAATCCGGAAGGCGAGGTGACCATCGCCATCGTCGGCAAGTACACCGGCCTCAAGGACGCCTACAAATCGCTGATCGAGGCGCTGTCGCATGGCGGCCTCGCCAACCGCGTCAAGGTCAAGCTCGACTGGATCGAAAGCGAGATATTCGAGAAGGAAGATCCCGCACCCTGGCTGGAGAAGGTGCACGGCATCCTCGTTCCCGGCGGCTTCGGCGAGCGTGGTTCGGAAGGCAAGATCCTGGCGGCAAAGTTCGCCCGCGAGCGCAAGGTGCCTTACTTCGGCATCTGCTTCGGCATGCAGATGGCCTGCATCGAGGCGGCCCGCTCGTTGGCTGGCGTCGACCATGCCTCGTCGACGGAGTTCGGTCCGACCGACGAGCCCGTCGTCGGCCTGATGACCGAGTGGCTGAAGGGCAATATGCTGGAAAAGCGCAGGGCCACAGGCGATCTCGGCGGCACGATGCGGCTCGGCGCCTACCAGGCCGAACTCGCCAAGGGCTCGAAAATAGCGGATATCTACGGTGACATGCAGATTTCCGAGCGCCACCGGCACCGCTACGAAGTCAACATCGACTACAAGCAGCGGCTCGAGGATTGCGGCCTGGTGTTTGCCGGCATGTCGCCCGACGGCGTGCTGCCCGAGACGATCGAGTATCCCGACCATCCCTGGTTCATCGGCGTGCAATATCACCCCGAGCTGAAGAGCCGGCCGCTCGACCCGCATCCGCTGTTCGCAAGCTTTATTTCGGCGGCGGTGGATCAGTCGCGCCTGGTTTGATGCGGACCTATGTAGCGCTGCTCTACAGCATCATTCTGGGCGAGGGGCGGCGCGTGGTCATGGCCGACCTCAAGGCGATGGCCGAGGGACTGGGCCTGAAGAACGTCCGCACGCTGGTGGCCACCGGCAATCTGGTGTTCGAGGCTCGAGCGGGCGAGATCTCAAAGCTCGAACAGCGGCTGGAAAAAGCCTTCGAAAAGACCTTCGGCCGCCATGTCGACATCATCGTGCGCGGCGCCGAGGATTGGCTGCGGCTTTCTGCCGGCAATCCGTTCCCGGCTGAATCCGCTGACACGGGCGACCAAGTGGCTGTACGTGTGATGCGCGAGAAGGTGCCTGCGGATGCCGTTGAAGCACTCCGGGCCCATGCCGCCAACGATGAGAAGGTGCTTTTGGTCGACGGCGACATCTGGCTCGTCTTCTCACGCGAGCGGCCGAGCTCGCGGCTGGTTGCCGCCGCCAATCACAAGCGCTTCGGTGTCGGCACGTCGCGCAACTGGAACACGGTGCGGCGGCTGGCGGAGATGGTAGGCAGTAGGCAGTAGGCAGTAGATGTGGAGTGCACCCCAAAACTGAGACAAGGATATAAGGGACAGTCCTGAGAGAGGGACTGATGCCTCAAAGACGG